>JAQYVV010000016.1 GCA_030145275.1 Desulfurivibrionaceae bacterium | reverse complement strand
AGTCTACGCTTACCTCGTTCATTCGGAGTCTCGTTCCTCGCTTACCTAGGGCTTCGAAGCATACTTGTGCTATTCGAGAAGACCAGGTAAGCGAGTATGCGAGACTCCGAAATGGGCGAAGATGGAGTGCAGCTGAATAGTTACCAAACATTTACATTTATCATTACCATGCCATCCCTGCTCACAAAACTTGCACCATTTGCCAAAGCAAACAATCCCATTGATCCAACTTTGTTGAGGCAAATCCCCTATTTCGAGTCTGCATTCACAGATAGATCGTTGTGGCCTATCCTGACCAAACTGGCAGGTAAAGACGGCATTGCCCATATTGAATTAAAAGAGTTTAGGCCGGGAGAAACGATTATTTCCGAGGGCAAATTCGACCAGATGATTTTTTGGATAATCAAAGGCAGCGCCAATGTGATTTCTCTTATCAAAGGCCATGCCAAAGTTATCCATAAATCAAAAAAGGGCGAGTGCCTTGGAGAACTTGGTGTTTTGCGTGGAGCACCAAGAAAAAATGACGTTATAGCCGGAGAAAAAGGGGCTACCGCAATTGAAGTGGACTGGGCAATAACCGAAAAGAGCCCTGAGATCGGCGAGTCTTTTTACAACCTCCTGACTCTCCATATGGCGGATAAACTTGATAAATCATACTCAAAGCACATAAAGATAATCACCAACGCCATGAATATGATCCACGAAAAAACCACCTCTCTAATTGAAAAGAACAGAACTCTCGCAGCCATTATAAAGGACAACGGCATTGATACGGTACAGCAAGATATTTCAGAAGAGCAGGCCTTAGGTCAGGCCATAGCAAACATCAGGGAAAGCCTCGACCTCCTGCAAATCCAGGAAAGCCACAATAACTTAAAAGAGCTAGGAACATGGTTCAAGCAAAAGGTTCCCTGAAAACATTCGAAAAGCATCTCGAAAACCCATATCACTCTTTAGAGGTTGCCTTGGGGGTCTTTTTCTTATGCTGCTCAATCTTTTCATCCTCAACAATTTCAAAACCTAGGCCTCCGCATTCGGGGCATTCCTCCCACGACAGTAAAAATCTGCTTACGCCTTGAAAATGCGTCAACTGACCAGACCCGGCACAAAATTCACACTCCTTTTTCATTTCTTGTTAAACTCCTCAGGCAATTTAAAGTAGAGGGTTTTCCCAGGCTCAACTTCTATCTTTTCTGATATAACCTTGTGGCCCTCTTTCATAATGACCAAACGATGCTCACCTTTTGGCACAACAAGAGTGAATGGGGTTCTGTCTTTGAACTCTTGTTTAACCACAAGGTTTTCGTCACACGTATCAAGTTTGAAATAGATGCTTTCCGCAAAGTCCCCCTCGATGAGGACACAAACACCTTCTCTCTCTCCGGTAAAAGCGACCCCGCCCAACAGTTCCTCGGCCAAGCCAGCTTGGGCATTCAGCAGAAACAATACGATAAAAACAATGAAGGTTCCGAGCAATTTAAGTCTCTTGATTCGCATAATTTCCTCCCGTGTCTGTTGTGGGGTTAGAGATCAATTAAGTACACCCAAGGTAAATATTCGGCAACACTCCAGCTGCGCCCGATCAGGCTGACTCACGTAGAGCTACTACGCTTCGCCAACCTGATCGAACACATCTGAAGCATTGTCAAACATTTACATTTTGTTGGTTATTGTTGTTTTCCAGTGCTAGTCGAATATTTACCACCCAAGATTGCATAACCCCGAGTCCGTAAGCGTTTCAGGGGCACCCCGATGTGCGTGATCGAGCCACGCGATTATACCCCCCGTATATCACGGGGTTCGATCACGCACATCGGGGTGTTCATGGAGCGCTTACGTTATTCTCGGGCCTCTTGCGCCATAAGAAGCGCAACCTCCCTTTTCAACCTTTCGGCCAATTCCTTTTTCTGTTTAGTCCCATATGATTTTATGTCTATAGGCTCTCCGACCCGAACTAAAACCTCCCCCGCTTGCACAAGGAGTTGTCCCTTAGGTAATATTTTATGGGTACCGACAATAGCAACTGGCACCAAAGGAACGCCAGCCTTGATAGCCAACAGCATGGCACCGCTTTTGAAATTCTGTAATTGACCATCTCGGCTTCTGGTTCCTTCAGGAAAAATGATAACCGAGGTGCCGGCAGCTATCCTTTTGGCTGCCTCCACGAGGCTTTGCATTGCCTGCCGCCCATGACTTCTGTCCACAGGAATAAATCCGGTCGCAAGCATTGCCCTCCCAAAAATTGGGATTTGAAACAGTTCTTTTTTAGCCATCCAGCAAAAATCTTCATTAAGAAACCCAGCCAGGACAGGAATATCAAATTGACTTTGGTGATTTACCGCAAAAATATAATGCGCCCCTTTTGGAAGATTTCCAGCTCCCTCCACGGTAACTTTGACGCCAGCGCATTGGGCAAGAAGCTGGCCCCAGCGGCGAGAAATAGATCTCATTTTTGAGGGCGGCATCCGGCAGCAAAAGACTAAAAACAAGACAAGTAAACAAACCAGCAAAAGTGATAGCAAAGCATAAATAAGAACAAAAACCGACCTAAACCAGCTGAACAATTTCATAGGGTGTTATTGCCTTCATCCACGTTTTCCTCACTGCTACTCACGCTCGGGATATGTGATATTTTCATTAAAATTACTTTCTATTTTTTCACAAATTGATATTATCATTTAACAATATTTCAAACTTATGTGGGTTAATTATCCATATAGTGCTCCGACACCACATAATCACTTTACCTAACACCCCACAGGTAAGCGTCAGACTCCGAGGGGGTACTGAACTGAGTGGTGGAAATTCAGCGCTAAGGCACTAAAACTCAACAAGAAACAATAGCCCATGATACTCCCCAAAATCCTTATCGCAGAAGATGACAAAGTCACCCAGGCCCTCTACACCAAAGGACTCCCTGAAAATATCTGCACATCTAAAATAGTTGCCAATGGCGCAGAGGCAGTCTCCATTTTTGAAAAATGGCAACCTGACATCATTCTTCTCGATTTAAACATGCCCATTGTCAACGGCTACCAGGCACTAAAAACGATACGAGCCTCAGAGGCAGGTAAAAAAACAACAATCATCATGGTAACCTCAACATCAGACAAAGACAATATTATTGCCTGCGCTCAACTCGGCATCCAGGGCTATATTGTCAAACCCTTTAAGACCAAAGAAATTGCCCAAAAGATATTGCAGCTCCACAAAGCCAAAAAATAACTTACTCACTGCTCCAAAACAAACTCTAGCGACACCCCCGCTTTATTGAAATGGGCCAATGTCTTTTTCAGGTCGTTCAGGGTACGTACCTCAAAATTGATTTCCCAGGCGGTCTTACCGTTTTGCAGGTATGACAAGGCAATAACATCCTGGACCTGCATCTCTTCCGGTGCCACTCCCACAAGCATAAAAATCCGGTTGCGACTGTCTCCCTGGGTAATAATGAGGGTCTGGGGTTTTCGCACCCGAGTCTCCTTCAATTTCCACCGGAGCTCCACCACATCCTCCCTTTGCAGAGCAAGAGACTTCAACTTGTGGCACTCTTTTTTATGAACAGACAAACCACGCTCACTCAAAAGACCCATCAGAGCCTTCTCCGTGGGATTTGGGTCACAACATTGGGAAAACTTAATACAGACTGGATCAAGGCTGTCCAGAAAAAATCGATTCAAGGCCCCGGTCGGTGGGTGCATAGTTAGTAGTTCAGGGCACACCTTTTCCCTGATATCTTTAATCAACTGCTTCAAATTGAGCCGCCCATCACCAATCTGCCTGGCTAAATGGGACGAGTCATCGAGTTCCAACTCTTCTAACACATCCTCAAACTCAACCCTTTCCATAACCTCCAGCGGAATGCCGTAATGCTTCAGCTCCTGCTTGATCAGAGATTCACCAATTTTCTGGGCCAACACCCGCCTTCTGAAGCTAAATATTTTACCCAACTCAGATCTCGCCTTGGCAGACTGACAAAGGTCCTGCATTTCCTGCTCAAACCGCACCAGACTGTCCTGGGTCTTGATGGTGACCCGGTCGCCATCGGAAAGAATGTGCTGAAGTTCCACCTTTTGACTGCCAACCAAAGCAGCATAGCACCTTCTGCCAACCTCGGTGTGAACTTTAAAGGCAAAATCAAGAACGGTACTCTGTTTTGGCAGGCAGATACGATCACCCCGAGGGGTAAAGGTGTAAATTTCCTTCTTACCGCTGGCCGCGATAATGTCTCGGTAAGAACTAGAATCTTCACTGCCCAGAATACCAAACATCTCCTGAATCTCTTTTTCAAACTCCGTTGGCACTTTCCGATGCTCAAGCCACATTCGGACAATCCCTGTCCGCCCCACCTGATACATCTGATCCGTCCTGAATTTAAAGAGGAAGGTTTCGCCCTTAATGTTGGCCCTGGCATGCAGGCTCTGGTAGCCGGTGGGCTTCGGGTTGGCAATAAAATCACGAATGGTTCTAGGTATAGGAGGAAAAAGCAGATTTATAACCCCCATAGTCCGATAGCAGGACTGTACATCTCTACTTGAGATGATGATCTCCATCGGGGTTTCAGTCTCTTTTAAAAGAACCCTGTGCTCATAGTCATAATAAGATGATAACCCTTTAGGAACCATATAAATGTCGGCAGTAATCCAGGCCTGTTCAAGCCCGCCCTGGATTTTCTCCCTGATTTGCTGAACCTCTTCAGACTCCTCAAGTTTTTTGATCTGGCTCAGAATTTTCTGACTTTGACGGGGAAATTTATTGACCAGGGCAAGATCATACAGTTCACGCTTAAGTTCAAACAAACCCATGACCTTGGCCATGGGTGCGTAGACCGTCAAGGTTTCATCCGCTATTTTCTGGCGTTTATGCTTAGGCATGGAGCCCATAGTTCTTAGGTTATGGAGGCGGTCCGCAAGCTTAATCAGCATAACCTCAACCTTGTTGGCCGCACCCGAAAAAAGCTTTTTGTGGACCATCGAGTAGAACTGTTTTCTGTTTCCTGAAAAATTAGCTACCTTTGTACAGCCGTCAACAATTGCCTCTACATCCCGGCCAAAAACCTCTCCTATCACTTCGTTGGTCACTTCAGGGACATCTTCAACCGTGTCGTGAAGAATGGCAGCGGCCAAAGTCTCGGGATCATCAACCCCAAATTCTTCCACCAGAATCCGTGCAACCTCACACGGATGGCTGACATAGGCCTCACCGGACTTTCTCTTTTGACCGGAATGGGCATTCACAGCAAAAGACAATGCTGTCCAGAAAGGTTTAGCCTTGCCCTCCTGACCACCCAGGTGGGTTTCCAAGTTGGCACAATATGAAGGCATATCAAATTGCTTATTGTTCATTAAATATAACACCAAGGTTCGGCTGACGATTGCCGTTAATCAATCTTTATCCATTTATGAAAGTACAGATAGCGAGCCTGCGAGACCTTCGGATAGCGAGCACCCAAGGGTATTTCCAGCGGGCACCTGCGAGACCTTCGAAAACAGGGGAGACTCTCTTGAGATCCAATCAAGTCAATGTTTTAGGTTCAATATCGCTTAGTCTATCGTATAATGAATAAAAATAATATAGTTTGTCAAAATATTTTTCACTCTTGAAAGAGAAGCCAAAAAAAAAGATTAATTGCTCTTTGACATTCTCTCCTTGCAGTTTACAATCATAGTAATGGATCAACTCAATATAACTCTCTCTCTTGCCCTTCTCCTTAGCATTGGTTTCCTTGCAGCCAAGGCCGGAAACCTAATAAAACTCCCCTCGGTAACCGGATATATATTCGCCGGTCTGCTTATGGGACCCTCTGGTTTTCATTTAGTCCCGGCAGAAACAGTGGGACACCAGCTTAATCATTTTACCCAGATAGCCCTTATGCTCATATCCTTTGGCATTGGCGAACATTTAGAGATTAAGCGCTTAAAATCAACCGCAAAAAGTGTGGGCATAATTGGCTTAGGTGAGATATTTGGTGCCTTTATCCTGGTCTTCATCGGGGCATTTCTGGTTGCCCAATTAAGTAAAGTAGGACTGTCGTCATGGCAGATCACAGAATATGCAGTGCTGGCACTCCTTCTAGGAGCAGTTTCCGTAGCCACTGCCCCTGCAACCACCTTGCACGTAATCCGTGAACTACGAGCTGTTGGCCCCCTTACTACAACTCTCATGGCAGTGGTGGCCATAGACAACGGCCTAGCCATTATGATGTTTGGCGTTGCTGTTTCCATTGCCCACCACCTCATGGCCGCTGGCAATGGTTCCATAACAACGGCGATTGCAGCCAGCCTTATGGAGATAGGCGGCTCACTTGTCTTGGGTATAACAGCAGGTCTGACTATTGATTTCGTTAACAGCAAGCTTAAAAACCAGGGTGAAATGCTCACCGCAGGGCTAGCCATTCTCCTTTTATGCGGGGAAGTGGCTCATTTTTTTAATTTTTCTCCCCTTCTTGCAGGAATGGCCGCAGGTTTCACTATAGTCAACAGAGACCATCGGGACCTCAGATTATTCAGGGCCTTAAACTCTTTTGAACCTCCTATTTATGTCCTTTTTTTCACCATAGCCGGAATTCACCTCGACCTTAAAACTTTAGCGGTGACAGGGGTACTTGGCTTTACATACTTTCTTTGCAGAGCCATCGGTAAGATTGCCGGGGCCGGGGTCGGAGCAAAACTTACGGCTTCCCCTCAAGCCGTAGAAAGGTATCTTGGCATGGCCCTTGTCCCCCAGGCTGGCGTTGCCATAGGGCTTATATTTTTAATCAGCAATGATGAGGCCTTAAGAGATTTTGCCAGTATCATTACTCCAGTTGTACTGTCAGGTGTGGTTTTATCTGAACTTCTTGGTCCAATCCTTGCCAAACAGGCCGTTTCTTTGGCTAAAGAGATTCCTGTTCCAAGCAAGAATAATGACCTTGCTGCCCTTTCTCTTGACAATCAGGAGAGCTCACCTGCACCGACAGGGGTACCCATGGTCCCCTGGACCTGGAAAAAACTTGTGCCGCCATATACCCAGGATGGGGTAGTCATATTTGGTGCTAACCACATTGCCACAACCAGGGCTCTTGCACGCATGGCTGCCATTTTTGCAAATTATTATGGTGCCTACCCTATGGCGGTCAGGATCGTTTCCGCCGAGGACAATAAGCCCGGGGCCCCGGATAAAAAGGATATAGACATTATAATGACGGCCAAAACTGAAACGGCGACCATGGGTATGGAGTTATATACGGTCACCCAACAGAGCGACGACACAGCCTTAGGTATCTTGGCGACTGCCAGGCAGAATCGTGCCCGTGGTATTGTTCTTGGTCATTGTCAGAAAATGACACCTGCAGTTTTTCAAAAGGTAATTGGTGAAGTAGCCAGCCAGGCTCCCTGCCCCACCATAGTCATTAAATTCACCGGCATCTTGCATACAGAGCGCATCCTCGTCCCGGTGATAAACATACATGAACTGCACTCGGTAAAAGATGCTGTGGGGGCCTTGGCCATAGCAGGACAGCATCAAATAACCTTACTGCAACTCTTGCCTTCTTACGAAACAGAAACAGCCATCCTCAAGGCCGAAAAGAACTTACAAAGATGGGCCGAGCAGGAAATTTCCTGTAAAGTTATCCAGTGCAGAGCCATTGCGACAGATGCCAGACAAGAAACAATCACCGATGAGGCCGAAAACCATGACCTGGTGATTATGGCGGCACCTAGAATGCACGGTTTCCAAAGACTGTTTTTCGGCTCCCTGGCGCACGCCGTAGCCAGCAAATGTGATAAAACATTAATAACCGTATACCCTCCGGCAACTTAATTGTTTCTCACACCGTAACTGTTCAGATGTGCTTCATATTCGTTCATTTAGGGCTTCGAAGCATACTTGTGCTATTCGAGAAGACCAGGTAAGCGTAGACTCCGAAATGGGCGAAGACGGAGTGCAGCTGAACAGTTACAGCTTGGAGTTAAAGGTAATTTCCAGCCTACGCTGAATAATTACCTCACACCTTCACCTTCTAAATCTAATCCGCATAAACCGGAAATAAGTGCCTTAACAGTAGAGTGTAACATGTTTATTTCAAAATACTTTTTAGCATCTCGTGTTTTTTATGGCAGAAATTCAGCGCTAAGGCTCTAAATAACCATGAAAATTAATATCGACAAATTCATTACAACAATTGCCCACGAGGTCAAAAATTACGCCGTACCTGTCGTTGATCTTATAGCCGTGCAAAGCGAAGATCCGTTTAAGGTTCTTGTGGCCACCATACTTTCAGCGCGCACAAAAGACGAAACAACAGCCAAGGCATCGGCCAGGCTCTTTGCGGAAGCACCGGACCTTGAAGGGTTAAAAAAACTTTCAGAAAACACAATCCAAAAACTAATTTATCCTGTCGGTTTTTATAAAGCAAAAGCGGGCTATCTAACAAAACTCCCTGAAGCACTTGAACCATTTAACTCTATCGTGCCCCAGGATTTAGAATCCTTACTAAAACTGCCTGGTGTCGGCAGAAAAACTGCCAACCTTGTCCTGGCAGTCGCATTCAAAAAAGAGGCCATTTGCGTGGACACACATGTCCATAGAATTATGAACATTTGGGGATACGTTCAAACGAAAACACCCCTTGAAACGGAAATGGTCCTGCGCGAAAAACTTCCCAAAAAATATTGGCTTGAGATAAATTCCATTATTGTAGCATTTGGCCAAGGGCTTTGCCGCCCCGTGGCACCCCACTGCGATGTTTGCCCGATCAGCAAACTTTGCCCCCAAACCGGTGTTATCCCAAGGCGGAGGCCAAAGGACCAGAAGGCACAAGGAAAAACGGACAGGAAGACGTTTATTTCCTGGAATGTAAATGGTATCCGTGCAGTTGAGAAAAAGGGGTTTATTGAAATTGTCAAAAAGCTAAGTCCAGATATTTTTGCCCTACAAGAAACCAAAGCCCAACCGGGCCAGCTTTCAGAGGAACTCAAAAATATTAATGGATACGAATCATATTGGCATAGTGCGGCACGGAAAGGATATTCCGGCCTGGCTGTCTATACGAGACAAAAACCGTTGAAAGTTATAGAGGGGCTTAGCTTGGAAGAAATGGATCAGGAAGGCCGGGTTCTCACCCTTGAATTTGACGACTTTTATTTTATCAACACCTACTTTCCCAATGCCCAGCATGGCCTTGCACGACTTGACTACAAACTGCGTTTCAACCAAGCCCTGCACACCCATGCCGAGTTTCTGGCAAGGAAAAAGTCAGTAGTCATCTGCGGCGACTTTAATGTTGCCCACAAACCTATTGACCTGAAAAACCCGAAAACAAACCAGAAAAACCCAGGTTTTACCCCCGAGGAGCGTGCCTGGATGGACCAGTTCATTGCGGCAGGCTACATCGACACCTTCCGGAAATTTCACCAGGAACCGGAACAATACACCTGGTGGAGCTATAAATTTAATGCAAGAGAGCGGAACATAGGCTGGAGAATCGACTACTTTATGGTGGACCCCAAAAGCAACAAAAGGGTTCTTGAAGCGGACATTATGTCAGATATCAAGGGTTCTGACCACTGTCCTGTCATCCTAGAATTCAAGTAACAATGTAACTATTCAGCGTACCAACCGGGCGGACCCGGCCTCTATTTTAGCCGTAACATGGATCCCTGATAAAGGCATTCAGGGATGACGACTTAGGTGTTTTTACCGTCTTTCCGGCATGTTTTGAGCCGGAATCCAGAAAAGTTGTTACTAATCAGGAACTAGTTAACCTGTGAAGAATATGCCCCGACGCCAAGATTTTCGTCTAGAAGTCTTACGAGTTCATTAATTTGAGGCTTCGTGGTATAGCCGTTGGCCTCAACCTCTCTACATTTCTGGATCATCTGTTCGTTTATCAGGGAGCTGAAAATTATGACAGGAACCTTTTTTAAACCAAGCCCAGCTTTGATATTTTTACAGAGAGTGAGACCGTCCATTTGCGGCATTTCAATATCACTGACAACCAGATTCAGATATTCTGAAATGTCTCGACCTGCCTCCTTTGCTTTCCTTGTCGCGCCCTGAATATAGCGCAATGCATCTTCACCATTCTCATGGCTTGATATTTTAGAATATCCTGCCTTTTTTAAAAGGTCAATTATGGTTGTCCGGATAAAAGGCGAGTCCTCTGCAAAAACAATTTTCATCTTTTCTCGACTCGGCATGATCTCACTTTGATCCTCATGGCCATCCCCAAAACCCATTCTGGTCTCGGGGTAGAGTTCGGAAATAATATACTCAAAATCGACCATTAAAATATCACGGCCTTCCAGATGGACTGAACCAGTCACCATTGAGGAATGTTTTTCAAGAAAACCACTCAGAGGATCAAGGCTGTCCCAGCCGATTCTGTGAATTCTATTGACGCCATCACACAAAAAACCATTAACAACATTATTAAATTCCGTAACCAGAACTATTTTCTGTTCACACGTTTCTGTACTTTTAGACTTCCTTTTTAAACTCTCATTTAAATCAATAAGTGATATCGTTTTTCCCTGCCACAAGAGACTACCTAAAATAGCGGGAGACTCATCTGGAATTTTGGTAAGTTCGGAGGGGTTAAAAGGAATGATTTGAGAAATTTTGGCTACATTAATCCCCATGCCTTGGCCCTGAACAAAAAATTCCAGAATTTCAACTTCATTGGTACCGCTCTCCAGCAGTATATCGTCAGCCATTCAACTCTTCTCCTAATCCAAACAAACTGGATAAGTATCTTGTGTAAATATTCCAGCATGACTTCTTTTAATCTGCTAAAACCAGAGATATTATATCATAAAAATATTTTTCCTGCATTGCCCAACAAACAGAAAGGGGGTCCAAAAATTAAGATTTTGGACCCCCTTTGATAGAGCAAAAACAACTACTAATTATCGGTTCATCAAGAAGCCGGGATGTACTTTGTCAATGGACAGGATTTGCATCCATCTACAGGAAGATTGCTATCTTCATGGACCTTATCGATGAGAACGCTTACCGCCTCTTTCGTCCCTGCATAGATATTTTCAAGTCCAATTTTATCAACCAGATGGGTACGCTCCATAACCGCCATAACCTGTCCTTTGACACCACACATGGCAAAACCCAGCTTTGCAGCCCGAAGGCGATCGACGATCATAGCCAATGCCTCTTCACCAGAAGCATCCATGTCGTTGATACCTTTGGCATCAAGAAGGATATATCGAAGATCTGGCTGTTCGGTCCGAAATTTTGCGACCTGTTCATCCAGATAGCTCGCATTAGCAAAGAACAGGGCTCCGTCAAAACGAACAACTGAGATGTGTCGGCACCCTTTAAGTCGATAATGCTCAGAACTTTTAAGTACATTATCCTCATTCATTGAGAGGCTAGCAACTACCGGTCGCATGGATTTGTAGAGGAATACGCCCATGGACAGGATAAAACCAACCATGATACCCTTGTCAAGATGTGGGGCAAAATAGAGGGTAACTAGAAAACTGAGCACAGAGATGATACCGTCATACTTCTGGGCGTGCCAGGCGTGAACAAACCCCTTAATATTAACAAGACCGATAACCGCCATCATGATAACCGCAGCCAAAGTGGCCTGGGGGAGATGATAGAGCAGCGGGGTAAAGAAGAGTAGTGTGACAACTACCATTATAGAGGTAACAACAGAAGAGATACCCGAAACAGCACCTGCTGCCAAGTTGACCGCAGAACGGGAGAATGACCCGGATACCGCATAACTGGAGCCAATGGATCCGCAAATATTTGCAAGTCCCTGACCAATCAACTCCTGGTTGGCATCGATTTTTTGTCCGGTCTTGGCGGCCATGGCCTTGGCAATGGCAATGGCCTCCATGAAACCAAGGAGCGAGATGATGATTGCAGTAGGCAATAGTTTGAAGAAACTTTTAACCGTAAGTTCAGGTATTGTAAAAGTTGGTAAGCCCTCTGGAATCTTTCCGACAATTGCTCCCCCGCCCATCATGGTAAGTTTGGAGGAATCAAGAGGTGAATTTTTCACTTTCAAACGCCAAGTGTTGCCATCGGTGCTAACACCTGGAGGAATACCATCCTTGGGATAAAAGGTATAGTTCTCGCCATCTTTTACGGCTTCAAACTTCATGTGTCTGAGCTCTTTACGAAGAAGATGTGACTCCTCTTTGGCATGATCCATCTGGTTGGTCAGAATGTCAATTTCGCTCAAAAGTTTAATGGTCTCTATAGATTTACCACCATGACCTGTTTGGGAATCGGCCTTTTTCAATTCATCAGCCTCGTTACCCAGATCAGCACGGGCCTGACCACGAGTTTCAATAAGTGCGGTGGCCTCGTTAAATTCATGAATTGTAGTTTCAATACCAGGTGCTTGGATTGCAGTAACCGCGACTGAAGCATCATTGTTAAATGCGGTGAAATAGGAGATCACTGTCGTGATGAGAACGGCGACAAGAACATTCGGAATTCTTGGATTAATCTTTTTTAAGATAAACATAATGGCTACCGCAGAACATGCATAGATAAGCGTTGGCATGTGGGTGTAATCCACTGCAGCAGATGCAACTCGCATCATGGTTTCATAATGATGCGGTGCCTTGTCCACATAAACACCGAAAAACTTGGAGAATTGAGAAGAGGCAATAATTATAGCTGCGGCATTGGTAAAACCGTTGATGACCGGATGGGAAAGGAAGTTTACTACCATACCCAATCGCAGAACGCCCAGGGAGAACTGGAAAATACCAACAACCAGAGCCAAAACAATGGCGTAGGCAATAAATTCCGGAGAACCTGCGGTAGCTAGCGGCTCAAGGGAGGCAGCTGACATCAGGGAAACAACGGCCACCGGACCGGTGCCCAGCTGACGACTGGAACCAAATAGTGCCGCAATCATGGGCGGCAGAAACGCTGCGTACAGTCCATAATAGGCAGGAAGACCAGCAAGCTGTGCGTAGGCCATGGATTGCGGGATAAGAACCATGGCGACCGTGATTCCGGCCACCAGGTCAAGTTTGAAATCCTCCCCTTTATACCCCTTAAACCACAGCAAAAACGGAAAAACCTTGAAAATCATATCTACTCCTCTACGTAAAATTAATAGTGTGAATAAATGTTCAACAATATAAGACTGTTTAAAGGAACCACCTTGAACACTGGTAAACAAAGTACAAAAAACAAAACAGCCCAACTGGAACATAAAACTCCAGAGGGCAAATTAAAAAGCAAAAATAAATCAGGGATAAAGAGTTGAAACCAACCGGCAGAAAAACTTCTGATATCGGTAGGCCTCGAAGAAAACAGGGCCAAAACTACCCCCTGGGGGGGGTGAGATGTACCTTAACTAAATAAATTCTTGTCAAAGAGATAAGAAATAAATTTATAAGTACTAAAAAATCTGCCCATTTAGAAAAAAATGCATAATTAACGCGCAGACTTCTGCCTGTCAAGAACAATTTGAAACTACGTAGATCTACGTACTTACGTCGCCTTTTCAGCTGTAAACATTATAAACAGCGCCATTACTGCCGCTGCCCTATACACCATCCGGATCCCAGGCGAGGCAGTCAACTCAGCCCACGCATCATAGTATAATTCCTGGCTTCTCCACCTATCTTACCGATAGATCTTGACTTTTATTAAGGTATCGGCAAAATGGTCAAATAAGAAATTTGGCGATTTGCCCTCACATAATGAGAAGTTCACCTCTTCCGGCAGGAATAAATCATGTATCCACCCATACAAACTCTCCTCCAAAACCAAGGTGTGCCCCCTGAATTCATAAGTCCAGCCAGCACCACTATCGCAATAATGGCCATAATGATACTGGCCGTCATCTCCTATTGGATAGCCAAGTATTTCATTGTGCCGCTACTCGAAAAAGCGATGATGAAAACCAAATACAAGTGGGACGATGTATTCGTACATAGAAAATTATTTCCTTTTCTGGCCCGCCTGGTTCCCATTGTTTTTATCTATGTTGCAGCCGATCTGTTTTTTGCAGAACAACCTGCCACAAGTGAAATAATCAAACGGATAGCCCTGACATTATTAGTCCTGACAACAGTCAGGATCCTTGACGCCGCCCTTCTCATCACCGAGGATATATACTCTTTCCATAAAATGGCAAAAGAGCGCCCCATAGGTGCTTATCTCAGTATTATCAAAATAGTTTTTTATATCTTTGCCTGCATCCTTACCATAGCTATCCTGACCAACAAATCACCCTTGGGAATCTTAAGTGTCCTAGGTGGCCTTACCGCAGTTCTTCTTCTCATTTTCAAAGATACTATTCTCGGCTTTGTGGCCAGCATCCAACTTTTAAACTTAAAAATGGTCCGAGTCGGCGACTGGATAGAGATGCCCAAATATGGTGCGGATGGAGACGTTATCGATGTGACAATCCATACCGTCAAGGTTCAAAACTGGGACAAGACAATTACCACCATCCCCACCTACGCTATGGTGTCAAACTCCTTCAAAAATTGGCGGGGAATGAGTGAATCGGGCGGACGCCGCATAAAACGAGCTATTTCTATTGACATGAATTCAATAAAATTCTGCACGGATGAGATGCTTGAGAAGCTAAGTCAGTTCTCAATCCTGGAGGATTATCCGAAGAAGAAACAGGAAGAGATCACAACCCATAACCAGAAATTCAATTTTGACTCGTCGATGGTTTCCAATGGGCGGCGACAGACAAACATCGGGATTTTCCGCACCTACATAAAAGCTTATCTGCGCAACAACCCGAAGATCCACAAAAACATGACTTTCCTGGTAAGACAACTGACTCCGACATCCACCGGCCTTCCCCTGGAAATTTATGTATTCAGTAATGATCAGGCATGGGCCAATTACGAAGATATACAAGCTGACATTTTCGACCATATTCTGGCTGTTTTACCGGAATTTGGCCTACGTGTTTTCCAGGAACCTGCGGGGTATGATTTCCGGAAACTAAACAAACATATTGAAGAATAAAAGCATATAGAGTATATGCTTTTATTCTTATTTCCAACAAATAGGTATGCACCAGTAGCTCAGCTGGATAGAGTATCGGACTACGAATCCGAGGGTCGCAGGTTCGAATCCTGCCTGGTGTACCAATATAATCAAGCACTTAACTCTTTTTGAGCTAGGTGCTTTTTTTTGTTACCAGTGACTTATCGGTAACCCTCTTCCAATCAATCTGTTCATGAGGTCATATAATATATAATTCCGCCCCACTTCAACTTTTGAAGACTCACAGTAATGTAATGTAGCCCCCGTGCGCGCAATATCATGTCATTTGCAAAAATAGGCTACGAAGAAAGGACACTAGGAACAAAAAAGGATGGATTTTTTTTGACAGGGATTGCAAATTTTTCTCTTCAGTGTCGACTAGATAATTGCTCCTTAAGATTTTTTACTTCTTTCTCCAACTCCTCAATTTTCTCCTGAGATTCTTCTTCTAGTCCAGCAATCATTTCGGTGCTTATTGCCTCAGTTATTTTTCCTTTATGCTTTAATGATGCAACAATATTAGCGTCTCTCATGACTCTGGTGATGCGAGTTAGCATTTCTTTTGGAGTAAATGGTTTTTTTAGAAAATCTGAAGCCCCTGCTTCAATAGCTCCATCGTAAGTATATTCATCCAAAAAACCCGTCATAATTATGATGGGCATGTCAAAATACAAATCTTTCGCTTTTTTGGTCAGTTCAATGCCGTTCATCGCGTGCATTGCAACGTCTGTTATCATAATATCAAATGGTTCAGAATTTAGCATATCGAGGGCGGCTTCCCCGCTTGTTGCAGTAGTGCAAATGTAGCCTTCTAACCTTAAAAAAGTAGAAAGTAATTGTAGTATTAGGTCCTCATCGTCAACAATGAGACATTTTTTTTGTTCCATAGTCATAAAAAGAAAATGTTTTTGGTCACGAGGTTAAGTGGAGCACTTATAATTAAACCAGTTAGGCCTAATAGTCATTTTTTTATTTCTATTTCTGGGTAATGTTTCTTTATACATTTTTCGCAAATGCTGTGGCTAAACTTAGCATCAGAATGCTCACTTATATATTTTTCAACTTGATTCCAATAACCTTCACCGTCTCTTATTTGTTTACAAAACATACAAATTGGGATTATGCCCTGTAAAATCTTGTTTTCTGCCAGAGCCCTCTCAAGTTCTTTATTTTGAGACTCAACTTTTTGATATAATTCGCGCAATTTCATTAAATCTTCATGACGCGCCATGGCAATGGTGATACTTCGTTCTATATCCTGAGCACTAGGAGGTTTAACAAGATAGGCGCCAGCGCCAACTTCACTTGCCTTGGTGACTAAATCTTGAGTTTCGTGTGCAGTAAGGATAACAACAGGAACCGGGCAACTTTTCTGAATTTGGCGGGTGGCTTCCAGTCCATCAACTGATGGCATTTGTATATCCATGAGCACGACATCCGGCTTCAATGAAGTAACCATTTCTATTGCCTCAGCACCGTTGGCAGCTAAACCAACAATTTCTAAGCCGATACTTTCGATTGCCTTGATAATCATTTTCCTAACCAGGAAATCATCTTCGGCCACAACTACTTTTATGCTATTTTGCGAAGTCATTTTTTACCCTTTTGAAAAGTTTTTAAAAGAAAATGTGGTAACCGCGCCATTGTCATTGCTAAATTTCACTTCGCCTTGAAGAGTATGTGTTATGATACCCTGAATTATTTCCATGCCAATATTGACTTGGCTCAAATCACCGACAACAACTTCTTCGGGATATCCTGGACCATCATCCTGAAAACAAACGGTAACGAAATTGTCACTGGCTTGTTCGAATGTTATCTGAATTTGAATAGACTCTTTTTCTGGAAAAGCATGCTTCACCGTATTGGTCGTTAATTCATTAATCACCAGGGCCAAGTTGTGTGCTGGCATACTGCTAATTTTAATCGTTGAAGGTTGTACTCGAAGGTCAACCTTTGCTGTTTTTGCCACAGCACAAAGAGCGCCGTTCGCTACCTCCTCACAAAGATATGTTAAAGACAGGGGTTTCCATTCGCTTGCAGAAAGTAAGCTATGTACAGTGGAAAGGCCGTGGATACGTGCTGAAATTTCGTGAAGAAAATCACTAAATAAGGTTAGCCCTTTGTTATGGGCACGATCTTCTTCCATGGAAAGCATGCTGATAATAGCAGAAAGATTATTTTTTACACGATGGTTTACTTCTTGTAATAAGGTCTTCTGAGTCGAGGCATAATCCTGCAACTGGGTTTCTGTTTTTTTCCGTTCAGTGATATCTGTTGCTATTTGCAGCCTAACGATCGTGTTATCAGTCCATCTAATCAGTCTGTCATGATGCTCGTACCATCTCCCACTTTTGGTATTCTGCGTTTCCCACACATGAAATTTTTCGTCAGACTGCTTAAGCCTGTTAATTTCACAAAATTCACAGGGACCGGCTTGATTATTTTGAAGTGCTTTCCAACACCTCTGCCCCTCTACATTACCGAACTCATCGCGAACAAATTTGTTAATCATAATTATTTCGTATGATTCAAGGTTTGTGATGTAGACCATGGCATCAATATTATCAAGAACAGCTTGCAAACTATCTCGAGAATGTAATATTTCATCTTCCGCCCTTGCCATTTTGATTACATGGGCGGTAGTCGTTGCCACATTTTCAATCAGGAGGTCTTCTGATTGCTCAATGATATGCTTACTAAATAAGGCTAAGACACCAATAGGTTTTCCTTCTTCTGATAAGAGGCGATACCCTGCAAAACTTTTAAGTCCAAGCTCCTTTGCCCAGGCATGGTCATGAACACTCGGGTCATGAGTAGCATCATTGGTTATGAATTTAATCTCTTCTTCTGAGGCGATTCGCCCAATTTTATAACAGCCAAAGGGAACTCTGCCATGCCCCTGCCCATCTATATGGGTATATCTTCCGGAACTTGCTAATAAATGAAGGCAACGATCTCGATACTTACAGACATGCGGCCCTTCTTTTATTTCGGCATGGAAACAGCCAGCATCACACATATCTCCGGGGTTAATAATCCATATACGAGCAAAATCTGCTTGAAAAATATCAACAAGGCTATCGGTAATCAGTTTGAGTTTGTCCTGCAGGCCCCTTAATTTAAGCAGTTTTTCCTTTAAAGTATTGAGCGACTCCATCTGGATTCGAGATTTTTTAGATTGGGTTATATCTCGAGCCACATGCACGCTGCCTGATAGTTTACCATTGAGGCCATGCAGTGGCGATGTGGTAACCAGATAGTCTCCGCCAAGTCTATCTTCGGTAACCTCTTCTTCATGCGGTAAACCATCAGCAAGTAATTGAGCATGTGGACAATTTGAGACCGGCTCTTCTCTGCCGTGTACAAGTTCAAAACAAGTTTGGCCAATACATTGCTCAGGGGTTAAGTTTAAGCCATCGGCCATTGCCTTATTGACTCGGACAAAACGGAACTGATCATCAATAATTGCGATTAAATCTGGAACTGCATTAAAGGTTCGCTCCCAGTCTTGTTTGGCCAGCAGAAGCTGCTCTTCTGCTTCTTTGCGGGCGGTAATATCTTCTACAACCAATACTGCTCCCCGCTGATCATTTTCTTGATCATGAATGGGATAGGCAGAAACATGTTGCCAACCTGGCATGGTTTTGAATTGTGCTTCCAAAAGTACCGGTTCATTGCCATCAAGTACGGCAGCACAAGGAGGTTGCGGGTCCGGCGTCGATGTCCCGCAGTATAAGGCTCGGTAGTCAAGCCCGATCAAGTTACCATGCGCAGATTCGAATTGTTTACGCATGCTTTCATTTGCCCTTAAGATGGTGCCGGAGTTATCAAGGATACTGACATGTGCGTGTAAAATATCAAAAGCCAGATCCCATTCTGATCGTGCCTGCCGATAAGCCTTTTCTGCCTGCTCCCGCTTAGTATACGAAGAGCTAATCAGCCAGCTCGCACAGGCTAGTAGGATGAAAAAGACAAAGACAATAATCGTAATGCGTAATTGCAGCGGTTTGAGCTCTGCGCCTAAAGCTGTGGGCGAAACATGAAGGATTATTTTCCAATAGTACTCTTTCGGTTTGATTGACCCTTCGCTTTGCTTAAATGCCTCAGGGGAACCGGTGCTTGACTTCAGTCCTTCATAAATCGGATAAATTGTAATAAAGGTAAACAGACCTTCTTTATTGATAACTTGGCCAGAGTCGCTTTTCACCACCTCCTGCCACACTTGAGGAAAGCGATTGTGAAAAGTCAGGTGCTTTTTCTCTTTAAACATAAAACCCCATTCATCTTCGGAGTTGGCAGACTTTAGCCAGTAACCATCAGAGTTTAACAACATGGGGTTTCTTGGGAAATCGATGCTCATATGTTCAATGGAATGGATGAGATCAATTCCGAAATAGTTGAGCAGGACGATACCAACCTTTTTACCCTTTTCATTCAAGACAGGGGTTCCAATACGGATCATGGGCTTAAGGGGCTGCTCTACCTCACCATGTTCAATGTTCAAGTCAAGGGGGGATACAAAAATTTCTCCATGAGCAAGTTTAAAGGTGTCCAAAAAGTAATAGCGTTCGCCTTTGGACTGCAAGTCCTCTTGCGCCACAATAGAAGGCCTGCCGGTATTATAATTTATCCTTACTTGTTCCATGCCAGTATCATCAAGAAAGCGAACCTGATCATAGATTTTTTTGTAGCTAGAAAAATTCAGAAAATCTTTCTGGATGGTTGCAAAACTCAAAAGACAATCTTCTGGCCCCGCAGCCAGTAGTTCCCGGTGAGAGGCAAGCACCATCAAGTCACTCGTAATCATTTCGATTTTTGTGTTAATGACTTCCTGGTAGTGGGAAAGCTCATGTGACTCATGGCTTTTGATGACTGTCATTTTGGCAAATGATTCAATCTGGTAATACCAGAAAGAGGCACAGAGCAACAAAATGAACAAGGGGAGAAAAATTAGGAGAAATCTTTTTCCTACAAGACTGGTATCAACCTTTGTTGGCAATTGGGTATTATTCAACCTTCAACCTCACAGGAGAGAAGTGTCTATATTCTGCACAGTATCGATATGAACCTCTCTGTTTGTTTATGGCTTCTTCAAATCGTGAAAGTAGTATTGTTAGTGTGGGTGATTGATCATTTCAGCATGAAATAGAAATACAACATTAGGATAACAATCACAATGAGGCATAATAAAGCCTGTTCATCAGGTCCTTTTAAAAAACGTACATCCTTTCATGATGGTAACTATTCAGTAAGGGCCAGAAACTACCCTTAACTCCGAAGTGTAACTGTTTAGGAGTGCCACATATTCGTTCATTTAGGCCTTTGAAGCATACTAGTGCTATTCGAGAAGGCCTAAATGGGCGAAGATGGGGTGCTACTGAATAGTTACTCATGATGTTTCATTATCATATGCGAGGTTAAAGAATGTCAAGCATGAGGGGTGGAAAAAAAATGAATAAAGGGTAGAGGCGTGGAAACTGAGGATTGTGTGAAAATCTTCGGCTATATGGGCAAGATATGTCTTTAAGGGATAAACAATTTCATAGGCCCCGGGAGTTTAGATATTTTTAAAAGAACCTAAAAGTTGGCCTGGTTAAACTATTCCATGTGAACCATTAACAGATAACGTCTTAACTGTAATAAATCATCACAAGCCAGAACCAAGTGAATGCCCCTGGCTTGTGATGATTTATTTTTGCAGATAAATGTAACTTAAATTAATTTTCTTTCAAAAGTGCTTACCAGCTTTTGTGTTGAGAATTCATCAAAATGGTGATTACATTTACAGCTTGTCTCCATTGAACCGCAATCACAATTTAAATTCCACCATTGACACTTTGTACACCTTGTAAGGGCCAGTTCACAATTGTTTGGGCATTTAGTTTCACCGAGGCCTAAACCTATGCTGCTAAAAAGGATTTCTTTAAGCGGCCCAATTATTTCTTGCATTTGTCCTCCCCCTGTTTAGGTTCTCAGATAATGTATGTAACCAAATCTGTTCATTTGAGTCAAACACTAAGAATGCCAGGTACTGGCAGGGGAATTGCTTGGGAAAGTTACCGGAACGCAACCAATTTGATCGTATGAGGACGAAAAGGGCAGAGACTAAATTTGCCTACCGAGTGAAATGGCAGACTATAATTAAAACGATTTCCCTAACCCCATGCGTAACCTTTCCCCAGCATCACAAAGTTGCAATTCCTTTCGTTTTCAGATCCTTGAGCACTTGATTAATTTGCTCTCTGTTGCAGTCATCAATGATGTAGACATTTTTCATGCCATCCAGAAAATGAAGAATAAAATGACCCTTTTCGTCAATCTCCGCTCCTCTTATATGATCTTTGTCTAGCCATGGCTGCATTTCTGCCATAAAGTCATTCAAGCTACATGTTTTCATCTCAATTCCCTCCTTGAATTTAACAAGAAAATATTAGCGGTATCCCTATCCATTAATGATGCAATGTTTTGATGTTCAAATGCAAGGTTAATATTGCTAGCAGGAAATGGTAGGTAGAAAATTAAGAAATGGAGTAGGAATAATGGCAGAAGAATATCTCACGACTATTGAACTCAGTAAGAGAATCAAAAAAAGGAGGTGTCGAGAAAAACGAAATAGGGCCAGGTAAATCCAAGCTCGATGTCCACAGGGACGAAATCATCAGCCTTCTTAAGAATGGCGTGGTCAACGATAATTTGATCTTGTAGCAATACATCCCTGCACATTAATTTGTGTGGGGTTTTTAGGTTTTTTGATAAAAATAGCGATCCAGAGTGGAAATATGGGTGAAAAAACACCAATGTGGACACAAAAAAAGCGACACAGAAAGCTCTGAATCGCTTGATATTGTTAATGGTGACCCCTAGGGGAATCGAACCCCTGTTCCCGGCGTGAGAGGCCGATATATACGTACCCCCCAACGTATTATCAGGGATAAAGAAAGCATTTAAGACCGTTTCTGAGATTATTTACCTACAAAACAACCTACAAATTACCTACAGTTCAAAAAACATACTTTTTGTATCATAAACTATGTTTTTTGTTTTGGGAGCAGGATTCGAACCGGCAGCCTAAAGATATTTTGCCTGTACAACCCAGTTAGTTATAACAGGCCAAATTACCCCCACTGAATATCTATTGACTATTTGAAAATTGACGGTGTTTTTTTTGTAAATAATTATTGTGTCATCAGAATTTGTCGAAATTGCTTTGGCTCTAACCTGTAAGATTGGCCTAATATTGATAAAAACACGTTTTGGGGGTTGAAAAACCTACTGTTTTCCTGTAGATATTTTTACGTATTCCGATAACACTTTATAAAACAGGTAGGAATTTACTCTTCTTGTTTGACATTTATGTCTAAACATACTTTAAATATTAGGATAGAGTTTGGCAGAAAAAAAAGCAAGTGAGGCCAATCGCCTTGAATGGGCAAAGTTTTCTGCTATTGCCGATATAATAGGATCTGTTCTTAACAACATAATTAAATGGTCGGGTATAGTGGCTGTTTGCTATTTCGCCTATCAATCGATTGAAGTTATTGCAGGTAAAGAGACTCTCTTTGATTTATGCTTTAATGTTATGAGTAATACTAAAGCAGCAACATCACTTCCTTTTGCCGTTGGTTTTTCAGGGATTGGTTATGGACTTTTTTATCGCCGTCAAAACAAAAAAACTATCGAGCACTTCGAGTACCGCAAAACAAAATTAGAAAAAAAATCAGATCCAGGACGTAAGTCAAGTAATATTACTAGACAGGGCGAAACACGACCAGGAGACAAACTATGATAGAAATTTATTGTGAATCAATTATCATTAATACACTTGCACTTGGGTGTTTGTGGTATCTGTACTTCTTTCTGTATAAACAGTGTGTTGTCGATTACTTTCGCCAAAACATGTTTGAGCGTCGCGACTCTTTATTTGATGAAGTTGCAGATGGTTTGACTTCATTTGATCATCCTGCTTATGGCACACTACGCCGAACAATGAATGGCTACATTCGTTTTGCGCACCAGCTTGACTTGGGTAAAATCCTTGTTACACGTTTAATGGCTTCTTATAATCCAGCATTAAAAGAAGATATTAAAGAGTTTCAAGCGCAGATTGATGGGGCTACTGCCGGGTTGCCACCAGATGTGAGAATCAAGATCGAAGAATATCGTAAAAAAATGCATCTGCAAATGGCAAAGCATATTTTCTTTGCTTCGCCAATTATGTGTATAATGATTTTGTCCTTTGCACTACCTGTTTCATTTGTTTTCTGTTTAACGGGTAGTCTTAAAAGAAATATTCATAACAATATTAATAGGCTCGAATCTACTGCTCTTGCTAGCGGATATTAATTACCCGTTAAATAGTACTAAAAAAAGCCGCCGTCCTACCAGTTTGGACGACGGCTTTTTTTACGTCTTGGCTTTCATCTCGCACTGGATAGGAATGTTGATTTATAATCCGTTTGGTCTAAACCTCAACATTCCATCGAGGAGTAAATAAGTTTTGTGTTTCTTCGACGGAGATTATGTTTGCGACAAAGAAATTCCTTGTACCACCTTTTCTGATGTCGTAGCAAAAAAACTTTTCAGTTCCACCTTTAATGCGGTAACTGTAAGGTTCTGCTTCTCTTGTTTCAACTGAGCCATCTTTTTCGCTGGCGGTTATAATGATGGTGTGAAGATTACGGCCTGCAGATGAAATTGTTTCTTTAATGCTCATTTTTCACCTCATTTTTGTTTTAAACAGGTGGATGCACCCGGAACTTGTTGCTTATTAACCCTATTGGCAAGACTTATGGGCATTCTGGCAAGCTCAGTAAGTTGTTTGGCTGCTCACC
Source organism: Desulfurivibrionaceae bacterium (assembly GCA_030145275.1). Classification (GTDB taxonomy): domain Bacteria; phylum Desulfobacterota; class Desulfobulbia; order Desulfobulbales; family VMSU01; genus JAQYVV01. The sequence continues at coordinate 36,542 of JAQYVV010000016.1, read as the reverse complement.
ATCATTTTCAGTTTTCAGATATTTATTCCCCTTAGAACTGGTTGAAACAATAACCCAGACAGATTGTCCATTAACACTGACATAGAATTTCCATTTGCCACTTTCTATTCCAGCAATTGCATCTGGTTGTGTAACTTTCCACCCTGATCCGTCAGCGTTTGTTCCGCCAATGTGAGTTATGCGTTCGTGAGCACTGGAACGATTGCTTTTGTTAATACATTGAACTTGATGTGTTGATGCCATCTTTTTAACTCCTTTTTGCTTTTTTTAATGTTTTATCGGTAACAAAAGAAGGAAGCTGACCGAATTTTTACTTTACCGTAAGGTTGTTTTTTGGGTCCTAACACGCTTGTTCTGAAAAACTGTTTAGAGTTGTACTTCGTAATTTTAATATTTTTTGTTGTGTACTTCCCTAGTCCTCTTACCCCAACAGACAATGTTCCTTCACTGCATGCTTGTCCACCTGATATAGTTCCTTTTATATTTATTTTGTGGTTATTGAAATCACCACGCTTCAGGTATTGTATTTTTATTTTTCTATTGTCGTGGAAAAAGGTTTCTGCAGAAAAGCAGTAGGTGGGAATGAGGGGAAATAACAGGACGAACAGAAATGCTTTTTTCATGTTTTACGCTCCGCATCGGATTCTTAAAAATCAATTGAGCGAAGCATAATAGATTAAACGAGGAAAGTATATATGGGGAAAAACCTATAGATTCTGTGAGTTTTCCTTGTAAGAACTAGAGGGTTTCCCCCATTGACAAAGTGAATGTTATCAAGCAGTTTTGCGCTGCGGAATAGTATGCTGGCTATCACCATCCCTTTTTTTTAACCATTCCTTGAATTCTGGGAATTTTCTTTTAAATTCATGTCTGAACCAGTATTTAATTTCATCATCATCTTCTTCTAATTCTTTAAGCCATTCTCTTACATCCTGGAAAAAATCATCTCTGAAAGGATCAAGTTGTATCTCTTGTTTACCTGTCATTATCCAATGGACATTATAACCCATTAATGCATATTCAGTTAAAACAGTTCCAATAAGTTGCCTCTTACCTTGTTCGTAATTTTGGTAAGCCCCTAGACTGATTTTCAACCTGGTGGCCATTTCCTTTTGATTGAGTCCTGATTTTTTTCTAATTTCTCTTAATCTATCATTTATTTGCATATAATTACGTTTGTGTTTTTTATTGTCTTGACAATATACGTATGTCCCTATATAAATACCAATAACTACATATGTAGGTTTTTATTTTAGTTTTATTGCTTACCTTCATATTATACCAATAAAAGACATATAAGGACAAGCCGTTACTAAAAAGCGGTCACCCAACAGGCAATACAGCCTAAAAAAAACAGGAGACACAAAATGGGTTTAGATGCAAAGAAAATGGCAACATACGGATTGACAGTGAGCGGAATGATCACCGCTGTATCTTTAACAAAAAAACAAAAACCAATGCTCACCGTTCTAGCGGGCTCTGAAACTGTGAAAGTTATATGTGATACAAATACAAAACTGGTTTCAGAAGATTACCATGCCAAAGTGAACGCGTTTGCTGCTGGTGATAGCGTAATGTTTATGCAAAAAGAGTTGTTGGGATAAAATCCAATGAAACGAAGAAACGAAAAAGGGCAAAGCGTCTTACCCGCTACAGCGGGGGGGGCGGTTTGCCCTTTTTCGTTTCGAGCACCTATACAGGAGAAAATCTAAATGACCTGGACACCCCTAATAGCAGCTACCGACTTTGACGGTATAAAAACCGATCTCCTCACAGCAAGTACCGGCCTTCTGACGGTCTGCTTAATCGTCCTGGGGGCAGGCATAATTATTCGAACTTTTATGAATAGGTAAGAATATGGAAAATATATGGTTGGCATTTGGGCTTATTACTGATCTTGAGGCTCAAGCTATAGGTCTATATTTACATGGTGTTTTTGTTGCCTTGGCTTTTCTAGGCTTTAAAAAGATACGTAAAATGGCAAGGGAATTTAACAATGAATCAAATAAAAACACTGGTTTTCATTCTCCTTTTCAAAGCAAACAAGATTTATAAACTGGCATCGATGCTTCGGCAAAAACATATAAGACTAACTTAAACAACGGAGACAAAAGCAATGGCATCACTATTCACAGCATTTGACACAAGCACGTTACAAACAAACGTGGAAGCTGGATTGGTTGTTGGCGTAGGTTTGACCCTGGCTTTTTTGGGCTACAAGCTTATCAAGCGTATTTCAGGCAGAATCTAGCCTCCCCAAACAAGGGCAAGAGGTATCAACTCCCATCTCTTGCCCTTGCACTTTTAACCAAATTAAAAAGGAAATGAAAAAATGGGCGACAACGCAACAATGGCAGGCCGTTTGTTTGAGGCATTTGATCCAGTTACAACAGCCCAGGCTAATACTGAAACTGGTCTAGTTGTTGGTGTTGGTCTGGTTCTGGCGTTCTTGGGCTACAAACTTATTAAACGTATTTCCGGTAAAATTTAGTTTCGTAAACGACTATGAATCCCGCTGACCTCATATTCTCAGCCTTTTCAAGTTTAACCGGTGGCATGGTTGACGACATATATACCGCCATAATTGCCATGGTCGGGATCATAGTTCTTTACGTTGGCATGTCAAAATTAATCACCTTTCTTTCAGCCCAAGCTCTTGATGGTGAACTTATCGGCCTGCATAAAAAAATGGGTGGAAACGGTGATTTTTATCAAGATTATAACAAACGAAAATACAATCATTTAATCCAGAAAAGATTGAAAAAAGACATGAGAGGGGACATCTAAAAATGGAATTTGCAGTCGAGCCGTTCAGCTATGGATTAGGGCTAGTAATAGCCGGTTGGTCTGCTGGCCTGTGCATTTCATACGTCTTTAAAATAATGCGGATCATATGACAGCCCTAGAGTTATCCGAAATAACAAGTTTTCTCGTTGGTGCCTTAACCGGCATATCCTTTGTGATCGCAGTGAGTGGGAGGAATTTCTAATGATAGCTTTACCCCCTGGATTTGATGCAGCCCTGTTCACAAGTGATTTAGTAGATTGTTCCCTCCCTTTTATATCTATAGCATTTGTATTCTGCATATTCTCAGTAATCAAAAGAATAGCGAGAGTCATCTAAATGGCTGCTCCTGTCCCTTCATTCTTTAAGATCCGTCTTGTTGCCCTAATCCTGGGTTTCTTTCTCCTGTTTTTCTTCATTGGTCTGGTTCGTTGGTGTTTTGCTTATACTGATGTTTTCAGTGTCCCTGTTGGTAACGACTGTTGGTATATTCGTAAAATTTCTAGTGGTTATCTGTATAACGCTCCGAGTACTGCGCTCGCTTACAGTGATGTACGCATGGATTCTGGGGGGTTCGAATTGCTGGATAAAATGTCGGCCATTGCTGGTTATCGTCATTCACAGGTTTGGCAAATTCGATACAAAAATAATGGAGTTTGGTCTTCAAATTACACTCTTTACACAGATAAAATGTTTCCCTCTGTTTACAGCGAAATACTTGCAGATTGGCATTATAAAACTGTGGACGATCTTCAATGTGCTGAGGCACCATCTTGTGCAAGTTTGGAGGCTGAATTTTTGGCTGGTTGCTCTTTAGGTTCTGCAACAAATATGGAGTGTGTTGAGGGATCTGGTGTTGTTACTGGTAATTGTGATACCTGCGAGACAATTTCATCTACAGCTTTACAGTTGCTTGAGGATGTGTGGGGGGATGCGAATTGCGATGGTGGTTCAAAATATGTCACAAATTATAATTGTGAAACAGGTGTTGGAGAATGCGAGGAAACAACTTGCAGTAATTTGTTAATGGATTGTTTGTATCGTTGTAATAGTCAGGTGCAGGAGGGTTTTATTTGCACAGATCTACCAGAGGGAGGTGTCATTGTTGATTCCCCCTGTCTTTGTGTGAATGAAATTATTACATCTGGTCAAGTCACAGATTTACCAATTTACGACTATAACGAGTTAACGGGTGAATTAAATTTAGATGGTCAATCATTGGATGACAATAGCACAACAGCAGATCAGGCAGTCGTTCAAAATACTGCGGCTATAAGTGATAATATTGCCAAGCAAACACAAACAATAAATAATTCAGTTTCAAATGTTTCAAATACAATCAACCAAACATCAAATGTTTTAAACGAAACAGTCAATACTGTTGATAATTCCGTTAATCAGGTCAACACCTCTATACAAAATCTTGGTGAAAAATTAGATGAAATATTCCCTACTGACACCGGCACTTATACAGGGGAAAATCTTACCAATGACTTTGAGCTAAGCGATAATGCAACGGGTCAGTTTGGGTCCCGTTTTACAACCTTTGTAGATGGTATAAAAAACACTCCTCTTTTTTCTTTACCAGATCAAGTTCTTTTCAATATTCCAAATTCAACAGAATCAATCTACACCGTAGACATGGGCAGCTATGGCACAATGGATGTAGATTTTGCCAACTACGCAACACCTTTATTAATCCTTCGTGCAGGTTTTTTGCTTTGCTTTAGTTTTGCAGCTCTGCGAATTGTGGTGAGTAAAAAATGATCCCTCAATGGATAAAAGATTGGGTTAATAGTTTTTTCTCTACCATATGGGACATTGTTAAGTTGGGTCTTACTGCCTTATTTGATGGCATCCTTGCATTAATTTACATGATATGGGACGGTCTTTTGTTCACCGTCACTAATCTTGTTTCAACCCTTGATCTAACTTCCCTGGCCTTCACAGAATACGCAGTATGGGCCGATCTCCCCCCCCAACTTATCTATTTAATCAACCAACTTGCTTTACCACAATGCGCTGGAATTATCGGTGCTGCCATCTTCATCCGAATGATCTTAAACATTATTCCAACCTGGGCAACGAGGGTATAAACGATGATACTATTTTTTACCGGCACCCCTGGCAGCGGGAAAACATATGAAGCAGTACAAAAAATATTAAATAATCTTGTAGCTGGAAGAATTGTCTACACAAACATAGAAGGTATGGAAGATCCCTTGTGCCATGAGGCCATTAAAAGCTTCTGTAACTTGACGGATGAACAATTTGCCAAACAATTTCATCATCTAGGCTTTAATAAAGAAGTTATAGAAAATTTCTGGAACCACTGCGTTGAGGGTTCTTTCATCGTCATCGATGAAGTTCAAAAATACTTTAGTAATCGAGATTGGCAAAGCCAGAAAAACAGAGATTTTGGAGATTGGTCCTCTACCCACCGCCACCAGGGGTATGATTTAATATTAATCTCACAAAACGCAGAACGTGTTGATTCGGCAGTCCGCGCCCTGGCCGAGTGGAACTATGTTTACCGTAAAGTAAATTTCTTTGGCGGTGCGGTTCAGAAGAAATACATTGTCTATTCTTATGCTGGAGAAGAAACCAGTGGCCAACCTCTAGCAAAAAATGTCCGTACCTATAACAGCAAAATATTCCTTTGCTATAAATCCTATGTAAGCTCAGACATAAAAGAACAATCTTTTATGCCCCATGTAAACGTCTTAAAGCATCCAATCTTTTACGCTATCCCTGTAATTCTCGGAATTTGCATCTATATGGTCTTTTTCAAATCATCAATAGGAACTGGTGACATATTTGGCACCGCATCAGTCCAAGCCGAAAAACTGGTACCTACACAAAAAAGTAATTTTAAGGTTTCAGAATATGATGATATTCCCAACACAAAAGAAAGTGAAAATTTAAAGGATCAATTCAAAGATTTTCACATTGCTTCATATTCTTCACTTCCTGGACAAGATCCAAAATATGTAATCAAAAATTCAGACGGTGAATCTTTGACCAGCATGGAACTTTTATTTCAGGGTTATCAAGTGAAACCAGTTTCCTCAAGATTATTAATTTTAACTAAAGGCAGCGAATATGTTCAAATTTTTAGCAACAATAATGCTTAGTTTTTATTGTTCTCTAGCCTTTGCCGGTACACCTGTGGAACTGGTGGAAGCACCTCTGTCTGATTTTGTCCAGTGGGCCACAACAAACCAGGAATTAGATGTTTTAATCCCTGAACCAATCGAAGGAACGGTAACAATCAATATTCATAATATTGAAGATAATGAAATCCTGCCTCTACTTGAAACCGTTCTTACAAGTAATGGTTACCAGCTGGATCTGGATGGAACTCTTTACACAATTCAAAAAAGTTCATTCAACTTAAATGAAGAACCTGAACCAGAACCAGAAAAAGTTTTTGTTTCGTATGAATTTGAAAATATTTCAAACGTAAAAGGTCAAAGAATCTTCAATTCAATCCTTGCTGCCTTATCTACAAAAGGCGGTTTTTCCTGTGTCCTCAGTCCCTCAGCAAATATCGTTTTAGTCCATGCCTCGGAAGATCTACAAAAAGAATTAACCCACTATCAACCTGTCATTGATGTTCTTACCCCACAAATATTAATCGAAGCTGTAATCCTTGAAACAGATTTGACCGGGAATAAAGATGTTGGCGTTAATCTGGCAAGTGCGTTGATGGTCAACGGTTTCACTGTTGCATCAAATACGTTCAATGCAGGCATTGGTGCAACAGGTCTACTTGGCGGATCCGTGGTTTTCAATCGTGGTGGTGATATTCGTGGACTTGTCAATGCACTTAACAAGGATTCACGCAATAAGATCCTGTCTACTCCTAAAATTCTGGTCCTGGATCGCGAGTCCGGTCTGATTTCTGTGGGTCAGAATGTCCCTTTCCTTATCGGCACTGAAACTACAGAAGGTGGCGGTGTAATTCAAAAAATTCAAAGAAAAGACGTTGGCGTTTCTCTACAAGTTAAACCTTTTGTCCTCGGTCAAAACATCCAGCTCGACATTCTGCAGGAATCTTCCAGCGTCACCACCAGCACTGCAGCCTCCGACATTATCACTAACACCAGAAGGATCAAAACAATAGCCAACTTGATAAATGGTCAAACCTTGTTCCTGGGCGGTCTTGTAAGTGAGGAAAACCGAGAAGGCAAAACAAGAGTCCCTCTGGTTTCGGATATTCCAGTTTTAGGCCACCTTTTTAAGTATGAATTCGAAGAAAATGTCCAGCGTGAATTGTCTGTATTATTAAAAGCTGAAATAATCTAGAAACGTGCCCCAGTGAGATATTAGGTAAAATGGAAAAATTTAAATCTGGCAAAAGCAAGCAGTTAAAAGATGAAAGCCATATAGAGAAATTTCTTTCTATTTGGGATGCAAAGCCAATCTCAAAAGATCCTTTTTTCTTGTCCAGGCCCGGAGCGAAGCGACAAACACACCCAACAAACGATAACCCAAAAAAGAACTCGACGAACAGGAGGCTCTAAATGAGAAGACCACTAACATTCATCCAACTAGGCCGAGCAAAGACAGTTTTTGTTCATGGCAATTATCCTCTTACCGACCAGGATGCCCAGGCCGTAGCTGACACCGGACTGATTACACCTTCCAAGATAATCAATAAACTGCATCAGATAGGCATGAAACGAATGATGGGGCATTGAGATGAAAAAGACTAAGCACTGGAAAGTTTTCGTTGATGGGTATTTTGTTGGAACAGTAAAAAGAAAATCAGACTTAAAAAAACGTATTCGGCTGCAGGGTGTTAAGGGCATTGAATTCAAAAGAGTGGCATCGTGATGCGTAAACAAGTCAAGACAGAATTATCGAAACTAAAACAAGTCTGGGATGTTTGTGTGGATGGTCGTTGTATAGCTACCTTGAGAGATGGTAACAAAAAGGAATTAAAAGAACGTCACAGACTGCAGCAGCTGAAAGGAATTGAGTTAAAGCCTCGTTATATTTAACAACCTACAACCATAAGGTGATTAAAAATGGAGCTAGAAAGAGAGCAAGAGAAATTAAATAAGATGCTTAATAAAGTCCAAGAAGTTCAGCTATTACTAGGGAATAAAAGGTTCTTCTTTGATGATGGATCTATGATGGATCTTGAAGAATATGAGAATTACAGGAATAAATTAAAAAGAGAAAATATCAAATTAGTAACTGAGTATAAAATTCAAAAAAATATTGTCAAAAATTTATTCAGAAAACAACGAAATCCTCAAGTGCCATCAAAACCAGTTTCTTTCAATAAAGTTATTTCAAAAGCTTTTGGGATAATCTGTGATGATTTGTCGAAAATAGAAGAGTTTCCCAACACACCAAAAGAAGTTGCAGAGCTTTATAAGAATAGAGCCATTATTTCTATTTTTGAAGATCAAAATTGTCTAACTGATAGAACAAGTTGATTAACGTAAAAAAGCCCCAGTGCAGCATCCGACCAAGAACGTATGCACCAGGGCTTCCCTTTTAACCTTTAACCGGAGTCAAAAGTTATGCAAAAACTACAATCTGTTTCTGGTTTTGTCAAATCCCAAAGCAGAATAACATGGGGGTCAATAGTCGCCACTTGTATGGATCGCTTGAAGATCGGGTTCTACGTCGCTTGGAATTCTGAAATCTTTTTGGAAAGGTTAGACAATGCAAAGATTGCAGCAAAAGAATCTAATGACCTGGAGTCAATCTCCTTTTCAGACCATGGAGACTTAGTTTTTAATTGTCACCAGACAGGCCGTAAAGGTGGTTATGCCTACCATTTATCCCGTTCAGACGTTCACATTTTCTTCTCACGCCGTAAAGACTTTGATACTCCTAATGTTTGGGTAGATATAGGTTCAGAGTCTTGTTGGTCTCCTGGTTACCTCAATGTTCTGGATGAAATCAAGAGACTCATTCAGGACAACGATGGCTTTATTGTAAAAGATACAATCTCGGAAGCCCACCTTTGTGCTGACTTCATCGGCCAAGATATCGAAGAACTCCCAATAGATACTTTTAAAATGTGGATTACCCGAGCTGAAAAATTCAATAACTATCAAGATAGAAGCGGTCTTTTAGGCATAACCATGCAGCAAGAAGAATTAGAGCTGCCAGTTGATGGGACTATGGTTCAGACGGGTATTAAGATAGGCATGGGTGATCTTATGATGCGAATCTATGACAAAGTAGAAGAACTTAAACGTGTAATTTCGAAACAGAGCGTTTTTGCCTCCATTTGGAATCAACATGTTTTTGATGCTGTACCAGTAACACGGGTTGAGTTTCAGTTGCGCCGTACCGTTTTAAAACAGATGGATGTGAACAGCTTGAAGGATCTTGAAGAAAAGAAAGATGCTATCTGGAAATACTGTACTCAATCCTGGGCACGTCTAACCTTCTTCGAAGCTGATCGCAAAAACCGCCACCAGGACAGAGCCAAACTGCACCCCTGGTGGGAAGCAGTACAACAGGTAAAAATCATTGGTACTGGTGAAGAAGTAAAAAGAGAATACGCCAGGGCAGGCAAGGACACTGAACCTTTAATCAATATGCTTGCGGGCTGCGCTCTAAGTATCGGCACAATTTATAATAGAGAACCAACAGATGTTGAGGGGGTTATTGCTTTTGGTCAGGGTGCATTAGAAAACGCTATAAGAGAACTATGGAGAAAAAGGGACGAAAATAACGGTAGAAGGGAATTTGTAAAGCGCATGAAAAAGCGTCGTTCTGAGATCTGGCCAATGGGCTATGAACCTATGCCGGTGTAGGATTGAGACAAATGACTTACCTTGAAAAACAAATGGGTTGTACCCTATCAGTCAAACAAGTTGCTGAGATTATGCATCTTGACCCTAAGACAGTGCGGAAGTATTATCTGGAGCTTGGGGGTGTACGTTTAGGGCGAAACTATAGGTTTTTTGAAAAGGAGCTTATAAATGCCTTACAAACGTGGAAACAAGTGGCTCGGCCAAGTCATGAAAAAGGGCAAGAAGAAGTACAAAACTTGCCAGTCAAAAAAAGAGGCGATAGCCTGGGAGGTAGAACAAAAAAGCAAGATCGAGATAAAGGAGATCGTCACAATCTCCTTGCTGCAGTGGGCTGAAAGTTATCTTGATTTTGTTGAGGTTAAGTTTTCAACGAAAACCTATAAAGAAAAAAGTACTGTGTTTCGTCGGTTATTTGCAATGATCTGTCCTGATCTAACACCGCAAACCATTACACCTGGGATGATGTTAGAATTTTTGCAGTATCAAGCTAAAGGAAGAACTGGCAATGCTGCTAATAAAGATAGAAAAAATTTAATAGCAGCCTGGAACTGGGGGATTAAGTATATGGCTTTACCGTCTCCTAATCCTTGCCTGGTAGACCGATTTCCAGAATCAAAAAAAGTTCGTTACGTTCCATCACAAAAAGATTTCTGGAAGGTGTTCGCCCAGGCCGGATCTGAACAGGATCAGGTTATGCTTTTGGCTTATCTTCACTTAGCGGCCAGACGTTCAGAATTGTTTGGGCTTCGATGGTCAGATATTGATTTTAAGGATAGCAAGGTTCGACTTTTTACAAGGAAAAGAAAGGATAGTTCCCTTGAATTTGATTGGCTACCATTAACCGAGGATCTTCATTCATCTTTGATCGAACTTGAGAAGAATAAAGAAACTGTGTGGGTGTTCCCTGATCCCCGCACAAAACAACCTTATATGTTTAGGCAAAAATGGATGGGTGAACTTTGTGATAAGGCAGGTGTTAAGAAATTTGGACTGCATTCCATCCGTCATTTGACTGCAAGCATTTTAGCTCAGCAAAATGTTTCAATGATAGATATACAGGCAATTTTAAGACATAAGAATCTATCAACAACGGAAAGATACATCAGGAGATTGTCGGCACTTCGTCCAGCTTTACGGCTTTTACCTGGAAAAATTTGCCTACAAAAACAAAAAAAAGCCTACTCAGATGAGCAGGCTCTAAAGTCTTTAACTGCGGCAAACAGTTAATATAACTATAAAAAACTAATGGTGACCCCTAGGGGAATCGAACCCCTGTTCCCGGCGTGAGAGGCCGACGTCCTAACCGCTAGACGAAGGGGCCATGTAAAGCGCCATTTCTAAATGAATCTTATAGATTTGTCAAGGCATAGTTTGATCTTGCAAGCTGGTTCGCGGGGGCCAGATTAGGCCAAATCAATTTCTCCTTCATCGCTGCTCAATCGTCCATAAAACTCTGTTTCACTTTTAAGACGGGCACAGACATCATCGTTTAAAAATCTGGCGGCACAACGCCAACACCAGTTCCCATCAGATGTTCCTGGCGTATTCATCCTACAGTCTTCACCAAAACCCAGCACATCCTGCATTGGAATTATGGCAACAGAAGCAATAGAAGAGAATGCCAAGCGAATAAAATCCCAATGTATCTGACCATCCTCCCTGGTATTTGCATACCGGGTGACCCGGGCCCTGCTTTCCAGCGAAACTTTATCACTTAGATACCAGCCAAGAGTTGTATTATTGTCGTGGGTTCCTGTATAGACAACACAGTTTGTTGTGGTGTAATTATGGGGCAGATAGCTGTTAGCATGATCCGAGTCAAAAGCAAACTGGAGGATTTTCATGCCGGGAAAGCCTAAATTATCGCGAAGCTTTTCTACTTCAGGAGTTATGATCCCTAAATCCTCAGCAATAATTGTAAGATTTTCTGTGGCACTCTTCACCTCCTTGAAAAATCGGAGCCCAGGGCCTTTTTTCCAACACCCATTTACTGCAGTTTCTTCATCGGCAGGTATTTCATAATACGCTTCAAATCCTCTAAAATGATCTATCCTGACAACATCAACCATTTTGGCGGTCTGCCTGAATCTTTTTTTCCACCACGTGTATACTGACGAATTTTTCTTTTTATTCTTGATCCATTTGTAGAGAGGATTTCCCCAGCGCTGCCCAGTATCACTAAAATAATCAGGGGGAACACCCGCTACACTTGTGGGTAAAAATGTTTTTTCATCCAGTTTGAAACAATCCTGATTGGCCCAAACATCAGCGCTGTCGTAGCTTACATAAATAGGAATATCACCAACCAAAGCAATTCCTTTCTGATTCGCATAACGCCTCATCCTCTCCCACTGTTTAAAAAAACAATATTGTTCGAACTTAAAATATTCAAAACGATGGGAAAGATTAAAGGCCTCTGCAATTAATGCCTTTTTTTCCCTCTTAGCCACAGGACGCGACCATTGGTCCCATGCTTTAAAGCCATTTTTCTCACGTAAGCCCATAAACAAAGAATAATCATCCAGCCATACTGCTTCTTCTTTGCAGAATCGGTCAAACTCCTTTTTATCTGTATGCCGCTTGAATCTTTCAAAAGCTTTGCCCAACAAGCTTTTTTTAAAACTTGTTACCCGGTCAAAATCAACAAGATATTCAGAGAAACCTTGACCATCACCAAGCTCTTCAATCGTGAGTAAACCATCTTCTTGCAGCATATCAGGACTTATCAGCAAAGGATTTCCTGCAGCAGCTGAAAGACCCATATAGGGTGAACAACCATAAAGAGTATCACTAGGCCCCGTTGGCAAAAACTGCCAGAAACGCTGCCCTGCCCTCTCTAAAAAATCAATAAAATCAAGGGATGACCACCCCAGGTCCCCTATACCATATTGACTTGGCAAGGAACTGATATGCATCAACAACCCACTGCTTCTCTCGTCCAACATACGTTTGTCTCCGCTGAATTAAACTCAACTCTTTTCTCGCTTGACAACACCTTATAAAATACAACTTATTGAAATAAATCGATACCACAATATACAATAAGCTGCTGGATAACTTGATTTCAGAACACATTATAAGGCCAGCCATCAGGCTCTCAATGAGTAGCTCCCGACCCCCAATCGTCGTTATGTTTCATGTCAATGAAGCGCCCAAACACCTTACTGTCAGGGAAAACAAGGAATAAACCTGCGAAAGCTTCCATAAGTGACTCTTTTTTTGTATGATGCTTATTTTTAACCGACAAAGAGGGAGCTTTATGGAAGATATTCAAATTGTTGCCCCGATATTCACTCTTGAGGGTAAAGAGCTTTTGCCGGCTGGTGCCACGTTAAATGATGAGACCATCGACAAACTTATGGCAGCCAATCCGGTATCTTATGAAGGAGTCTCTCTTTTTCGGCACGGCACAGTGGCGGCGGATATACGTAAATGTATGTCCAATCCCCCTTATGATGTCTTCTTTGAGGATGAAAAACATGTCGAACAGCTGATAAGCCTTTTGGAAGAACTTGGTGTCATTCAGCCCGTTCTCGACATGCTGGATTATTTCAAGATCAAAGACTTTCACACCTACCGCCATCTCTTGATGGTGTACGTTCTCTCCTGTTTATTTGGTAAATTTCTGATTCCCGACTTCGAAAAACACCTACGGGACACGGCTGGCGTCCCAACCCACGATTTTGGCAAAATAAATGTCCCGTTGTCTATTCTTACGAAAAAGGGGGCTCTGACCAGATCAGAACTTGCCCACATGCGTCACCACACCCTGGCGGGTTATTGTCTGCTTTGCTACTACTACAAAGATCCACAGCATTTGGCGGCGGTTGTTGCACGCGATCACCATGAACGCCTAAATGGCCAGGGCTATCCTCGTGGAAGCACTGAGATAAACCCCATGGTTGAAATTGTTATCGTCAGCGATGTCTACGATGCGCTACTATCTCCAAGATGCTATCGACCAAAGACATTTGACAACCGTTCTGCCGTAGAAATAATTACAGAAATGGCAGAGAAAGGTGAGATAAGCTGGGGAATTGTCCAACTTCTGGTGAGTCAAAGTAGAATAGATAAACCGGATTTTAGAACGGTAGAAGTTTCCCTAGAAAAACGCGGCCATGCGCCGGAAGGGAGTGTGTACGGAATTATTGTTGATGATGACGAACAATCTGCTTGAAAATTCGTTGTTGATGATATGCACTTGTCTGGAGTATTTGCAGAACAGAGCAGAAATAAGAAACTACAGGTTTTCGTAATTTTGCTTGAAAAAAAATCGAGAATATTCAGGAAAACATGAGGAAGACCGGCTAAAAAAAGTACCTACACAACGACGTTAACCTGCGCACCACGGGTTTGCTGGTTGGCAGTGGTGCGCCGAACCTGCTGTTGTTCAGCCTGGGCTCTCTCGACATTGAGAGCAGCACGCCGTTCTGCTGTCTTGGCTTCTTGTAGTCTTTTACTGGCTTTTTGTTCTTCAAGGCGGGCTTGGCGGGTATCTTGGGAGGCTTGCTCTTTTTCGGTGCGAGCATTGTCGACATTACGGGACGCAGCGGTATTCTGGGCGACACTGTTGTTTGGCCGTATTTGTTGGGTTTCCTGGCTAGTGTTGATGTTGGTGTTTACTTCCATCGGCATGATAACCTCCATCAGCAAGTAAGAAATGTGTCTTAGCGGTTCTTTCCTTTTTTATGGTGTAGGAGAATCCTCTAAACCATTCGCCCACAGTTATAAGATATGCCTCGGTTGTAGAAATGTCACGTAAAAACCACAGTAACAAAAAATATGGGCGCACTACTCCCTTATCTTTTATGTATCCATAAAAACTTGGCTAGACCTAGGCTGTGCAATAAAAAAAATTCTGCTTTACGCTTTTTCGTCCAAAAGGAGGCCAACCATCTCTTCTATTTTTTCCCGCAACCTAAGAACCTCTTCAGAAGGGATCTGTTTGATCAGTTCACCTGACTCTCGGTTTGATATTTCAGCCACAATGGTTTCGTGTTTATTGTAGACTGAAAAGCCTAAGCTGGACCCCATCAAGTCAAGACGTTCCTGGATCTCTTTGGCAACCTTGCTCATGGCCTCAAAATCCTGTGACTCTTCATTTTTTTTGGCAGCAGCGTTCCTCTGGTGCAGCTCTTTCTCTCCCAAGGCGGCATTGGCTGATTCCGAACCAGCGGCAACCGGTTTAACCTGAGATTGAGCCTTATCATTTTTTTCCACGTTGGTCATAACTTGTGCCGTGGCAAAATTCGGACTAGGGCTTACTGAACTGGTATCCATAACAAACCTCCTGAAATAATATTTCCTGCATGAGCCTATTTAATTTAATAGTAGTACTCAATATGTAGACGCCATTTGGCGACTGTATGCTGTGTGGCGTTGTTTATTGTTTTGGGTGTTTTTTATTTCTTTTTTGATCATTTGTTTCTTTGCTTGAGCAAGCGTAACGCATCGCTCTTCACACTCTCTGATTTTCATGATCAAATCGGCGTCGGTACTATTTTCTTGCTTTTCGTCAGTTTGTAGATCCGCAAAAAGCCCCCCCCTTTCTTCTATGAGATCGTTTAGATTTCCTGAAAGATCATCTCCACTCAGAGATGTTTCAATTCTTTTCGTGAGTTCAAGGATTTTCAGATAGGGGTTCATGGCAGTGTCTCTAAAATGTGGCCTGAAAAGCTACGGCGCTCGCTGTTTCTGTCGGCCTGGCCCCGCCGGCCAAAACGTTTGCTGTTTCTTTTTTTTGGGCAGCCAGTTCAACCCAGGCTTCAGTAAGCGGTTTTATTGTGTTCAGGGCGTTTTCAAGACCAGCTGTGTCATTATGGGCGTTTGCCTTACTTATTTCCGTGACAAGGTAGAAATAGAGGTCACCTAAGTTTGCGGCTATTTCGCCCCCTTTTTCCATGTCCAAGTTGGCTTGCAGTTCTCCTACAATCGCCAGGGCATGGCTTATTTTTTCACCTTGGACGGCCCTGTCTGCCGCTAATATGGCTTTTTGGGCCAATACCAGATCCTGGTCAAGGGCTTGATACAGCCGAGCGATGATCTGGACGGGAGTCAAACTAGTTAGTTCTCTTTGTTGATATGTGCCGCATGCTGTTTTTGCATTGTTATACGCCATGGATTGACTCCTATTTGTTGTAGATCTGCGAACTTAAATTTTTAAGGGATTCGAGTTGTCCCGCGAGAACCCCGGAGGTAGTCTCAAATTGGGCGAGAAGTATCTCCAATGATTGAAACTGTTGCCGGAGGGTTTCCTCTTTTTTCTCAAGACGATATTCCATGCTTTCAATTTGATCAGTAATATCTTCAATAGAGGAGCTTAAACCATCCTCTTTGGCAGAGAGCACCCCATCGCTTCCCAGGTAGCCATCCAGGGCAGCACTGAGTTGAACGGCGAAACCATTGTTGCCATCCTCCTCCTGGCCAAAAAAATTGATTACATCAGTACGGTTATCTTCAAGGGCCGTGGTCAACACATCGGTGTCCAGTTCCATGAAGCCGTCGTCATCAATTTCAATCCCAAGATAGGTTAAGCCGTTAGCCTCGTCATCCACACCATCCACCGTTGTATGCAATAGGTTTTGGATTCTGGTCTGGATCATGCGGGTGGTACTGTCCCCTTGAAGTATTCCCGATTCCCCTGAATCCGCATCATATTTCTGTAGGGTGGTAAGGCTTCCCACCAAGCCGTTGTATTGGCTGACAAAGGATTGGACCTTGTCAGTAACACTGCTCAGATCTTCGGCCACAGAGACGGTAAAAGGGTTGCCTGTATCTTCTGCAATTACGGTAAGGGTCACTCCTTCGATTAGATCGTCAATGGTGTTGCTATCCCGCTCCACGTCTATGCCGTTTATGGTCAGCTCGGCATTCGCGGCAGCAAAGGTTTCAGTCAAAGAACTGGTTGCCGGATCGGTATACAAGGAGGAGAGACCACTGGCATCTGTATCGACACCATCGTCATCGGTCATTGTTAGGCTGATAGTATTATCCAAACCTGTTTCCTTGCTTGTCAGGGTCAGATAAAAGTTGTCATTACCATCATCAATGACTGCGGCATTAACATCTGTATCCGCTGCATTTATGGCTTCCATAATACCTTCCAGGGTTTCACTATCTGAATCGATGGTGATATCAACGGCATCGTTGCTGCCCACCTGAATGGTCAAGGTCCCGGTGCCGACTACGTCATCGCTGGCGGTAAAGGCAGAACTTCGAACCTGTTGGGCCTGGGCCAGAGCTGTAACCTCTATTTGATAATTACCTGTGACTGCATCATCATCGTTACTGGCAACCGTCATAACGCTGGTGTTGTTAGAGGTGACACTGTAGCCGCTAAAATTGTCTTCATCCAGAAGGGGGGTGAGGCTGGACTGTAGGGAAGAAAGGGCGCTTGTTAAAATTCCAACCGCCGATATTTTCGACTGATAAAATGCTTCATCCCGCTGCAGTTCAATAATAGGTTGCATTTCAACCTGCATCATCTGAGAGATAATGGATTCTGTATCCATGCCTGAAATTAAGCCGCCTATGCCAATGCCCATGATAACCTCGAAAATTTGTACCCTTAGTGTAAACCATCTAAAAAAAGGAGCAGTGATGGTCAGGTTGAACATCCCGGCTGAATGTGAGCTATGAAGGGTCGAGTCACGCTCTACGGGATTAATTAGTTAAAAGTGCCGGGGAGAAAAATCCTCCCCGGCGTACTAGTTACTGCCTGGAATAATCCTTGTTAGCCTTGAAGAAGAGTTAAGGCTCCCTGTGGGATTGCATTAGCTTGGGACAGCATTGCCATACCAGCCTGTTGCAGGATTTGGGATTTAGTCAGGTTAGCAGTTTCAGCCGCAAAGTCGGCATCCACAATACGTCCCCTTGCTGCAGAAATATTCTGCGAAACATTCATGAGGTTAGCAATGGTGGACTCCATCCTGTTCTGGACGGCACCAAGATTACCACGTTCTGAGTCAACTCGCTCCAGGGCCGCATCAACAATTGACAAGGCGGCAGTGGAACCGCTCACTGTGCTGACGTCGAGGGAAGAGACACCGGCGCCAGCGGTGGCGTCGGCCACTGTGTACGCATCGGTCAATCCTGCACCACCTGAGCTAGCACCGCCTATGGTGATACCATCTGCGGATGATGAAGAGAGTGATATAGTTGAACGGACGGTAGTACTATCTGCTGCAGCATTGGAGGCAACGGCCGTCGCACTAAGACCCGTGACATCGCCTGACATACCAGAACTAGCGGCATACTCAACGGTTATATTCCTGCCGTCAGCAGCATTCATTGCTACAGCACCGGTCGTTGTGTTGAATGTTGCAGTTACGCCAGTCTGGCCACTAACGGCATTAATTGCCGCAGCCATATCAGAACCACGAGAAGCCAGATCATCACTAGCTTGGGCCGCTAACGCTCCGATATCAACGCCGTTTATTGTTATATCCCCGGCATCAATGGCTGCAGTCGCTCCTGCCGCCGTCACTGTTGCCCCTGTAACAGTATTTGCGTTAATAGTGGCAGTGACATTTGTATCACCAGAGATAGCGTTAATTGCATTAGCTGCGGATATGGCACTGTTACTGCTGTCTGCAGTCTCGCCTGTGTCAACCGACAGTACTCCATCAAGAGAAACACCGTCTGCAGTCGAGGCGCCTACCTCATAACCATTAATGGTTACATCTCCGGCGGCAAGAGCAGCAGTCACAGCAGTACCGTCTAGTTCCGTAAGGTAGCTTGAGTCTGAGCCAACACCCAAGGAATCAGCTTTCATGCTGGCGATAGAAAAGGATATGGTCTCTCCTGCTTCTGAACCAACCTGGAAGGCCTGGCTGTTGAATGTGCCGGAAAGAATCTTGTTACCATTAAAGGATGTGGTGGTGGCGGCACGATCAATTTCTGCCACCAGCTGTGTTACCTCAGCATTCAATGAGGCCCGGTCAGTGGCGGTATTACTTGCGTTGGCAGATTGGACAGCCAGTTCGCGGATACGCTGCAGATTATTGGTGATCTCGTTCATCGCACCTTCTGCGGTCTGTGCCATGGAGATACCGTCATTTGCGTTTCTGACGGCCTGATTCAGACCACGAATCTGGGCGTTCATCCGATCCGCAATAGCAAGTCCAGCAGCATCATCTTTGGCGCTATTGACCCTTAGTCCGGAAGATAATCTTTCCAAGGACCGATTTAACATACTCTGGGAGCCAACCAGATTTTTCTGAGCATTTAGTGAAGCAACATTAGTATTAACTGTAATAGCCATGTGTAAAACCTCCGTGTTAAATTGTACTTTAGTTAACCGGCCTTAGCATCCTTGCTTTGGCCTTAATTATTTTTGTAATTACTGGTTCGGATCAATGCTATTCTTATTTCACCTCCCCCTATTTTTCTTCAGATCCTTGTTTATTATTATTTGCTCTGAGTATCTTATCGGCATTACATGTTGCAACTTTAAGGTTTTTAGTGCCTTGGTGGTTGTTTTATTGTTTTTTTAGCAACAAATAACAAAAGGTTAAATAATTAAAAATAGTTACAGCTTACAGTTAAGGAACTTATCCCCATCAAGAGGTACTGAAAAGATTCCCTTCTCTCTAAAGTGAATCATAAAGCCAATAACTCCTTTTGTTCTGGTAAACATAGACCATTATTTACTTTGTGTGTCACACCAGCTATGCCACATGGTACGATAGGCCTCCTCTAATTCCTGAGTGAACCCTGCTTCGTCCATAAAGGGTGAGTTTTGTAAGCGTTGTCGTAATCCTTGCCTAATTTCATCTAGTCTAGTAACGTCTTGTGCTGCGGCAATGGCAATTTCCAGGTATTCTGATTCCGTTGAGGCTATCCAGTCCGCCATATCTATGCCATGGAGACAGGATGAACCAATTCGGCCTACAGATGGGCGGTCAGCCATGGTAATTACCGGTACTCCCATCCAAAAAGAGTCCAAAGTTGAGGTTCCAGCATTATGCGGAAAAGGATCTAATGTTATGTCTATCTTTTGGTAGGCCTGCCAGTGGGGCTGGCTACAAGAAAACATGAGTCGTTCCTCTCCAATGCCATGCTGGGAAAAAAGGTCCTTAAAATATAGTTGAATATCCTCTTTGGCAAAGGGCTTGTTGTCTAGTATTAGCACAGAGTTGGGCACCCCAAGAAGAATCTTGGCCCATAGGGAAACTACCCGGTCATTTAGCCTGATCGAGCGGGAAAGAGTGCCAAAGGTGATATAGCCATTTTTCAACGCCGGGGTGGCGGTCACGGAAGGTGTACCATCTGGAGGTCTGTAGCAAAAACTGCATCTAGGGAGGCGATATATCTTCTCACTAAATAGATTCTCATATCCTTCAGGGACAAAATATTTATCAGCCAAAAAATAATCCATGGCGGTCAGCCCCGTGGTGTAACCACATCCCAGCCAGCTGATTTGGATGGGGGCAGGTTGTCGAGCAAAGACCATAAGACGATTCCCCTGTGTATGCCCTGCAAGATCTACTAGTATATCGATCTTATCTGCCCGTATCCGGTTCTCTAGCTCATTATCGCTTAACTCTTTTGTCTCTCTCCAGTGGTCAACCAACCTTTTGGTCTGGAGGGAAGAGGGGTCTACTTCACCCAGTTCTGCGTATGCGTATATCTCGTAGGCATCATGGTCGTGCTTTTCAAGCACTGGTAGAATAAAAAAGCTGATAACATGATATCTAAAATCTGGTGAAACATAGCCAATTCTCAGGCGGCGATTTCTGTCCACACTCTGATAGTGTGGTTTTTTCTGTAATTTTTCGGGTTTAACGACTCGGCTTTCCCAATCTTTATATACCTTATATATTGCGGGAGCATTAATATATGGATGGTAATTAATGGTGAAGAGTAGATTTAAGTTGGCCCCCTGATGTAAGGGCATAAGTTCAATGGTTTTTTGATAATATGAGATTGCTGAGTCTATGTCCCCAGTATGTTGAGTGAAACAACCAAGATTAAAATATGCCTCGGCATCATTTGGGTTTTTGTTGATAGCTTGCTTGAAGTGGTCCATGGCAAGTTGGTACTTTTCTGTCTTTGCCGTAACAACTGCAAGATTGTAGAGTGCATCAGCATAGTTTGGATTAATGGATAAGGCTCGACTAAAGGACTGAATGGCTTCGGTATACCTTCCTTGGCATTTCAGTAATGATCCGATATTGTTGTGAATTTCGGCATTGCCGGGATCCAGTATGGCGGCCCGCTCGTAAGCTTCAGCTGCCTCTGATTCCCTGCCAGACTCTTTAAGCACCGTCCCCAAATTATTATGAGCGCCGCTATTATTGGGGTCAATTGATAAAGCGATCCTAATCAATCGTTCCGCCGCAAGGTAGTCACCATCCTGCAAGGCCACGGCACCTAAAAGGTTATTAGCATCAAAATTGAACGGCGCTTGTTTCAGTACTTTACGGTATATAATTTCAGCCTCTCGTATCTTACCGACCTTGTGAAGGGCAAGGCCCGTTTGGATTTGGCTTTTTGCCTTCAGCGTTTTACGCTCTCGCTTCCGTCCTGAGGAGAGGCCTTTATTCTTCTTTTTACGGACTTGGCGTTTCGGGGTTCCTTTTTTATCTTTATCGCACCACTTACGCCACATGGTACGATAGGCCTCCTCCAATTCCCGAGTGAAGCCAGCTTCATCCATAAATGGTGAGTTTTGTAAGCGTTGTCGTAATCCTTGCCGAATTTCATCTAGTCTAGCAACGTCTTGGGCGGCGGCAATGGCAATTTCCAGGTATTCGGATTCCGTTGAGGCTATCCAGTCTGCCATATCTATGCCATGGAGACAGGATGAACCAATTCGACCCACAGATGGGCGGTCAGCCATGGTAATTACCGGTACTCCCATCCAAAAAGAGTCCAAAGTTGAGGTCCCAGCATTATGCGGAAAAGGATCTAATGTTATGTCTATCTTTTGGTAGGCCTGCCAGTGGGGCTGACTATAGGCAAATACAAGCCGATCTTCAGCAATTCCGTGTTGTATAAATTGTTTTTTGAAAAGTTGGCGAGTTTCCTCTTCTGCGAAAGGCTTATTGTCCAGCATAAGCACCGAGCCAGGAATTTGTGTCAAAATCTTGGCCCACAGGGAGACGACCCGGTCATTAAGCCTGATTGTGCGGGAAAGGCTGCCGAAGGTGATATAGTCATTTGCCAGCGCCGGTGTGGTAACCACGGCCAGTGTGTCATAGGGAGGCCGATAGCAGAAAGTATGTCTAGGCAGTCGATAAATCTGTTCACTAAAAAGGTCGTCATACCCCTCAGGGACGAAATATTTATCAGCCAGAAAATAATCAATGGCGGTCAATCCAGTGGTGTAACCATATCCCAGCCAACTGACCTGGATGGGGGCTGGCTTTTTGGAAAAGACCATTAAACGATTACCACGGGTATGCCCGGCAAGGTCTACCAGGATATCGATTTTGTCTGCACGTATCCTAGTTTCCAGATCATCATCGCTCATTCCTTTAGTCGAGCACCAGTGGTCGACCAGTCTTTTGGTTCGCAGACTCACATGGTCAATTTTTTTCAGCTCCGCGTAGGCGTATATCTCGTATGCATCGTGATTGTGGTTTTCAAGTACAGGCTCAATAAAAAATCGCACAACATGGTTGCAAAAATCGGGAGAGACATAACCTATCTTCAGAGGGCGTTTCTTATCACAAGTATTAGAATAGATGAACTGCTTAGTAGTGGTCTTTGGGACTACGATCTGGGCTTCCCACGCCTTATAAAAGGAAAAAATATCTTTTGCGGCAAGATCGGGATGATAGTTGACTCCAAAAAGTAAAATAGAATAAACTTTTTCATTCAGTGGGTCATGCTTTATAACCCATTTTGACTGTTCAAGGGAGTCTTCGAACTTACCTATTTGATTTAATAGTGATGCGTAATTGAGCCGGGCTTCAACGTTGTTGCCGTCAAGCTCTATGGCTTTTTTGAAGTGTTTAATGGCTGCTTTATATCGGGATAATTCCTTCAGGGCGATTGCATAATTGGCATGGATGAGCGAGTTGTCTGGTTCTACCGCTAAGGCGGCTTCAGAGAGCTTCACCGCATTTTCGTGATCATCGTTTTTCTGGAAGTATTTGGCTAAACCTGCTTTTGCCGCATAATTGCCAGGATCTAGTTTCAAGATTGCAAGATAAGGTTCCACGGACTTACCTTCCTGGCCCATTTTAGTAAATAATATCGCTAAATTTAAATGGGTTCCTAGGTGTTCTGGTGTTATTTCCAGGGCCTGCGTAAATTTGGCATAGGCGGCATCATATTCACCTTGGTCCAGAAATACTGTTCCTAAGTTATTCAGAGCCTCTACATGATTCGGGTTATTTTTTAAGGCATGGCGGAGGTGAGTCTCGGCAAGGCCCAGCTTCCTCATTTTCTTATATGCCACGCCAATGTTATTATGGATCATGGCACTTTGTGGAGCACCTGCTAGTGCCTTGTTCATGCATTGAATGGCTTCGTCTAGTTGATTTTCTTGAAGATGGATGGTACCGCGAAGGTGATTAGCTTCGGCATGCTCAGGTGTTTGCTCAATAATTTTATCATATAAGTTGGCAGCTTTTTTAGAATCCCCTTTTTGTAAAAATGCATTTGCCTCTTTCAGTAGAGTATCTACCTCAACGGACTTGTTGTTTTTTATGCACACTTGATTTCTATCTCGCTTGTTCTTAGTCATTGGGTACCGTTTATTTATTCAAGAGGTGCAGGTTTAATGTTTTCCTGCTGACACAATTTGTTTGTACGCAATATCCAGGTTTTTACGATACTCCCCATTTTGAGGGTCAAGCTTCACCAATTTTTCGCCATAGTCCAAAGCCTCCTCTGGTTTATTTTGCACCAACATCAAGGCAAAAATTGTCTGGAGGGCAGTCTGGTTGTCCGAATCAAGTTCGAGGGCCGTGTTGGCCTCAGTTAGCGCGAGCTCTATGTTGTTTAAATGGGTATATGTCTCCCCCAGCCGGGCATGGGCCTCCGCATTATTTGGCTGTAAATGTAGCACCTTTTCGTAAAAAGGAGCTACAATAGCAAATAGCCCCAGACTGCTTAACAGCAAGCCAAGTTGCATATTGGCCTCGATATGTTCAGGCTCAAGTTCTATGGTTCTACGCAGGGCTGTTTCTGCACCGCCAGAGTCGCCAAGCTTATTATGACAGAGGTATAAGTTGAAGTGGTAATCAGGTGCTTTGTCATTAAACTGAATTGCTGTTTTTATAAATTCCAGCGCAATTTCGTACTGTTCTTCGTGAAAAGCGATCACCCCGAGGCGATTGTAAGGTTCCGAATGAGTGGGACTTTTTTTCAAAATATCATGGCATATTTCTTTGGCCTCAACGAATTGTCCTGCCTCCATGTATTTTTGGGCCGAAGCCAATAAATCATCCACATTGCAATTTTCTTCGCCGGAAGGGCCACTGCCATTAACTAATTCCATTAACACACCTCCTGTAATTAAAGATTCCTCAGAAAGTTATTCTCGCCAGATTGCAATAAACACAACTTTTAAAGGATAAATATCGTTTTAAAACGAGTACTAGCTGTTCAAATAGTTCAGTGCCGGAAGTGGCACTCGTTAACAGCCAGTTTTTACAAGAAAAGATAAAATTTTTAGCCAGAAGCAACATGTTCATGGCCAAGAATATGCTTCGAATCCACGCTTCTGAAGTTTTTGCAGTTTTGGCTCTGATGTAGTTTAAGCGGAACCCGTTGCTGGTACTCTTCTCTCCATCACATCTTTTCCTTTCTAAGCTCTTCTTTGTTCTCAATAGGCTGCTTTTTGGGCCGCCCCAAGGGCTTACCGGTATATCGGATATTGTGTGACTTGGGGTACCTCCGGTTCTCCCTTGTGCCGTAGGTTGTGTCAGTCATAACCACTTCTGGATAATAGCCATGGGCGGTCTTGTAGTTTTGACCTGCATTTCGAGAAAGACTAATATTGAGCTTTGCGCCAAACCCTACCGATTTATTGTTTCAATAGGTTGGCTTGTTTTTTTTAGGGATGAATACTTAAGAGGTGATACTACCCCCCTTTTTTTTTCTTGAGAAAAGCGCTAGGCCAATGCGTAATTCTTTCGGTCAAATCACTTTCATTAAACAAAAACGGAGGTTGCTCAAGATGGAATTCATCATGCTGTGCGAGAAATTCCTCTGTTGCTTTCTGGGGATTATCATCCTTCCACTCAGGAGTTCCCTTAGGAACATCATACAAATCCTGCATTACTCCATCCGTTACGACTAGGTATGACCCTGGAGTTACTATATCATTATAGGCTGCCAGTTCATTCTGAACATGTTGTTTTGTGTGGCAGGAATCCAGAATCACCATGGTTTTCTCTCCTGGTTGAACAAGCTTTTTAACCTGTTGAACAATTTTTTCTTCTGTTGAGCTTCCTTCAACCAAAGTTATGTAAGGAAATAGTTCATGGTTCTCAATAGCCTCTCGGTTGTGAGGCCTAATCTCAATATCAACCCCGATAATACGCCCCTTGCCAATAAGTTTACATAAACCAGCATAAAATACCAATGACCCTCCATGAGCAACACCTGTTTCAACTATTACATCAGGCTTGATTGCATAAATCACCTCCTGCATTCGCACAATATCTTCGGGAAGTTGAATTATCGGTCGCCCCAGCCAGCTAAAAGTGTACTCATATTTCTCATTCCATCCTACCTTCATCCAGCAGTGAGAAATAAGCTCAAAAGATTTTTTTGAGTACAGAGGTAACTCTTCAATATGACCATCAATTTCTTGTCGCAGAGTTTTCTTCTTATCATCAATTATCAATTTCATTCTATCTTTCCTCGCAAGCAATTAGATTAATCCCGGAATAGAGGTGGTTCAATAACTTCTGGACCTCATCCCAATAATTTGGATTCATCAAAATGACATGTTCAATTTTAAAATTTTTAAGTTCTCTTGGCTCAATTATAGGATGCCCTGTGCCTGGCAAAAAACCTTTCTGTTTATTTGGATTAATATCAACAACACAATCAATAAGCCTCTCTTCTGGATCTATCAAATTAGCAAATGTAACCCCCTTTGCTCCTGCCCCCCATAACGCAACTTTACCAGAAGACTTCAAAGTTTTTATTTTTTCGAACCACGTCCTTTTAAACTGAGCCTCCTTTTGAGAAAATATGTTGGCAAGCTCAGAAGTTTCTCCGACTGATCCTTTTATTGCATTTCCTTCTTCCTGTGGACGTGCTTCCAGCCACAGATATTGACCACCAAAAGTGTGCTTAATCTTTTCCACCGAGAACCCCGCAAGAGCAAAGGCATTACTCAAAGATTCTTCCGTAAATAGGGAACAGTGTTCGTAAAAAAAATCCCAAATCGCATTATTGCGAAGAATCCATTTGGCGCAAGGAGTCTCAAAAAAAACCCTTGCTTGGCTTGATCCCCCCAAAGTTAAACGGATCGACCTAAGCAGCTCTATTGGTGAAGGGTGATGTTCAACCACATGCCGACACACCACCACATCTGCACGGATATCGGTACAATTAGGACCATAAAACTCCCTGAAATATTGAAGCCTCCCATCTAAATCAGTAACATCCCCCTCATAGCTTGGGTCAAATCCGTATCCTTTATTTTTTTCCCCACCCTCAATCGTTAATAATTTTTTCAGAAAAAACCCTTTACCACAACCAACCTCGACTATTTGACAATCCTGAATCTTGGCCCCCTGGACAATTGAGTTGGCCAGGGCATCAATATATTCTGAGAACATTCCCGAACAAATCTGTAAATTATCGTAGTCTGCCCCGTACTCCATTTTGCTCGCGTCAAAAGCAATATTAAAAATGAATCCGCAGGATTGACAGACAGCCAGTTCCAAATCCCCTCGTGTTACAGCAAGGGCCTGCTTTTTACTACACAAAACAAGGTTTTGATGAACCGGCACCCCTCTGCGGCTTAAAAAAGTATGAATATCTTTTGAAGAACAACAGGGACAAAGACTTTCAGTTCTCATACTGTTCTCCTGCCATATTGGCTTTCCACCAATCGATTGTTTGTTTCAACCCCGAGTCAAGGTCATATTTGGGTGTCCAGAAAACCTCATCAGTCAAACGCCGTACATCAGCAACCAACATAGGAGGCTCAGACTGACTCGCATTTAAGGCCCCCATACGGAGTAAATTTCTTCTGCCGAGTATTGAAGCAATTTTCTCAACAACATCTTTTATTGCAATGGGAACACCTGAGGCAATATTCACTACACCTTGAACATTACTTTCCAGTAATGCAACAAATGCCGCGCCAACATCTTCAACATGCATAAAATCTCTTATTTGTTTCCCATGGGAGCACTTTGCAGGCTCTGACTGCAGAATGGAACGGATAACCGAGGGGACCAATCTGGAAGGGTGTTCATGAGGACCATAAGGGGAAAAAACTCCCCCCCATGCCGCGCTAAGCCCTTCTTGCACGGAATAAACGTCAAGCATAGATCGAAGTGAGTTTTTGGATGCACCATATAATGTTGACGGGCGGAAAGGGGTTAACTTCTCCGAACAAAAACCGTAATCCCAATCGTACTCAGCACAACTTCCTGCCATAACTACACGTTTCACCCCGTGCTTTACTGCACTCTGCAACAAGGAAAGACTTGCCTGTAGCCACTGAAAATTTTCAGTCGAGCTCCAGTAGCTACCTGGTTGAGTGTACCACGCAAAATGCAATAGATGTGACGGCGCTACTTTCTTAAAAAGTCTCTCGACCCCAATCTGATCACATAAATCTACCTTATGCCACACAATATCCAGGCCATTCAAATCATCGGGAATAGATGTTCCTGTTGCGGTAGCATGAACTTCAAAACCATGCTCAAGCAGAAAAGGAAAAGTTTGGCGGCCAATAAAACCTCTTCCACCAGTTACTAGAACTTTTTTACTTTTTTCCATAAAATTTAATTAATTTCTCAGAATGGAAACTTCAGCATAGGAACCATAAATTTGGCCCCCCCAGTCTTCACATATTGCAGCTGGTTGGTGATTTCTGATTGAATATCTTAAGGTGAAATCAACTCAAAATCGGGCCCTGTCACTTTAACTTATTGTTTTTCTGACTACGAAGGCAGCTTTTGTCGTAATTTCTCAGGAGTCTTCCAAGATTAAAGCAGTTTACAACTCGAATCATTTTCTGACATAACCGTCATAGGAAACGGCCATGCGATGGCAAGGGAAGGATCGTTCCAGTGAACCCCCCTTACACTCTCTGGTCGATAAAACTCAGACATCTGATAAAAAACTTCGGTGTTGTCCTCCAATGTCTGGAACCCATGGGCAAAACCTTTTGGAACGTAAAGCATTCTATGGTTAGAAGCGGAAAGTTCAACGTTGATCCATTCCCGAAAAGTTTTCGATTCAGCTCGCAGATCGACAATTACATCAAAGAGAGAACCTCGTGTGCATCTTACCAGCTTTACTTCCTGGTTCGGTTCATCCTGATAATGCAATCCTCGTAATGTTCCTTTTTTTTTGTTGAAAGAGATGTTGCACTGGACGAAATCAGGAGTTAGGCCATGTGCCTCAAACTCATTTCGACACCAACTCCGTGCAAAAAAACCGCGTTCATCCTCAATTGGTTCGATATCAATTATAAAGGCCCCCTGTAGTCTGGTTTCCGTAAATATCATTTAGCTGAAAACCTCTACTTCAGGAATAGGTACCACGAATTTCCCGCCCCATTCTCTTATGTGGGTCATCTCCGCCATAATCTCGTCTTTGATGTTCCATGGCAGAATAAGGAGATAATCCGGCCTGGTATCGCTAATTTTTTCGGGTCCCAATATGGGAAGATGGGTTCCTGGTAGATATAGCGACTGCTTATAGGGGCTGCGATCAACAACATAGTCAATAAAATCAGAACCAATACCGCAATAATTCAACAAGGTATTCCCCTTGGCCGCAGCGCCATAGGCGACAATAGACTTGCCCTCATTTTTTGCGTCAATGAGAAAAGAGAGGAGGGCCCGTTTCGTTTTATGGACCGTGTCGGCAAACTTAGCGTAAGTATTCATGGAATTGAGGTCAGCCTTAATCTCTTTGGCAATAATCTCTTTAACTCTGCTAGTTATTGATTGCACCTCATTCTTGTAATGCCGGGCATAGATTCGTAGTGAACCACCATGGGTGGGCAGTTCTTCAACATCAAAAATGGTAAGTCCTTGTCTAGCAAATATCTGTTGAACTGTGAGTAGAGACAGGTACGAAAAATGCTCGTGGTAGATTGTGTCAAACTGGTTAGAGGTTATGAGTTGCAGCAGGTGAGGGACCTCCATTGTAATTATGCCAGTGGGGCTCAGTAAAATCTTCATTCCTGCAACAAAGTCATTTATGTCGGGTACGTGAGCTAGGACGTTGTTGCCCAGTAAAAGATCGGCTTTCGTACCTTGGGTAAGCAACTCCTTGGCAGTATCCATACCAAAAAACTGGACAACTGAGGGAATACCCTTTTTAAGCGCTGTCTCGGCGACATTTGCGGCGGGTTCAATGCCCAGGACAGGCACGCCTTTTTCTTTGAAATATTGCAACAAATAACCATCATTACTTGCAATTTCAATCACTTGCCAGTCTGGGTCAACTCCAAAACGATTTGCCATCATTTCGACATATTGGCTGGCATGATCAAGCCAGCTCCGGGAAACTGAGGAGAAATAGGCATACTCCGAGAAAATCTGTGACGGCGACTCGAACTCGGCAAGCTGAACAAGAAAACAATTGGAGCAGACATGGACATGAAGGGGGTAGAACGGTTCCATGTCGTTGAGTTGTCCCTCGCTGCGATAAGCGTTTGATGGGGGGGACATACCCAGGTCAACAAAGGTGTGCTCAAGTAACGTATGACAAAAACGACAGGTATTATGGCTCATTGTTACACATATTTTGGTATTTAGTAATTTGCTGTTCGGTTACTTCCCGCATCTCTTTTTTCTGATGGTAGGCAGCAAACCAGGAAACACTCCAATCTAAGGCGGTGGATAAACCCAATTGAGGTTTCCAGCCCAGTTCCGTTTTTGCCTTGGTATTGTCAAGGGCCAGGTGCTCAGCCTCAGCAGGATTGTTACTCTCATCCTGGCGCCATTGCGCTCCTTTACCCCAACGGTGACAAATATAGTCAGTAATCCAGGAGACTGGTTTAGTGTCATCCTCTTCCGGGCCGAAATTCCAGCCTCCCGCGTACTTTTGCCCCGACTCCCATAATTGCTCGGCTAACATTATATAGCCTTGGAGAGGCTCGCACACGTGTTGCCAGGGACGAACGGCCGACGGGTTGCGAATGAGCACCGGCTTGCCCGCACCGATGGCTTTAAAGATATCCGGGACAAGGCGATCTTGACCAAAATCTCCCCCCCCAATCACGTTACCGGCACGTACCGAGGCAAGTTCCACTTTATTGTTTGCAAAAAAAGAACGGCGAAAAGAGTTGGTGACCAGTTCTGCGCACCCTTTGCTGCAGGAATAGGGGTCAGATCCGCCCATGGGGTCTGTTTCTTTGAACTTTTGCTTTACTCCTTTATTTTCATAACATTTATCACTGGTGACGTTTATAATCACTTTGACTGAGTCAACCATTCTACATGCCTCCAGCATGTTGACGGTCCCCATAATATTGGCTTCAAATGTCTCCACAGGATGTTCGTACCCTTGCCGGACCAATGCCTGTGCCGCCAGATGAATAACAATTTCAGGGCGGCACGACTTGGTGACCGCATGTAATTGTTCAAAATCGCGTATGTCGCCCAGTACGGATTTCATACCGTCTTTTATGGTCGCCAGATTAAAAAGACTTGTTGGCTCTGGCGGCAGTGCAAATCCTGTTATTTGTGCTCCAAGGCGCTGCAATAATAGGGATAGCCAGCTTCCTTTGAAGCCGGTATGACCGGTAATTAGAACTCTTTTGCCAGACCAAAAACCTATCATTTTACCAAACCTTCCAAGGAGCCTCGCCGGTCTCCCATAATGATTTCAGTTGCTTATTGTCTCTTTGGGTGTCCATGGGTTTCCAAAAGCCCTCATGCTTATACGCGGAAAGTTGGCCTTCGGCCGCCAATCTTTCCATGGGGCCGCTTTCCCAGGAGACCGTGTCGTCATCTATATACTCAATCACCTCAGGAGAGAGGACAAAATAACCACCGTTAATCCAGCCAGCCTCTCCATGGGGTTTTTCTTCAAACCTATTGATCTTGTTTCCTTTCACATCCAACGCTCCGAACCTGCCGGGGGGTTGGATTGCTGTTACTGTTGCCAGAGTGTTCTGCCGCTTATGAAATTCGATCAACTTGGTGATGTTGACGTTAGAAAGGCCGTCACCATAGGTGAAACAAAAATCCTCATCGCCAAGATATTGCCTGACACGCTTAAGACGCCCCCCTGTCATGGTTTTTTCTCCTGTATCAATAAGAGTGACTCTCCAAGGTTCCGCTTTCTCTGCATGAACTTCCATAGTATTTTTTTTGAGGTCAAAGGTAACATCGGACATATGCAGAAAATAATTAGCAAAATATTCCTTTACTATATATCCCTTATACCCAAGGCAGATGATGAAGTCGTGAAGTCCGTAGGCTGAGTAAGACTTCATGATGTGCCACAGTATGGGTTTTCCGCCAATTTCGATCATGGGTTTCGGCCTAAGATGGGTCTCTTCACTTATTCTCGTGCCAAAACCACCTGCAAGGATAACTACTTTCATGGCGTGCTCCCCAATGTTAAAATAGTGTAAAATGTTGTTAATAATTACAAAAAGTCGAACACGATAAAAAATGAGCAACTAAACGAAATTACACAAAATTAAATGTTTATATTTTTTACACCGACAGATATGTATTCGCAATACAATATTCACTGTTATTCTAGACCATACAAGCGGCAGATTGCTAATTTCAACCTTGGTGTTGTATTGTTGAAACAGAAACAGCATTTGGCAGCAAAAAAATACTTTCAAAATACTATTACAACAATGCCCCCTTGACCGGTGCTGTATTAAGTCCTACAATAAGTGTCACAAATAGTTGTTATAGGAGGCCGACATATGAGAACCATACCTGCACAGGAAATAAAAAGACGCGGTATTTCAATACTTGACAATATTCTTACTCAAGGCCCAGTACACATAATCAAGAACAACCTGCCACAATATGTCGTGCTTACGGAAGAACGATATCAAGAACTTGCAGAAGCAGAAGATGAGGCATACCTTTTTCGTTTAAAAAATTCACTGGAAGATATTAAGTTTGGCAGGACAACTGAGTTTAAAAATGTGAGTGATCTTATACAGGCGATTGAAGATGATGCCGAATAGAACTTTCTCACTAGTAACAACTCTTACATTTTTACGTCGTTCTCGAAAATTTTTCAAAAAGCACCCTGACCTTAAAACAAAGTTTGCTGAAATTATCGAAGATCTCCGACAGGATCCCCTTCAACCCCACCTAAAACTGCACCCATTAAAAGGTAAACTCACCGGACTACATGCGGTCAGTCTCACCTACAGCTTCCGTATTACCCTTACTCTCAGAATCACTGAATACGAAATTATACTACTCGATATTGGCAGTCACGAGGAAGTGTACAAGTAGGAACAGGAATATCTTTATTCTAACAAAGAAAACCTGTCTGGATACATACCATGAAGTAGGTTGGGATGTTTTTTGATGTTGCGACCATGCTTTGTGTGGCCAAAATGAACCAGGATGCACAATAGTCTTGACCGTTTTGAACTGCACATCATAATAGACGGGTGAGACGATACCTTGAAGAACACATCAAAAAAGACCTGAAAGAGAAGATTGTATTTCTGTCCGGCCCACGACAGGTCGGTAAAACAACTCTTTCCAAACAGCTTACATCTTCTGTAACACCTGAGGTCAGGTCTTGTAAGGCAGCACTAGCTGTGGATTACGGTTAAGGACACATCGAATGACGAGGAACTAGGACTTTTATACAACCAAAATTGCAACTTGTGTTGAGTGGATAGCCCATGTAAGTAGATCAGATAACCTAACAATCTATGATTAGTCAGGCAAACAGACTTTATGGATAATTCTTTGGATAATTATTAGAGCCGGGTCAGGCTTGATATCTTGACATTAAGTCTTTATGCAAGAGGAGGAGCATCTCCCTTTAACTGACCTGGAGAATCTTATTGCACGAGATTTGTCTGCATTAAACAGGGGCGCTGACCGCATTCGTGAGCAGATAAAAGCAAAACCCCTTCTGGCCGAAAAGTTTGGATTTATAAGAGAACGACTCCAGAGAGTATCAAAATATCAAGCCTGCCCCCACCCCCTCCCGTGTCCCTTAACCGCACGCCCCTCCTCGCCCAGCAAGATAAAGGATAACATATTGCCCCTTAATGTTGATTTAAGCCTAATATGGTTAAAATTTTGACTCTTTGATTGTTTGGTGTTAGAATTCAACAATGATTAAAACAATCCCGAGTCTTCTTACCCCGCCCGAAGCAGAAAAAGTTCTCGCCTCACGGTTAAAAACGTTGCGCCTATTGGCCGGATTCAAACGATCCACATTGGCTAAGCGTGCGGGGGTGAGCGAGGCATCACTCAAGCGTTTTGAAAACAGCGGTCAGGTTTCGTTGAAAAATCTTTTACGCCTGGCCTACGCCCTGGGAAAGCTTGAAGAATTTTCCGAGCTATTTAAGCAACCAGAGGCGGCTAGCTTGGCTGAATTAAAGGCACATTCAGGGGCATCTATTCCCAAGAGGGGAAAGATTTAAAATGGCAAACGTATTAAAAGAGATCGATGTTCATTTTACCACGGCCCCGAGTGAGTCATTTAAGGTGGGCACTTTGGCACAACAAGGGAGGCGTTTGTTTTTTGAATATAGTGATCAGTGGCTCAACCGTGGCCTGGAACTATCCCCTTTTACGCTGCCATTAAAACCTGGACTCCATGAGCATAGCAACCGTGAATTTGGGCCTCTATTCGGTCTCTTTGACGATTCTCTACCCGATGGCTGGGGGTTGCTTTTAATGGACCGTCATTTTCGCAAGATCGGCCTTGATCCTGCTGTCATTTCGCCACTAGACCGCCTGGCCTACCTGGGGGATAAAACAATGGGCGCCTTGACCTACCATCCTCCCAGCCTCCATTCACAAAACGAATCAACCCTTTTTGATCTCCATGAATTAGCGAACAACTCTCAAGAGATTTTTGCCGGACAGCCCGCAGAGGTGTTACCGCAATTATTGCGAGCCGGAGGCAGTCCTGGCGGGGCACGTCCCAAGGTATTGGTTGGCCTCAACCCGGAAACATCAGAGATTATTTCCGGCGAGGGCAACCTTCCTGATGGCTTTGAACATTGGATTGTGAAATTTTCAGCTCGTAAAGATGCCAGGGACGCAGGCCCTATCGAATATGCCTACTCTTTGATGGCACGTGAGGCAGGAATCAAGATGCCCGAAACCCGTTTTTTCAAGACCGAGCAAGGGGATTGTTTTTTTGCAGCAAAACGTTTTGATCGCGTCATTGGCAACCACCGGGGCCACATTCATACCTTTGGCAATCTGATTGAGTCAAATTTCCGTTTGCCCAATTGTGACTATGCTGATCTTCTCAAAGTAACTGGTATTTTGACCAAAAATCATGAAGATGTTATTCGTGTTTTCCGCCTGATGGTCTTTAATGTTCTGGCTCATAACCGTGACGATCATGTGAAAAATTTCTCTTTTATGCTAGACCGTGTAAGCGGCAGATGGATGCTTGCACCGGCATATGATCTGGTCTTTACTGATGGTCCGGGAGGAGAACATACAACGACCATCGCGGGTGAAGGCCGCAAACCGTTAAAGAGTCATTTTTCACAACTGGCTGAGCAATTCGATATCAGTCAAAAGCTGGCCGACAAAATCTTGCATGAGGTCTCACTTGCAATTGGCCAATGGCGCACATTTGCCCTTGATACAGGAGTAACACCCAGGACCTGCGATAAAATTGCAGAACAAATAAAAAGGGACGCAATCTATTAAAGATGCGTCCCTTTATTATTTAATGGTGCCGAAGAGAAGACTCGAACTTCCACAGGCATAAGCCCACTAGACCCTGAATCCAACTTCATGTTAATTTGAAGTAAAAACAAGTAACAACAACGAAGGCAATATCTTGTATCATAACATGGTGTTGCCTTTTCTTTTGTGCTGGTTATCACTACAAGTAAAAAGAGTGTGACAGAGGGCTGCATTCTGTAAAATAGTGACCAAACTTTTCCGCCCCTGGCAACCACCTCCCCCCCCTAACTAATTAAGAAATATCTGGATAGGTGCACCCCAGGGTTAAAAATTCACAAAAGGCCTTACCCCCGCCCAAAACACCAACCAAGCCAACATGAAATTCAATAAATAGAACACTGACAATTATCTAATAAGTTGGTGAACAACACAGTGGACGGCTGCAAAGGTGAATAATGCCATAAGCAGGGTTATTCAAGAGTATAAAGATTATAATTGCTGGACATAAATACTACATAAAAGGACAAGGATTAGGGCATCACCACTTCACCTGAAGGAATAGGATGAACATTTATGGTTATTGACCTCTGGCGGATTGTCATCACAAATAAAACCGTAAAAGAGGGTTACTTGCCTATATGACCCGACAAACATGAGTTAAGACATTGCCAGATTGCGTGTAGTGCTACGTGTAACAACGAAGATTATTGGCCTCTGGCAGATTGACATTACCAGAAAGATTATAAAAATGAGCATTTAGGATAGGACTTCCCCCTCCCGAAACGCACTAGCAGACGAGGCCGCTTTGTTAAGATATTGTATTTGTTTGTTTTTTTGCTGGTAAATATAGGTTATTGGTGAACGCTCTAAGCAATAAAAAGGAGTATACACATCCCTGAATATGTCATACTAATTTTTGTAACAAATTTGGGTCTACTATTTTTCAAGCTTCATAAGAGAAGTAGTAAATCGGCTATGCTTTCTTTTTACGTCTAATTCCCACACCTGCGAGACCTGCTACACTTGCCGATCACTATAGGGGCTGTACTACTGCCCATAAAGTCCTTCATAGCTTTTTTTTACAGTCTGACAAAATTTTAGTTTCTGTTTGTTGTTTATATTTTTATCTAAAGAGAATGCGTTTTTGTATTTGGCCCACAGTTTCATTTGGCCAGCAGTAGCTGCTGCCCTGCTGATCGATACGCGCTCTGTTTCGGTAAAAAAGGACTGCGGTATGCTGTCTAGCTCTTCCGAAAAGCTCGCGTATAAATAATCAACAAAATCTTCCTTTATCTCTTCTGGGGGAGCATTGAAGCAATCTCGCCAAGAATTATTCCCCGGCTCTTCATAACTTCTCAACAATGACGCCTTGTTTTCGCTAAAGAGGAGTTGTGATTTCGTGTATTTTGTTGTGGCACACCCACCCAACAGCAGAAACACACCGACTAACAGTAAACTCAATGTTCGCATATCTTCCTCCCAGTAGAATTTTTTGCTGGCATTAATTAACTATCCGCCATGCATTAAAACAAGCTCTTATAATGCTAGCAACTAGCACTTGATCAGTTGGGTGGAGTTGAGAACTTCCATGTAAAACGTGAAAATCGTCAGGCATCAAAAAGTTATTATGTTTTGAAAACCCCTTAACTTCTGTGTCAGCAGTTAGAGTTAAACTATATCTGTAGAACTGACAGAGGCAAAAGAAACCTACCAAATATTTAGGTCGCCTGTCAGATGGCATTGAAATTAGCTAATTCAATTTGTCAGGTCAAATCTGAGTCTTTGTATTTTATATTTGTATTTTATATTGAAGACTATTGAATTTCACTAGAAGCAATACGTGTCAAACAGCGTTTAAAATTGACCCCCAAACAGCGTCCAATTTTGACCCCCCATTTACAAAAAAATATTCATCCGAATTTACCCAAATGGCACTCAAGTGAGCAGAGATTTTTTGCTGCGAGAATGGGCCATTCAATATGCT
>JAQYVV010000039.1 GCA_030145275.1 Desulfurivibrionaceae bacterium | reverse complement strand
TCAGCGTAGGCTGGGAATTACCCTTAACTCCAGGCTGTAACTGTTCAGATGTGCTTCATATTCGTTCATTTAGGGCTTCGAAGCATACTTGTGCTATTCGAGAAGACCTAAATGGGCGAAGATGGAGTGCAGCTGAATAGTTACGCCTCTAATTCATTTACCCTTCCGGCAGCTCATCCCAATACAATATATCTCCTTCCATAAGCTGCATCGGCGCATTAACCTTTTTCCCTCCCTGCAAGTACCAGGTGATCGACACTTCGCTTTGCTCTCCTTCGCGGCTCTCCGGCACCTCCATAAGCATTGCCGGTGCCGGTCCCAGGTTACGAATCGTTCGCTGGTTGCTCACAGGTTTGCCGCCGATATTGCTGCTAACGGTGACAACTGCATGGCGCACTCCGTGGCGGCTCAACTGCTCCCCATCGCCTTCAACGGTGATCATGCGATAACGATGGGGGGGATCAAGGGCCAGCATGGCGCTGTTTTCCTGCTTCCAAGGCTGCCGGATCTCCACCCCGCCATGAAATGACCAGAGGGTCTGGATCCTGTAATCTAACCATTTTGTTCGGTCATCATCACCCTTCCAGCCATAGCTGAGACTAAAGGCATTGCCGCTGCTGTTGAATTTATCTGGGGTGATGACAATCTCATCGGTGCTCAGGTCGCCGGACTGATGCTGTTTTTGCATTTTCACGGTGACAAAATTAAGATGGTTGGTAAAGGTCTGGGTGTCCTGGCCATCCAGGGTTACCAAAATCTCTCGCTGCTTAAAGACCGGATCGTCAATGGTCACGGCCCTGAAAATCTTGGGATCACGACCGTATCGGAAAAAAAGATCCCCTATATTTTCGCTCATGGCAAAGGCTTGGGCTTCGGTGCGATAGTGGTTCATGTGGTAGGTGAATTTGCCGGTGCGCTTGATGCGCTTCATGCGGTACGATGCCACCAGGGAAAAGCCGGGGCTTCCATCGGATCGTGCTGCAGCTGTTTTGGTTTTCTTGGCTGGTTTTTTTCTGCTGGGTTTGGCTGCTATCGGTTTTGCTGCTGATTTTTTGGTTGCCACAGATGGGTAAGTTGCTGCACTCGGTTTTGCAGTCGTTGTAGCCCCGGCTGGTGTTTCGGCTGCAATTATGTACTCCTCACCTGGGGTCACGGTTTTAGCCACACCTTTTTCTTCCAGTTTGTCGGCAAGAAACTTCACTCGACTTTCCACCTCTTTTTCACGCTGACCTGTGGGCACTATCTTGTCCTGATAATCGGTGTAGGCAATCAATGCCTCTTGGGTCGCTTCCACCTCATACTTCGATGCCCTTGCCTTATCATCGAGTTTCCTTGCATGGCTGTAGGCCTTGGCCGCAACCTCCCCGGCCCATTTTTTGGCATATCGTTCAGCGCTGCTTCCCCGCTGGGCTGCGGCAAGGGCCTTTTTATAGTAAAAGGCGGAACTGGCATAGGAGCCAATATGGTAATATTCGTCTCCTAATCCATTCAGTCCTTCTGCTGTCTTTCCTGCTGGATCTTTTTCAAATTTTTCCAGATAGGCATTGGCCTCATCATTTTTGCCAAGGGACCGGAGACAGCGGCTGATTAAGATATATGCCGAAATCTTATGCTTTTCGAGTTTTGGATTTTGCGGAAGGAGGCTGATGAAATTTTGCAAATAAGGGATGGCAGCATCCCAGTTTTCAAGCTTGTAATTGCAAGTACCAATATCAAAGATTATTTCCGGGCTTTCGTACCCCTTTACCGCTTTGTATAAAGAATTTGATTTTTCGTATAAGACAAGTGCTTCAGCATATCTTTTTCCTGAAAACGCTGCTTCAGCCTCATTGAAATTTTTTTCAGCTTCTTTCCATTGTGGTGATTCGTCCGCCGCATTAGCCGTGCTGATGAACCAGTTGAGGATGGAGTATTTTTCAATGAGGGCATCACTTTTTTCAGCTTGTTTCGTTGCGAACTCGGCAAACCGAAAAGGAGTATCGTTAAGCAACCAACTGCTTTTGCCCTTGCTGCTTTGTGATGCCGCTGAATCTTTAAGCATTTTCACTGCCTGATTAAGATTACTGTAACTGTCCTTTTCCGCCGCCGCCTTAGTTAGGTCGTCAACAGGTGCTGGGTCAAAAATAACCTGGAGTAGCTTGGAATGAGCGCTTTGCAGGATTCTATCAAGATTGGCGTCCGTGCCCTTTGTGGTTATCTTTATGGCTCCATCCTGGCGCAGTTCCTGGAAGAGCAGGTCCACATCAGCACCGAACCAGGCATATTTCATCCCAGCCTTTACTTGGTCGTGTTTAACGATGCGTGCCCAGTCCGCTTCCAGGGTGGCCTCATAGGGCTCGCGGATACCGGTAAATTGCATGTCAAAAACCAGAGAAATATCCGGGGTGGCGGTCTGGAAGCTCTCCCACAAAAGTTCAGCTCCTTCCCGAGTCAGGGCCATGGAAACCGCGGCTTTTTGTCCTTCCATCAGTGGTGCCTTGCCCACGGCAACGGTGCGGGTGGTGGTATAGTTCTCTTCCTGGAAAGAGGTAATCAGGGCAAAGCTGCCTTTACGGTAGACGATGGGGCCTGTAATTTGTGCCGCAGGAAATTTTTCCTGCAGGTCCGCTTCAGCCGCTGCGACACGCCCTTTGTCCGCCCCGTAAGTTACCAGGAAATGAACAATGCCGCCGCCCTGGGCCCTGCCGGTTCCGGCTTCACCTGTTTCTTCAACCCGGGCATATTTGAGAAAGGAGAATTGTGGGCGGCCATCTTTGTAGGCCAGACGGGGTCGATCTGGAAGATAGTGATAAACATTGACGTCATCCATCGACTGATAACAGAGGAGGTCTCCGCATTTCACCATCTTATCCAGGTTTATCTCCTGGGCACAGACAAATGTTGGCAGGAGAAGGCTAGTCAGAAAGACAAGCCAGCAAGAAAATTTGGGCCGATTGATGTTTTTCATAGCAAAATATCCTTTACTAAGCCGCTGTAAAAAATTAACACGACCATATGAATGGCGAAAGCGGCTTAGGGGCCTTAACTATAACAGCTTGAAATATTCTAGTTATTTCTTAACAGCCCCTAAATTATTCCCCGCTGCTTTGCTCCGGCTCCCGATATGCCGTGACATCCAGCATGCTTTCACCCTGTTTTTTTATCCATTCACCGATGTGCTTGGAGCCATCCCGCATTACCCGCACAATCTGTACTCGATAGGGCCAGGCCAGGCCCTTGGCATGTTTAAAGTCTATGCGGAAGCGGTATTTTCCATCATCTCTGAAGGTAACTTCTTCAACCAGTTCACGGCCGGTGGTGGGAATAGCCACTCTAATCATCTTGGCATAGAGGTCTGGGTCAAGCTCCTCGATAAAGTCAAAACAAAAGACATCGATACCGGTATAGCCGTGGGACATGCGGCCGCCAAGATCGGTCTTGCGAAATTTGTTCGGATGTTTCGCCATATCCATGTCAATGGCCAAGGTCCATGCGAGAAAGGTTTGCTCCTCCTTCCATTCTTCATCAATTAAGCGCATGCCTTGCAACTGCTCGCTTACCGACAGGCTTAAAAGGGTCTGTCCGTTTTCCACCGCCTTCCAGAGAACCTCAGTCATTTCCGGCTCAAGGGGTAGTATCAGCTGCCGCCCGCCCCAACGGCTTTTTTGTTGCCAGCTTTTGCCCTGATCGGCAAACATAAGTTTGATATCGGCCCCGACAACCGGCATGGTGCTGAGGCGCGGATTTTTTATGCCTGCCTTGGACAGGGCTGTGCGTATTGCCTTTGAGCGTCCTGGCGGCTGTTCTCTTGAGATGCCAATACTGAGAATCCCATGTACCAGGAATTCCCCCTGGTCGGAAGTTCCAGAACGGCCATGATAACGGAAGACGTCAAGAGCGTAATCAGCTGTTTTGTCCTGCCGTAATGCCATGTGAAGGTCAGAAGGAGATACATACCAAATGTTTTTCTTTGCATGATCCTGGTAGACCCGCACACCTTCAAGGTCACGATAGGTCCCAAGGTCCGGGGCCGCCTGGGCCAGGACTGGAAGGATAAGAAACAGGATGCCGATCAGCCATTTCACTCTAGTGCTTCCTCGCTGGAGTCAGGAAAAAGGCTCTCCAGTTGGGCGCTGCCGAGAAATTGACTCAACTGGCTGGCATCATGCCAGACTTCTTCCTGCACTGATTCGCCCGATTCCAAGATTGCCTGCATCTGATAGCGATACATCAGGGCACTGCTGCCACGTCCTGTGGGAATAAACAGGCTTAGTTCCTCGTTTAGATTGGCATCTTCTGTAAGCTCGGCCTCCTGTTCAGCAACTCTTTTGCCGCCGGAGACAAAAAAGGGAGAGCGGACCCGGATAATAATCTTGTAAATACCAAATTCGGAAAAGACTCCCGGGATTGCTTCAAATTTAATCGAACTCCCCTGGGCAAGAGCCACACCTTGTCGCACCTGCTGGTCAATTTTCTGCAAGCAGGAGGTGCAATCCGAATCTAAAACTGTTCCGAGCCAGGCCAGCATCACGTCGTTTCCCAGCACCTTGTTTACAACCGGGAGTTTAAAGGCCTTGCTTTGTCCGGCTGCTATCGCCCGTGTTTGTTTAAGCTGTTTTTCGACCCGCTCAAGATGGCCGCCTTTCATTCTATACCCATTGATAGAATGGAGCTGCAGGGGGAAATCCGTTGTGTTTTTTATCTTGCCAGTGGGCTTATTTTTGAACCACTGCTCAAAGCCGTCCACCTGGTTTCCAGTAAAATCTGCGTAGCGGATGCGGATGGGCACAGGGACATTGTCCTCGCCAACCTTTACGTGCAGAGTCCCGGCCAGTCCTTCACGACTGATCTGTGCCAGTACTTCCTCCACTTCTTCTTGGGTCAGAGACAGGGTTAGGCGGAAAGATTGTTTGAAATCACCTGGGGCTGCAAGATGGATTCTGTCGGATGACAGGGCAAGACCTGTGCTCAGGGCCTCCATGTCGGCAGTGGCACCAATCCCCTGTAGGGATTTTATTTCCAGAGGATCTGATGATTTTAAGCCCAAGGCCTCAGTGAGAATGGCCTTGAGTAGTTTGACATCTCCTCTGCGATGGGGGGCTTTCAGCTCTGCGGTGAGCATAACCGAGGGCTCTCCCGGTTCAGCTTGAGTATTATACTGCACGCTGAGACGGTAGCCCTGCTCGTCACGCAGTAGCAGAAATTCCCTGGGAAGATAATAAAAAACATGTGCGGCTGCCTTGTCCTGAAAGATCATGTGCGGGTTCCAACCGCAGGCCTGAGTCAAATCTTCCAGCAGGTCGGAGTTGTCAATACTGTTATCCAGATCCAGGCTGGTAGTGATTGCCGGACCCTCCGGTTTTTTTAATACACCCGGCTGCATTCGATGTAGAGGTCTAAGGACCGGTTTAATAAGAGTCGGCTTGAGGGTAACGGCCCGGATTGATTTCTGAGCAATTGTCGGCCTGCTCTGCACGGTGTTTTGCATTTTACGCTCAAACACCGCAGCGGAATAAACTGATTCACCGGCCTGGACCGAAATACCGCCCAACAGAAATACGGGGAGCAGCAAAAAAAGTCGCTTCATTTAATTCCCCCGGCTATTTGCTGGTTAAACGAGGTTTGACCCATACTGCATAATCGTGGGTAGCTGTGCGGCCACTATCCACCCGCAGGATAATATTTACCTTTTTTCCTTCCCAGGCAGATAGATCGCCATCCACATTGACGTAACGATTGGCCTTGATGGTATGACGAATGACGGATGTTTTACGAGAACCGTCATCGATGATAACCCTGAAG
The DNA here is from genome assembly GCA_030145275.1 of Desulfurivibrionaceae bacterium. Classification (GTDB taxonomy): domain Bacteria; phylum Desulfobacterota; class Desulfobulbia; order Desulfobulbales; family VMSU01; genus JAQYVV01. The sequence goes on along the minus strand of JAQYVV010000039.1, from coordinate 7,937 downwards.
CGGGCACCATCTGAATTGGTAGCATTATTATTAAAGCCGGCAACTGCCTTAAAGTGGACGCCTTTGCCCAAAATTATGCTTGGAAAACGCCCCTCGATCCAGCCATTTTCCTGTTTGGGAGGATATGTTCCGATAAATTCCTGGGCTCTGTTACCGGTGCTCAAGGTAACGCTTGCTCCAGGCCAAACAAAACCCTGGTTGGGCTTGGTCTGTGCTCCAATCGCTAATTTCCCATGTAATGAATCACGCCAAACAGCCCTTCTTACGCTTTTGTAAAAATCAAAGGAGGTTGTGACAGCAGCCACAGGTACCATAGGGGCCATGGTGCGAGGAGGAAGTGCCGTTTTTTTCGGGCTACTTACTACAGGAGATACTATTTGGGCTGGGGCGGGTGCCAGAACCACTCCAGCCGGAATAAATGGCTTAAAGGTTTTTCCGCCGCTTTCCAGGGTTTCATCTTCGGCAAGTTCGATGCCCCCCTCTGCTTCGGGGCTTGGTGGCAGATCGGGTTCGTCCAGTCCAGACCAGGTTTTGGCAAGATCATAGATAAGATGACCAAAAGGACGATCTGGATGGGTGTCACGCACCAGATACAACTGGATCTGGTCGGATTCCATTGCTATTGTTTCCGTTTCCAGGCCCCAACCGTCATCTTGTCCCCAGCCCGTATCCTGCTCCCATCCTGAGTCCTGGGCGCCCTGGGATATGGTAAGTCTTGCCCTGCCTTCTCTGCCGCTCACTGAGGTCAACAGGTTGGAAAAACCGTCCAGAGGAACACCGCCGCTAAGTACCTGTCCCTGTACTGTCACGCCGTCACTGCGCTTCACATCTTTGTAGGTAACCTCAAGGACAATTCGGTTTCCCCGTCGGTCAATAAGTTTGATCTGGTTCAGCTTTCCCTTGTAGGTACCGGCCATTTCGTCTACCTGTTCCTGCAAGGCCTCTTTGGCAACACCACCCAGGACATCCATGAAGGAGCCCAAAAAGCCACCCTGCTCAGCGGGTGCGACCTCTTCCTGGGCCGAGACAAATGAAGTTACAAAGAAAAAAAACACAAAGAAGAGTTTCCATATATTCATACTTCCCCTCCTGCTATGATATGAGGCCCCCCATGAACTGGGGCGCCTAGTTAAAAAATATCTTGGTGTAAGTGGAGCAGCTTGTTTAAATGAAAAATATCTTTTTATGATGTCATCTGTATTCCTGTCGTGTCAACTTTTTTTATTAAAAGTTACAGCAGGCGGGTAAATCAAAAATAGGGGATAGACAATGAAAAGCAGGAGACACAGCAACATTTTTCAGGCATTACTAAAGAGATCAACATGAGTGCACTCGCCAGCGCCTGGAGCTGCCTCCATGAAGCTCCCATTTTTTACTTTTTTTCCGAAAAAACCTGTAAAAGTTTTAACAGCACCCGGTAAGAACATTAAAAAAAATTTATACCCCCGTTATCCTTTCCCCTGACCCATATTTTTTTGCACGACTACATAAAGCTGGACTAAAGGGATTGCAGCAAATCTCGCTCAATCTTCCAGAGCAACACCCCATTCGGCATTAAAAATGCATATCTTTATGTAGATTAAAAAATATCACCAGGACATGCACAGACTATGAGACACTCTTTCCCCAAAATTGCCAAAGCCGCGCTTTTAGCGCTGTTTATAACCTTGATATCTGGCTGTGCTATGGTCGATTATCAGGAAAAAGGGCAGGCATCTATAAATTTGCACGATGTCATAGACTCTCTTGAAATATCCGAGGAATTTTCAGAGGCACGGCCATTCAAAGTCGCAATCATCCCCTTTGAAAATACCACCGGCAAGGAAAAAGCCTTAGAGGTTGTACGACAAAGCTTCTACGGCCAATTTGCCTCAAAGCGATACATTGATATAGAACTCTTTGAAATTGACACAATATTGAAAGAAAATGGACTCTACGAGAAGGAGACGCTGCTGAATACTCCGACCCAGGAGCTGGGAGAACTTTTACAGGCGGATGCCATTATTTATGGGACAATAAGCGGTTTTAATAGAATATTTTTAGGCCTCTACTCCCAAGTATGGGTTGAACTGGAAGTAGTTTTAGTCAACTCATCTTCAGGAGATATGCTCTGGCGGGCCAAACATAAATCAACCAGCCGTCAGGGAGATATGCCGCTTGACCCATTAAGCCTGATTCCAGCCATGTTCAGAACTGCCATGAACCTGACGGATAAGGCCCTACAACAGACCACTGACAATCTCTGCCGGACCCTTGCCTCAAGCCTGCCGGAACCTGAGCACAAGAGAATCTAACACCCCACAGGTAAGCGTCAGACTCCGAGGGGGTATAAGTACCTTCACAGTTCATCTTTCATCTTTCATCTTTCATCTTTATAACATACCAGCCGCATTCATGATATCCCAGCCAAGCTGATCATTTTTGCCGCCGTTGTAATCTCTATCCACGCGCCTGCCTGAAAAATGCGCCAAAAGTCTGTTGGCCAGAACTTTCCCCAACTGCACCCCTTCCTGATCAAAGGAGTTTATATTCCAAACAAACCCCTGAAAGACCACCTTGGCCTCATAAATGGCCAACAGGGCCCCCATGACCGCTGGAGTCAGTCTGTCCGCCAGCAAAACACTGTTAGGGCGGTTGCCTAAAAAACGCCGATTGGGGTTTTCATTGTTCTGACCAGTCGCCAGGGCAATGGACTGAGCCAAAAGGTTTGCAGATAATTTTTGCTGGGATGTTGTATTTTTTATGAGAATATCTTCACCATATTGACTCTTGCGAAAGCCAATAAACTCAACCGGAACTATTGTAGTGCCTTGATGAATAAGCTGGTAGAAAGCATGCTGTCCGTTAGTCCCCGGCTCCCCCCAGACTATCGGGCCGCTTTTACAGGTAAGTTCCTGCCCCTGCCGGTTAATTGATTTTCCATTGCTCTCCATATCGCATTGCTGTAAATGGGCCGCAAAACGAATCAAGGCCTGGCTGTACGGCAGGATGGCCACTGTCTCACACCCCAAAAAGTTGTGGTTCCAAATGCCCATTAGGGCCAAGAGAAGGGGAATATTTTTTCGAATGTCTCTCTCCTCCACCGCCCGGTCAATGGAATTTGCCCCCTTGAGTATCTCATCGACCCCCTCATAGCCCAAGGCAAAACCCAGCATGACCACGCCAACCATGGAGGTTGCGCTATAACGCCCGCCAATGTAGTCAAACATATAAAAAGAGCGGAGGTAACGGGCCGGATCATCCATAGGGCTTCCTTTACCGGTAACCGCAATAAAATGGTTTTCCGGCTCCAAACCCGCTTTTACAAAGGCATCCCTGACCAGCTCTTCGTTGCTCAACGTTTCCAAAGTGGTACCGCTTTTTGAGACCACATTTACCAAGGTTCGGGATAAATCAATCTCTTTCAAGACCCGTGCCGCATCATCAGGATCAACATTTGAAATAAAGTGGACCCGCCGGGCAGGAATCCGAAAACTTTCAAGGGCTAAATATAAGGCACGAGGGCCAAGGTCAGAGCCACCTATGCCAACCATTATCATATCCGTAAAAGAACCATTGGCAGCAGATACATCCCCACAATCAAGAGCATCTAGAAAAAGTTTCAGTTTCTGCAGCTCAGTTTCTGCCTGTGCCGTTGCTTTTGGGTGATCCGGCTCTCCTGAAAAAAAATCCCGGGTCGCCGTATGCAGGACCATTCTGTTTTCAGACGGAACTCCATCAATCCGGTTCATGACACTCCCCTTCTTCATGGAAATAAACTGTTCCACCGCACCGCTTTGATCCGCAAGGTTCTGTAGCCCGGCCAGAACATCATCACTGAGCCGCTGTGTGGCATAGAGCATTTTAAACCCAGCAGTCTCGGCCACATAGTTTCTAATTCTTTCACTGTTCAAGGCGCCTTCCGACGTGAGGTCAAATGGTTTTTGGGCTAATTTGTCCAGCTCTGAAAAAGCTGGCAATGCATTGAAATCTTTATATTGTTTCATGACCCCTCCCGATCCTTTCCGTTTTCAAAAAAAGAGTGTATCAAGCGATGCACAAGGATTTTTTTTAGAATTTTTAAAAAATTGGTTTTAAATTAATGAGTTGTATACTAAATTAGGTAAGGTTTATTATTAATAGTATATCTAAATTTGTTTTCGTTTGACAATCTTTTCTTGAGTTGGAAGGAGTAAGTTATGGCAGTAGTCTTTGCAGAGCAGGAGCTGCATAATGCCTGTCAGGTGCTTTTTGGCAGCGAACTGCAGATTTCTCACGGTTTTTTAGACTATCTCCAGTTGTCAGGTATCAAAAGCGCCTATCGAAAAAAAGCCTTTGAAACCCATCCAGACAGACTTCCCAGAGAGTCTATCATGAACGGAGCCGGCGATTTATTCATGGCGGTTCAGCAGGCATACGAAAGCCTAAACAGCTTCATAGATGCCAGAAAAAAAGGTTATATTCTCCAAAGCAACGGTAGCGGCATCTCAAATCTAAGGCCTGAAAACAAAAAACCGCGCCCAACAAGCAGACACAGAAAAAGACAAGCCCGCCCAGAGCATCCGTTCAACCGAAAGACAAAACAAAAAACATCCTTCTGGTCAGCGCAGCAAAACTCAACGGCAGCGCGCCCCGGCACCCTACACAAAGGCCCAATCCCAGAGAGAGAACTCCTTTTCGGCCACTACCTGTACTACTCAGGCCTGGTCAATTGGCAAACCATCATCAAAGCTCTAGTCTGGCAGCGCTCAAGAAGGCCGCGAATCGGAGAAATTGGCTGTAGTTATGGATGGCTGACCAGCAAAGATATCCTCCACATCTTGAAAAGCCGCTCATTAACGGACCCTTTCGGCAAGTCAGCGGTAGAACAAGGTTTTCTCACTGACAACCAGTTACGCCTGCTAGTGTTCCAACAAAAGAGACTCCAGAAAAAATTCGGCGAATATTTCCTGGAAAACAACCTTATCACAGCACGCCAAATGAATCTGCTAATACGACAATTCAAGACCCACAACTACGCAGCAGCTAGCAGCAAGTCAAAATACAGGACAATGTAAACATTGCCCTATAACAACTTAATCTATTTTATTGTCGTCATTCTCGTACTGACAACAAGTTCAATCCCGGAACAGCCTCCATTTTCTCTTGTCAACACCCTCTCGCTCTTCCTACTCAAACTCTTCTTCTTTCGCCTGGCTCTCAATAGAATATTTTACCGAATCCCCATCAGCACAGCTGAGCGCTATGCTACCGCAGAACGGCAAGGATCTATCCTTGCCATTCTGGTTTTTACTATCGACATTTACCTGCTTGACTCCCAATACTACTTTGCAAAACTACCTTTCACTGACAACCTTCCTGCCCTCATAAGTCTTGCTGGATTAGCCCTGTTCTCCCTGTATCTCTCCCTCATGTGGGCAACAGCAAAAAACTCATACCAAAAAACTTTTGGCCGAATTCAAACTATCCGCTCCTTTGTCCGTGCAAACCTAAGAACAAACCTGCCGATTATTCTGCCATGGCTATTTCTCTCATTTATAGCTGACCTTCTCCATCTTGCCCCATTCCCTGTGGTACACAAGGTTCTTCTCTCACCCTGGGGTGAACCGATCATGTTTTTTCTCTTTTTCTCCATCATGATTATCATTTTCCCAGCCCTTATTACACGACTATGGAAATGCACTCCCCTCCCACCCGGCCCTGTGCGAGAACGCATTGAAGTTTTCTGTGCAAACCATAATGTGGGATACAAAGAGATCATGATCTGGCCGTTATTTGAAGGGCAAGCCCTTACCGCAGGGGTAATGGGCCTCATCAAAAAATTCCGTTATCTTTTGATAACCCCAGCCCTCATAAAAGCCCTCACTCCAGAAGAACTTGAAGCCGTAATCGCCCATGAGGTTGGTCATGTAAAAAAAAGACACCTGCCACTCTATCTCTTTATTTTTTTAGGATTCGGCCTCCTCTCCCAACTACTTACTACCCCCTTCCTCTCAATTATTTCTAACTCAGACCTTTTTTACAAACTGATCTACTTCACCGATAAAGAACCGGAAAATGCCCTTGTCTTTGCCAGCACCGTGCCAATGTTTTTGCTGATGCTCATCTATTTCCGCTATGTAATGGGGTTTTTCATGAGAAATTTTGAAAGGCAAGCAGATCTTTACGCTTTGCAGGCAATGAGATCGAGCACTCCCATTATTAGAGTTTTTGAAAAAATATCCTGGCTGAGTGGAAACACTCGTGACCTCCCGTGCTGGCACCACTTTAGCATTAGTCAACGCATAGATTTCCTTAAAAATTGTACCCTAAATCCACATCTGATCCCACAACATGATCGAAAGGTAAGACTTTCACTGTTGGGGTTACTTCTTTTGTTTTCCGTAAGTACTTTTCTCGTCTGGAATTCTCCCGGAGGTCAATTCACAGGAGAATCCAGAGAAAAATTCGCAGAGGCTGTCATTATCAATAAAATAAGGCACTCTCCACAAGATTACGCTCTACACCAACTGCTTGGTGACCTGCAATACAGTAGAAAAAGATACCCAGAGACCATTAAGGCCTATGAACAATGCCTGGAACTGGCCCCAGATAATTATGAAGTGCTGAACAATTTAGCATGGCTCCATCTTACCGCAGAAGATCCTTCCCTACGAATTCCGACAAAAGCCTTAGAACTTGCCAGAAAGGCAAGCATTTATAATCAGAGCCCGTACATACTTGACACCCTGGCTTTGGCATTCTGGCAAAATGGCTACCCTGAGCGGGCAGTGGCAACTATCCAAAAAGCCATTGCTCAAAATCCGCAAAAAATTGCCTACTACCAGATGCAGCTTGATAAATTCCTCACCCTCCCCGTTCCTACTAAACACTGAGACATATTTGAGGCCCATAAGGGAACTTCTTGAAATTTTCATTTCACCCTGGCATTGTAAATAAAATAAAAAGCGTTTATTCTATTAAAAATACCTTGCAAGTTATGTAATTATTCAGCGTAGGCTGGAAATTACCCTTAACTCCAGACTGTAACTATTCAGATGTGCTCCAGCTGTGTGTGATCAGTCCTTGCAGCAGATAAGCGAACAAAGTGAGACTTCGATACATCAGTATGCTGGAAGGACTGATCGCGCGTAGGTAGCGCAGACTCCGGATGGAGTGCGGCTGAATAGTTACCAAGTTATTTACTAATATAAGACCAGAGACCAGCAAAAATGAGCGCAAAGAAAATATTAGTAACAAAATCCGATACTGCAGTTATTGACTGCCCGAAATGTAAAGTTAGAAAATCTGTGCAGGTGGGCTCATTCAAGGGTAAAAAACATTTAATGAGGGTCAAATGCACCTGCTCCCACGTTTTTAAAATAGAACTGAACTTCCGCAAACATTACCGAAAAACCGCCGCTCTTCTGGCAACATATTCCAGCAAATCACTTTCCTTAAATGGGCACTACGACCATTTAAGGAATGCAAAAAATCCCCCTTCCCTTGATACCACCAATTGTACCATAAAAAATATTTCTATTGGGGGAGTTGGCCTTAAAATCTTAGGGGGACACCTTATTGAGGAAGGGGATAAGCTTATGATATCTTTCCGCCTGGACAATGAGAAACGCACCCTCATTCGCCGACAAATAATCGCCAAAACAGTGCAAGGAAACTTTGTTGGTGCCGAATTCACCGGAATAACTGACCATGATGCGGATCTTGGTTTTTACCTTATGGCGTAATAAACACTTTTAACCCAAACATTGTAATTATTCAGCGTAGGCTGGAAATTACCCTTAACTCCATACTGTAACTGTTCAGGTAAGCGCAGACTCCGGATGTGCTTCATATCGGAGTCTACGCTTACCTCGTTCATTCGGAGTCTCGTTCCTCGCTTACCTAGGGCTTCGAAGCATACTTGTGCTATTCGAGAAGACCAGGTAAGCGAGTATGCGAGACTCCGAAATGGGCGA
>JAQYVV010000015.1 GCA_030145275.1 Desulfurivibrionaceae bacterium | reverse complement strand
CCATTCCGAACACGGAAGTTAAGCTCTTCAGCGCCGATGGTACTGCCTGGGCGACTAGGTGGGAGAGTAGGTCGTTGCCGGATTTTATCTTTAAGGGTGATTGTTGACTATATGTCGATAATCACCCTTTTTTTTTGCCTTTTTCCAAATCACCAAGTCTAAATCCTTCCATTATTTCTCTAAATATTTTCTTCTTGATAATCTATTTTATGTTATTGTAAGAAAACTGTTAAAAGGTTTTTTTGCCTTAATATACAAATATTATATTTTTACCGGGGTAATCTCTAATGGATGTAACAGCAATAATACTTGCAGCAGGCAAAGGCACCCGGATGAAGTCTAAAAAAGCGAAAGTTCTTCATGAACTATTTTTCGCTCCAATGATCCATCATGTTTTAGACGCTGTTTCAGCTCTATCTGTCCAAGAAACAATTGTGGTTACCGGGCACCAGTACGAAGAAGTTGAAAATATCCTTACAGGGCATGGGGTAAGATTTGTTAGACAGGAACAACAATTAGGAACAGGGCACGCTGTTCTAATCATCGAAGATTATATAAATAAGGGGCATGAAACGGTACTTATCCTATGTGGTGACACTCCATTGGTTAGATCCGAGACTCTTGTGAATATGCTCAGCTTTCATCAACAAAAGTCTGATAAAATCACGGTTATGACCACTAGGATGGATGATCCAACTAATTATGGAAGAATAGTATCTAACACAGATGGAAATTTACAACGCATTGTTGAGGAAAAAGACGCTTCAGAACAGGAACGAAGCATCCGGGAAGTAAATGCAGGTATTTACTGCGTTGACGCTTCCTTTTTGTTTGACACCCTTAAAAAAGTTAGGACAGATAATCAGCAAGGCGAAATTTATTTTACCGATATCGTAAAGATTGCAAATGATTCAGGTGTTGCGGTTAAAAAGTATACTTGCAGCGATTCTTCCGAAATTATTGGTGTTAACTCTCGGGTGGAACTCGAAAAAGCAGGAAAGATCCTTCAAAAAAGACACAATATTGAACTAATGGATGCAGGCATTTCAATAATGGATTCAGATAGTGTGATCATTGAAAAAACGGTGTCTGTCGGCCGCGATTCAATTATATATCCCCATGTATATATTTCTGGTAACACAGAGATAGGGCGTGATGTCAAAATACTTCCCTTTACAAGAATTCATAATATGAAAATCAAGGGAGGCAGTATAGTGGAATCATTTTCTAATCTTTCGGGAAAAAGGATGGATTAGCAGAGATTAGATTGTTGCATTGTGGAAAACATGGTAAATTTAATTTTTTACTTATACTTATATATATACAAAATAAATAATTTTTTACCCTTAAGAACAAGGAAGTGTTGGAGATATAGATATGACAAAAGAGCAGGATTTAGCCAAATTAGAAGGTATTGTAGAAAATCTTTTGCTAAGATTCAATGTGCTTAAACATGAAAATGTAGAATTGAAGGCCCAGGTTAAGGCCAAAGAAGATAAAATAGATGTATTGGGAACCCAGATAGACACTATGACAGTGAACAAGTCAGAGGTACATGGAAGGGTTTCAAGTCTTATTGATTCAATTGAGGATTGGGAAAAGTCATTTTCAGATGAAGCTCAAGGTGTATCAGCAGAAGATAAATCCTCCGAAGATAAAAATAGTGAAATGGAAGCAAAAGGTGAGTCTCAGCTGTTCAGCATTGGAGAATAAACTGTCTAACTACCAGCTGAATGATATTTTTGTAACAAAAAGGTATGGGTGTAGCGTTTGGAGCGGTTGGTAAAATTCGAAGTTTTAGGTCAGGAATATCCTCTACATACTGATGCACCAGCAGAAGAAGTGCAAGAAATTCTTGATCTTGTGAAATCTCAATTAGAGAATCACTCGCAGGTGTCTACTTTAATGCCTGTTAAAGTAGCTGTTCTCGCAAGTTTGAACATGGCTGGTAAGTTTGTTAGGTTAAGAAGGGAATTTGAACAATACAGGGTGGAGAATGACGAAAAACTTTCTGCCTTGGTTAAAAAAATTGAGGTTGCATTAAGATAAAGTTTCCCCTGCCCTGTTTGTGATCTTTGGTTATTCTGAGCCAACTCTTATATCTAGGGCGCCTCCACTTTCTCTGAAAAGAAGCTTTGCTTCGGCTGAAGTTCCTTGCAGGAGATATGAGTTTCGCCCACCTAACTCTTGTTAGGTTCGGATACCGCTATAGAAACGGCCGCGGCGGGGGATTTTTTTTGAAAGTTCTAGTCTTTAAGGGAGATCCCTTAAGACGTTTATTATAAATGTGGTGGCTTCTCAATGTATGTGTTGGATTAATTGAGAGTCGGGCAAACATGAAGAATAGATTATTGTGAGAAGGATAGTGGCTGGTGTTTTATACCGCAGACTGTCAATAATTAACTCCACAATTTGCATACAACTTATTGGTATTTCAGAAAAATATGCTGCTAATCACCTGGGAAATAAAAATTAAAATAATTTAAAAAATTCATAACTTTTTTTGTTTATTTCAATATATTTTCTCCTTCATGGTTGTCTTTTTGACTCTCTGGTAAGAAGTTTTCTGGCTTTTACTTATTACCCCCCTTCCTACACATGCGATAATTCCAGATTGGAATAATAGCGGATACGTACGGCCAAATATTTTTTTGGATAGTTGGCCGTTTTATATACATTAAATGTGGAGGAGTTTGGTATGGAATTTTCAGTTATTAATATATTGATTGGTTGTGTCGTACTTGGTGTCGGTGTGGCTATCGGAGTTATTGCTCGGAAGAAAATGGCCGAAAGTGGTCAGGAAAATATTGAAACTCAAGGAAGTAAATTACTAGAAGATGCATTAACAGAAGCAGACAGGATTAAACAAGAGGCCATCTTAGACGCAAAGGATAGTGCATTAAAAATAAAGCAGGATGCTGAGTCAGAAATACGCTCAAGGAGTTCAGAATTAAAAAAAGAAGAAAGACGCTTTTCTCAGAAACTAGAACAAATAGAAAAGAAGATTGATGTTCTCGACACTAAAGAAACTGAGTTCCTCAAAAAGGAAAAATCCTTCTCCCAGCAGGAGACAAAACTTTCAAAGAAGCGTGAAGAAATCCATGCCCTAGTACAAGAGCAGCAGATAAAACTTGAGAAAATCGCTGGTATTCCGAAAGAAGAGGCAATGAAGCAATTGGTTGCAAGTATTGAAAGTGAAGCTAGGATGGAGGCGGCCAAGGAAGTTCTCAAAATTGAGAACGAAATGAAAATTAATGCTGATAAAAAAGCCAAAAATATTTTGGCACTTGCTATGGCAAGATATGCCGGAGATTATGTTGCAGAGCGAACTGTCTCAATAGTTCCGCTTCCCAATGAAGAGATGAAAGGACGGATTATCGGCAGAGAAGGCCGCAATATCAGGGCAATCGAGGCTGCTACCGGTATTGATATAATAATTGATGATACACCAGAGGCGGTCATTTTGTCAGGTTTTAACCCTGTTCGAAGAGAGGTCGCGCGCTTAGCTATGGAGCGTTTAACCGCAGATGGGCGTATACATCCTGCTAGGATTGAGGAAGTCGTTGAAAAAGTCAGCAAAGAACTTGATGTGACAATTAAAGAAGCTGGTGAGCAGGCCACTTTTGATGTTGGCGTCCATGGTGTCAATATAGAAATTATCAAATTAATCGGCAGGCTTAAATATCGTACCAGTTATGGACAGAGTGTCATGTTGCACTCACTTGAAGTTGCTTTTTTGTGTGGAATTATGGCAGCAGAACTTGGTTTGGATGTTAGCCAGGCCAAACGTGCCGGTCTTCTCCATGATATTGGCAAGGCTGTGGATCATGAGGTTGAGGGTTCCCATGCCACTATTGGCAGGGATTTGGCCAAGAAATATGGTGAATCTCCCGAGATTGTTCATGCCATTGCTGCCCATCATGAAGATGTGGAACCAACCAGTATTCTTGATATTCTTGTTCAAGCAGCTGATGCCCTTTCCGGGGCTCGTCCAGGGGCCAGAAAAGAGATGCTTGAATCTTATGTGAAACGATTGGAGGATCTTGAGGACATTGCAGATTCCTTTGACGGAGTTGAAAAATCATACGCGATACAGGCAGGAAGAGAGATTCGGATTGTTGTTAATAGTGGAGATATCAATGATTCAAAAGCCTGCGTACTTGGAAAGGATGTTGCCAAGAAAATAGAAGATAATCTTACTTATCCTGGGCAGATCAGGGTTACGGTTATTCGTGAAACTCGGGCTGTGGAGTATGCCAGGTAAAAACTATAAGCAGTCTTATTTTTGTAAATATTAAGTAACGGATAAATAAATGCACACTATTGACGAACAAATTGCCTTAATCGAACGCGGCGCAACAGATCTGATCTCTAGGGAAGATCTTGTCAAAAAACTTCAAAAGGCTCAAGAGACGGGACGGCCGTTAAAAATAAAGGCAGGTTTTGATCCAACCGCGCCAGATTTACATTTAGGCCACACCGTCCTAATTCAAAAATTGAAACATTTTCAGGATCTGGGGCATGAGGTTCTTTTTCTCATTGGTGATTTTACAGGCATGATTGGCGACCCAACCGGTAAATCAGAAACTAGAAAGGCGTTAACCCAAGAAGATGTTGCCAAAAATGCAGAGAGTTATAAAGAACAGATCTTCAAGATTTTAGACCCTAAGAAAACAAAGGTAGTATTTAATAGCACCTGGTTGACTAAGTTAACCTCATACGACTTTATAAAACTTGCGTCACAATTGACGGTAGCCAGGATGCTTGAAAGAGATGATTTTAAAAAGCGTTTCGAGGGGCAAATGCCCATAAGTATCCATGAGTTTTTATATCCACTGATCCAAGGCTACGATTCTGTTGCCATGGAAGCTGATGTCGAGATTGGTGGTACTGATCAGCGCTTTAATCTACTTATGGGGCGGGAATTACAAAGAACTTACGGACAGGCACCCCAGGTAGTTCTTACCATGCCGTTGCTTGAGGGGCTGGATGGGGTCAATAAAATGAGTAAGTCCCTGGGCAACTATATCGGCATTACCGATACCCCAGAAGATATATATGGGAAGGTTCTTTCTATCTCTGACGAACTAATGTTTCGCTATTATGAACTTTTAAGTGATCTTTCTATCGATGAAATTGCCTCATTGAAAACGGCAATGGAAGCAGGGGAGATTCATCCCAAAAAAGTAAAACAGAAACTGGCCAGGGAACTTACAGCTAAGTATTATGACGAAGAACTTGCTGGCAAGGCAGAAGAAAGTTTTGATCGTGTTTTTCAAAAGCACGGTTTGCCTGATGATATTCCTGAAAAGGTCATTAGTGGTGACGAGGATACTATTTGGCTACCTCGCCTTCTTGCCGATGCCGGATTGGTTAAGGGCACAGGAGATGGACGCAGAATGATAAAGCAGAATGCAGTCTCCATTGATGGTGAAAAAATAGACGATGATAACTACCAGGTATCTGCTGCTGGGGAACTGCTTTTAAAGGTAGGCAAGAGGAGATTTTGTAAGGTCATTTTTACTTAATAAAATAAAATTTCACATATAATCATAAAAAAAGGGGATGGCTTTTAAGCCATCCCCTTTTTTTATGATTTGTTTCCCACTTTGGAATATCTTTCTAAAGGCACTCCAAAGCTCAGACGAAAAAAAGGCGACCTATATGGGCCGCCTTTTTTGTGCTATCAAGCTTTTATGAAATCTGACACCCCACAAGGGGTATAAGTACCTTCACTAAATTCATTCATGAAAAACAGATAAGCGAAGACTTCGAGAACTGAATTTCTAAGGCACTAAAAAGATTTTATTTTTCAGGTTCCAAGGCTGCAGCTCTTCCTTCTAGGAATTTCCAAGATTTAGTGACATCTTTTTGTGACAGTTCCATTAATTCGTCAGCATGCTCTGGGTTCATCATTTTAAGCATACGGTAACGATTTTCACTAAGGGCGTATTCCGCAAAAGGCATGGTCGGTGCTTTGGAATCAACGTGCAAAGGATTCTTTCCGGCATCCTCAAGAGCAGGATTGTACCTGTACAAAGGCCAATGGCCGCAGGCTACGGCTTTTTGCTGTTGCTCAAGTCCATTGGCCAAGTTGATGCCATGGTTGATACAGTGAGAATAAGCGATAATCAGTGAAGGACCATCGTAGGCTTCAGCTTCCGCAATTGCTTTGGCTGTCTGGGCAGGATTGGCTCCAATGGAAATTTTTGCAACATATACATTACCGTAGGTTGAAAAGATCATGCCGATATCTTTTTTAGGCATTTTCTTGCCGCCTGCAGCAAACTGAGCGGTGGCCGCACGTGGGGTAGATTTTGACATCTGACCACCAGTGTTTGAATATACCTCTGTGTCTAAAATCATAACATTGACGTTTTCACCGGAAGCAAGAACGTGGTCAAGTCCACCGTAGCCAATATCATAAGCCCAACCGTCACCGCCAAAAATCCATACAGATTTTTTGACCAGATAGTCAGCAATTGGAAGCAGGCGTTTTGCAATGACTGAATCACTGCCGGCCAACGCACTTTTCAGCTTGCCAACCTTTTCTCTCTGGGCATCTATTTCAACCTGATTGCTTTGGCTTGCTTTTTCAATATCAGTGGCCATCTTTTTGGTGATAATTTTTTCTGCAACGGCTTTGCCTAGAAGTTCAAAGGCATTTGAAGATAACTTGTTCACAGAATTACGCATACCAAGACCAAACTCAGCATTGTCTTCAAAAAGAGAGTTTGACCAAGTTGGTCCCCTGCCTGTTGTGTCTTTACAGTATGGAGTAGTTGGCAGGTTGCCCCCGTAAATTGAGGAGCAGCCAGTGGCATTTGCAATCAACATCCTGTCGCCAAACATCTGGGTAACAAGTTTGATGTATGGAGTCTCACCACATCCTGCGCAAGCTCCTGAGAACTCAAAGAGAGGACGACGAAGCTGACTTCCCTTTACTGTTGCCAAATTAATTTCTGTTGTATCAATTTCAGGAAGTCCTAAGAAGTATTTAACATTAGGTTGTTCAGCTTTGCGAATGGCCTCATTATTTGGAACCATTTCCAATGCTTTTGTCTTTGCAGGGCAAGCTCCGGCACATAGGGTACATCCACAGC
This sequence comes from Desulfurivibrionaceae bacterium, assembly GCA_030145275.1. Classification (GTDB taxonomy): domain Bacteria; phylum Desulfobacterota; class Desulfobulbia; order Desulfobulbales; family VMSU01; genus JAQYVV01. The sequence goes on along the minus strand of JAQYVV010000015.1, from coordinate 53,918 downwards.
AGTCTTCGGTGAACACTTGGATGATTGCCTTGCGGCCTTTGAATTGTTTGCCAACTGCATCGGCTGTTTTTAACCCTTTTGGTTTCTTCTTAAGATCAGCTGCTTTGGCAATTTTCATTCTAATAGCAGCATGTGGACATACCAAGGAACAACGGCCACACTGGATGCAATTTTCTGGGATCCAGGTTGGTACGCTAACTGCGATATTTCGTTTTTCATATTGGGTAGTAGCAGTTGGCCAGGTACCATCATTAGGCATTTCAGAAACCTTAATGCTATCTCCCTTGCCTTGGATCATTTTTGCGGTAACTTCCTTGACAAAATCAGGAGCGTCTGCCGGTACTGTAGCAGGCATTTCGTGACCATTTACAGTTTTAGGGATTTTTACCTCAACGATATTGCTTACGGCGCCATCAACAGCGGCGTAGTTCATATTGACTATTTTATCGCCTTTCTTGCCGTAGGTTTTCTTGATGGCATCTTTAATAGCTTTAACAGCCTGAGCCTTAGTCAGAATTCCTGAAATAAGGAAGAAGGCAGTCTGCATGATCATGTTGATGCGTGCACCCAAACCAATTGCTTGGCCAAGTTTCAAGGCATCAATAATGTAGAATTTAGCCTTCTTATCAATTAGCTGTTGCTGAACTTTTGCAGGTAGTTTTTTCCAGACCTGTGTCTTGGTAAACGAAGTGGTGAGCAAAAAGGTGCCGCCATCTTCAAGACTGGCGAGCATGTCATATTGATCTAAAAAGGTGAAATTATGACAAGCTATGAAGTTAGCTGTTTTGATCAGGTATGGTGCTACAACTTGATTTTCGCCAAATCTAAGATGACTTGTGGTAATTGAGCCTGATTTTTTAGAGTCATAAACAAAGTAACCTTGGGCAGAGTTGCTTGTTTCTGTACCGATTATTTTGATGGTGTTTTTATTGGCACCAACTGTTCCGTCAGAACCAAGACCGAAGAACATCGCTCTGTAGACGTCCTCTCCTTCGATGCTGAAATTTGCATCGTAATCAAGGCTTGTATAGGCAACATCATCATTTGGTCCTACACAGAAATGGTTTTTAGGAGCCCATGCAGACATGTTGTCATAAACGGCCTTAACCATGTTAGGGGTGAACTCAGCGGAACCTAAACCATAACGGCCGCCAATGATCATTGGTGGGTAATTAAAGTTGGATGCTTCTACTGCTTCACCAACTGCAGCCCTGACATCCAAATAGAGAGGTTCACCTGCTGAACCTGGTTCTTTGGTTCGATCAAGAACTGTAATTCTCTGAACAGTGCTTGGCATTGCATTTACCATAGCTTTGCAGTCAAAAGGACGGAAAAGGCGAACAATAACAAGGCCTACTTTTCTTCCTGTCGCGACAAGGTGGTCAACTGTTGCAGCAACTGTTTCAGCGCCAGATCCCATCATAACCACGATCTCTTCGGCATCAGGGGAACCCATATAGTCAAAAAGTTGATATTGGCGGCCTGTTAGTGCTGCGAACTTGTCCATGGTGTCCTGGAAAATTCCGGCACAGGCATCGTAGTATTTATTAACTGTCTCACGACCAGTGAAATAGACATCTGGGTTCTGGGCAGTTCCTCTCATCATTGGACGATCTGGAGTAAGAGCTCTATTGCGATGCGCGACGATGTTCTCTTCATCGATCATTGCCAGCATGTCATCGTTGCTCAATTGTTCGATTTTTTGAATTTCATGGGAGGTACGGAAGCCGTCAAAGAAATGCATGCAAGGAATGCGACTTTGTAGAGCGGCTTGGGTAGAAATAAGCGCCATATCCTGACATTCCTGGACATTCTGGGAGCAAAGCATGGACCAACCGGTCTGGCGAGCAGCCATGACATCTCCATGGTCACCAAAGATTGAAAGACCCTGGCAGGCAACGGAGCGAGCCGTAATGTGAAAAACTGTCGGGGTTAATTCACCAGCCAGTTTATACATATTAGGAATCATTAAGAAGAGACCCTGGGAAGCAGTAAAAGTGGTACAGAGAGAGCCGGTTGTAAGGGAACCGTGCAGGGAACCTGCAACTCCGCCTTCTGACTGCATTTGGGTTACAACTGGAATGGAACCCCAGATGTTTTCCTGGCCTGCGGTTGTTTTTGCGTCTGCTTCTGCGGCCATTGGTGATGATGGGGTGATCGGGTAGATCGTAATGACCTCACTTGTGGCATAGGCCACATGGGTGCAAGCCTGATTGCCGTCGATGGTAACCATTTTTCGTGACATGTAAATCCTCCTTAACTAATTAATATTGATAAATTATAAATGAAAACAATATGTTGTTTGCTTGTGTGGGGGGGTATAAATAAAAAAGGTACAGAGATAAAAATCTAAACAGAGGAATATATACTATGTTTTTTATAATATCTACTATTTAGTGCCTTAAAAATTCTTTTCTTGTTTTTTTAACAAGAAAAGATTTCGTGAAGGCACTTATCCCCGGATGAGGGTTAGTAGTAAAATATTTTTTTGTTGCAAATATTTGTATGAAATATTGGCGCAATAATCTTTCTTACCTACGTAATTTAGTGCAGATCAAAATAACCAATTGTATAAATAGTGGGGTTAAAGATTTACTGGGAAAATGAATAGGAAGTAGTCTACTTCTCCAACACTTGACAAAGGGTTTAATGGATGATAAACCCTTTTGTTGGCATAGGTGTTTATGCCTACTGCTGGAAACCTGTGGATTGTTTATAGTAAAAAATAAGTGTTAAGCTTAAACAACCGTAATGTCGCCTTAAATGTGCTTGTTCGATTGCGCTTATAGGGAGATTTAAACTGGAGCTGATTAAGATGGGCAACTATGATTTGGTATTTAATAAGAGTGTTAATGAGCCGGATTTGTTTTGGGCAGAAGCTGCTGGAAATATTGATTGGATAAAAAAATGGGATAAGGTTTTAGATGATAACAACCCTCCATACTATAGATGGTTTCAGGGTGGCGAACTAAATATCTGTTACAATGCAGTTGACCGACATGTTGAAAATGGCCTGGGAGATCAGAACGCAATTATTTGGGACAGTCCGGTCACCGATTCCAAAACGAAAATCACCTACTCTGAACTCAAAGAGCAGGTTTCTCTTTTTGCTGGTGTTTTAAAGGACCAAGGGGTTGTTAAGAGCGATACTGTAATAATTTATATGCCGATGATTCCTGCCGCGCTTGTGGCCATGCTTGCCTGCGCTAGGATAGGAGCGATACATTCTGTCGTTTTTGGTGGTTTTGCTGCCAATGAGCTTGCTGTTCGCATAGATCACGCTCAGCCGAAAATTATAGTTTGTGCTTCTGGTGCAGTTGAAGGGAAAAAAGTTCTGCAATACAAGCCATTGATCGATAAGGCCATTGAACTATCAAAACATAAGCCTGAGAAATGTATAGTCTTTCAACGCCCTGAGGTACAGGCCGTTCTTGATAAAGAGTACGATCTTGAATGGCAGGAGATGATGCGTATTGCCGAGCCTGCCGATTGTGTGGCTGTTAAGGCTACTGATCCACACTACATTCTTTATACTTCCGGAACAACTGGTATGCCAAAAGGGGTCATGCGGGATACCGGAGGGCATGCGGTCGCTCTGCATTGGTCCATGAAGAATGTCTACAACACTGAACCTGGTGATGTTTTTTGGGCCGCATCAGATGTAGGTTGGGTGGTGGGACATTCATATATTGTCTATGCGCCCCTGCTAGCGGGATGCACTACCATCGTTTATGAAGGAAAGCCTGTTGGCACTCCGGATGCCGGGGCCTTTTGGCGGGTCATAAGTGAATATCAGGTCAAGGTTCTTTTTACTGCACCCACTGCTTTCAGGGCCATTAAGCGTGATGACCCCAACGGCGAATTCCTTAAAAAGTACGATCTCTCCAAGTTTAAATATCTCTTTCTGGCGGGAGAAAGACTTGATTCTGATACCTATCACTGGGCCACTAATTTACTCAAAAGACCTGTTATTGATCACTGGTGGCAGACTGAATCGGGATGGCCAATTGTTGCCAACTGTACTGGCATCGAACAGTTCGAGATTAAACCTGGCTCTCCCACAAAGCCGGTTCCTGGCTATGATGTTCGTGTTTTAGATGATGAGGGCAATGAGCTGCCCGCCGGTCAAGAAGGCAATGTCGTGGTTAAGCTGCCGCTTCCCCCCGGGACTCTTGCAACCCTTTGGAAGGATGATGAAAAGTTTAAAAAATCATACATGAGTACCTTTCCAGGATACTATGAGACTAGTGATGGCGGTTATGTGGATGAAGATGGTTATGTCTATATTATGGGTCGCATGGATGATGTTATAAATATCGCCGGCCACCGTCTTTCAACTGGTGCCATGGAAGAAGTAGTGTCGCAGCATGCTGATGTTGCAGAGTGTGCCGTTATCGGCATCCATGATAATCTGAAGGGACAGAAGCCCATCGGTTTGGTGGTCTTGAAAGGTGGGGTCCAGACTGATGCTGAGTCGATAAAAACTGAACTTGCTCAAATGGTTCGGGCCCAGATTGGCCCAATTGCCTGCTATCGTGAGACTCTTATTGTCAGTAATCTTCCCAAAACAAGATCTGGGAAAATTTTACGGGCTACCATGAGAAACATTGCTGATGGTAAAGATTACAAAATGCCCTCAACAATTCTTGATGCCTCTGTGCTTGACGATATTACCGCAACTTTTAAATTAACCGGCCTCACAGAAAACAGAAAAAATGAAAATTCATGAATATCAGGCCAAAGAGTTATTGCGGCTAAACAAAGTACCGGTGCCCCTTGGCTTTGTCGCACACTCTTTGGCTGAGGTCAGAGAAATTGCTGCAAAAGTTGTTTCATTTCCAGTGGTTGTGAAGGCACAGATTCATGCCGGTGGCCGTGGCAAGGGAGGCGGGGTCAAGCTTGCCCACTCTGTGGAGGAAGTTGCCGCTCGTGCCGAAAAAATTCTGGGGATGAATCTTGTTACCCCGCAAACGGGTCCGGCTGGCAAGAAAGTAAAAAAACTGCTGATTGAGCAGGGTGTTTCGATCAAACATGAATACTATCTTTCCTTGGTTCACGACAGGGCCAGCGCAGGCATTGTTATTATGGCAAGTGTTGCAGGCGGCATGGATATAGAAAAAGTCGCTGCCGAAACCCCTGAAAAAATAATAAAAGTTAATGTTAATCCACTTCTGGGCATCCAGTCGTACCACTGCCGTAATGCAGCTTTCCTATTGGGCCTTCCTGTTGAGGCAATACGGCAATTTAACCAAATTATAAATAGTTTATATCAACTATTTACTGAAAAAGATTGCTCTCAGATTGAAATTAATCCTCTCGTTCTTACCGATTCAGATCAACTCTATGCCCTGGATGCAAAGATAAATTTTGATGAAAGCGCTCTTTTTAGGCACAAAGAAATTTTAGAGCTTCATGATCCTGAGGAAGATGATCCCTTAGAAGCGGAAGCAGCACGTTTTAATCTCAACTACATCAAGCTTGATGGCAATGTAGGCAACATGGTGAATGGCGCAGGTTTGGCCATGGCGACTATGGATATAATAAAGATGGCTGGGGCAGAACCTGCCAATTTCTTGGATGTTGGTGGCGGCGCCAATGCCGAAATGGTGGAAAACGGCTTTCGGATTATATTAAAGGATACAAATGTAAAAGCCATTCTGGTTAATATTTTTGGTGGAATTTTACGCTGCGATGTTTTGGCCCAGGGAATTGTTCAGGCTGCAAAAAACAGTCACATAGATGTGCCCGTTGTGGTGCGGATGGAAGGAACCAATGTTGAGCAAGGGCGTAAAATTTTAGCTGATTCGGGGCTTGAGCTGATTACGGCAGTCGATCTACAGGATGCCGCCCAAAAAATTGGTTCCATAGTTGGAGGGCTTAAGTGAGTATTTTTATTGGCAAGAACACAAAACTTCTTGTCCAGGGAATTACTGGAAGAGAGGGACAATTCCATACAAAACAATGCATGGACTACGGTACCCAGGTAGTGGCTGGAGTGACGCCAGGAAAGGGGGGCCAGGAGATGGATCGGGTCCCCGTTTTTAATACGGTACTTGAGGCACGGCGCCAGACCGGGGCAAATTGCAGCATGATCTTTGTGCCTCCAGCCTTTGCGGCTGATGCAATACTTGAAGCCATTGATGCAGAAATTGAACTGATTGTCACGATTACTGAAGGAATTCCCATTCTTGATATGATGCGGGTCAAGCAGTACATGGTTGGCAAAAAATCAAGGCTTCTTGGCCCCAACTGCCCAGGCATTATTACACCTGGAGAGAGTAAGGTGGGAATCATGCCCGGGGCGATTCATAAAGCTGGTGGGCCCATAGGTGTCGTTTCAAGATCAGGAACATTGACATACGAGGTGGTGCATCAACTGAGCATGCAGGGAATAGGTCAAACAACCTGCATTGGTATAGGTGGTGATCCGGTCAATGGCACTGATTTTATAGATTGTCTTAAGGCATTTGAAGCAGATCCTGAAACAAAAGGGGTTGTTCTGGTCGGTGAAATTGGCGGTTCTGCAGAAGAAGAAGCCTGCCAATTTATTAAAAATGAGATGAGTAAAGCGGTTGTCGGTTTTGTTGCAGGTTTAACGGCCCCACCCGGACGCAGGATGGGCCACGCTGGGGCTATAATTTCAGGGGGCAGTGGAACTGCTGAGGCAAAAATTGAGGCCATGCAAGCAGGTGGGGTGCATGTTTGCAAAAACCTTGGATTGCTTGGTGAACTCTGTCGCGAGGTTTTTGCTGAGTTTGTCAACTAGTCCCCCCACCTGAGCGTTACCAGTTCGTTACCCCCCCAAATTGCCAGCCTTCAAGTCCCCCTTTGCAGATAAGCGACGAAGGAGACTTCGAAGGGGGATTTAGGGGGATTTTTTTTAAGAAAATGAAAACCCTAACCCCATACACTGCCACCTTAAAAGAAAACGCACGCCAATTACGAAAGAATCAAACTGACAGCGAGCAAGCCCTTTGGGCACGTGTACGTAAGAAACAGATCGGAGGTATTCAGTTTTACCGACAGAAACCAATTGGCCATTACATTGTCGATTTCTTTGCACCAAAGGTCAATCTGGTCATAGAAATTGACGGCTCACAGCATCAAGAGGTGGAGAAAATAAAAAAAGACCAACGACGAGACAGTTATCTAAAGAGTCGTGGTCTGAAGGTATTACGTTTTAACAGCAGGGAGATGTTGGTGGAAACAGATGCGGTTGTTGAGGAGATTTTCCGAATGATCGAGGATGAATTGTCGGGTATGCGGGAAAAATCCCCCTAAATCCCCCTTCGCAAAGGGGGACTTGCAGGTGCAATTTTGGGAGTGATAAATGAGTGACGTAAGGAAAATGAGAGTTCTTATTGCCAAACCTGGACTTGATGGACATGACAGGGGGGCTAAATTTATTGCCAGGGCTCTGCGTGATCATGGTTTCGAGGTGGTTTATACCGGTATTCGCAGAACCCCGGAGGAGATTGCTGCCGCAGCAATTCAGGAAGATGTGGCGGTTGTAGGCCTTTCTTCACTATCAGGTGCTCATTTAAGGCTCTTTCCTGCCGTGGTTGAGGCCCTTCGTAAAGCCGATGCCGCAGATATCAGGGTTATTGGCGGTGGAGTTATTCCAGACGAGGATATTCCGATCCTCAAAGATGCAGGTATTAAAGAAATCCTAACCCCAGGGACCCCTGTTGATCAAATTATAAAGGCGTTTGAAGATGCCTGTGAACGTTGATATCGAAAAAATCATAGAGCTTTTGGCAAAAAGAGATGCACGCGGAATTGCCAAGGCTATTACCTTGGTAGAAGATAATCTGCCGGGTGTGGATCGGTTGCTTGCCTCTCTCAATCCTAAAAATATCGATGCCTGTTTGGTTGTTGGGATTACTGGTCCTCCAGGTGTTGGAAAATCCACTTTGACCGGGGAACTGGTCGCCTTATTTCGTTCCCAGGGGAAGAGGGTAGGGGTTATAGCCGTGGATCCGTCTTCGCCGCTCTCGGGTGGAGCAATTTTGGGAGATAGAATCCGAATGATGGAGCACTCCCTGGATAAGGATGTGCTTCTGCGCTCCATGGCAGCCAGGGGCAAGCTAGGAGGGATTTGCGGTTCTGCAGGTGCGGCGGTACGAATTATGGCAAGTAGCGGTTGTGCCGTTGTGATTATTGAAACCGTTGGGGTGGGACAATCTGAGGTCGATATTGTGCAGTTGGCCGATTTAACCCTTATGGTTACTGCACCAGGAATGGGTGATGATGTGCAAGCTATGAAGGCGGGTATTCTTGAAGTAGCAGACCTGATCGTCATAAATAAGGCAGACCACCCCGGAGCCGATAGTGCGGCGCTGGATATGGAAGCTGTCTTAAAAGAAAGGGGGATTGCTAATTCTTTCACCAAAGTTCATAAAACCATTGCCTCTGAGGGCAAAGGGATTGCCGAACTGGTCGGGCAGATTCAGTTGTTGGCTGACTCCTTTCTGGAGAGTGGTGAACGTCATAAAAGACGATTGAAGGCCCATGATATGGAAGTTTTCGACTGGGCCATGGAAATGTTGAAAACTGTAGTTGAAAAAGAGATTGCGGATTACTCAGCAGAAAAGCGCCAGGACCCAAGACTCAAAGCCAATGGGATATTATCGCAAATTATGAAAAATGAATAATGTCTGCTAAGAGAAATGGTTGGAAATTAGCCCGGGGAATTTATTCATTTTTTTCCGCTACGGGTGAAAAAATTCTACGAATTTTGTTCAATACGCTCCAAAAAACGAATAAATTCCCCTCTTACAAGCTGCAAGGAGCGTATTATCGATAAAAATATGGAATCATCTGAATGACTAATAAAGAATTTCAAGATTGGCAGGAGAAGGAGTTAGACAAGAGTATCAGTCGCTTTCCTGAGAGAAAAGAACAATTTCTCAACCATGGAGCAGATGAGATCAATCGTCTTGCCATTCCTGCCAAAGTTGATAAAAAATATCTCGAAGATATCGGTTTCCCGGGGAAATTTCCCTTTACCCGGGGAGTGCAGCCAACCATGTATCGAGGGCGCCTGTGGACCATGAGGCAGTATGCCGGGTTTTCATCTGCGGCTGAATCGAATAAGAGGTATCGCTATCTTTTGGAGCAGGGCACCAGCGGCCTTTCTGTGGCCTTTGATCTCCCCACCCAAATTGGCTATGATTCTGATAACCCTTTAAGCATGGGAGAAGTTGGCAAGGTTGGAGTTGCCATAGATTCTTTGGCGGATATGGAGGTTCTTTTTGAGCAAATTCCACTGGATAAGGTTTCTACCTCCATGACGATCAACTCACCCGCTGCCGTTTTGCTGGCTATGTATATGGTGGTTGCCGAAAAGCAGGGGGTAAGTTCCACGCAGGTGCAGGGCACTATTCAAAATGACGTATTGAAAGAGTACGTGGCCCGGGGGACCTATATTTTCCCGCCCCAGCCTAGCCTGCGTTTGATCACCAATATCTTTCAATGGTGCAGTGAAAATGCCCCATCTTTTAATACCATTTCCATCTCTGGCTACCATATCAGGGAGGCCGGTTCAACCGCAGTCCAGGAAGTTGCCTTTACCCTGGCAAATGCCTGTACATATGTTGAAACTGCGCTTGAGGCCGGACTTGAAATAGACGTTTTTGCCAAGAGGCTGGCCTTCTTTTTTAACTCATCATCAGATCTGCTTGAAGAAATTGCAAAATTCAGGGCGGCCAGACGACTATGGGCCAGGTTAATGAAAGAGCGTTTTGGGGCAAAAAATCCAGCCAGTATGATGCTGCGCTTTCACACCCAGACAGCTGGTAACACCCTAACCGCACAGCAAATAGACAATAACATTGTCAGGGTAACCATCCAGGCAATGGCGGCCGTCTTGGGCGGGACCCAATCCCTGCATACCAACTCAAAAGATGAGGCACTTTCTTTGCCCACGGAAGAATCGGTTCGCACCGCCTTACGAACCCAGCAGATTATTGCCCATGAGTCCGGGGTGGCAAACACGGTCGATCCCTTTGCCGGCTCCTATTATATGGAAGAATTGACCGACAAAATAGAAGAGGGCGCTAAAAAAATAATGGCTGAAGTCGACCAAGCAGGCGGTGTGGTTGCCTGTATTGAAAATGGCTTTATCCAACGACAAATAGAAAACTCTGCCTACGACTATCAGCAGGAGATTGAAAAAGGGGAAAGGGTCATTGTCGGAGTCAACAAGTTTACCGTTGAGGAAGAAGGCAAGCAGCCAGGTTTAAGGGGTGACCCTGGCGTAGAAGATGCCCAGGTGCAAAGGTTGCTTGAACTTAAAAAAAGGCGTAATAATGAGAAGGTTAAAGAAACCTTGACCTCCCTTGAAATTGCAGCCAACAGGGAAGAAAACCTCATGCCATATATCTCGGATGCGGTGCGTGAATATGCTACTCTTGGCGAGATATGCAATGTTCTTAGAAAAGTATTTGGTGAGTATAGGGGCTAATCATGGTAAAGAAAATCGATCATATAGGAATTGCGGTAAAATCAGTGGCTGAAGCCCGGTTGTTTTACGAAAATCTAGGCCTGGTATGTGAAAAAATCGAGGTAGTTGAATCTCAAATGGTTAAAACCGCCTTTTTTCAAATTGGTGAGATTCATATTGAACTTCTTGAGCCGACCTCTGAACACAGTGCTGTGGCCAAATTCTTGGCTAAAAATGGCGAAGGGGTGCATCATATAGCTTATAAGACCGACGATATTCAGGGTGAACTCGACAATATTAGCAAGACTGGGTGTAAATTGATTCACGAAACTCCTATTGCTGGTGCGGGTGGCAAACAAGTTGCTTTTTTGCATCCTAAATCAACCTTTGGGGTGTTGACGGAATTTTGCATGAAATGATACGTTAAAGTTGAAAGTTGAAAGTTGAAAGTTGAAAGTTGAAAGTTGAAAGTTGAAAGTTGAAAGTTGAAAGTTGAAAGTTGAAAGTTGAAAGTTTAGCCGCTTTTTGCGTTACATATCCAAATATTATCACGAAGCTCACAAAAATATATCCTTTTGTGAGCTTTTCTCATGTTATGGTGGAATATAAATTTGAAACGGGAACCTAAATCGAACTATTTTATAACATGCTAAATTTAGGTGGTAAAAAATGAAAGAAAAACTTGATGAATTATTAGAACTTCGGGCCCAAGCACGACTTGGCGGCGGTCAGGAAAGGATAGATAAGCTCCATGCCTCGGGGCGATATACTGCCAGGGAACGGATTGATATGCTTCTTGATGAAGGGAGTTTTGAAGAGTTTGATATGTTCAAAACCCACCGTTGTACCAATTTTGGTATGCAAAAGAAAATCTTTTTGGGAGATGGTGTAGTTACCGGGCATGGTACCGTTGCCGGGAGACTGGTTTATGTATTTGCCCAGGATTTCACCGTACTTGGCGGTTCCCTGTCTGAAACAATTTCAGAAAAAATATGTAAAATAATGGACATGGCAATAAAAAATGGAGCCCCGGTTGTGGGACTCAATGACTCAGGTGGCGCCAGGATTCAAGAGGGTATTGAGAGTTTGGCCGGTTACTCTGAAATCTTTCTTCGCAATGTTATGGCCTCCGGGGTTGTTCCTCAAATTTCGGCAATCTTCGGGCCATGTGCCGGAGGCGCTGTTTATTCACCTGCCCTGACTGATTTTGCCATAATGGTTAAAAATAACTCCTATATGTTTTTAACCGGCCCTAAAGTTGTTAAATCTGTAACCCATGAGGATGTGACAGTAGAACAATTAGGGGGTGCCGAGGTCCATGCAACCAAGAGCGGAGTTGCAGACTATGCTGCAGAATCAGGTGTTGATGCCGTTGAATATGTAAAAAGACTTCTCTCATTTCTACCACAAAACAATGTGGAATTGCCTCCAGCTCTTGCCTGCAGTGACTCTCCCGACAGAAGAAATGAATATTTAAATGAGATTATCCCCGATAATCCCAATAAGGCCTATGACATGAAAGAGGTCATTTGCGGGACGGTCGATGACGGTGATTTTTTTGAACTAAAGGCAAGTTTTGCCCCAAATTTGATTGTGGGGTTTGGTCGTTACAATGGTCAGACGGTGGGGATAGTCGCTAATCAGCCTAATTGTCTTTCTGGAGTACTTGATTGTGATTCCTCTGTAAAAGGGGCAAGATTTGTCCGTTTTTGTGACTGTTTTAATATACCGGTTGTCACCTTTGTTGACGTACCCGGCTTTCTTCCCGGTACCGCTCAGGAATATGCTGGTGTCATCAGGCATGGAGCCAAGATTCTCTATGCCTATGCTGAAGCTACAGTCCCTAAAGTAACGGTTGTTACCCGAAAAGCTTACGGTGGCGCCTATTGCGTCATGTCATCGAAACATTTACGAGGCGATATTAATTACGCCTGGCCCATGGCAGAAATTGCTGTGATGGGTGCAAAAGGTGCAGTTGAAGTTCTATTTGGCAAAGAGGCCAGGAAATCTGCAGATCCGCAAAAGTTTCTGGCCGAGAAAGAGCGTGAATACTCCGAAGAGTTTGCCAATCCCTATGCTGCCGCCAAACGCGGTTATGTTGATGATATAATTGAACCAGCCAGAACACGTATCCGAATTGTTAAGGCACTCGGTATGCTGAAACATAAGCGTGATACAAATCCAATGAAAAAACATGGGAATATTCCTCTCTAAGCATGAAAGTGATATATGAATTTTTTTGATTTAAATAATGTCGGCCTGAAAAATTTGCAGATTGAGGGTTTTGATCCTATTGCCTTTTCTGCTCTTGGAATGGCTATTGTCTTTTGCGGTTTGGTTATAATCAGCCTGTATATATTTTTCCTGCCAAAAATCTTAGCTTTTGCCTCTCTGTGTAAAAAGAAAATAAGAGAAAGAAAGAAAAAAGATGAGATAGGCGAAAAATCTGAGCCAAAAGATGCCGTAAACCAAGAAAATGAGATCTTAATTGCCATTTCAGCAGCTTTTCATCTGGACCAGGAATTTCCAGAAGATGATCAAAAAATAACCTGGTTGAGTCACGGTCTTGACGAATCCGCCTGGCAGGCATCCGGAATTGCCTATGGTGTTGCTCGCAGACATAATCTGCATACTACCCGGAGGAAATTTTAATCCATGCGTCAATATAATCTTTCCATCAATGATAATTCTTATGAAGTAGTGATTAAAGAGGTCACCGAAGAAGATATTACCGCTGAGGTGAATGGTGAGGAATATGTAGTTAAAATTCAAGATATAAAGGACCTCTCCAAGGCTACTTCCGTTTCACCGTTTCATCCGGAGGTTACAGGTTCCAAACCTGCTCAGACAAAGGCGGTATCTTCTCCTGCAAGTCCAGCAGCACAGCCGAGCGCACCAGTAAAAGGTGGTGCTGGAATATGTTCGCCAATGCCGGGTCAGATTATTGGCGTTTATGTAAATAAGGGTGACAAGGTATTAGCTGGGCAAAAAGTTATGGTTCTTGAGGCTATGAAGCTTGAAAACACCATAACGGCAGATCGGGAAGGAACCGTGGTGAATATTTTTGTTAAAGAGGGTGATATTGTTAATCAGAGTCAGTCGCTACTGCTGATTGGCTAGATTGTAAATATTCGGCAACACTCCAGCTCTGCCCGATCAGGCTGGCTCACGTAGAACTACTACGCTTCGCCAACCTGATCGAACATATCTGAAGCGTTGTCAAACATTTACATTTTCTTGGTTATTGTTGCTTTCCAGTATTGGCCGAATATTTAGTGCTAGATATGCTAGTATCGCGTAAACCCTAAACTGTCGCATCTGTAAATATTCGGCTATAGATAGAATAGTGACGAAAACCATGCTCGCCTATCTTGGCGAGCACGTTATAACATTTTTGCTGGCCATAAAGGTGCACCTACAAGTCCCCCTTTGTAAAGGGGGATTTAGGGGGATTTTTATTTGGTCATTGTCTCATGTAATGAAATACCCGAAAAAAGAGGAACTGTTCCGTTGAGTCTTTATGATTTTTTAAATAATTCCGGTTTTGCTCATCTTGAGTGGGGAAATGTAATCATGCTCTTTATTGGAGCCGTGTTTATCTTTCTGGCAATCACCAAGGACTATGAACCGCTTCTCTTGGTGCCAATTGGCTTTGGCGTCATTGTTGGCAATATTCCTCCCATTGAGGGAATGGAACTTAGTGTCTATAGTGAGGGCTCGGTGCTTAACTATCTATATTTTGGGGTCAGTCATGGTATTTATCCCCCCTTGATATTTTTAGGGATTGGCGCCATGACCGATTTTTCGACCATGCTCTCCAACCCAAAGCTCATTTTACTGGGTGCGGCAGCCCAGATTGGTATATTTCTTACCTTTATTGGCTCCCTTTACCTTGGTTTTTCAGTCAGCCAGGCCGGGGCAATTGGTATAATCGGCGGTGCTGACGGACCAACGGCCATCTTCCTCTCATCAATGCTGGCGCCGGAACTTCTTGGACCAATTGCGATTGCGGCGTACTCTTATATGGCCTTGGTTCCAGTTCTTCAGCCTCCGGTCATGTATCTATTAACCACAAAAAAGGAGCGGGTCATTCATATGAAGCCGCCCAGGGTGGTTTCTAAAAAAGAAAAAATTATATTCCCCATCGTGGCCTTTCTGATTTGCGCCATGATTGCTCCCGGTTCCATTGCCTTGCTGGGCATGCTGTTTTTTGGCAATTTACTCAAGGAGAGCACGGTGACCGAGAGATTGGCAAATAGCGCTCGAAGCTCAATGATTGATGTGGTTACCATTCTTCTTGGTTTTACGGTTGGGGCCAGTACCCAAGCCCAGACCTTTTTGAATCCTAAATCTATCCTTATTTTCGGCCTGGGTGCCTTGTCGTTTATTGTGGCCACTTCAGGAGGCATTTTGTTTGCCAAGTTTATGAATCTTTTTCTCAAAGAAAAAATCAACCCTCTCCTCGGTGCCGCCGGAGTTTCGGCCGTTCCCGATTCGGCACGGGTAGTGCACGAGGTTGGTATCAAGGAAGACCCAAGCAATTATCTGTTAATGCACGCCATGGCGCCAAATGTAGCAGGTGTGATAGGTTCTGCCATTGCTGCAGGTGTGCTTTGGTCTGCTCTTGGGGGGATGTAGGGTATCTCCCTACATGCTTTCGGAACTCTTCTTTTGTCTCTTACTTACACCATAAACATAGAAAAAATAATCCCAGGGGGAAATGGCCTGGCGCACATGCCTGACGGGCTTGTCGTTATGGTGCCAGGAGTTCTGCCGGGTGAGAAAGTTGCGGTGAAATTAATCCAGAAAAAGAGAGGCTATGCCAATGCGGAGCTGGTTGAAGTTCTGGAAGCCTCCCCCTCACGAATTGAGCCGCCATGCCCGTATTATGATCAATGCGGAGGGTGCGACTTGCAGCATATATCTTACCCTGGACAGCTGCAGATAAAACAAGAGATAATCAACGAACAGCTCAATCGTAATTTGCCGGGGGAAAATTCCTGGCAGCAAACTTTGGTAGAGATTGAAGCTGCCAAAGAGCCTTTTGCATATCGGCAGCGTCTTCGTTTGCAGGTTGATGGGCGTGGGCGGCTGGGATTTTATCGACTCCGATCCCAAGAAATTGTGCCGATCTCTGCATGCCTCCTGGCGGCACCGATGCTACAAAAAGTCTTTGCCCAACTGCTTGAGAGTAAAGCCGCAGGGCAAATCCTTAAAAATTCCGCTGCCGTTGAATTGATGCATGATCAACAGGAAGATAAGGTGATCGCCGTTTTTCATTTTAGCAGAAAGCCAAGGTCCATGGACAGTAAGCATGCCAAGGATTGTCTGGCTGAGATAGCAGGGCTCAAATCGTTGTTTATGAAAACTAAAACCTGGGGAGATTTTGGCCCGTTTCTGCCTGATGAATCCAATGGTATTGAGCAAGATCAAGCAGGCTTACTGCATTTTCCTTTACATCTTAGGGATGGAAAAACAGCCAATATGCTCTTTGAGGCTGGTGGATTTTGTCAGGTGAATGCCAAGCAGAATGAAATACTGCTTCAGACAATGCTTGATTGGGCCTCTATCTCAAGTGAAACGACAATACTTGATCTGTATTGCGGTTTGGGGAATTTTTCAATTCCAGCCGCCTTTTATGGCAAAAAGGTAATTGGCATGGATCTGCAGCGTTCCGCGATCAGGAGCGCTGGGAAGAATGCAGAAAACAATGCTTTGGAAAATTGTTTCTTTGCCCAAAAAAGCGCCTTTGATGCCGCAGAAAATTTCGCAGATTCAGGAGCATCCTTTGATTTGGTTATTCTTGATCCTCCCCGGCAGGGGTGCAAAGAAATTATCCCATTTATAAAGAAAATTGCCTCATCTCAAGTTATTTACATCTCATGTGACCCAGCGACACTTGCTAGAGATCTCGCACTACTACAGGACTCAGGCTTTAAGATAGAAAAGATTCAGGGTGTTGATATGTTTCCTCAGACCCATCATATTGAGACCATTGTCCAATTGAAAAGATGTAAGCGCTCCATGACCACCCCGCTGCACGTGATCGACCCCCGTGATATACAGGGGGTATAATCGCGTGGCTCGATCACGCACATCGGGGTGCCCCTGAAACGCTTACGGACTCGGGGGGGGATGCAATCTTGGGTAATCGCTAACGAAAAGATAGTTACTTTAATTCTGGATGAAAAAAATTAACTTAATCAATTTCAGCAGCAATTTTGCCCGACTAAACGGTCTTGAAGATGAGTTTTCAGGTTGGCATTTGCATGAGGGCATGCGCTTTCAAGATAGGGTGAAGTGGTGGGGAGATGGAGGCTTAAGAAAAACGGTCCATGAAGGGATTGATCTTTTGTATTTCCTCGATCAGCAGAAAAAGATCAGATGTTTGCAGCCGGACAGCCTTGTTCCTCCTCTTATGGCAGGAGAAATAGTCTCAATATTTCCAGATTTTATTGGTAAATCCATTCTTTTCAGACACCCAATATGCCAAGATAGATTTCAGTTGCATAGCATATTAGGACATGTCACCCTTTTAGAAGGGATTGGCTTAGGAGATACTTTTGGACAGTCGGCTCAGCCGCTGGCATATCTTTCTGAGGCGGGAAATGAGCAAAAGGTGCCGGGGCATGTGCATATTTCCCTGTTTTGGTGTGGGGCAGACTTGGCAAGTGATACAATTGATTGGTCAACAATAAACAAATTTCCGACCAAAATTATTCTTGTAGATCCACTTGAAATAATTTAACCCCAAAACTAGGAATTGAATTAGACCTCTATTTAAAAAATAAAGTGCCTATTAACCAAACTCAGCTCAAACAAACATAACTAGCCTGGATCCCTGATAAAAACATCGGAGTCTACGCTTACCTCAGGGATGACGAGGAAAGTGATTATGCCGTCTTCGGAGTCTACGCTTACCTCCGGCATGTTGTAAGCCGGAATCCAGTAATTAGGCTGAGTTTGCCAGCAGGGGTATTGCACAGAATAGGGCCCGCTGGGTTTGTTGGGACAGTATATGGAAGTTTGGCAAAAAAGGTTTGCTGGCGGAAATTAATAGTAATAACCCGCCTTCTTGATTTGGTACAATCTCAGGCATTGTGGACAGACAATATAGTTTGGATCAATTGCCCATCTTTGGGATGAATCCTTATTACAATCCCAACAAGTTATGGAGATCTCTTTATCTTCCGGTGCTACCTCATTTTCTTTTGAAATCTCTGGCATTAGAATGTTCCCTATCATCTCTTTAAGCCCTCCAATATGACATGGCTTTGTTTGCTGATCAGTTTTTTTGTTAAATGTTCGTAATTATTAAGCGTAGGCTGGAAATTACCCTTAACTCCAGGCTGTAACTTTCAGATGTGCTTCATATTTGTTCATTTAGGGCTTCGAAGCATACTTGTGCTATTCGAGAAGAGCTAAATGGGCGAAGATGGAGTGCAGCTGAAAGTTACCAAATATTCTTCTCTGTGCCGTTTCTATATTGCACGTCTTGCAGGATCATTTCCCCAAGGGTTTTATCAAAGTAATCTTTCTGGCAGTCTACTCCAGCCATGGAGCCTGTGCGTTGATACTGCATATGACGACAGCCCCCGAAACAGAGGGGGAGATAAGCGCACTCCTGACATTTTTCTTCTTTTTGCCAATTATCCAGATGATGGGAATCTTTAAACTCTTTGATTCCTTCCCATATATCTCCAATTTTAAACTGCTCGCGTCCTGCAAGAGGGAGGCATTTATAAATACTACCGTCGTAATTGACCGTAAAATTATCAGAGACCATCACGGCACAGACTTCCGGCCTGATTTTAGGAACAAAATATCCACGTTTCATGACCTCCTTGCGAATAAAAAGAGAAGCCTCGGGCAGCCAAGGTTCATTGACTGAGGCACAGCCGCCATTACATTTAGGTGAGGCAAATTCATCAGTGACCTTCATAACCATATTAAAGAGGACCCGTTCCAATTTCTTGGGACCGATGCCGCTGATTTTTAATTTATCAAGAAGTAAAGGGAATTGTTCATAGTTAAAGGAGGTAAAGTTACCCCCCAAGCCAATTTCTATCTCGTCGCACACCTCTTCAAGATTTTCAACAATGGTATCGAAACTTGGTTTACCATTTTTGAAGGGCCGGGAATGGTTGTGGTTAAGGGGTAACCCGTCAATGGTCACTTTAGCGTAGCTCAAGCCGCAGGCCTTTAACTGCTTAACCACTTTCGGGGTCAATAGAGAGCCATTTGTGACTATATTAAAATCAAAAGCTGCTCCTTTCTTGGCGGCAAACTTTTTGAGCCTGGTGGCCAGATATTTAATTCTCTCCACATAAAGTAGAGGCTCTCCACCATAAAAATCCAAATGGATTCTATCCTTTGTGCCGCTGAATCGTTCTTTTATAAAGGCAATAAGCCGGTCAGCGGTCTCATCGTCCATGGCCTTTTTGCCCTTTAAGGTGCCTTCATAGCAATATCCACAGTCAAAATTGCACTGCATGCCCAAGACTACGGCGACGGTGAGATTATTATCTAAGTGGTTTAACTCTTTATAAAAGGAAGAAATTTCTTCTCTTTCCTGCTTATGATCCTCAACCAAAATACCCAAACTCTTAAGGTCGTCTTGGTATGCAGGCAGGCTTTCATTTTCTTGCAGACGATTAAAATCATCATCAGCTAGAAGGGCCAAGGAGGTTTTGCGGGTTGAAAAGATAAGGGTATGACCAGGAAAGGAAGGAGCTCGCACGGTTCTTATATAACGGGATAACATCATGCAGGTTTACTCCAATTTTGCGGTTAAAAGACGGCAGGAGACTTAATATTTAAGTAGTAAAAATTAATCTAGCAGAAAGGGTTTCTTAAGGATATGGGGGACATCCCTAGTGGTACCAAGGAAAACTCCCGGTTTGACTAAGGGAAACCCCTAGGGTGTCTTTGAAACGCTTATTACTGTTGGGATTGAGCGGAAAGGGCAGGGGGAGAAAAAAGTGAAGTTATTTAGATAAAAACTTA
This sequence comes from Desulfurivibrionaceae bacterium, assembly GCA_030145275.1. Taxonomy (GTDB): domain Bacteria; phylum Desulfobacterota; class Desulfobulbia; order Desulfobulbales; family VMSU01; genus JAQYVV01. The sequence continues at coordinate 34,468 of JAQYVV010000015.1, read as the reverse complement.
AACAGGTCCGGTATGGGGATTGTTTAAGAAGGATATAATGGTTTTATTGGGTGGGGGGGAAGAAGTGATTAACGATCTTGAATACTATGGTATAGATTCGTTGGTTTTATTCGTCAGTAAAGAAGGGGTATTTCACCCCATTCTTTACTTAAACAGCTATAATTGTACTATTTTACCGTTGACGGTTTATCTTGGCAGCAAGTAATCATTTGGGCAATTTCCCGGATCTCGATGCCTTTATCAAGAATGACTAATTTTTTTGTCTTCATTTGCTACCTCCATTAAGATTTAATATTGACAGGGGAAGCAGCCCTTTTCTTGATTATTAAGGGAGTGACAACCTCTGTCCTGAAATATATAGATCAATATCTAACAATAAATGCTCAGAGGCACAAGTTTAAAAACTGATCTTAATGCCGCTCTCCACCCAGCGGCCTGGATTCTGAAAATCGCTGTCGTGATATTGGCTGCCATCAAAGATATTATGAACTGCCAGGAAAAATTCCATCTCAGAGGAAGCTGCCAGCTTAAACTTTCGGTTTAGGCTCAGGTTGCAGATAGTCCCGGTGGCGGAAGGATAATCAGCAGTATCACTTGAGTACCACCAAGTGTAGTGGCCATCCAGCCTGGCACTCCAAGCTTGCAGATCGTCATAGTTAAGGCTGAAATTACCTCTGTAGGTGACGTCATTATCCCTATCGATATTATCTCTCTGGGCCAGGGTGAAATTTGCGGCAGCGGAAAACAGGTGCCAGGCCGAGCTTTGCAGATCAATTTCAAAGCCGCGGCGGCGTTCCTTACCTTGGTTGGTCCACGGGGTCCCGCTCACAAAGACATCCTTGATATTCTGCTGGAAGAGATTGACCTTGAGCTTGAGAAGCTCAAGGGAGTTATTCTCAAGTCCGACCTGGTAGGCCATAATTTTTTCTGGTTGCAGATCAGGATTACTGCCATCGCCTGAGATCAAGGAAAGGTAAGGATAGGAGAAACCTTGGGAGGCAGTGGCTCGCAGCAGATTGTTATCATTGAGCAGGTAAGTTAGGCCAAGAGAGGGGCTGATAAATTCATCTGATATTGAGTGGTAATCATATCGGATACCGGGGGTAATAGTCAGGTCCTGCCATTGCCAAGTAAGATTGGTAAATGCCGCCCTTTTCTCATCTTGGGCCAAAGGGGCAATCGATGAAAATCCCTCCCAACCTACAATACCATATTCTAGGCTATTGTCCATTTCACTCCGGCTGCTTTCAGCGCCAACAACTGCGTTAAATGTATCTGTCCACCAGGTTAACCTACCTTCAAGGCCATAGGTTTTTTCGTCCCAGATATTATCTGACATTTGGTCCCCGTTTCCACTTGTTAGGAGTCCTAGACCCATTACATTTCTGTCATCATGATAATTTTGTTGAAAGGTATTACCGGCCAGATAAAAACTGAGGTTGTTTTGCAGGGGAATATCCAGACTGAGGCTGGCAAAGGATGAACGGTTAATAATCTCTTGAGTAAAATCAGAGCCTGGAAGCTCGATCATTTTAACATTGGGGCTACTGTGGCCCAGGGTAAATTGCAGTTCCATGTCACGCGGCAAAGCAAGGCTGATCTTGCCGTAAAAGGGGTCGTTGGCAAAATAACGGTCCTTCCAGAGGCCATCGGAATTATGGCTGCCTGCATAGAAGTAGTAGCCCAAAGAGCCGGCTTCACCGAAAACATCCAACTCCATGACCCGGGAATTGGCCTCACCATAAGAGGCGGCAAAGGTGCCCTGGGGACGAACGCTGCCGCCAGCATCCTTGGTAATTAAATTTACTACCCCGCCCAGGGAGGAGCCCCAAACTGAAGAGGCCGGTCCTTTAATGATCTCAATCCTTTTGATAATCTGCAAGGGGATGCCATTGGTAAGGGCGTCACCGGCACTGGCATTATTATAGCGCACCCCATCAATCAGAACCAAGACATGCCACGAATTGGATCCAAGTAGTGAGTTATATTCATTACCGCCAAAATCATGCCCGAAGAAGTCGATACTCAGGCCCGCCACCTGCTCCAGGACTTCTGCCACCGTGTGCACATGCATGGCGGCAATCTCATGGGCCGTAATTACGCTAATGTTTTCGGCAACCTGGCTGATTGGTTGGGTATAGCGACTGGCAGTTACTACCAGCTCATCTTCGGAAAAATAATTGGATAAATCGTACTGCTTGTCTGGGGTATAGCTAGCTAAAGTTATTGCCGCGAAGGCGTTGGGGGCGAAAAACAGCAGGGTGAATAAGGTCAGTAACGATCTGCGCATGATAAGGGGCCTTATGGGTGCTCTGTGATTTTACTGGTTGAATTATCTTAGAGATATGATTATCCTGTAAGACGTAGGTTATTTTTAGTGATTACGCTAAAAAAAAGTGCTTAGTTATTTAGTTAAATTATCTCTGTCTTGCAAGCTAATATTTTCAGGTTAAGGCCACAGATGCCATGCTACCAGCCACTTTAACAAGAGCCTCCACTATCTTATTCCTGTCATTTTGTCTGATGATGGCGGCGCAAAGATGCTGGGCCTATAACATTGTTGTGCTGCAAACTTCCCAGGCCGCCCCCTATGAAAAAAGTTTAGAGGGTTTTATGAGCCTGGCTGTCACCCCCGCCCTAAAAAAGGGCCAGAAAAGTATTCAGGCCGATAGCGTCAAAGTAATCCAGCTAAACAATCAAACAAGAGGACGTGACCTGAAGCGAAAGGTTCTGGGGCACCGTGCCGACCTGGTTCTGGCTGTGGGACGCAAGGCCTTGCTCAGGGCAATGGATCTTCCTGATAATTTGCCGATCATTTATCTCCTGGCCCCGGGAGGAAAGAGTCTTAGTCAAGGGCAGACAAATATTAGCGGCATTGAAATGGACATCCTGCCGGCTCGGCAACTGGCGGCTTTTATTGAGATCCTGCCCTCAATTAAACGATTGGGGGTTATTTATGACCCTGAAAAAAGTGCAGATATTATAAAAGAAGCCCGGAGTATTGCCCAATTAAATGGCATTGAGTTAATTACTGAAAAGGCCCATTCTGCCAGAGAGATTTCCGGTCTCATATTCGGCATGGCCGGCCGCGTAGATGCCTTCTGGATGCTGCCAGATTCCACCGTCCTCACCCCTAACACCATTGAGACTATGCTTAGTTTTTCTTTTGAAAAGCAGGTGCCCCTCCTGACCTTTGCCGATAAATATCTTAATTTAGGCGCTACAGTATCTGCAAGCTTTGATCTTTATGATATGGGGGTGCAGGCTGGCAGGATGGCCAGAAAGGTTTTAGGCAGTCCGTCTAAAAAATTGGGGGCAGCAGAGCACCCTGAAAAAGTCAGCATGAAATTAAACCATAAAATTGCCGCAAAACTAGGAATTGTGGTTAATACTGCATCCCTCTCACTCGATCTTTAAGCTTATTTAGCCACGTTTGATTCACTTGCAGAATTTCCGCTTGAAAAATCTTAAGAAAACAATTGTTGCATTATCCGGTACTTTTGGGGCCAGGGTCTTCGTCTATCTGATGACGGCCATGATCTTAATCTATATTGTTTTCGATCTTCTTATGATCCGCTCCCATCACAAGATTATTGTTGATATAATGGTAAAGGAAGGCCAGACTATAACCCGCCTGCTTGCCGATAATGTCAGACTAGGTGTTTTTAGTGAAAATGTAGATCTTTTGTCCCCACCCGTACAGTCCACCTTAGAGCAAAGAGAGGTAATGACCATCTTGGTCATAGATCGAGAAGGAAAACAATTGTTAAAAGAAGGACAAAGTTCCCTAGGGTCCAGTCAAAATTGCGAGGAAGGACTTAAGAAATTTATCAAGTTATCGAGGGAAAATCTCCAGCAACAATTGACTTTTTCTCAGAAAGACGAAAACTGCCTGGTAATTGGAGCGCCTGTGCTTATTTCCCACGAGCAACAGGCAGAACAGCTCTATTTTGACACCGATCTTTCTTATCCAGAGATACCCACACGCTTCCCATACAGGTTGCTAGGGTATGTGGCCATTGCCTTTGACGAAGAGGCCCTCACAAAAAGCCGTCAGCAGGTCTTTTCTGAACATGTCGGCTTGTTTATTGTTTTTTTAATAGCTGCCTCCCTGGTGACCTTGTTAATTGTCCGGCAGGCAATCCGACCAATTAATCGGCTTATTGCTCTTGTGAAAAACAGTAACCTCCAAGTTGAGGCCCCAGGTCAGATTGATCTATTGGACAAATCTTTTTCTTCCTTAGTTAATCAGCTTACAGAGGCATTTTCCACCATCAACCAATTACATTTGGATCTGGAAGAAGTTACCAGCGAACTTATAAAAACCCAGGAACAGGAACGGCAAAGAATTGCTCTTGATCTGCACGATGATGTGGCCCAGAACCTTTCTTCATTGCGAATGACCTGTGATACCTTGTTTGATGAAATGCCGAAGGAGGCGTCCGAATCTTTACTAAAGAAAAGGGATAATATGTCCGAGCAGTTAAAGGGATGCATCCAAACTGTACGGCACCTGTCATATGATCTTCAGCCGCCTAGTTTAACTCAACTTGGCTTGGCCCAGGCCGTTAGGCAATTGACTGATGATTTTGCCGCTGCCAACCAACTTGAAATCGATTTTCTGGCCTCAGGATTTGAAGAATTTGAGCCAGAATACGATTTTGCCATTAACTGTTATCGTATTATTCAGGAAGCGTTAAATAATGTAAAGAAACATGCCAATGCCAGTAAGGTGAGAATCAGGCTGGTGGCAAGCTATCCATCAATAATACTCCGGATTAATGATAATGGTGTTGGCTTTGATTCTGAAGACAAAGTTGCAAAAGCATCAGGCGGGTACAAAATGGGCTTGCAAAATATGATAAAAAGGACTCATTTATTAAATGGCCGCATGAAAGAATTTAAATCAGTGCCTGGGGGCGGCACCAAAATACTGATCGAATTTCCTTATCCTGAGAAAAAAGATGAATAACCAAAAAACTGTTCTGATTGTTGAGGATCACGCAATTGTTACCGATGGGCTAAAAGCCATTATTACTAGTAAAAACGCCCAGGGTTGTTTTAAAATTGTCGGTGAAACAACAACAGCAGAAGAGGCTTATAAACTCGTCGAGCAGCTAAGGCCCAATCTGGTTCTGGCAGACATCTCTTTGGCCGGAGATGATAATGGTATCAGGATGACTAAATTAATAGTCAGTAAATTTCCTCAAACCAAAGTCCTTATGCTCAGCATGCATGCAAAAATGGATTATGTATATGAAGCCATAATCAGCGGGGCATCCGGATATCTTACCAAGGATAATGCTTCCAAAGAATTGCTCACCGCCATGAAAACTGTTTTGCAAGGCGAAGAGTATTTAGACCCCGTCCTTGCGCCTCATATAGTCAAAACATTTAAAAAGATATCTGAAGGTGAAGAGATTAGCGGCGACCACTCCTATTCCCTCCTTACCCCTAAAGAACAAGAGGTCTTTCGCCTGCTGGCTGATGGCCATAAGATCGCAAAGATTGCCGACACTCTTAAAAGAAGCCCAAAGACCATCGAAAACCACCGCTCCAACATCTTTTCTAAACTAAAGTTTGGCTCCCTCATAGATCTATACAAATATGCGATTAGAATTGGGATTATAGACCCAGAATTTTCTTAGAACAGATCTCGTGAAAGTGTAGCGAATTTACCGCTAAAACTTGGACGTTTATTCGCGTCATCCCGGCATGCTGTTAGCCGGGATCCAGAAATTTTATTCATAGCGCTGGATTGAAGTCTATGCTTACCTCCGGCTAACTACATGCCGGAACGAAAGCGATTGTCCAGATAAGCGTAGACTCCGATCCAGGCTGTTGGCAACAATGCACTGGACCCCTGCTTAAAGCATGCAGGGGTGACGGAAGCTAAAAATCACTTTGGCGACAATCACGAAATTAACTTGCGTTCACAGCAAGTTAGAGCATCCCGGAAAGTTGAATTAGTAGGCTTGAAGGCTTGCCAAGCGCAAGTTTCTAATTTAATCTCCATCTTTCAACTTTCATTTTTCAACTTTCAACTTCTTTATGATAGACATAAGCACAGACGGTCACGTTCATACCAAATATTGCGGTCACGCCGTTGGCGAGATGGAAGAGTACGTTGTCGCCGCTCTCGAAAAAGGCCTGAAACGACTTATTTTTTTGGAACATTTTGAGGCTGGAATTAACTATTTCGAATTAACCTGGCTCACCCCGGACAAATTTGCTCAATATTGGCGGGAAGGGGAGGAGTTGAAGAAAAAATATGAGGGCAGAATTGAGCTCGGTCTCGGCGTCGAGGTTGGCTTTAATCCACTTTGTATTGATGAAACCAGGGATTTCTTGAGTTCTTATGCCTGGGACAGGGTCGGCTTGTCATGTCATTTTTTTTACCATCAGGGCAGACATGTTAATATGCTCAGCCGAAAAAAGGCTAATTTGACCGAGTTCAGCCGTATCGGCATCAGTCACATGCTCGAGGTGTATTTAAACAATCTTTTGGAGGCAGTGGGTCAAATTCCGGTGGATGTCATCTGTCATCTGGATGCGGCCCTCAGGCATCACGATCAGGTTAGATTTGAGCAGAAACATTTGGAACTGATTGAGACCATATTACAAGAGGCAAAAGAGCAGCAGATAGCCCTGGAAGTTAATACCTCAGGCTTTCCCCTTAGGGGCGAGCCTTTTCCTTCACTGTCTATCTTAAAAATGGCCCAGAAACAGGAGCTTACTTTCGTTGCAGGCTCTGACGCCCATCGTCCCCAGGATGTGGGCAGATATTTTGATAGATTGCCTGAATTGCTCAATCTGAAGTAACTATTCAATAGTGTAGGGTGGGCTGTGCCCACCGGGAATGGTGGGCACAGCCCACCCTACACAGGCCGGAGCTCCTTGTTACTTTTAAAATAAATGCCGGGCACCCCGGTTGCTTTGCTGAATAATTACAAGCTGAATCAGTGATCAATCTTTTCCGACTCTGTGTGGATTGCCTGAGTGATGATGTTGCAGATAAAGTCACGATGCTTGGCGGCTAATTCCTTTATATTCATTATAAATTTGATAGATGATTCGCCAATTTCCCTAGGCACGGTTGTTTCGTGACTAATAAGTTCAGAACCTTTCATTTTTGCTCTGTTTTCTTCCTCTTGGTTCATCCTGCTGTATCGAACTGTTTTTTTGGCACGATATTCAAGCAAATTACCGAAAAATGAGATGGTAAAGCGGAGAACTGAATTTTCTGCAACGACCATAAACAGCTCACAGTTGTTAGGCCCTCGAAACCAATGGGATTCACCGTCACTTTCTTCTTTAAGGTATTGTTTGGCAATTTTATCAAGTTGCATGGCGGAAAGTTCGATCTGAAAATAACGGCTCAAGGTGTTTTCGAAATTAGCGGGAAGACTTGTGAAACAGCAGCCAACAACCTCGCTGTTAATGTGAACAATTTTCAGTTGAATATCAGCTGCTTGCTCTTGGAAGTGAAGAGTGCCGCTTAAAAGTGTACCGTTGCTCGTCGGCCAATTTTCAACTTTTCCCTTGAAAAAACCTATGCCAGTAGTTGAAATATTGGCGATGGTCAGTTTGCTGCAAGAAATTGGGGAGCAAAGATCAAAATATAAATGGTGGAGGGGGGCCAGGGTAACGCGGGGCGCTCTCGATGCCGGGTCGTGTGTCGGCGATTGGTTTTTTCTGGCGAAAATTTTAGAAAATAGACCCATGTGGATTTCTCTTGTTTCTCTTTGTGGTTTGGCTGAGAACTAGATAAAAATTATATTTTTATTTTTACCAGTGGAGTTTAAATATGGCGACAAGAAAATGTCTGATGGGTTAATTATTGCTTCGGTGGTTTTTTATCTAAAAGATAAAGCCTATCTGGCAGCACAGAAACAACCTGCCTGGATCCCCGATAAAAACATTCGGGGATGACGGTATATTTTATGATGACGTCATTCCAGCATGTTTTTAGCTGGAATCCAGTGTTGATTCCTAATGACATGAAATAACGGCATTGAAAATTAACTATTTAACCACCTGAGCAATAGTAATGGTTCTATCATTTTGAAAATTTTGGTACAGCTTATGGGTAAAATAAGTTACAAAAGATTAAAGTTATCAGATTCAATTTTAATTTAATAGAGGAGTCAGATTATGGGCGGACATGACCATGGACACGAACCAGAAGATCATTCAGTATGTATTACAGTTGGAATCTTTTTCATATTAACCTTGGTTCTTCTTTATTTCATTGCCCAATAGTATTTTTGAGGAGCTTTAATGGGGTTTTTCCAAGCATCTTTTGAGATCGTAGAGGAAAAAGATTGCCCGATGTACAACCGGGGCGATCACTTCCAATTGTTGGGATTGGCATTTTCTCCGCCAAAAGAAAAGGCGACCTGTCTTTTTCTGGCCAGGGAAGTGACGGAATTTATGGTCCGCAAATTAGGTGAGGAGCAGTTTGCTCCTGAGAAAGAAGGGCGTACAACTTTTAACTGTAGCGGTTGTACCGGCCTGATTAAGTTTGAGTTGAAAAAGAAAGCAGAAACAGAGTATGCCACTTTGCATATGCGGATGCTGGCAAAGGCTGAGGCTCCAGAGAGTGGGGTACAAGATATTGAATCACTTACAAGCTTACTAAACAGTTTTTCTTTTTTCCAGGTTATGGATGAACAGTGCATCTCTGATCTGATTACTTATGTTAAAGTTAAACAGTATGATGTTGACGAAACAATAATTGAAAAGGGAGACGAAAGTATATTCACATATATGCTTTTGACCGGAAAAGTTGAGGTTCAAGATAATGATAAGGTTATAGCCTATCTGAACCGAGGTGAAATTTTTGGTGAAATGAGCATGTTAACTGGAAAGCCCGTAGGTGCTACCATTAGGGTTGTGGAGCCTGCTAAGGTTTTGTCAATCAACAATGAACAATTCCGCCACATGTTGGTCAAATATCCTGCTATTCAAATGAACATCACCAAGATATTGGCCCAGCGGCTCAATGAGTCTAATCTTCTGAAAACCAAAGAAGCATCGGCATCTTTTTCTGGCCAGATTAGCGATATCCCGGTTGCTGAATTATGTCAATTTCTCAATAACAACAGTAAAACAGGGGTCGCTCTTTTAGAGACCCCACATGGAGAAGGGAGCATATCTTTTTCAAAAGGGGAAATGGTCAAAGCACAATTCAGGGGTGATTCTGGAGTAAAAGCATTTTACCAAATTTTAAAAGAGAGTGGGGGGAGTTTTAAATTTACTCCCGGTCTATCAGATATGGAGAAAGGCTCTCCTCCCCTTGGCTCTTTTATGAATCTTTTAATGGAAGGATTGCAAAAGATTGATGAGGAAAAAGATTCATGGCTCAACTGATGGCGTCGCAAAAAGTACCCAAAGGGTATAGCAATCCGATCTACTGCGATATAGGTTTTAGACAGACCTTCGGTATACCATATGTATTACCGAAGCCCTGTCCAAAACCTATATCTTGTATATCGACCTTTTGTGCTTAGCCATCTTGGAGTTGATTAAGGCTTTTTGCGAGAGCATCAACTGATATGCTATGCAGGTTAGCAGTTGACATTTGTCTCTCCATTATGACAACATTGAGGTGAAGGGTTAGATTCAAGTCAACTCAGGGAACACTTTATGGACTCAATAATCCAAGTTGATGCAGGTCTGGAAACGCATTTTATTGTGATAGCACATATTCAGAGTATCACTATTTCCCCTGACGAAAATCCCCAGATTAATATACAGATACCTGATAAAACGATTGTTATATCTGCCTATGACCTTCCGGAGATGGCAGATGTTAAAAACAGCACCAAAGATCAATACGATAGTGATTGTCTGGCATACGAAAAGCTCAAAAACGATAACATCAATAGCATTAATGAGATTGCCCGAAGTTTACTGGAGCCTCATTTAGAAAATGAACAATTCAGGCAGCAAAAATCTCTGCTCCCGTATCGCGGTGCTAAAATTGAGGTGGTTCGAAAATTCTCCTCGTTTATTTTTAATTGCCTCAATTATTTTTGGGCCAATTTTGGAGAGGAAGGAAAAAGACAGATTCTTTCTCTGTCGATTCCAGCGGTTTCCGATGCGGATCAAAATGTAGAACACATATTTGAATCTTTGATGCATGGCCTAAAGGGCTTTGATGTATCCAGCCTTTTCAAAAAAGAGTTTATCCAATCAATGCTTTTGAAGGGCTATGAATCGTGCAATCCGGTGACCAAACCAATTAAAAGCTCGTACAAACCTGACATGGATAAATGCCTGCAAGCCTCGCTTCAGTTTGTTGATGGTCTTAATAGGCAGATTGAAACCTATTATGCCGCTCGGCAATAAGGATTTTTAAGATCAAGCTCCTGGCAGAAAAGACCCCCTGAGATTATTTCAAGCTATCTTCGATAGAGTCCCTTGAAGTTTCCCCGGTTGCAAGAAGTTGTTCTTTTTTTATTACCACTTCGTCCCTTGTCTAAAACGTATTGTAATAAAAGAAAAGCAAAGCTGATTTTGCTTTGTTTTTCTTCCCGCTTTGGATTATTTTGTCCAGGCAATTTTGTTCCATTTTAAAAAAACAAATAGAAAAAAATGATTCATAGTAAAAACCAAGGGAAAAAAATATTTCAGACAAGTGCAGGGATTATTCTGCTGGTCGGTATTGTTATGTCGGTACTGAGTCTTGCGGTTATATGGTACTATGCCATTTACGATATGGAAATTAGCAAGGCCTTGGCGCTGGTTTTTGCAGCCCATACATTTGGAGGTAGAGCTGCCGGAATAAGTCTCTGTATCCTTCATGAAATAAATGTATTTTGGACCGTATTTTATAATTTCTATCTCGAAGTTCTTATTGTCTGTTTTACCTACGCTCTTTTTGTCCTTTCCATAAGCAATTATATTGAGCTAAGGGGTCTGAGACTTTTTTCTCTCAGGCTTGAGAGAAAGGCCCGTAAGCATAAAGAAAAAATAGCCAAATATGGCTGGATAGGACTTTTTGTTTTTGTGATGACGCCCTTGCCGGTGACAGGCCCTGTTATCGGTTCTATCATCGGCTATCTACTGAAGATGAAACTCTTAAAAAACTTTAGCGCTGTTTTTTTAGGCACTTTGGCTGCTATCATAATCTGGACCCTGTTTTTTGATTTCCTTGAACTGCATCTCCATGTTATCCGTTACATTATTGGCGGCATGATAGTTATTGTTTTACTCTCCTATCTTAACAATATCAGAACCTGGATCATCGAAAAGAAAGGGTAACGGTCCAGGGGCACCCCATCTTCGGAGTCTACGCTACCTGCCCATTTCGGAGTCTACGCTTACCTGGCCTTCTCGCATAGCACTAGTATGCTTCGGAGGCCCAAATGAACAAATATGGGGCGCTCCTGAACCGTTACCCTTATGGAAACAAGAGGTGAAAATCAATCTCTGATGTTTCTTTACTGCAAAATGGTCGGATTTAGCTGGAATTCTTATAAAAGATCATGATGGATTACTATAAAGGGAAAATTGCAATTGTGACCGGTGGGGCCTCCGGCCTTGGTCGGTCCCTCTGCCTTGCACTTGGGGCAAGAGGAGCCCAAGTTGTGGTGGTGGATATTGACCAGGAAGGGGCGCAACTAGCAGCTGACACGATTAATCAGGCAGGTGGCAAGGCGATTTTTGCATATCTGGATGTAACAGTATATGAAAATGCTCAGCGTATAGTGCAGGATATAATCAATAAATTTGGCCGCATTGATCTGATGATCAATAATGCCGGAACTGCACTTCACGGAGAGACCCGCGATTTAACCGTTAAGCATTGGGAAAACGTGATGGATATTAACCTTATGGGGGTTATCTATGGCGCTATTTCTGCCTATAACGCTATGGGAAAGCAGGGGGGCGGGCAGATTGTCAATATGGGTTCCTTAGCAGGTCTCATTCCAGTGCCTAAGGAAATCCCTTATTGCACCAGCAAATGGGCAGTGGTCGGCTTTTCAAACTCCTTGAGAGTAGAGGGGCACGACCTTGGCATTAAGGTAAATCTGGTATGCCCTGGTATTATGCACACTCCCATTCATGATAAAACACCATGGGTCAACGTGGATAAGGAAAAGCAAGTTCAACCCAAGGTGATGAAATATTTCATGGGACCTGAGCAGGCGGCCAAACGTATTTTAGCCGGGGTTGAAAAAAATAGAGGTATTATTATTTTTCCTTTTTATGCCCGTTTATGCTGGTGGATTTACAGATTTACCCCTTTTCTCTTTCAATTTATTTTCAATAAAATAATCAGAGATTTTCGCAAGACTCGGATTGTACGCTAAGCTTCTGTCAACCTTTCCTCTTTTACCCTCTTACCTGGCCAAATAATGACTAAAAAACAGAAAAAGATAATCGTGATCGGAGGCGGAGCCGCTGGCCTTATGGCTGCTGGTTCGGCAGCTGAACTCGGTGCTGAAGTTGTTATTCTTGAAAAAATGAAACGTCCAGGGCGGAAATTGTGTATCACCGGTAAGGGACGCTGCAATATCACCAATATCGCTGAAATTGCAGATTTTATCTTACATTTTGGTAAAACCGGCAAGTTCTTGAGACAGGCATTTTTTCAATTTTTTAATGAAGATCTTATCCTCTTTTTGGAAAAACTTGGTTTAGAAATAGTAATAGAAAGAGGGAAAAGAGTTTTCCCAAAAAGCGGTAAGGCGCACGATGTCTTGAATGTTTTGCTCAAGTGGTTGAGGGAAGCGGGGGTGACAATAGAAGAGTCATCTCCAGTAGAAAGTTTATTGCTTAGAGATGGAAGGGTTGAGGGTGTTGTTTGTGGTGGCAAGAAAATCTCTTGTCATGCCGTTATTCTTGCCAGCGGAGGAGCCTCTTATCCTGCCACCGGGTCCACCGGAGATGGATATAGGCTTGCTGCTGCAGCCGGTCATGCCGTTGTTGTCGTGAGACCTGCGCTAGTGCCTCTGATTACGGTTGGTAGTCAAGCCCATAAGATGGCAGGCCTTAATCTTCGCAATATCAATGCGAAGATGTTCATTGACGGTAAGAAAAAAGGGGAGGAATTCGGGGAGCTGGTTTTTGCAAATTTTGGAGTAACTGGCCCAGTTATCTTGTCCTTAAGTGGTATTGCAGTTGATGCGTTGAAAATAAATAAGAAGGTGGAGATTGTGCTGGATCTAAAGCCTGCACTTGACGAAAAAAAACTTGATGCAAGGCTCATCCGTGATCTTGAGACCCGGAGTAAGGAAACAGTGGAAAGTATTCTAAGAGGTTTGCTGCCAAAGGAGATGATCCCCGTCTGTCTGGATAGCATCAAGATATCGCCTGAAAAGCTAGGTGGTACTATCAGTAAACCTGAGAGAACATTGCTTAAAAAGTGGTTGAAGGAGTTCCGTCTAGAAGTTTCCGGCCACAGACCTTTTGCAGAGGCCATTATCACAGCTGGTGGAGTGGATGTAAAAGAAATTGAGCCAAGGACGATGGAGTCGAGAAAAACCAAAGGTCTTTTTCTGGCGGGGGAACTTTTAGATATTCAGGCAGATACAGGTGGATATAATTTGCAGGCGGCTTTTTCCACTGGCAGGTTGGCAGGAGTTTCTGCCGCCAGGCACCTCATAGTAGATGGTAGCTAAAATTTCATTTTATCGATCATCTCAGGGTACTGTTTACGGGCACAATCTGGACAGATTCCGTGACTGAATGCCGCACTTGAGTGTTGGGAAATATAGTGTTCAATTTGTTCCCAATATCCTTTATCGCCGCGTATTTTTTTGCAGGAGGCGCATATAGGAATAATTCCCCTTAATGTATTAATTTCATCCAATGCTTTTTGCAGCTTTTTGTTGAGCCGCCGCAACTCTTCTAGGTCCCCATGACGAGCCAGGGCTATGGTGATGGCCCTTTCAATTTCTGCAGTTTTAGGAGGCTTGGTTAGAAAAGCCGCCACCCCGAGTTTGCTGGCTTTTTGGACAAAACTTTTTTCTTGGTGGGATGTTATAATAATTATTGGCACAGAATAGTCTTCTAATATCTGTGCTGTTGCCTGTAGTCCGTCAAGCGTGGGCATTTCAATGTCCATCAGTATAAGATCAGGACGGAGTTTAAACGCCATGCTTACGGCAATTTCCCCGTCTGTCGCAACTCCAACCGTTTGGCAGCCAATCCTTTCAAGCGCCAATTCAAGAGTTTTTGCAACAACCGGATTATCGTCTGCGATCAGGATATTTATTTTTGAATTTGTGTCAAGATAGTTATCCATTGCGTAAGGCAACCTTGTTTCTTTAGTTTTGCTTGATCTATTTATTATAATTCTACTAGTAATTGTTAGTAAGTCAAAGGTTTACTCGTCTCCTTAATTGATAAAGTGGCTCTATAGCAAACTCAGCCTAATTACTGGATTCCGGCTTACAACATGCCGGAGGTAAGCGCAGACTCCGAAGACGGCATAATCACTTTCCTCGTCATCCCTGAGGTAAGCGTAGACTCCGATGTTTTTATCAGGGATCCAGGCTAGTTATGTTTGTTTGAGCTGAGTTTGGTTAATAGGCACTATTGATAATATCCTTTAGGGGGATTATCCCTCTTCATATTGTCTACAGGCAAAATCAGATTATTACTCGAGGCAAATAATCTTATCTGTTACTTCGGTAAACGCAACATCATGGCTGATAAGGAAGAGTTGGTCATACCAGTGTTCCGTGACTTCCTCGCGGCCAACGTCAATTGCCCGGAAGGCATGGGCCAGATTTTCCCTGCGAACCGCATCAAGATTTGAAGTCGGCTCGTCGAAAAACGCCACTCGTGCACCAATGGTCTGCAGCAACGCTAATCTTAGAGCGACCACGGCACTCATAATCTGCCCACCCGACAATTGGTCATCGGTTCGCTCCCTTAATTTCCCATTATCCATGTCAAGAAGAACAATCTGGTATTTGTCGCCCCAATAAAGCTCTTCATCGGTTTCGGCAATGTTGCGGTAAATTATGTCTGCCCGTAGGCTTATTTCTTCGCGGAAACGTTCGGAGAGCTGGGCTGAAACATTCTTGAATATTTTGTTGCGCAGAAATTTGATCAACTCTTCTTTAGCTTCAAGGCTTTTTTTATTAACTAAACGCACCTTGATCTCTTCTTTAATCCGTTTCATTTTTTTAACCTCTTCTTCGAGGCGGAGCCGGTCCTTACTGAGATCATTAATTTTCTGTTTTATAGTGGCAATATCTGCAAGCAACTGCTCCTTGGTGGCGCAAACCTCCAAATGGCGTTTGGAATCATAATCTTTCTCCAGCTTAACAAGCTCTTTTCTTTTGTCGGTAAGATCTTGCTGCAATTGCTCAAAAAGCTTTAACATCGTTTTCAGAGATTCGCGCCGATTGTTCAGATCCTGGGCATCCTTTTGATTGGCGAAAAAAGCATCTCGGGCCGCCTGATGTTGAATCCTTAAATTTTCGATCTTGGTTATTTCGTTATCCAGATTGCTGAACTTCTTGAGATCTTCTTTCCGGGATATGGCCTCTTTTTCGGCCTCTTCCTGCAATTTTTTAGTCTCAACCAGGGCATTTTTACGTTTATTGTTTTGATCTCGCTTCTTGGTTAGGGAGTTAAGCTGTTTTTCAAGCACCTCCTCTCTTATTTTAATTGAATCCAATTTTTGCCGGGCCTTCTCGGCCGCTGTGATCTCTTGGTTCAGATCATCTATGCGTTTGATTAATTGGAGGTTTTCTCTGTCCAACTCGTCTACCTTGGTGCTGAACACGTCTCTAGGGGCTTTCCCTGCAATATTATGACACTGTTCCTTGAAGAACGGGCATACCCCTTCTGCCAGTTTTTCTTTCCCTTCCTGTAAGGCTATTCGTTTGCCCCTAAGAAGTCCTTGGCTGGAACGAAGTTGTTCTATCTCCTTTCTTATCTCTGGCAGACGAGCTGCAGCTTTGCTTAAACTATCACCTGTCTCAAGGGACTTTTGATCTTTTTTTAGCTGGTTTTCTTCGTCAGTCAGTTGTGCCTCGGCTTTCTCGACTTCACGAATTTCATGTTTTAAGGTCTGGGCAAGTCGTATACCGTTTTTGTCCAATGCGTTTATATCTTTTTCGATCTTCCTTCTCTGTTTCTCCTGCTCCCTTAATGACTTAAGATTAGCTTCAGCGGCAGCAAATGCCTCTTGGCCTCCACGGTTCTTTTCCAGGGCTTTAAGGGCCTTCTCTGCTTCATTAACCCTTTTTGTCTGCTCAGTTGTTTTCCCTTCTCCGTCACGAATACGATTTTCCAGGATCTGGATATCTGATTTTACCGTATTAGCCGTTTTTTCCTGTTCATCAAGTTTGGCAAGTTGTTTTTCGATCTCAGCTAAAGTTTTTACCTTGTCTAACAAGATCTTCTGCTGAACTTCAACTTCAGCTATAGAGTCTGCCAACTCCTTTTTCCGTTCAGGCAGGGTGGAAATCTGTTCCTGTTTACCTTCTATTTCAACATTCACTATATCAATCTTGTTTTTGACTGCAGCCTGCAGGGTGCTGGTGCCTTTATATGTTTTACGCCAGGCATCGATACCGAGGATCTCGTCAAAAGCCTCCTGGCGTTTGGTGGACTGCTTGAGGACAAAAGGACCAAGGAATTCGTTCTGGAAGGGGCCGATAACCAATTTATATTGATCAGCAAGGGAACGGCCACTTTCAAGACCTAGTAGTTCCTTGAGCCGCGTTTCCGTTTCCGAGGCTCCGGCATGGTCTTCAACTTCAAAAGTATCGCCGATCTTCCTGGCCAATAGCCATTTGGAACCGGCCCCAACACTACGGGAAACTTGATACGTTTGGCCATCATCGCTTAGGAAGGTGACGGCTATCTCTCCCTTCTTGGCACCGATGCTGATGAAACGTTCGATGTTACCCACGAAGTCGCGGGCATCAACCCCGAACAGGGCGTAGCCAATGGCCTCAAAAATCGTGCTTTTACCGACCCCGTTGGCACCGGAAAGGACGTTAATGCCGTTGACAAATTGTAACTCCTGGTCACGGTGGGATTTGATATTCTTCAGGGAGATAGAAAGAATCTGCATAGATCAGACCATTTCCGAAAAAAGGCTGAGCAATTCGTCATCTTCAACATCACCCTTCAGGACCAGATTGCGGATCGCCAGAGACAACTTGGCCAACTCTTCTTCACCGCCCTGGTATTTGCTGTGTGCCCCGATCAGTTCATGCAGCACATCGTTTTCAATCTCGGCCAAGGACTTCTTGACAACTTCTTCGCCCTTGGTCCTGGCCACCAAAGAAAGGTGATTTTTGATTTCCAGGTGCAATGGTGCAGTAAACTCATCGAGTGCCAGGCGCAATCTTTCGCGGCCCAGCTCAAAGGGGTGAAAAGCAATTCGTCCTGCAAGCTTCAGCTCTAGCAAGGGTGCGCGCGCCCCGGTCTGGGCGGCCAGCTTTTCCTTTACCTGTTCCCGGAAACTAGCCAAGGCTAAATCCGCATCTGCAGCCCCATCCAGATTGATGACTTCCACCAGCATAGGCCGGGGATTGGTTGGCATGAATTCAGGGGAAAAAATACCAGCATCGACTTCAACAAAATAGTACCCTTTAGCATATTTTTCCTCGCCAAAGTTGACACGTTCTGGAGCACCGGGATTGTAGGCATAGGGCTCTCCTTCAGGTGTTTCGATCACGTACGGTTTATGGCCGTGACCGAGGGCGACGTAACTGAATTTATCGGCCAGGGGGTGAGCCTCTTCAATCTTCATGTTGCCGATTTCGACTGGAGAGTACTTCCAGATACCGACGTGGAAAAGCAGTAGATTGTTTTCGGTGGCAACCGCCTCGCAGATCCGTTCCACATGACTTCCAGCCTGGGATCCGATATAGCCGAGACCGTATATATTCAAGTCGCCGATCTTAATATGCCCACCCATCCCGGTTTCGTTATCGAAAGGATCAAAACGATAACTGCCATCTTCGCTCCGGCCGGGACGAAGTAAACGGATATAGCCCATTTCAGAGAGGGCTTCCATCCAGGAGATATTGTTGCGCCGATGAATCCAGTCATGATTGCCTTCAATGGCAATACAAGGTATGCAAGCTTCCTTGAGTGGCTGCAGGATTTCGATGGTTTTGGCAAAAGTCTTGGGTAGGATTTGTCCAGTGTGGAAGAGATCGCCGCCGATCAATACAAAGTCTACATTTTCATCTACTGCGCTTTCCACGATGCCAGACAGGCAACGAAAAAAATCTTCGTAACGCTCCGCTTCCCCTAAAGAGTTGCGGTATGTTTT
Source organism: Desulfurivibrionaceae bacterium (assembly GCA_030145275.1). GTDB lineage: Bacteria > Desulfobacterota > Desulfobulbia > Desulfobulbales > VMSU01 > JAQYVV01. The sequence continues at coordinate 16,206 of JAQYVV010000015.1, read as the reverse complement.
GCCGAGATGAATGTCTGCGGTATGAATGAAACGCATTGTTATTGATTAGCTTTTTGTAACTATTCGTAAATATTCGGCATGACTCCATCTTCGCACGATCAGGCTGTCTCACATAGCCAACTATGCTACGCCAGTCTGCTTGCACGAATATGAAGCCATGCCAAACATTTACGGATTTTTTGGTTTATGTAACTTTTTTAGCTCAAGCCGAATAGTTACAATTATTCAGCGTAGGCTGGAAATTACCCTTAACTCCAGACTGTAACTATTTATGGCCTGATATATCCTATGAAAGAACAATTTTAGGAGATTCTTTAATTTGGGAAAATGGCTTATAACCTCTTTATGGAGTTTCTTCAAAGAGTAATTCTGTAACTTCCAATGTACCGCTTGTATCTTTTGCAAGATCAAGGACCTGTTGTTCGTTTGCAGGTATAGCTGTTCCAGTCTTGTCTCTGGTAATCTGAACAAAGGGTTTGTCTATTGATGAACCGGCAACAACAACTATTCCCTGGCTACCGTCAGCTAGTCGCACCCGGTTCCCGGGAGGATAGATCCCTAGAGTTGATACAAATGCATGAAGCAATGCCGGGTCAAAGGCACCTTTATCTTGCAGCATGATGCTGAACGCGGCAAGAGGAGTAAGTTGAGGTTTGTATGGACGAACAGCTGTCAGAGCCTCAAAGACATCACAAATATGCAAAAGGGCAACGAGGTGACTACGGACAGCCCAAGGGGGAGGCGCGGGATAACCACCCCCGTCATAGCGGATGTGATGCCCCCATGCCGCAGCAACCTGCATCCGTGTAGATTCCTTGTGTTCAAGTAATATTTCCGCGCCCAGACTTGCATGTGATCTTATGGTTGAGAACTCTTCATCATTCAGCCGACCTGGTTTGAAAAGTATTTCAGAGGGGATCTTACTTTTGCCAACATCATGCAAGAGACCGGCAGTTCCAAGGTCCAAAAGCTGCTCATCGTCAAGTCCGAGATGATCACCAACAAAAACTGCCAGAGTTGACACCCTGACTGAATGGCCGACGGTATAAACATCATAATCAGGGTAATGGACAAATTGCAGCATGTCTGTAAAATTGCTGCGGGTACTGTAAAGTAGGTGTTCACTGACCGATTGGGCGCCGTTGATGTCAATTGACCGGTCAAGACTTACATTACCGTGGGCCTTGGCGACGACATCGAATAGCGCCTGGTATACAAGAAGAGGAGAGTGGAGATGGCCGCCGCTGTCTTTACCATGCCAGACCACTTTATCTTCCTGGGATACCAGGGCAGATGGGGCTGTGTAATGGGTCGCTAGCTCTATATTGTGGACACCTCGTAACTTTAGAAGGGCACGTGCTTCCTGCAAGCTGCCGATAGGGATTTTCCACTCAGTGGCGAGATCAAGGAGTACCTCTATCTCCTTGATTGTCGTATCTTTACCTAACACCAAGCCGCCGCAGTGCAATTTTTTGGTAAACTCCACCAACTGTTTGCCCATGATGCTCGGACCGACAAGATAGTGTCCATCGTGGATGAGTTTTCCTTCAACAATACCTATAAAAAGACTTTCTGATTCAAGCTCCGAAAGCAAACTTCTGAGATCGTCGATAATTTGGAGGCAATTGTCTCGCACAAACGGGTGGCCTGAAAAGTAGAGGCTTCGCAGGCCAATGCTTCTACTTAAATCAATGATCAGTTTATTAAGTTTGGGGTTCATATATTTTTCCCGAATCGATTCATGCCTTTTAATACCTCTTGAGCTGCATTGCGAGTTGCTCTTGGCCAATCGGGGATGATTAGATAATGTGTCGATTTCATGATGTGTTTAAGCATTTTTCGTACCCCCGGAATTTGTGCTTTTGCAAGTGCACCTATGGTATGGGGCACCCATTCTTCTTTTCTTTGTTCAGGAGATATAGCCGGTAATTTATCCACAATGATACTTGCCCCATTTTTTTTCAGGCTTCTGCTGGGCTGATTGGGATCTCTCTGCTGGAGCAGATCAATAATAAATTGTTGATGGGACGGCATGGCATCGTCAAGTAATGGGCCTAATGCCTTGTCTAGCCAGCCGAGGTGTTGAAGCTTAAGACCGCTGACAAGCTGTTCGTTAATATACTTTGCTTGGGAAGAGTTGAGCAAAAGGACAAAAAGTGCGTTAAGCGAGGCAGGTGGTGGTGAGAACATAGCTGCTGCAATGCATCTTTCTCTCAGAGCTTCCAGCTTTTCGATCCTGGGTAAATTGCGGTGCATATCTTCTTGGGAGATAAGGCCGATCATGGTACATATTTCACTGAAAATTTCGGGTTCATCCTGTGGCCCTGCAATGAAGGCCTCATTGACGAGAAAAGGCCAGCAAGTCACAAACTCTTTTTTGGTTATCCCCTGGACTATATCTCTCAAAAAGATCAGTGGTGTTGTGTGTTCAGAACGCCGTAAGATGTCAAGAATTATTAAAAAAACAGCCTCAAGTCGTTCACGGTTCTTGGTCTTTATCAACTGCTGCATACCCTTGATAAAAACCTGCCACTCCTTCTCATCCAATGGCGCCCGCAAACAGCCGCGCAATTCCTCCTGCATCCTCAGCGTTGCAAAAAGGCGACGATCTCTGTTGAGCATCTGCATAAGAATCGACAAATCTTCGGATCGGTTATTTTCTCCTAGATTAGGGGGGATAGTTAACTTTTTGAGAGGAAACAGGGAGCGGTGTAATTCACTGATTGTTAGGCCCGGAGGATCATTGTGTATATTATGATTTGAAGTAGGACTTGACGTCTTTTCTTTATCGTCCTTGGGCTGGGGTTGAGATTCTTTTAAAATTTTGACCAGCATATTAACGGCATCCCGGGATCTCGTCCCCCCTGTTGCCTTTTCCATGGATTTTAGAATGGCAACTAAGGTGTCAACATTTTGGGATTTATCCAAGTGGTGGGTTTGGCTGGCTTTACTTGGGGATTGGATAGATTCCGCTACCCGACGCAGGAGTTTCTCGACGTCGTCCCAGGTAACTGAGGGAAGGTCGCTTTCTGCGATTGGCCTTTTGCTTAGGGTGTTAGGGATCGACTCTAAAAGCTGCCGGCACACAGAGACTTGCTCCTCCCTGTAACCGTGCTGAACCAATGAGGAGAGTAAGTAGTCGATGGTGGGCTGTGAACAATCCCCAGATCCCACTTTGTTTGAGGCCGAGTCACTGGCTAAAAACTTAAGCTGATGGATTTTGATGGTTTCCGGCATTCCCGTAATCTCAATCTCTTGGAAGTGACGGGTTCTTTGCACGTTGGTGCGCAGAAAGATGAGCCTTGATAAAAATAGACGCAACTCATCGGGGGTGATATCACGATGAATTTCAAGGGTAGAGATACCAAGGGAATGCAACAGGTCATGGAAATGTTGCACCGAGAAGAGGGAACTATCTGCCTCAATGTCCATTATCGAAAGTGTTGACTCGTCAACGGTAAAGCGGACAAAAATATCATCTTTGCCCGCTATTTCGTTTAGGGAATGGAGAAAATATGCCGCTGCTTGATCAGCAACAGTGTGACCGTTAGGGTAGTAGAGGCCTACCTTAAAGTAGCGCTGCAAGTTGTTCATCAAGTCGGTAAGAATCTGCATGTATATATATTACAAGAAGCAGGGACAGCAGGTCAAGGTCTCAGTGTTAGTGGCCTGGACAAATTGAACGAAGTTTGTCTTGGTGTTGATTAATGCAAGGGATGGTACTTAAGACTAATTATGAGTCTGGAGTTGTGGTTGAGAACAAATACCTGATTTTAGCGATTAGCCGCCATTGTGATGCGTCGAGGTTATGGGGGCAACACATTCAAAGCAGAAGAAAATGTTTATTGTAAGAGGTGAGTGTCTATCCACTTATTTTAATCGGACAACTTCTCTCACTGATTCCCTTTTTGAGGACTTCGTGGTTATAGGCGTTGAGGACATCTCTTCTTTTTATCATCCCAACCACCCATTTTGAATCTGCCGACTCGACAACGGGTATCTCTTCAATACCCTTCAGATCAAACAATGTCATTGCGGTGTAAAGGTTGTCGTCAGGGGTGACAAAGGTAACATCTCTGGCGCAGACCTTACCAACAGTAGCACTGCATCGCAACTTTTCATCGTGGAGAATATTCTTGACGTCTTGCAGTGAGATAATTCCGGTCATTTGGCCTGTGTTATCTATAACTGGAAAATAAAAGCTGTCTTTAGCCATGCTGAAAATGGTTAATAACTGATCCGCATTGGCGTTTTCACTTATAAAGTCGACGTCTTCTGTGATGATTTTCCCAACTTTTATGGATTTCATGACGGCGGTTTCTCGTCCTTCATGGATATTGATGCCCTCCCGGGTAAAATCAACCGTGTCAATGGAGTCTGGATTCAGTCGAGTCGCAACAACGGTACCGATTATACCACAGAGCATAATCGGGATGATGATCAGATAATTGCCGGTCATTTCAAAGAGCAAAAATATAGCAGTAAGCGGTGCGTGGGTAGTTGCGGCAAGAAAAGCCCCTATGCCAACAGCGGCATAAGCACCGGGGGTTGCGGTGACGCTGGGAAGGAGATTATGGACGAAACTGCCAAAAGTCCCTCCGATAACGGCACCGATAAATAGGGATGGTGCAAAAACACCTCCAGCACCTCCTGAGCCTATTGTGATGGAGGTGGCCATAATTTTCAAAAAAATAAGAATTAACATGACCCAGACGACACCATGTCCAGAGAGGACCTCTTCTATGTATTCGTAGCCATCTCCCATGATTTGCGGGAAAAAGATTGCTGTGCTGCCAATGATAAAAGCACCTAGTATTGGTTTAAGCTGCGGGTGAATAGGTATTTTGGCAAACAGGTCTCTGACTTTATAAAAGAAGGAAATATAGAAAACGGCAATAATTCCCATGATAATTCCAAGGATCATATAGAGAGGAATTTCTACAAAGGGCTGAATGAGGTGGTAGTCAGGGATTGGAAAGGCCGGGCTTTCGCCATAATAGGCGCGGGATACAACAGTTGCCATTGCTGAAGAAATGACCAGTGCCGAGAATGACGCACTTCCGTAAGAGCCCAAAAGGACAATTTCAGCCGCAAAAAAAACACCGGCGATGGGTGCGTTGAACATTGCAGCAACACCACCGGCACAGCCTGCGGCAATGTACGTTTTCATCCGATCACCAGACACCCTGAAAAATTGTCCGACCTGGGAGCCGACAGCGCCGCCAACTTGGGCAATAGGCCCTTCAACACCGGCGGAATTACCGCTGCCGATGGTTAGTGAAGTGGCGAGTATCTTAATGAAAATGGTGCGAAATTTTATTACACCGCCCTGCATATTGACTTTTTTTAGAAAACCTGTGAATCCGTAGCCGTTTACCTGGCCGGGGAAAAGTAAGGAAAGAGGAATGAGGAGAACCATGCCGGCCATTGGCACAAGAGGAAGAAGAAGAATATACCAGCCTCCTTGGGTGGCATATTCATACCCAGGCACGAAAAGATAATCATGGACAAAGTCGGTTGTTGTTCTAAAGAGGATATTAACCGCTCCAGCAGCTATACCGATAAAGAAAGCGATTATCACCATCAGGGTATTTTCGCCGGGCAGGAATTTTTTGGAACGGAGTTTCATTTTTTTTCGGGAACCGTGCAGCCTATTATTTGTGCTTGGGCCAGAAAGTAGTTATCTGTCATGCCGGCAAGAAAGTCTCTGACCTTCTCAGCATTTTGAATCATTGTGGCCTTTTCTGTGGGATTGTAACCGTTCATTTTTTCTATAAAGTCTTTGTAGATCAGAGAAGAAAGGTCTCTATCGGTCATCTGCTCTAAGTAGTGTTCGAAAAGAGCAGTATAACATCTGCTAATTTTATCAAGTCCCTCTTTAATGTAGGGGTTTAGGTAAATTTTTTGGTAGTTAAATTGTTTTAATTCTGCAAGTGCTGCTGAAATATCCTGGCTGAAGGAGATATGCTCTTGTTTGACGCTGTTTTCAATCAGGTCGGTGACCAAGGTGTATACTATGGTCCCGTTCGTTTTACCAAGAGTTTCTGTGCAATAAGTAGGAATGTCCGTTCTCTGGATCAGTTTCAGTTGAATAGCATCTTCAATATCTCGACCAATATAGGCGATGGTGTCACACATTCTGACAACGCAACCTTCCAGAGTCATAGGTATTAAGGTCGTTTTGGGATGTTGTATTTTTTCCAGAATCTTTTGCTCAAGTCTATCAAAATCTCCCAATGGTTCAGGTGAAAGTTTGGTGGAGTGTATTTCACCATCATGGCAGAGGATACCGTCCAAGACCTGCAGGGTGAGATTTAACCCTTTTCCTCCTTTCTCAATCTTATCTAGAAATCGAACACTTTGGACATTGTGCAGGAAATTACCAATTCCGTGTTTTTTACAAAGCTCGGACATGATACTTTCCCCATCATGTCCGAAGGGGGGGTGGCCCAAATCATGTCCTAAGGCAATTGCTTCTAGCAGGTCTTCGTTGAGACCGAGAAAGCGGCCAACAGTTCTGGCTATTTTAGATACAAGTTGGACATGCAAAACACGATGGGTGATATGATCGTTTTCAATCATGTAAAAGACCTGGGTCTTATCTATGTATCGTGTGTAGGCCTTTGAGTGCAATATCCGGTCAGAGTCAACAGCATAGGATTGGCGGTGCCCATCAGTTGGTTCCAGAAGGCGTCGAATCCCTTCACTACTAAGAGATGCAGAGGGTGAAAGGGTTTTCTTTTCCTGGTCTTCCAGGTTTTGTTTGATATTTTTTAATTTTATTGAAAGGGGCATAATAATTAAACCGAGTAATATTAATCGTATATTTTTTGAGAATACTATAACAAGGAAAAGCAAGAATAGAAAACAAGAACAAGGGGATTATGCTTGACTGAACATATCAAATGAAAAAGACAGGGTGTACTTATCGAATTGTGGAATTAAGAAAATGGCCACAGCCCAAAAAGAAAGATCGATTAGCATGGGAGGTATTCGAGTTGAAGATGCTTGTACTACGTGCAGAAAAGTAGTCCGGCGGGAGTGTTCATCGCATGCAAAAATGCTTGGGTATCCTGGAAAGGGTACTTTCTAGCTGGGTTTGTCAGGGCTAGGCAGAACCGAGTGTATTCTTTGCAATGAATTCATCGATGCGGATTTTTTGTTCCTGGGTGAGTTCGGCAAAGCGAACACCGCATTTTTGCATGATATTGTTTGAGGCTTGAGTCGCATTATTGTCTTCACAATAGGTTAACGGATGAAGGGGGATATTTTCAAGAGTGTCGTCTCCGGGGGGAGACCCATAAAAAATGCCAGACCGACTGAGGTCCATAAAAAAAGGTTCCTGCTCCCAATCACCTTCGTTGATACATAAGAAAGATATGCCGCTAACGCTGATGTCTATTAACTGGGCAACTTCAGAATAGTCTTGCAGCTTTATGATGGCGTATGATTCGCTGTCAAGAAGTTGTCTTTTATTTCTCCGTTGTTCTGGAAGTTGTTCTAGTTCACGCATTTTTTCTCTCCTTCTCCTAGCTGCATCAAAGGGTAATGGTGTTTTTATGATGGTTTATTACTAACTTCATATAATATTATCGGGAAATTAAGAAAAAAGTAAATAAAAAAATAAATAACAGATAGTTATTTTGCCTCTGAATGGTGATAACTGCCAACAAACACTTGACAATTACTTGTTTATATAATCATACTACTTAAGTACTAAATCCTTTTGCTTGCTAAAAAAAGAGTATTTTAAAAAACAGTATTACTGAAATGATTAAATAAAAAAAAGGAGAAAGGAATGAAAATCTCAAAGGCTCTTGCAGCATTGATGATTGGCGGAGTTGTTCTTAGTGGCGGTACAAGTCAGGCAGAGACACTGAATGAGGCAGTTCAACACGTCTTAAAGACAAATCCAAATTTGGCAGCAATGGCTTATAAAAGAAAGGCCATTGATCAGGAAGTGAATCAGGCTAAATCGGGATACTTGCCAAAGATTGATTTTTCTTATGCAGTTGGTGTGGATAAGAATTATGAGCCAACCAATGAGTCTTTTAGTGTAAAGCAGAGTACCTTGAGTCTTCGCCAGAATGTTTTTAACGGCTTTATCACAGATAGTGAAGTTAAGAGACATACTGCAAGAGTTAACTCAGAAGCATACCGGCTACAGGGAAATTCAGAGCAGACCGCTCTTACGGTAGCTAATGTGTATCTGAACGTTCTTCGCCACAATGAACTAAGTAAACTTTCTCAAAAAAACTTGGAAATCCATGAAAGAATTTATGACCAGATAAAGCTGCGAAGTGAATCAGGCGTCGATCAGAAAGCAAATCTTGATCAGGTTAATGGTCGTCGTGCATTGGCCAAGTCAAATGTAGTTATAACAGAGATAAATGTTGAAGATGCAAAGACGAACTACCAATCTGTTATCGGGAGATTGCCGGAGGGTTTAAGCAGGCCTGCAGCCTTGAGTACTCATCTTCCTGCGTCTATGGAAGAGGCACAGAATAAAGCTGTTGAAAAACATCCAATCCTGAAATCAGCCAAAGCAGACCTGGAAGCAACCAAAGCCCAGGATGCAACGGCCAAAGGCGCATATTACCCTGTTGTGGACCTTGAAGTTGACAAACATTGGGATACAAATACAGACAACAGTCCTGGTTATCAAGAAGACATGCAGGCAATGCTTAGAGTTAGGTTCAACCTTTTTTCAGGGTGGAAGGACAAATCCAGAAAGGCAGAAACGGCTGAGTTGATGAATGAAGCAACAGCCATTAAAAACAATACTCATCGTGACGTTGTTGAATCGATAAGGCTTTCCTGGATGTCTCACGATGCCGCCCAGAGAAAGGTGACTCTCTTAAGTGAATATGTTGAATCAGCTTCAGCAACTGCTGAAGCTTATACGAAACAATGGAATCTCGGGAAGAGGACGATGCTTGATGTCCTAGATACCGAAGCTGAGGTCATTAACGCGAAACAAGATTTGATCAATGCCCAATATGATGCACTCTATGCTCAATATCGAATTTTGAGTGGTATGGGAAGCATGGTGCACACCTTAAAGATGGAGTGGCCAGTTGAGACGGAAACGGTCGCAATGCCCGCACCGTACACAGCCACATCTATTGAATATCCTTATTTATCTGCCAAAGCAACCCGTCTGGAAGCTATTGAGGCGGCCAAGAAAGTTGGGGTAGATACAACCTTTAGCTGGAAAACAACAGACGGAAGTGTAACTGCAACGCATCCCGCAGTACGTCCTGGTGAAATTGAGCAACTGCAAAAGGAAGGGTTGGAAGCTGAATCCGTGATAAAAGAAGAAAGCAGTATGGCAGCGAAAAAGGTAGAGGTAAAAGAAACTACTGCCGCTGTTAAGGAAAAAGATAGCGTAATGGTGTTGCCTAGCAATGCGACAAGGCAACAGGCAATAGATGCAGCTAAAGCTGCGGGCATAGACGTTACAAAAAGTTGGAAAACAGTAAGCCCGTCAGGTGCAATGTCTGTTCACTCAGCTGTTAAAAATTAAGATTGGGTTAAATTTAGAAAAAAGAGGCGGGAATGTTCATTCCCGCCTCTTTTTTTGGGAAAGTGTTGTCTGGGGTTATGTGTGTGGAATTGGATATAGATTATATAATATTGTCAACTATAAATTCATGACCGCTGATTTTTTGCCTGGCCATTTTTCTCTCTCGTATTTTAGTTTGGGCCTCTTCCGGCAGTTCTGTAAGCAATATAACGTTTTTTCTGATCAAGAGATCAATAAGATCCTCAAGAATACGCACTGTACTCATGTCGGACATGGATAAGACTTTTAGCCACGGATCATTGTCAATATTGTTATTGAGGAAGTCAATGAGTTCTTTATCCATGACAGATTTTTGCTCTGTTGCCTTTTTATTTGGAGCGGGATGGATAGCTATTATTTCACCGTCTTGATTTTTTTCGACATATAACATGCTGCATCCTTTTTATTGATTTTTTGAAATAGATTTTCAATGAAATTATCAATATATTACATAATATCCTGTGAACATTCATTTTGCCATGTAATTTTAACAGGCGTGAACTCGGTTTGTTTTGGGCGAGAAAAATAATTAATAATGACAACAGTTGAAAAGAAAATATCACTAAATCAAAATGAGACATGGGATTTAGGCGGAGATACCGACACCCAGGATGATTCTTTACTAGATAGTCTAATGCAGCTTGCTAAACTGCATGGCCTCCAGGCTTCACGTACTGGTCTTAAATCTGGGTTACCCCTTGTTCGCAACCAGCTTACCGTTGCATTGTTCCCTCGAGCTGCAGAAAGAATTGGTTTGTCTGCCCGCCTGGTTAAGAGACCACTTGAAAAAATATCTAACCTGGAACTTCCCGCAGTTCTGCTATTGAATGACAGGAAGACTCTAGTGCTTGTCGGCGTTGATAAGAAGAACAAATTAATAAAGTTTCTCTTACCTGAAAGCGGTATGGGTGAGCAGGAAATGACGTTAAAGGAAGCAGCTTCCCTCTCTTCCGGTTATGCGCTTTTTGTCAGGCCGAAATTCAAGACAAAAAACGAGTCGGTAAATAATTCTCCCATCGGTTCGCGAAAGAACTGGTTCTGGGGGACTATCTTTTCATCCTGGCGAATATACAGGGATGTTTTTGTGGCCTCATTCTTGATTAATCTCTTTGGCCTGGCGAGTCCTTTTTTTATCTTAAACGTCTATGACCGGGTTATCCCAAACAGTGCTTTTGAGACACTTTGGGTCTTGGGGATAGGTATCTCTGTTATTTACGTTTTCGGCCTTTTTATGCGGGCTTTGCGGGGCTATTTTATCGATGAAGCTGGTAAAAAGGCAAATCTTCTTGTTTCGGCATCACTCTTTCAAAAAGTGTTGGGCTTGCGGATGGAGGCCAAGCCTAAGTCCGTTGGTTCTTTTTCGAAAAACCTGCAACAATTTGAAAGTGTTCTCGATTTTATTACCTCCTTTTCTATTACTGCATTGATAGACCTTCCCTTTGTGTGTTTAGGGCTCTTTGCAATATGGTATATTGCCGGAAGTGTTGTTTACATCCATTTTGGGGCAATAGCTTTGTTGTTAGTCTATGCAATGATTGTTCAGATCCCTTTAAAGAAAGCGGTTGAAAAATCCTTTAAGGCTTCAGCTCAGAAAAATGCTATTTTGGTTGAAGGGTTGCAAGGCTTGGAAACCATCAAGATGCTTGGTGCGGAAAGTCAGATACAGCGTTCCTGGGAACAGGCTGTTTCTTACATTGCCAAATGGAGCGCTAAGTCTAGGCTTCTATCTTCTTCTGTGAATCATTTCTCTAATTTTATTCAAAATATATCTGTTGTCGCGGTTGTAATTGCAGGTGTCTATCTCATTTCACGCGGTGAGATGTCCCAGGGAGCACTCATTGCTCTAGTCATATTGTCAAGGCAGGCGATTGCGCCAATGTCACAGGTTATCGGTCTGTCCACTCGTTTCCATAGGGCAAGGGTTGCCTTAAAAACGCTTAACGATATTATGGCCCTTCCTGAAGAAAAGCCCGCCGGTAAAACATTTTTGCACAGGACCCGCTTTCAAGGGGCTATCGAGTTAAAAAATATTTCGTTTAAATATCCTGACGAGGCGTCAGAAGTAATAAAAAATGTGTCAATGAAAATTGCTCCCGGAGAAAAAGTTGGCATAATTGGTTCTATCGGCTCAGGAAAAACAACATTAGGAAAATTAATTCTAGGACTCTACGAACCATCAGGTGGGATGATCAGTATGGATGACACTGATATCCGGCAGATAGACCCTGCTGAACTACGGCAGTATGTTGGCTATGTGGCCCAGGATATTACTCTTTTCAGAGGAAGCATTCGAGAAAACATTCTTTTGGGATGTCACGATATTGATGACGCAACTCTTTTACGAGCAGTAAATCTGTCTGGGGTCAGTGAGGTAATAAAAAAACATGCCATGGGTATAGATATGGAGGTCGGGGAGTTGGGCAGGGGCCTTTCTGGAGGGCAGCGCCAGGTAGTTGCTATGGCCCGGGCCATTTTGACGGACCCTCCTGTCCTTGTTTTTGACGAACCTACAAGTTCCATGGATAACCGATCAGAGCAAAGAATGAAGACAAAACTTGGCACTATACTACAAGGGAAAAGTATGCTTGTTATTACTCACAGAGCCTCTTTGCTTGATCTTGTTGACCGCATTGTTGTCTTAGGCAACGGGTCTATAATTGCTGATGGCCCTAGACAAGCTGTGTTAAATGCATTGAAGAGCGGCCAACTGAATATATAACTACTTCTGGGCTGTAAGTTACTTAGGTTTGAGTAACTTAGTTTAGTCTCTTAGTCTCTTAATTCTGAATTGCTGAGATCTAAATTTGAGGGATAATTTTGGCAGAAAAACCTGAACCTACTGAAATATTTTATCGGATGCCGGCGAAGGATGTTAAGTTTGCCACCGACATCAGAAATACCATACTTTCCCAGACGCCAATTGGAGGGCGGGCTATTCTGTGGATGGTAGTGCTTCTCTTCGCTCTTTTTTTCTATTGGGCGTATGTGTCAGAGATAGAAGAGGTAACCAGAGGAAATGGAAAGGTCATTCCATCACAACAGGTCCAAGTCATTCAGAACCTTGAAGGAGGTATATTATCAGAAATACTGATCAAGGTCGGGGAGGAGGTTGAAAAAGGACAGCTCCTTTTGAGAATCGACAGGACCCGTTTTTCTGCCTCTTTTGAAGAGACAAATCTTAAATTTCTCAGTCATAAGGCAAAGGCGGCAAGACTCACTGCCGAGGCAAACAATCAAGAATTCATAGTGCCAGAAGAAATTATTGTCCAAAAATCAGAGATAGGCTTGCGGGAAAAAGAGCTTTATACCTCCAGAAAAAAAGAACTTAATTCCAATCTTGAAATCTTAAAAGAGCAGGTCAACCAGCGGCAACACGAAATTAAAGAGCTTGAATCTAAATTTGTTGAACTTCAGAAAACCTATAAACTTATTGAAAGAGAACTCTTTCTCACTCGGCCTCTTGTTGAACAGGGAGCAGTCTCTGAAGTCGAGTTGCTGCATTTGGAGAGACAGGGAAGTCAGATGAATGGAGAGCTGGAGGCTATTAAGCTTGCTATTCCACGGGCATTGTCAAGGTTACAGGAGGGGAAGATAGCCATAAGGGAAGAAAAGCTAAGTTTTTCCAATAAGGCAAAGGAAGAATTAAACGAAGTCCTCGCACAACTTGAAGGGGTTTCAGCCTCGTCAGTCGCTCTTGAGGACAGGTTAAAACGGACTTCAGTTTATTCTCCTGTCCATGGTACTATTAATCAGATACTCATTAATACGGTAGGAGGTGTTATTCAGCCTGGAATGGATCTTATTGAGATAGTGCCATTGGATGACACCCTGCTTATTGAGGCCCAAATTAATCCCGCAGATATTGCTTTTTTACGGCCGCAGCAAAAGGCCATGGTGAAATTTACGGCCTATGATTATACGATTTACGGCGGTCTGGAGGCGAAACTCGAGCATATAAGTGCGGACTCGATAAAGGACGAGCAGGGGAATAGCTTTTACCTTGCTACGCTTCGAACCGATAAAAATCATCTGGGAACGGAGACTAATCCGCTGCCAATTATGCCTGGAATGGTAACCTCTATTGATATTTTAACGGGGAAGAAGACTATTCTCACCTACCTACTAAAGCCCATGTTGAAGGCACGTCATACGGCCCTGCGGGAAAGGTAATAAGTGACTATGGAAATCATTCTCTGTTGTAGCAGTGATCAGGTAAAAGACCGCTGGACAAATGTTATGGGTACACGCTATGCGCTGGAAATTATTTCATCTCTTGAAGGCCTTGCAAAAGTTATTCGGCCAAACGATGAAAGGCTTGTCATCTTTCACCGTGATTTAGTACCTGAAGACAAAGAAAACCTCTTCGCTACATTAACATCTCGCATAAAGATATTTCTATTGTCAGATAGACCTGATGATGATGAAGGGTTGGCTTTTTTAAAACTAGGAATTGTCGGTTACGCAAATACCTACTCTTCACCAGGACGTGTTAATGAGGCTGTTCGCCTTATCTTTGGTGGTTCCGTATGGGTTGGGCAACAGGTAATGCAGCGCCTGATCCATGAAACAAGAGTAAATCCAGGTCAAGAGAATCTTTCTTATGATAAAAAAATATTGGTAGATCTAACCAAGAGGGAAAGAGAGATTGCTGAGCTTGTGGCCCAAGGAAAAACAAATTTAGAGATTGCTTACGAGCTTGGAATAACAGAAAGGACGGTCAAATCTCATCTCAGTTCAGTTTTTACAAAACTTGGTGTCAGTTCAAGGCTTAATCTGGCCTTGCTCATCAATCGCGGTAGGGGATAGTATTTAAGATTCATACTGTCTCTTTTGTGCGTCACAAGTGCGCTTTCATCTTTTGCTTAACTATTATTGAAAAATAAATTTGGTTGCGCCATAATAGGGCTCAGCGGTAGCTGTCCCTATTATGATAATTTTTTTGGCATTGTTCCAGTTGGGGCGAATATGGGGTGATAATAATTCGCCTGTCCCCCATGGCCAAAGATATCCCAATGAATATCCCACAAGTTCCCTCTAAACGAACTGCTGCGGGAGATTCCTCCCGCAGCAGTTAAGAGACATCATGAATTTCCGATTGGTTGAATGAGTATTTACATTATTAAGTATCAATATCATGATCAGGGTGCAGCAACGTATCGATGTCAAGCGAATCAGTAGAAAGTTCACTAGATTCGGTAGCGCTTACCGTTACGTCAAAATCGCCATTTATAACATCGCCATCACCATCTGTTGCTGTGTAGCCAAACTGTAACTCTACGTCTTGGCCTATCCCTTCCTCTGTGTAAGTAAAGCCCCCAATCTTGAAACTGCCGCTTACTGTGGTTATGGTAAGAGTGTCATATCCTCCATCAACATGAATCGGGTTAGTAAATTCGCCCGACGCATTCATCGTAAGTGTTCTTGCGGCATCAGTCAGGCCACCATTGGCTGGGATTTTGTCACCGTCGTTGTCGACACCCTTGAATGCATGCCATATAACCTGGTCACCGGTTTGTCCAAGATTAAAAACCTTGAGAACCACGTCGTTCAGATCACTTGCAGTAAACGTTGTGCCATCAGATTTCCCGAACTCGAGCTGGATAGATTCCTGGGGAGTACCCGATTCCATTACGTTATTTTCTATGCCTAGAAAGCCGCTAGATGCGTTAACCTCCAAAACAGCTGTAGAACCACCTCCAGGGTCACCGTCAAGTGGTGTTGCTCGAACTAACAAATCTCCACCTGACTTATTCCCAATGTCGAGATAGCTTGTTGGAGAACCTGCTTGAATGTCGCCTACAGTGTAATCAAATGTTGTATGTGGCTGATCAATAACATCGCTAAAGGACAGAGAATAATCTCCTACCCCGGCAGACCCGCTATCTGGAGCCAGTGTGATAATCGTTTCATTGCCAGGAATGGTATTATCAACATCCGCTCTGCCAACCAACTCCATCAGACCATCACCATTGATATCCTCCGGGGTAAAGGTAATAGCCTGGCCATGTGAGGTCAGTGACTGACCTATATAACTTACCTCTACGGTCCCAAGACCATCTGCCCCAAGGTTGTAGTCAATTACACCGTCAAGATGCTCACCCGCCACGTTCTTGATAACGCCATTGGTGTCGATAGAGATTGGCCCATCATCATAGATTGTCACTGTCAGCGTATTGGTTTGAGTGGCATTCCCATATGTAATTTCGTACTCGATGGGGGCGTCGGTCACTGATTCACCGCTCACCTGTGGCGCATTAACGAGGGTGTATACAAACGTGCCGTTCGCATTGATTTCATAGCTGCCGTAGACTGTGTTCCCGGACGTAGGCGTCACGATCCAGCCGGGTTCGACGACTAGAGTCCCTGTAGCAGTTTCTTCTGTGGAAGTCGGGTTGCTACCGGTATCATTGCTTCCTATTAGATCATTTCCGGCCTTAATATCATCCATTGCGGATTCATCAACGGAAGCAGTTGTGTCTGCCGAGGGAGGCAGGGTCCCATCGGTGATGGTGCCCACACCCGTTGTGTCTCCAGCTATAGCACCGTTGATGCCAGACAGAGAAACCTGAACAGTTTCGTCGGCTTCAGCATACGGCGGGTCATTATTGAGGGTGCTAACATAAACCGTCTGTGATGTATCG
>JAQYVV010000066.1 GCA_030145275.1 Desulfurivibrionaceae bacterium | reverse complement strand
CTGCCTTGGCCACTCCAAAAAACTTGGCCAGAAAGGCCTGCACCGACTTATTGGCCTTGCCGTCCACCGGCGGTGCCGTGATGGCAAGCTTCATCTCCGCGCCATGCAGGCCGCAAAACCTGTTTTTGGAGGCCTTGGGCTGGAGATAGAGACTGAGGACGGCGTCACCGTCCTTATTTTCTGAGATATAGGGCATAATTAGGAGGTCTGGGCAAAAAAGAGGCTGAAGAGAAAAACGGACGCCGACAGCATCTAATCCTTCCCCAATTTGGTGGACACCTGGTTAAGCAACTTTTCTCATTTGTGCCCATTCTATTTCAAACATAGCTGGTGATTGAACCCATTCGATGAATAGCACCACCTTCGGTTGTAATAGGTGCCTCAATGTAGCTGAAGAGGGCTTGCTCAGCCTCTCTTCTTTCCCTGAAGCAATTATTTAAGATGAGCTGTGTCTTCAAAGTGTTGAAATCTTGTTTGGAGGGGAGAATCATCGAGATTTTTATAACAATATGGGGGGGGTAATTAAGTTGATATGATTGCCGTTTTAGGAAGCGCTTTTAGTCTTTTATTGGTAATATAATCCAAAAGTTCCTACAAATTAATAGGTATTTCTAAATAGAATGGCACATTATCAACAATTAAAGTTTGTCGAAGAACTCAGCCTAGCATTCCCTCAATTTTTTAATCATAAGAAGGTCTTGGAAATAGGAAGTTGGAACACAAATGGTTCCATCCGGACATTTTTTAAAGACTGTGATTATACAGGAGTTGATATCGCTAAAGGGCCGGGAGTTGATCTCGTATGTCACGGAGAAGATGTTGACCTACCTGATCAATCATTCGATATTACCATTAGCTGTGAATGCTTCGAGCATAACCCCGAATGGGGTAAGACATTCAATAATATGGAAAGAATGCTTAAGGATGACGGACTTTTTGTAATGACATGTGCCACCTTGGGGCGTGAAGAGCATGGAACCAGCAGGTGCGGCCAAGGGGCTTCGCTTACCTCCACTGGTGACACGCATAACTATTATCACAACCTGAAGGAACAAGATATAAGGGAAAATATTCCTCTTGACAATTTTTTTTCTGAATACAAATTTTTTGTGAATGTTTATTCACGTGATCTGTATCTTGTCGCGATAAAAAAAGGCCAGAGCCATAGGACGCAAATTTCTGAACAATTGGTCAAAAATGTCGCTGAGATAAGAAAGCCTAAATATATGAGTGTGTTTGCCCGGGCTCGATACCATTTCTTTTTTTTCACCCGTGCTTGGGTTGCTACACTTCTGGGCGAGAAGAAATATCATGATTTACGGTATAAATTCTTGGGTCAAGACTAGAACAGAGGTTTAATTCGGATAATTTTCAGTATAAAAAGACCTTCCTTTAAATGTGACTCGTATAACCACTTACAGTGAAAATTTTCGGCAATCTGGGACAATCTCTGTATAAACTTTCCCATTCCGGTTGAAGATAGAAGTGGTTCTCTTTGTTTAAACAATAGTTTGCGTATTTTAAGTAGATTCTCTGCTGTTTCTTAAGCTGCTAATTGAACCATCGGCAGCATCCCCGTTATAAGCCTCATCCGGTGTTTTTTTCCCAGGCTCGAATGCAATTATAGACTGGTTATACTATGCCATATATTGCATGATCAAACTCCTGGCTTCGGTTACTAAATCGTAAGCGTGTAAATATACTCACTCATATTTCACTGATTTCCATAAGCGCTGAACTGGCTACCTTGGTCGGTGTTCACAATCTCAGGTGTGCCAAGGTAAACGAATCCTTTGACCATTGGAATGTAGGTTGTGTCCAGAGCCCAAAACTGATTATCCCGCTTAATAGCGCTGTGCCAACTCGGCCAACGTCTTATCTCCTGCCATGGCTACTTTTGCTTTAATGGCGCTCAGTGTATCCGTCTTGTTCAAATTTCCTGGGCCACTTCTCATCGTAACCGGGCCAGGCATCTGCTATTGTTACATGCACGGAGGAGGACTCGTTGCCAAAGGCAGATTCCATACACTCTTTTTGGAGTTTACCCCTTGCCAAAACACAAAAACAGATTATCGTATCGCCATATGACGATATGGAGATGACATGAAAGAATTTATTAAGACCATGAAGGCCCTTTCTGACCCTAACCGGGTCACCATTGTTAAGCTTCTGGAGGAAAAAGAGCTCTGCGTCTGCGAGCTACAGTCCCTCCTCGGCCTGGCCCAATCCACGGTGTCCAAGCATTTAAAGCAGCTAGAGGACGCCGGTCTGGTCAGGGGCCGCCGCCAAGGATCCTGGATCATCTTCCAACTAGCAACAGACGATGCCACGCCATACAGCAGGGCCATGCTTGAGCTCACCCCCGCCTGGCTAAACTCTGAAAAGGAAATTCAGAACCTCAAGCTCCAACTTAAAGACGTGGACCGCCTCCGCCTC
>JAQYVV010000038.1 GCA_030145275.1 Desulfurivibrionaceae bacterium | reverse complement strand
TTACCACCGGCATGGAGGGTACACATAACCAGTTCAAGGGCAGAAACCCCTTCAGCTTCATTAACACCAACAGGGATACCACGACCATTATCATCAACAGAGACAGATTCGTCCTTATGAAAGACAACTTTTATCTGATTACAATGACCTGCCAAAGCCTCATCTATTGAGTTATCTACAACTTCATAAATGAGGTGATGGAGACCCTCTTCATGGGTATTACCAATGTACATGGCGGGTCTTTTTCGTACACCTTCAAGACCGGACAGAACTTTAATTTGATCTGCGCCATAATTGCTTTGTTGTTCTTCTGACAAGAGATTTCCTCTGGTTGTTAAAGAATGTGGAGAATACAAAAACTATAGATAATTAATATTTATTATCTATAGTTCCTATCTTTTTACTTATAAATGCATGGGCATAATGATTGAAATATATTCAGGATCTTTTTCAGACAAAATCATACATGGACTTTCATTTGATGAAACATATATTTTCACAGTATCACTTTTCATAACAGATAATGTTTCGATAAAATATTTACCATTAAATCCCATTTTAATTTCATCACCTTCATAGGTCACTTCAATATCTTCACGGGCATTACCAATATCCATGGATTGTGATGATAATGTTATTTTTCCTGAATTAAGTGAAAATTGAACAATATTAAATTTATCTTCTGCAAATAAATTCATTCGGCGAAAGGCATTAATAAGGGATGTTTTTTCTACTTCTATAAATTTATCCCGGTTAATAATATTAATCAAAGATGAATAATCAGGAAATTCACCATTAAGGAGTCTAATAATAAGAATAGCTGAGTCTGTTTTAAATACAGCCTGTTTTTCTTCAAAAGAAAAAGAAACTTCATCCAGACCTTCACAAAATTTTCTTATCTCTTGAACACCTTTTTTGGGAATAAGTGTATTATTTCCTATTTCAAGGCCATCTAATTCTACACCAACATCTTCTTGCATAAGGGAAAGACGATGACCATCTGATGAAACAAATCGAATCATCGATTTAGTATCTTTTTTCATTTTCTCAACAAGAACACCAACCAGGGAAAATTGACTTTCTCCATCACTTGCCATGGAAAATATAGTTTTTTCGATAAGTTCTTGAATTTTACCCGCAGATACTTTGACTAATTTACTCGCTTCATATTCAGGAAAATTGGGGAATTCATCATGTTCCATACCTGCAATATTGTAATCTCCGGTTTCCACAGAGACTTTAACCCAACTATTTTCTTTTTCCTCAAGATGAATATGAGAGCATTCAGCTTCACGGACAATTTCAAATAATTTTTTACAGGGTAAGGTTATGCTTCCTTCAGATAAGACCTCAGCAGGCAAAGTGCAACGTAAACCTATTTCAAGATCTGTACAGGTAAGTTCAACACAATCATTTCCTGTTTGAATTAAAACATTGGAGAGAATTGCTATGGTTCCTTTTTTTGAGGAAATATTTTGTAACGATGCCAATCCAGATAAAAAATCTTCTTTGGCAATATTAACAACAATAGACATAATTTAATCCTTCAGTCAGTCTTGTTCTTTGAAAAATATGATAAAAAATCATAAGGACGATAAAAAAGATACATTTGAGTTATCAAAGGCCCTTAATATATAATATAATTATATTTAAAAAACTTATTATTATTAAGGCTGTTGATAAGCTTATAACGTATTTAACTAATTGTTTTTATTGAAAATTATATAAAATATAGCTAATTTGTAATTTGTTTATAAAAAGAGAAAATTGACTTATCAACATTTTACTCACATAAAATAAACATCTTTTCAAGACAGTTAGAAAAAATATTTTTTTTAGATTAATGTAAGATGAAAATGCTTCATTTTTAATGAAGAAAACAATAGCTTTTTACACTGAAAAAAGCAACATAATACAGTGTATTATTAACCTTTTTTTAATGAGATAAACTTATTTTCAGGGGCTCAATTTAAGATGGCATCTTATAGGCGAAAAATGGTGTTAAAATAATGGGATTTCTCTCAGAGAACATATTTTTCAGGGAAAATATTGGCCTTGATTTAGGAACTTCAAATACCCGTATTTATATAGAGTCTAAAGGCCTTATTTTAAATGAGCCAAGCGTACTTGCCTATAATTTATGGGAAAAAAAGGTTATTGCTGTAGGTAATAAAGCTAAACAGTACATTGGCCGCACCCCGCAACATATAAAAACGATATATCCACTGCGTGATGGAATGATTATAGATTTTGAAAATGCCAAAGCCATGCTAAAGGCATTTTTTAAATCTATTCACAAAGATAGAAAATTTTTAAAATCTAAAATGGTCATGACAGTTCCGTCGTCTATTACCGATATTGAGAAAAAAGCCATTCGCGAGGCCATTCGTGAAGTAGGTGGTGGAAAGGTTTTTTTTCTGCCCGCATCTATTGCAGCTGCCCTGGGAGTAGGAATAGATATTCATGAAAATAGAGGAAATATAATTATTAATTTGGGTGGCGGTGTTTGTGAAATAGCTGTCATTATAAATTCAACGGTGGTTTTCTCAAAAATTATCAGGATTGCTGGAATTGACATTGATAATGAAATTATAGGTTCAATTCATAGGGAATATAGGGCTGATATAGGTGAAAATACGGCAGAAAAATGTAAAATAGCAATAGGTTCTGCCATGAAACTCGGCTGGGTTGATCCCACATATACGATTATGGCTAAAGATGTTTTTACAAATGCCTCTAAAGAACTCAGCATTGATACCGAAAAATTATGTGATGCTGTCAAAGAACCTATTTATTCCATTGTTAACCTGGTCAAGAATGCCTTAGATATTATTCCTGCAAGTCATTTAAAAGATGCTCAGGATAGAGGGATAACCCTTGTGGGTGGCACAAGTTTATTAAAAGGGCTTGATACCTTACTTGAAAAAGAGACCGGCATTTCCTTTAATGTAGCTCCTAATCCCTTACTGACGGTCATTAAAGGGTGTGGAAAAACACTCAAGTCTATTAGAAAAAATAAAAAATTATTTATTTAGATTATCTTCGAAACATGAAAATATAAATTGTCATCATCCATGGATATTGCTCAAATAAAAAACTCTGTTGAACAAGCATTACAGGATAATGTATTCTCTGGTTGTGGAGTGGGTATTTCGAATAAGGGAGATAATTATTCTTTTGTCCGTGGTTGTATATCACATGCAAAGAATGACTTTATTACGCCAAATACATTATTTGATTTGGCTTCACTGAGTAAGCCGCTCGCGACGACTCTTGCCTGTTTAGCCCTTATAAAAGAGGGTAAAATAAATTTTGAAATGAAGTTGGAATCCCTACTTGGCTGTAGTGTACCGGATGATAAAAAGGATATAACTCTATCACAACTATTGAGTCATTCGTCAGGTCTGGCGGCTTATCACCCTTTTTATAAAATGATCGAAGAATATCCTTTAGAGAAGAGAAAGGATATTCTCCTCAAAGATATTTTACAAAGACCTTTAATGGTAGAGCCTGGAACCAAGGCTATTTATAGTGATCTAGGTTTTATTCTTTTGTCTTTTATTATTGAATTTCAGGCAAAGGTAAATTTAGACAGCTTTGTTCATGATCGCATTTTTGCACCTATAAATATTAAGGATATTTGCTACAACCCAAAAGACAAAGGCTACACCCATTTTGCCGCCACAGAGAATTGTGCATGGCGTAAAAAAGAGATTTCAGGTGTTGTGCATGATCAAAACACCTATGTGTTAAATGGTGTAAGTGGTCAGGCAGGGCTGTTCGGCTCTGTTGACTCTGTTTTATCGTTGGTTGTGTTTATTAAGGATCTGGTTGCAGGCAAAAAAAATCACCCTTATCTTGATAGAGAGTTACTTCAAGAAGCGGTGACGCGGAGAGGTCTACCCAAGTCCACCTGTTGGGGACTCGGGTTTGATACACCAAGCCAGCCTGGATCTTCAGCCGGCAGGTTTATTTCAGAAAAGAGTTGTGGTCATCTCGGTTTTACAGGAACATCCTTTTGGATTGATTTTGAAAAAGATATTGCTGTTGTTCTCTTAACGAATAGGATTAATCCCACTGTTGATAATATAAAGATACAGGAATTCAGGCCTGTATTTCATGATCTTGTTTTCGGCTGACGGTTAAGTCTTTATCTTTTATCCGGATACATCTGCAATATAGCATCCCGATCAGCATCCACAATACCTCGCTCTGTAATCAGACCAGTGATCAATCTTGCCGGAGTTACATCAAAGCTATAATTAGCGGATGGGGTATTTTCCGGTGGAATTAAAACGGTTTCCATCTCGCCCCTATCAGAAAGACCCGTTACCCTGTTGATTTCATCACCATCCCGTTTTTCAATGGGAATATCAGTTACCCCATCTTCAATTTGCCAATCAAAGGTGGAGGATGGCAGGGCCACATAAAAGGGAACATTATTATCATGGGCAGCCAGGGCTTTAAGATATGTACCTATTTTGTTGGCGACGTCACCGGTAAAGGTTGTGCGATCAGTACCAACAATAACCAGATCAACCATACCATGCTGCATGAGATGGCCGCCGGTATTGTCGGCAATTAAGGTATGGGGGATTCCCTCTTCTTTAAGTTCCCATGCCGTTAAACGGGCCCCTTGGAGCCATGGTCGCGTTTCATCCACCCAGACATGGACAGCAATACCCTCATTGTTGGCTTGATAAATAGGGGCTGTAGCAGAGCCATAATCGACAAAAGCCAGCCAGCCGGCATTACAATGGGTGAGAATATTAACTGGCTCACCGTTTTTTCTTTGACTGATCTCTCTAATGAGAGAAACACCGTGTTCACCGATTTGCTTGCAAAACCTGGCATCCTCATCAGCTATTGCTGTGGCTGTGGTGAAGGCTATCTCTCTTTTTTCTAAAACCGTGTTGCCGGTGCCCATAGCTGCTAATTGCCTATTCACGGCCCACGTAAGGTTTTTTGCTGTGGGCCGAGTAGCTGTTAATAACTGAGCAAATTGCTCAATATCTTCAGCAAAATGATCATCACGGCATTGCAGGGCAGCGGCATACATAGCAAATCCAGCTGTGGCACCAATGAGGCCGGCACCCCTTACATACATATCTTTGATGGCTACACAAAAATCGTCAACAACGGCTAGATCAACAATGATAAATTCATGGGGAAGCTTACGTTGATCAATAATCTGGGTGATGGTGGGATCCCCAGGGTGGGACCATATCGTTCGGTATGGTTTGGATTTTATGAGCATGATCTTTTTTAGAAAAATTTAGTAAGTAAAATAAAAACAGTCACTCCCACGCCGAGGGAGCTATAAATAAGGAGTCAGGGAATACATCCATCCTTAAATTTGTTATTAACAAAAATAAATGTGACAATGGCAGAGAGAAGCGAAAGGATGAGGAAAATAACCGTTTTTATCATATTTTTATATTCAGCAAGGTGTGTAAGATGTGACAGGGCTTATGATGAAATATAGGCAAATTTACTCCACAAATAAAAATGGTGCAAGAAGGAGTCGCCGTTGGCTGCAAACCATTTCAAATCTTCTTTTTCCGCTCCGCTGTCAGAGTTGCGGCCTTTTAATTGAATCTATAAAAAATGGTCTTATTTGCGAATCCTGTTTTTCAAAACTTGTTTTTTTAACGAAACCACAATGTCCGGTGTGTGGTCTAATGTTTTTAAAAACGGGTGGGGATGGACATCGATGTGCCGGGTGTCGAGGGAAGGCACCTTTTTTTTCAAAAGCACGATCTGTGATGCGGTATTCTAAAGAGGTTGGAACTCTTATCCATAAATTTAAATTTGGGGGGGATTTGAGTGTTCTTGCAACCTTTGCCAAATGGGCAGAAAAGAAGTTTTCCCAGGATGGAGACCGGCCAGATTACATCATCCCCGTTCCCCTTCATCCTGATAGAATAAAGGAAAGAGGGTTTAATCAAGCACTACTCCTTGCAAAGATATTTTTCCCAACAGAAAAATATAAAATAAAACATATCCTCAAGCGAACCGAAAATACAACACCACAAACAAAACTTGACGGAGAAAAGCGGAGAAAAAATTTAAAAAACTGTTTTATGGTTTCAAGCGGGATAGATGTAAAGGGGAAGGTTCTTTATCTTGTGGATGATGTGTATACCACCGGAACTACAGTAAATGAATGTGCCAAGGTATTGCTGCAGGCAGGTGCATCCCGTGTTGAAGTCTTTACTTTGGCCATGGTTGTAAAAGAAAATGAGATATAAAAGGTTGAAAAGGATTGACGGAGTAACGCCAATCATGATACATCATCTTTTCCAAAACAAAGTCGGGGCGTGGCGCAGCCTGGTTAGCGTGCCTGCCTTGGGAGCAGGAGGTCGGAGGTTCGAATCCTCTCGCCCCGACCATTAGTTTTAGACCATAGAACGGTATGTTAAGCGATTCGGCTTGATTTGCCGTTTTTCTGTTTCTGGGGTGTGGGTGCAGAATAAGTGCAAGGGGTGCATAAAACTAACAAGTTTAGTGCTTATGTCATTTCACGCTCATACTTCACAACAAATTTCTTTGTCTGTTCATTTTTATCTGTAAAAACTCATAGTTTGTATCCTTATATATATAGCAAACAGTTTTTCATAGACATAATACAACAATTTTTCATCGTAACCCTTTCGACTTTAAGCAAGTCTGGAGGGTTTTTTTATTTATCTTAAATTGGTTTTTCCTCAACAAATTTTCGTGATGCGCCCTACGATCCACGAGCCAGTAAACTTTAGTTCAAAGGTAAAGGTGACGAAGCTCTATATCGTTTTTCACAGCAAGACTTTTGCCCAGCTCACTCTTTCTTAGTAGCCACCTCTTGATTTCTTTTGTAAATATGGTCAAGTGCCGGGGTAGGAAATTTGCGGTTGCAAAGGCGATCCCGGATGTGAATTTTAGTGCTTGGGGATGAAAACTAGGGGATTCCTGTTTGTTGAGGAGAGTCATGTCAGAGAATAAACCGGTAGGTTCGCAGGAAGAAGGAATCGAAGTCCCCTACGAGCAGCTCGAACCGGAGACCTTGCAGAATATGATCCAGGAGTTTGTCACCAGAGACGGGAACGATTGGGGCAATGTCGACGGGGCGCTGGAGAATAAAGTCGGTCAGGTCATGCAGCAACTGCGCAACCGGCAGGCCAAGGTCGTTTTTGACCTGAAGTCGCAAACGGCGAATATTGTTACCTGCCGCTGAATCGCGCCTGATCTATTTTATATCCGGGATCACAGGCCAATAGGAAACTTTGTCGATAATAATCGATTAAGTAAGGTGTCCCCGGAATTGCTGCGAATAGTACCCGTTTCTTCAGCAAGTGATTTGATCAATTGCGGAAAACATCGAGATTCTTTATAACTGTCAGAGAATATTGAAACAACTTTGCTAACTTTCTTCGGCAGTGCTTGAACGTCAGTTTTATAAATTGCAAAAAATGCATGACTGCTTTGATACCCATTATTGATGACCGACCTCGGGATGGTAGTAATTAAAAATTATGTCCCAGAAATTAACGAAAAGTTGAAATCGTCTATGTTTTTGGTATGTATTGAAATTATTAAAAAAGCCATGATGAGCGCCTATGAAACCAACCATTAAAACAGCCCTTGATTTGTACTGTGGATCCGGAGCTGTTACCGCTGGGATGAAATCTGCGGGTTTTCAAGTAATTGGTGCCATTGATATTGATCCAATTGCATGTGCCACATATCGTGCAAATCATCCTGAAGTTAATCTTATTGAAGAAGACATTAAAACCGTCTCTCCCAAACGATTCGTAAAGGACCTAAAAGGTTCTCTCGATCTTTTGGCGGTATGTGCTCCTTGCCAACCGTTTAGCAATCGTAATCGACACAAATCCAATAAAGATCAACGAGCCAAGCTTGTACTTGAGGCATTGGCCTTTGTTGAAGGATTGAAACCAAAACTGGTTTTTTTTGAAAATGTACCCGGTCTGGGGCGCCAACCCGTGTTTAAAGAATTGGCTGGTAGACTGGCCTCTTTGGGTTATCATCTCTCTCCCTTAAAAAAAATTGATGCCGCTGATATGGGTGTTCCTCAAAGGCGGCAACGGATGATCCTTGTTGGCGCAAGAGATAGTGATCTCCTTAAACAAGCTACTAAAATTAGTTTTTCTAAACGACAAACCGTTTTTGACGTAATTGGTAATCTACCGTCTCCACCTGTGGGTATTAAGAATGTCGAAAATGATGCTTTGCATTATTCACGACGGCACTCCGCGATCACGGTAGAACGGTTACAACATATCCAGCATGATGGCGGTAGCCGAGATGAGTTGCCGGAGAAGTTACAATTAAGGTGCCATCAAGATTTAAGTAAAAATTCATTTCCTGACTCTTATGGCCGTTTGAAGTGGCGAGATGTCGCTCCCACCTTGACCACCGGGTGTACGGACTTGACCAAGGGGCGTTACGCTCACCCCGAAGAAGATAGATCGATTACATTACGTGAAGCGGCACGTTTGCAAACTTTTCCTGACGATTATGTCTTCATGGGAAATGCTTCACAAATAGCGACGCAAATTGGTAATGCCGTTCCGCCAAAGATGATGCACGGGATAGCAAAAACTCTTTACTCGGCGCTGTCGGATAATAGAGCTACTCTGTAGCCGAGATCATGCCCAGGCGACCAGCACCTTCATCCCCTCAAGTCTCACGGAATATGGCAAAGGTGCGGGTCAGGGATACGGGTCCCGAAATGGCGGTTCGCCGGTTGCTCTATGCAAATGGATTGAGATACAGGGTTAATTACAAACCAAAATCACCTAAGCTCGGCCGCTCTACTATTGATATAGTCTTCCCCGGAAAGCGACTCGCGATTTTTATCGATGGGTGTTTTTGGCATAACTGCCCTGAACACGGTGAGATCCCGAAAGCCAACAATAAATGGTGGCGGAACAAGTTTGCCGAGAATGCCGCGCGTGATGAAAGAGTGACCAAAATATTGAAAGATGGTGGCTGGAATGTACTAAGGTTTTGGTCACATGAAACCCCGGAAAATGTTTGCCAGTTCATACAGGATGAAATTGAGAAACTTAATTATTGATTTAAACATAAATATGCCAAGGAGTAACCATGGCTAAGATCAGGGTCAGGGCACGTGCCGTAGACATGCTCGGTCGACAACAAATTGCCGGTATCCCCACGGCAATTCATGAACTTTTCAAGAATGCCCATGACGCGTATGCTAAACATGTTGAGGTTGACTATTTCCGTGGAGATGGTGCCTTTGTTTTGCGCGATGATGGCTATGGAATGACGAGAGAGGAGTTCGAAGGGAAGTGGCTGACTATTGGCACGGAGAGCAAAGTTAATGCAAATGACTTGCCTGCACCAAAGTTTATGGGGGAAGAAATTGAGCAGCGACCGGTTTTGGGAGAGAAAGGAATAGGTCGACTTGCCATAGCCACTATTGGTCCGCAAGTATTGGTACTCACCAGGGCTATACGGGATGATGGTCTTCATGATTTAGTGGTCAGTTTTATTCATTGGGGACTGTTCGAGATTCCAGGTATTGACGTTGATCAGATAGAAATTCCAGTGGAGACTTTGCCGGGGGGACAATTGCCCGATTCGGAATTTGTCACCAGTCTCGTCAGTCGAGTACGTGAAAATGTTGAACGCCTTTCCGTAAGCATATCTCCTGAGATGAAGAATTCTCTTCTTGCCCAACTTGCGACTTTCAATATCAATCCCGCAGCCGTTGCAGGCAGTCTCGGGTCTCCAACCCTCAGTGGCCAAGGATATGGCACGCATTTTTACATTTTGCCCACCGACCCGATCTTGGAAGTCGATATAGACGAAGAAAGCGATATCGCAACACCTATGCAAAAAACCCTTTTGGGTTTCTCCAATACAATGCTCCCGGATCGATTGCAATCCGCGATATTGACAAGTTTTCGCGACCACCATCGTGATGGTAATATTGATGAATTGATTGGCACGGCTGAGTTTTTCACACCTGAGGAATTTTCTGAGGCAGACCACAATTTTGTTGGGAGATTTAATGAATACGGACAATTCTCTGGCAAGATAAGCCTTTATCGCCAAGAATCGGTCGATTACCAAGTGGCATGGCCGGAGGCGCATGGGGTCAAAACGGATTGTGGTCCATTTGAATTTCGCTTGGCCTATGTTCAGGGCAAACAAAGTGAAACCAGATTGTCGCCCGAAGAGTGGGCCAGGATGACGGGTAAATTAAATCTCATAGGTGGACTTTATATTTACAAGGACGGCATTAGGATACTCCCCTATGGGAACTCTGACTTTGATTTTCTTAATATAGAAGTCCGGAGGGCCAAGGCGCACAAAGACTGGTTTTTCACCTATCGTCGAATGTTCGGTGCCGTTGAGGTCAACCATGTTGACAATCCACTGCTCATTGAAAAAGCTGGGCGTGAGGGGTTCAGAACCAATAAGGCATACAGGCAGATTAAAGCGATTCTTGAAAATTTTTTCCAGCAGTGTGCCAAGGATTATTTAAGAAAGGATTCCGTGTACGGGGAAGAATATCGTGCCATCAAGGCACAGTATGTGCTCGATGCGGAACTGTTGAAAAAACGAGATTTAAGGCTGCGCTTCCGGAAAAAAGCATTTGCCGACACATTAGATAAATTTTTTAAAAAATTAGAAGAGGGCAAGCCAAGTTCTAAGGCAGATGAAATTCTCAAAAAATCTCAGCGTTGTGCTGAAGCCATTCCCGCTATTGAAAATCCAGAGGTAGCAGCCAGGGAATTGCTTGCTATGGAATCGGATCTCCGCAAGGAAATTTCCCGTTTGCGTGGGGAATATCAAATTTCCAAACCCAGAGGGGTCGGGTTGACGAAAAAGCAGGTTAGCGATTGGGATTCCTATCTGAAAAACTTGGAAAAACTTGAAGATGAGGTTTTCGCTCCCCTTGAGGACGTAGTCGAAAAAGTTATTAATGAGTTGGCCGTCGGTTCTTTTGTTGCTCTCGACAGACGTCGGCGTATAGGTCAAGCGTTGACCGATGTTAGCACCACCAGGAAAAAAGAGATTACCAGCCTGAGCCGTAAGGCCAAAAAAGAAGCTGATCAATTATCCAAAAAAGTTATCGAACAGGCACAGCAGCGTCTGGCAACCATCGATGCGACGATTACCGCCATTTATGCGGAATTCTCGCAGTCCGAAACATCGTCACTTTCCGACGTTGAACTTGTTGAACTCCAAAAGCGGTTTTTGGATCGCATCTCAGAAACCGCCACTGTCGAGTCGGAAGCACTTGGAGGTATCCTTCATCAAGTTCACTCTCTTGCGGAAGCGATTAAGAATAACGAATCATATGACGATGAAACCGCAGCACTGGAAAGTACCCTTAAAAGTAAGATGGAGGAGTTGGATACTTATTCAGACTTGGCTCAGGTCGGCACAGCCGTGGGTATCGTTCATCATGAACTGGAAGGCGTGATTAAGGGTGTGAGGAAAAACTTTCGCAGGCTTCAGCCTTGGGCCAAGGCAAACACAAAACTGAACGATATTTACTCAGGCTTAAAGGATAGTTTTGACCATCTGGACAGTTACTTAAAGCTGTTCACCCCGCTGAGTCGGCGTTTGAATCGAGAGCGGGTCGAAATCAGCGGTGAACATATCTCGAAGTACCTTCTGGATATTTTTGACAGCAGGCTACGTCGCCACCAGATCAATTTTGTTTTGGACGACAGTTTCAAGGGCAAGGTGGTGAAGGGGTTCCCCTCAACCCTTTTTCCCACCTTCGTCAATCTGGTCGACAACGCAATCTATTGGTTGACGACCAAAAATGAAGGGGAAAAAAGTATATATATTGATGCGGATGATAAGGGGTTTGTTGTCCGCAACACCGGCCCCGGCATCAGCATTCGTGATGCGGAACGCATTTTTGAATTTGGAATTTCTAGTAAACCGGGAGGTCGAGGGATGGGATTGTACATTTCTCGCGAAACTCTCAGGAAAGATGGTTTTGATTTGGTTCTGGAAAATCCAGGCGAACACAATTGTCCGACTTTTCGTATCATCACCGAGAAAGAGGATGCGTCTGAGGAGGTCAGCAAGTGACTGACACAGCCAAAGATTTTGATCAATTTTGCCACCAGGCGGCCGTTCAATTCCTACAAACCGTAGTGGTGATTGATAATGAAGCAATTTTTTGTGAAACACCATGTAACATGGTTGAGCAAAGAGATATTGTTCAAGGTGTTGCGGAACCACCAACCGGGGTTCTTGGTGGCCCGAAAGTTTCTGCACAAGGTAAAGTTGAAGTAACCGAAACTCCTCCCATGGAATCGGATGGGGATGAGGGCATAGATGCGGAACCACCCGAAGAGTTGAGCAAAAATATATTAAAGGCTGCACCCCTGATCAATGCTTTCGCTGATAACGGTGTTGTCTGTTCAGTCATGCGCCCTGATCTGGAAGATAAGAAAGTTGTAGATCGAGCTGTCGCCGTGGCATCGGTTGCCGATATTGTTGTCGTTGATTGGGCGCTTGGGAACAAGCAAGGTGAGACTGAAGGCCAAAGGGCCAAGGATATCATAAAAGGAATTATCGAGGGTGACCTGAAAAAGCGTGGTCGCCTCAGATTGATTACTATCTACACAGCGGAAAATATTCCGGGTAACATTCTTGATGAACTATATGGTTATATTCAAGAACTCAAATATCACGACAAATTATTCAAGGACTCCCAAAAATTCACCATACAAAATCGATTTTTGAAAATTGCTGTCCTTCTGAAAAAAGCGGCAGGGGATCATATCCCCAATATAAAGCCAGTTGATTTTGACGAACTTCCTGAGAAACTGCAGGCACTGTTCGCTGAGCTAAACAGTGGTCTACTTCCGTCGGTTACGCTCAGAGCCATTGCCGCGATTCGGGAAGGTACACATCACCTCCTTGCCGTTTTGCACAAAGATTTGGATTCAGCACTGGTTGGCCATCGGTGCCTGCTGCCACATCCGGAGGATGCGGAAGAATTTTGTGAAGATCTCGTGGCCGGAGAAATCAGGTCGATCTTGGCTCTGGCGAAAATCGGAACTAAATACGCAGGAATAAAACAAAACGAATTGTGGGTTGCCTCTCGCCTTAGTGATCACGGCACAGTGACTTTTGATGAATTAGAGGCAACACCTGTTCAGATTGCTAATCTTCTTTCAACGGAAGGTGAAGATAGGCATAAATTGTTTAAAACTGAGGTTAGAAAAGAGTGGGCTGCACGTGTTTGTAAAAGCTGGAAAAAAGCTCCTAGATTTGAAAACTATTGCATTCCTCAATTTCTTTATGGCGAAGTGGAAAGGGGGATAAAAATCAACCATGAATTTGCTCGGTTGACATCATTCAAGCGGGAGGCTTTTGGTCCTAGACAACCGACAAAGGACTGGGTGCCGAGGCTTACCCTTGGTACCGTCCTTCAAAGACTCGAAGACGGAAAGATATTTCTGTGTTTACAGCCACGATGCGAAAGTGTTCGATTTGAAAAAGATGAACAGCGTGTTTTCCCCTTTATTGAGATGGGAAAAGGAAAGAAAAAAGAGTGTATAATTGTCAACACCGTGAGTGCTGATCAGACCCCAGAAGAAAAGAAACTTTTTTTTGAACCAAAGCCTAAAAATCAAGCCATTTTTGAATTCAAAAGTATCTCAGGGCATGCCATTGCCGCAAAGAAAGTGGACAACTTCTACATATTTTCTGCATCCAGGAACAAGTTTTATTGGTTGGGCGATTTGAAAGATCCTTTCGCTCAAAACATCGTAGGGAAAATGTCCGATGTGGTTGGTAGTGTCGGGATCGACCCTTATGAGTGGCAGAGACGGCAGAGTCGGTAGGAAGATAAAAAATCTGTCGAAAATTCGGTTCAGCCCCCTGTCCCCTGTTTACTCAAAAGGTAGAGTTTGCCCCGATATCTGTGAAAAAAATTAAAAAATC
The DNA here is from genome assembly GCA_030145275.1 of Desulfurivibrionaceae bacterium. Lineage (GTDB taxonomy): Bacteria > Desulfobacterota > Desulfobulbia > Desulfobulbales > VMSU01 > JAQYVV01. Next base: position 204 of record JAQYVV010000038.1, on the reverse strand, counting down.
TTCATTGAGATTACAAACCGCTGTAATCTCTCCTGCAGCTTCTGCTGCCAGAGCAAAAGACCCATTTCATTTACAGGGCAGGGTCAGATTTTACCCTAAAGCATTTTGGCATCAAAAGAGATCGTGGCAACTATGGCTCTCGGCAAAGTTATTGAACTCTTTTGCCGTAATTGGCGGGCTGAATAGGTAGCCTTGCATCTGAGA
>JAQYVV010000001.1 GCA_030145275.1 Desulfurivibrionaceae bacterium | reverse complement strand
TCAGCGTAGGCTGGAAATTACCCTTAACTCCAGGCTGTAACTGTTCAGATGTGCTTCATATTCGTTCATTTAGGGCTTCGAAGCATACTTGTGCTATTCGAGAAGACCTAAATGGGCGAAGATGGAGTGCAGCTGAATAGTTACAAACTAATCAGCCTTTACTTTCCATAGCTGCCAGGCTGGAAAATCCTCAGCAACAAGATCAAAATACTTATGATCATATTGTTGCCTTAAATAAAGGCGATTAAAGACCGATTCTCCTATGGCGTAATCAAGCAAAGCTGCAGATCGGGTTGCTGATGAAACCTCCAGCCCAGCCCCCTTGCTCTTATACTTTGCCACCTTCACCTTTCCATCAGGTTCAAAAAAAGAGATACTTGCCATTGGGATACTATTCTTTCCTAAATTCACCATTCCTGTATTAAGATCAGCCCGAAACCCGCCCCTACTGCTCCTCCCTAATATCTGATTTTTTCGAATACCGACATCTTGAAAAATTTCAAAACGAGGATTAATCCCGTCTCGTTTATCAAAATCCCAACTGCCAAACCAGAACCACCAATATGAGGTTTTTGTCAGACGCCAATCCAGGAAAAGGTAAACAGGCTTTTTATTTGGGGGGAAATAAAACTCAACAGAATTTACCAGAGCAGAATCAGAACGTTCAATATCTTGAAAAACCCCGGTATCTTTCATTATTTCTTCTGCCTTTTCCGGCCCAGCAGCTAATACATTCTTCAGAAATTGCATGGCCTCACCATGCTGGTTGTCAAAGGCCCGATATACTTGCCCCATCCCTTTTGAGCCGCGATTAATATAAAATTGCATGAAATTTGCCGACAGCTGTTCACTGTTTACCGTCAAGGGCAAGGCATTATACATGGAAATTTCGCCGCTATGATAACTTCCATCCGCTATGACGCCGCGATCAGACCAATATCTCATATTATAACCATGATCCCACCAGGCCCAGACAACTGCATCATCAGGAGTATGTTTTTCCGCAGCGGCCATTCCTGCCACAATTGCCGCTGGTTCTTTAGGCCAGTGCACCCTTGCCAAATTATCTGACAAGTTAGGCCAGACAAGAACGAGTGCAAGAACAGGTGCAATATAAGCAGCGATTATATATCTTTTTCGTAAATACCAAATTGCGCCAATAAAACTACCCAGGCCAAGGGCTATGATTGGATTTAAAAAGATGAGAAACCGTTTGGCAAAAAGAAAAGATAGGGAGGCCAGCAAAAGTGGTACTATAAGGAAAAGACTATCTTTGGGCCTGCGATAAAAGAGATACAAGAGTCCAACGCAGGCAGTAAAGAATATAGGCATACTACCCGTTGATTTTGAGACAATTTCATTAAATCCTGGCCGCACCTGCTCTGACACCGTAATGGCCTGGTTTGGGAAAATACCTGCAATTTGCTTGGAGGTGTAAATATAGTCAAATTTCCCGACAATAGTGCTGTATATTTTTTGGGGAAGTTCAAGGCCCTGCCAAAAAAGCAGAAGAAAAATAAGTCCAGCCACTGCTCCATAAAAGATATATCCCTCTTTTTTCCCTGGACGATAAAAAAAGAGCAAGGCGACCAATGAGGTAGCAAAGAAAATCACGCTGACCACCGCAAAAGCCTGATCCCACCACCAGAGAAAAAGCAAATAACTGCAAAGGGAGGCTACAGCATATAAATATCTAGTCCGCCCGGCACATATTGCAAACTGCAGAGTAAAATAGACAATAAGGGTGGCAAAGGTCACATTCATACAGTCGGTATCATACCAACCAACGTTACTGCGATAGACATAATATGGAACAAAGACACTGGATAGAGCCGCTGTGACCCCCATGGCCCTGCCACCAAAAAAGTTTCCCAGAAGGTAGAGGGGCAAAGCCAATAACACCCCTAACACTGCAGGTAACACAGTTCCAACCATGTCAAGAGATGCGCCTGTTATTTTAGTGGTAACCGCACCTAAAACTGAGAGAAGGGGGGGAGGATATGGTCTGGGTCGACCGGCAGGCACAACCTGCTTCTCGTCAACAGTATCATACTCGCCCCGGAGAAGATCTCGGGAAAGATTTAGATAGAAATAGCCATCAAAGGTGGTAAGAAGAGGTTTGCCCTGAAAAAAGGTATGGTTTGGTCTTTCTTCCCAGGATTTCAGGTCATCAAAGCGGACAAGAAATCCGGCGAGCATAATAAGAAAAAGAACTAAAGGGATGAATAGTCTGTTGGAGTAAAAAGATCTAAGATAAGATAATATTTTATAATTCAAGGCGCCACACAAGTTCCAAAATAGAGAAAATCACGCTTTAGCCTTTTGTTTATCAAACAACTGAACATATTTTTGATAAATTTCCTTGGCATTATCGTCCATATCCGTAAACTCAACCCCCGTCTCATACATATCGGCAACGCCAGGTCGGCAGTAAGCGATTTTACCCTTTACTTCAATCAGGTCTTCCTCGAAGGCAATAGTCAACACTAAATTGTAATTAGGCTTTATTTCGAAATGAGTTTCAAGACAAATCCCGGTAGCAGAAACGTTCAATGTACGTCCCATATTCTGCTCAATAATAGTGCCAGCGTCATCTATGCATAAATAAGACAGGTTTAGAGAGTCAATTCTTGGATGTTTTCTTAATTCTTCAGACATAATAATCCTCACTGCCTTATGATTAGGGGATTTAAAATCTATATGTGATTCACACTATAGATTTGCGTAAATCATCTTGTCAAGGTCTAAGTTGTCAGTTTCTGAGTGAGTACGGCAATGATAACTTCCCACACTATTTTTGTTAGCGATCAATAAATACACCCAAGATTGCATCCCCCTGAGTCCGTAAGCGTTTCAGGGGCACCCCGATCACGCACATCGGGGTGTTCATGGAGCGCTTACCTATTCTTTAACCTGGCAGATATCTGCACCCAAAGAGCTGAGTTTGCCGACCAGATTATCATACCCCCGTTCCAGGTGATAAATTCGTGAGATTTCAGTTGTCCCCTCTGCAGCTAAAGCGGCTATGACAAGTGAAGCTGAGGCCCTCAGATCTGTAGCCATAACCTTGGCACCTGTCAAAGAACCAGCACCATTCACAATTGCCGTACGACCATCGGTCTTTATTTGTGCCCCCATACGACGCAACTCTGCCACATGCATAAACCTATTTTCAAAAATTGTTTCGTTAATCATCGAAACACCTTCAGTTAAGGTCATAAGTGCCATAATTTGAGCCTGAAGATCAGTTGGAAAACCAGGATAAGGCAGCGTTTTAATATCTACATTTTGAAGCCCACCTGTTCTTCTAATTCTTATCGAACTACCATTTCCTTCAACGCTAAGTCCAACAGAATGAAGCTTTTCAAAAAGAGAGGGGAGGTGATTGGGGCTGCAATTTGTCAGGGTAACATCACCTCCAGCAGCTCCTACAGCAATCATATAGGTGCCTGTCTCAATCCTATCGGGAATAATTCGCATCTCGGCAGGATGTAATGTTTCCACGCCCTGAACAGTCAAGGTGTCAGAGCCTCTACCTTCGATATGCCCACCCATTTCGTTGAGCATATCGATAAGGTTACCAACTTCAGGTTCTCGAGCCGCGTTTTTTATAATCGTTGTCCCTTCAGCAAGAACAGCAGCCATCAGAATATTTTCCGTCCCCGTCACAGAAGGAACATCAAAATATATGTTTGCCCCATGCAGCTTTCCAGGAACATGCGCATCGACGTAGCCATCTAAAAGTTCAAGTTTAGCTCCCATTTTTTCAAAGCCTAGCAAATGAAAGTTAATAGGTCTAGCACCTATGGCACATCCTCCCGGTAGTGATACCCTTGCCCTACCCTGTCTTGCCAAAAGTGGACCAAGAACCAAAACTGAAGCCCTCATAGTCTTGACCAGGTCGTAGGAGGCCTCGATGTTTTTTAGATTTTCAGAATTAATTCTGATAGAATTTTCACCTATTTTTTCCCATAAAACACCAAGGGAGGCAAGAAGCTTAAGAGTTGTTCGCGTATCTCTTAGGTCTGGGAAATTATGCAGAGTATGCCATCCCGGCACGAGGAGTGTGGCAGCAAGAAGAGGCAGAGCAGCATTTTTAGCGCCACTGATTTGAATAGTTCCGTGAAGGGGCTTACCCCCTTTTATTATTATTTTATCCATGTTTATGAGTTGAAAGATGAAAGTTGAAAGTTGAAAGAATTAAGAAAAGTCGGAAACTTAAGCAAAGATAATTCACATTTCCCATTCTCAATCCATTGTTTTTTGCCTGTAAATTTTCGGCTTGCTAGAGAAAACACCATATTGTAAATGTTTGATAACGCTTCAGATGTGTACGTTCAGGATGACGAAGCGTAGTGGTTCTACGTGAGTCAGCCTGAGCGCACGCAGCAGCTGGAGTGTTAGCGGATATTTACTTTTTGGGCCTGTAAAACTCTTGCCAAACCGGCATGATCCTTCCTAACCCGTATTTTTTCAAAGCACGAAAAAGAATGAAAAAGATCAAGAACATACTGTTCTTGATCATAGCCAATTTCCATAAAAAACCATCCCCCTGGTTTAAGCAACTTTTGCAGTTGTGAGGCCAAGACCTGTATGGTTTCCATGCCATGAATCCCACCATCTAAAGCAGAGCCTGGTTCTTTTTGCACCTCTGGCTCCAAATCATCCATGACATCACCTGCGATATACGGGGGATTGGAAACAATCAGGTCCCATTTCAGAGGAGCAACGGATCTACCCCAATCCGAACAGAGACAATGTACTCTATTGGACAAACCATGTCTGAGAATATTTGTCTGAGCAATTTTCAGAGCTGCCATTGATCTGTCAATGGCAACAACTGATGCCTGCTCAATTTCCTTGGCCAAGACAATTGCAATAGCACCAGATCCAGTCCCTAAGTCAAGAATATTTTCAACTTTACAAGGATAATCTTGCACGGCGGACAAAACCATTTCAAGCATCTGCTCTGTCTCAGGCCGGGGAATAAGGACATCAGGACTGACTGTAAAAGGAAGAGACCAGAACTCCTGTTCACCTATAATATAGGCAAGCGGAAACCGTTCAAGTCTTTTGGCCAGAGAATTTTCGAATTTAGTTCTGCTGTTTTCAGAAACTGTTTCTGAGCCGAATAAATAAATATATGTTCTGGATTTTTGGAGAAAATGTGCAAGCAGGAGAGAGACTTCAAGCTCCGAATCAGCAATACCTGCATCGTTGAGGAGTTTGACTCCATGCTTATAGAGTTCTGAAATGAGCACTATTGGATCGTTTTCAAGGCCTCTGCCTGATTGTTGGCAATAAGAGGATCAATGACATTGTCGAGTTTCCCAAACATTATATCATCAAGTTTATAGAGCGTCAGATTGATCCGGTGGTCGCTGACTCTCCCCTGGGGGAAATTATAGGTCCTGATTCTTTCACTGCGGTCACCTGAACCGACCTGACTCTTGCGATCGGCTGACATACGATCATGCTGTTCCTGCTGCATGGCATCGAAAAGACGGGCCTTTAAAACCTTGAGGGCCTTGGCTTTATTCTTGTGCTGGGATGATTCATCCTGGCAGGTTACAACCAAGCCGGTGGGAAGATGGGTTATGCGGATAGCAGATTCGGTTTTATTGACATGCTGCCCGCCCGCTCCACTAGCGCGATAGGTGTCGATCCGAAGTTCAGTATTGTCGATTTGCACCTCAACATCATCGGCCTCCGGTAATACGGCAACAGTTACAGCAGAGGTATGTACCCTACCCTGGGCCTCAGTTTCAGGCACCCGTTGGACGCGATGCACACCAGATTCGTATTTTAGTTTGCTGTATACCTGTTTGCCAGTAATGAGTGCAATAACTTCTTTAAAACCACCAATACCTATGGGATTGCTGGAAAGTATCTCGATTTTCCATCCCTGACTCTCAGCATATCTGCTGTACATACGGAAGAGATCTGCAGAAAAAAGGGCAGACTCATCACCACCCGTTCCGGCTCTGATTTCAAGAAGAATATTCTTGTCGTCATTGGGGTCCCGGGGAAGAAGAAGAATCTTCAATAGTTTATCAAGATTTAACCGTTGTTCCTTTAGATCTTCAATTTCACTTTTAATTAGTGCAACCATCTCGTCATCATCTTCCTCCTGCAATAATTGCTTATTATCCTGCAGGTCGGCAAGCACCTTTTTATATTGGCTGTATAAATCATCTATTTTAGAAACATGGGAGTGCTCCTTGGCAATTTCGCGAAACTTATTCTGATTCCCTATAATGGCAGGATCTGAAAGTTTCGCTTCAAGCTCAAGTCGCTTTTCCTGAATATGTTCAAATTTTTCAAACATGTGAATGCTTCTCTTAGAGAGTTGGGTGGGTGAGATAAAAAAAAGGTGCTTAAAAAGACAGAAGCACCGCCACAATCATGTGACAGTGCTAATGAAACGATTACAACAATAGTAAAAAAGGATCTAATCCGGATAAACCGGAAATAAGTGCCTTAGCAGTGGTCTGCAACATACTGGAATTATCGAAGTCTTCGCTTATCTGTTTTTTGTGACAGGATTTCAGTTATAAGGCACTAAAAAAAGGTGTAAACCTCTCGATTTAGCTTGGTTTGTTGTAGTGTTTTTCGTATTTTTTCATGAACTTTTCTACTCGTCCTGCTGTATCAATCAATTTCTGTTTACCTGTAAAGAACGGGTGACAAGCCGAACAGATCTCAACTTTGATCTCATCATTGACAGAACCAAGTTCTACCTCGTTACCGCAAGCGCAGGTAGCAACTATGTTTTTATATGCCGGGTGGATATCTTTCTTCATTACAAAATCCTCAATATTATTTTTTTTCAACCATTTAAACCAGAAGCAGAATCATATACAACATCTCACTTTTTTTTTCAACCATTCATTGAATCAAAAAAGTCCTCGTTGGTCTTGGTCCTTTTCATTTTAGACAATAAAAATTCCATGGCATCCGCCGGGTTCATGGGCGAAAGAAGATTTCGTAAGATCCAGGTTTTGTTCATCTCTTCTTTTGTTAGTAAAAGATCTTCTTTTCTGGTTCCAGATCGATTTATATCAAAGGCTGGATAGATGCGGCGTTCCGACATTTTCCGGTCAAGTACCACTTCCATATTGCCAGTCCCCTTGAACTCCTCAAAAATAACCTCATCCATGCGGCTGCCTGTTTCAACAAGTGCCGTAGCTATAATTGTTAAACTGCCTCCTTCTTCAATATTTCTAGCTGCCCCAAAAAATCTTTTTGGTCGCTGTAAGGCGTTAGAGTCAACTCCGCCAGACAATATCTTGCCGCTTGGAGGCACAACCGTATTATAGGCGCGGGCCAACCTGGTGATACTATCCAGAAGTATGACAACATCTTTTTTGTGTTCCACAAGACGTCTGGCCTTTTTCAACACCATTTCAGCAACCTGAATATGTCTCTGGGGCGGCTCATCAAAAGTGGAGCTAACTACTTCAGCGTCAACACTACGAGCCATATCAGTAACTTCTTCCGGACGTTCATCAATGAGTAAAACTATAAGTATTACCTCTTTATGGTTCTTGATAATACTGTTTGCTATATCTTTTAAAAGAATTGTCTTTCCTGTTCGAGGAGGCGCAACAATTAGGCCTCTCTGCCCCTTTCCGATCGGAGACATGAAGTTGAGCACCCGGGTCGAATAGTTTTTAGGATCAGCCTCAATATTAATTTTATCCTGGGGGTGCAAAGGTGTCAGGTTTGAAAAGAGTGTCTTATCCTTATTTTTCTCAGGTTTCTCATAGTTTATTGAATCAACTTTCAAAAGGGCGAAATACCTTTCCCCTTCCTTTGGAGAACGAATTTGTCCCTCAATGGTATCCCCAGTTTTCAGGTTCAACCTGCGGATCTGAGAAGGTGAAACATAAATATCATCAGGGCCTGGCAAATAATTATAATCAGGGGCTCGTAAAAACCCAAACCCGTCAGGTAAAATCTCTAAAACGCCGTTTCCCCGATTAGCGCCTTTTTCCACTTCCTGGGCGGCATAGGCTTTAAGGATCTCAAATATCAGCTCTTGTTTGCGCAGGCCACTATAGCCCTCAATACGGTATTTTTTAGCAAGCTGAGTAAGCTCATTGATTTTTTTTAATTTTAATACAGCAAGATCCATCCGGGAAATATCCTCCAAGTTAATCGTGGCAGCCAAAAAACAGACAACATAGAGAAAAGTTTTCTGGAGACCGGTTTAGACAGGCGCGGCCGGTTCAAAAAAGTATGAACCAAATTACGCGTTATTGGCAAAGAGCAAAATTGTTATGCGAAAATATGAATTATTGAGGGCAATGATATGTTAGAAATGATGAGTTTGTTGTTATATTATAGATTTATATAGGTTGAAATATAAAATATAGATTGTCAATAAATGGGAATTTTTGGGTGTGTGTGAATTCGAAACTAGATGTTCCTGAAATATGCTGAATACACTTATATTGCCACAAGACTCCCATGTCAAGCTCTTTTTGCAAGGAGAATTACCCCGAGCCTTTTAATTTGCGGTAAGGTATCTGACCATGTAGCACTGTTATCAATAATGTAATCAGCCAAAATGACCTTTTCTTCAATTGGCTTCTGCGCTGCAATGGTGTTCTCGGCTGCTGCTAAACTGAGACTATCCCTTTCCCGTAAGCGTTTCAGACAGAGCTGGTCTGATGCGTAAACAACAACTATTTCAGAAAATTCATCCTGCCAGCCAGCCTCGTAGAGAAGCGGTATTTCTGCAATAACCGGGCGCCCCGTATCAGCTTCCAGCTTCCGCACCTTTTCTTTCAGAGAAGCGAAGATTATAGGGTGCAATAGCTCGTCTACTTCTTTACGAAAAGAAGCGTTTGAGAACAGGGCCTGTCTAAAAGAGGCTCTGTCCAAGTTCCCATCTGCAAAGAAATAACTATCCCCGATGATCCTACGAAGAAGCTCAAGAGGCCTCCCAGGGCCAGCAAGAAGAGCTGCTGCAATCTTATCAGCACTCACAGAACAAAATCCGGTCTCTTCGCAGAGACGTTCCACTACAGCGCTCTTTCCTGAACTAATGCCTCCGGTTACACCAATCATCATGCTACTCTTTCGCTCTCAGATTTAACTCCCCATCCGGGGATAAATGAAGACTCCAAGGAAACAATCTGTGAGGCTCTAGTGCCTCAAAACTTTCAGACTGTTTTCCATGTCCGGCCATAGGGGAGCAGAAAAATCCAACTTTACACCTGTCCTCGGATGAACAAATGACAACTTGGCCGCATGGAGGCACTGCCGCTGAATCCCAAGACTCTGATCTGCAATCTTTTTCTTCCCATAAACTTCATCTCCGGCAACAGGGATACCAATGGATGTCAGATGCACTCGTATTTGATGGGTCCGTCCCGTTTCCAGCTGTAGTTCAATCAGCGAAAAACCTTTAAATTCTTCAATGAGCCGCCAGTGCGTAACAGATTCACGCCCGCCATGTGCCAAAACAGCCATTTTCTTCCTGTTGACCGGATGGCGCCCAATGTTGCCATAAATAGTTCCCTCTCTCATCCTGGGAACACCATGGACTATTGCCAAATATATTTTTCGTACCGTCTTTGCTTTAAACTGCTGCACAATTTCGCCAAGAGCATAATCATTCTTAGCGACAACCATAAGCCCAGAGGTATCTTTATCAAGCCTGTGAATAATCCCTGGCCTTATAGTCCCGTTTATTCCCCCAAGATCCTTACAGTGATACAATAACCCGTGAACAAGGGTGCCGCTTTGATGGCCACAAGCTGGATGAACGACAAGGTTTGGTGGTTTAGAGATGACAATAATATCGGAATCTTCGAAAATAATTTCAAAAAAAACCTTTTCAGGTATCAAATCCAGCGGTTCGGGGGAAGGAATAAAGAGTGTTATTTTATCATTAACTTTTGGCCTTAAACTTGCTTTTGCATTCTTGCCATTAACAAAAACCTCACCCCTGGTGATAAGACCTTTAAACATGGAACGACTAAACGTGCCAATTTTTTCGAGATTTGCCTGACTAAGAAAATGATCAAGCCGCCGCCCAGCATTTTCCTGATCCACAACTAGATCAATTCTTTCTTTTTGACCTATTTTCTCGGCAAGACTAGGGTTCAAAGACATACTCCGTGCGTAAAAGATATAATATGTTCAAAGGGGTAAATCTCAATACCTTTCACATTGGCTCATTGGTGATGATATTATAAGAAAACAACAAACTGAAAAGGAAAATCCTTTTCAGTTTGTTAAATACAATGTAGGTAGGGAAAAAATGCGGCATGGGGTCATGCGAAGATTAGAGAAGAAAGAGAGATCAGGAGAAAATCTGTGTTATGTTTTCTTCTACTTTTTCTTCCTGAATTTCGTTGGCTATGGAAATTTCTTTAATAAGGAGGCTTTGGGCAGTGTCCATCATTTTTCTCTCTCCAAAAGAGAGTGATTTGTCCTCTTGCAGAATATATAAATCACGTAGTACTTCGGCTATTTCGTAGACAGAACCAGTTTTTATTTTACCCATATACTCACGATAACGCTGATTCCATGGCTGGCTCATTATTTTGACATCCTGATTTTTCAAAATATCGAATATTTTATCTACCTCACCTTTTTCAATAATAGCTCTCAAACCGACATTTTCACTTGTGCTGGTGGGAATCATTATTGTCATATTTGATTCAACAATACGGATCACATAAAAAGATTGGGAAATACCGCCTACTTCCCGGGACTCAATGGACTCTATCTGACCAACACCATGGGCAGGGTATACTGCCATTTGACCGATGTCGAACGCATGTGAATCTGTTTCTGTAATCATAGGATTAACCTCATAGATACTTTTTGCAACCGGGAACTAGAAGGACCAGGTGACATTAAGTTAGAAAAAGAAAAGGTGTTGACTTGTTCAGTGGACAACACTAGAAAAAAGAAGAATATATTAGGTGAATACATATGGTAACGGCGATGCCTTTAACGAAAAAAGGCTTTTCAGAAATTGCCACAGAATGGGTCTATAATATTTATGGGCCCTATTATAACATATATTCAGTTATATGCAATCAACAAGAAAAACTATCAGAAAGCTACTTGATTGGTTAGAGATCAATTAAGTACACCCAAGATTGCATAACCCCGAGTCCGTAAGCGTTTCAGGGGCACCCCGATGTGCGTGATCGAGCCACGCGATTATACCCCCTGTATATCACGGGGGCGATCACGTGCAGCGGGGTGTTCATGGAGCGCTTACCTTGATTGTATTAAGGAAGTTCATTGCCACCGCTCTGCCCTGATGAACATATAATTCCATGCCATGCTCAATGTCATTATACATCTTTTCAATGTCTTGCAGTTCTGCCCCCTCAAATTTCCCAAGCACAAAACTGCTCACCTCCATCATTTCTGATTTCGGCCTTCCTACTCCAATACGTATACGTGCAAAGTTCTTACTGTTCAGGTGAGATATTATTGAAACAATCCCCTTATGACCACCGGGACCGCGGTCCACGACCATTTTAACCCGCCCTGTTGGTAGGTCAAGCTCATCATGGACAACAACAATTTTTTCGGCAGCAATCTTGAAATAGGATGCTATACGCCCTACAGACTCGCCGCTGAGATTCATAAACGTTTCAGGCTTTGCCAAAACCACCGGCTCTCCCCATAAAATCGTTTTGCAGGTTTTTGCTTTCCATTTAGAATCTGAGAATGAAAAACTATGTTTTTCAGCCAACTGATCCAAAAAAGAAAAACCCACGTTATGGCGGGTTTTCTTATATTTCTCGCCGGGATTCCCCAGGCCAACGATGAGATGCAAATGAACACCTTTGAAAAATTGAAATGGCGAAAACTGTTAAATATTACAGAGCCCTAAAATTGAAAAACCGAAAAAAGGAGTCTTTTTCCGGTTTTTCTCAGTATACAAAAATGTATGAATTGTAATATTTCTGGCAACCATTCAGAGAGAATTGCATAACATGGGTAAACTCCCAAGCGTAACTGTTCAGATGTGCCTTAGATGTGTTCGATCAGGGCGGTCAGCTATACATCAGTATGCTGACCGGCCTGATCGGGCGCAGATAAGGTGCAGCTGAATAGTTACTATTTCTGTTACTCAGGGGCAGCCTCTTCCTGTCCTTCTTCGGCCTCTGATGCCTCTGCTGTTTCTTCTTCCTCTTCTTCCACAACAACCTTAGCTACCTGAATGGAAGCACAAACCTCATCTTTACCGTTAATAAGCTCAACATTGCCGGCAACCGTTAGGTCAGCACAGGTGACACTTTCACTCATAAGAAGAGAGCTCACGTCTACCTCAAAGTAATCAGGAACATCAAGAACAAGGCCCTGAACCGTGACGGATGCCAAATTAACAACCAATTCACCACCCAACTCCACGCCTTTGGCAATTCCAGTGTACTTGACTGGAACCTGTAAAACAATCGGCTGATCCAAAGCTACCTCACAAAAGTCTGCATGAACCAAGGTATCCTTGACAGGCTCTGTCTGTATTTCTTTGACCATAACGTGTCGCTTGGAAGTTGCGCCTTCGCCCTCCACATCAATATTAAACACGGCGTTTCTTCTTTGCAGATCCAATAGGGCTTTCATCAACTCCTTGGTCTCGATTGCAAGGGCCAAAGGTTCAGTTTTGGGGCCATACATTATGGCCGGAGTTTTACCAGCTTTTCTTAAATTTTTTGACGCACCCTTTCCAAATGAACCTCTTTCCTGTGCGCTTAAATCGTATTGTAACATCCCAACATCCTCCTAATAACAAATGTATATTTTAAATTTTCGACAATCTCAGACAAACAGTGAACTGACTGAATCCTCATTATGTATTCTATCAATCGCATTGGCCAACAACGGTGCTACTGACAGGACTTTAATTTTAGAGCACTGCTTTGCTTTTTCACTCAACGGAATAGAATCAGTAATAACAAGTTTGGAAATTTTAGACGCTTCCAACCTTTCAATTGCTGGACCAGACAATACGCCATGGGAACAAAATGCATAAACAGCGTTGGCCCCTTTTTCAATTAAGATATCGGCAGCGGAACATAGTGTCCCTGCCGTATCAACCATATCATCAAGCAATACTGCTGTCTTACCGGCAACATCACCAATAACATTCATGGCGTTGCACTCATTAGCCCGCTCTCTACGCTTATCAATAATAGCAAGATCGCTATCAAGTCGCTTCGCAAAGGCTCTGGTTCTTTCTGTTCCTCCAGCATCTGGAGAGACCATTATTATATCTTTAAATTCGTCAGTTAAATATTCCAACAGGACCGGGGCAGCAAAGAGATTATCAACCGGAATATTAAAAAATCCCTGAATTTGACCGGCATGCAGGTCCATGGTAAGGACACGACGCACACCAACCACCATCAGCATCTCTGCAACAATTTTAGCTGTAATCGGCACCCTTGGAGCAACTTTTCTATCCTGGCGCGCATAACCATAGTATGGCATCACCGCCGTTATTCTACGGGCTGAAGCACGACGTAGAGCATCAACCATTGTCATCAATTCCATCAAATGGTCGTTTACAGGGGTACAGGTTGGCTGGATAACAAAAACATCCCGTCCACGAACATTTTCACCAATCTCTACAAAAATTTCTCCATCACTGAAAGTCCTGACCTCAGCCTCTGATACAGGGATATTTAAACGTTGACAAATAGCATCAGCTAAAGGCCGATTAGCATTGCCAGTAAACACTTTCATGTCTTTCAGCATGGTTTATTCCTTTGGCTGGGGCGGTAGGATTCGAACCTACGAATGCAGGCGTCAAAGGCCTGTGTCTTACCGCTTGACGACGCCCCAGTAGTTTATTTAGTGCCTTATAATTAGAATCCTGTCACAAAAACCAGGAATTTAAAAAAGCATTATGCTTCCAATATGTTGAAGACTACTGTTAAGGCACTTATTTCCGGTTTATCTGGATTACTTATATATAGAAGTAGTTTAACACTATGATATCATGAATTCTGGAAAGATATCGGCTGGCACAGAAAGACCGCAGCATATTTTTCCTTGCACTTGTCGTGACTTTCTTGAGCCTTTTGCTCACTGCTAAAAATGCCAAATACCGTAGGTCCACTTCCCGACATAAGCACAATGTCGGCCCCACCTTCAATGAGGCGCTGCTTACACTGGGCAATCTCAGGATATTTACCCTCAGTGACCATTTCAAGGTCATTATACAGTGAGGCCACTGAACACCTTGCCAAATCAGCAGACATTGCAGAGAACCAATCTAGTTTCTTGTTAAGAAAAAAGTTGGCGCCTAAAGTATATGGATTATCCCCGGATGTCAACGCAAAATTGTCATACACCCATTTCGTAGACACAGGAAAACCAGGATTAACCAGGACAATCCAACATCGGTCTAATGGCGTTATCGGCTGCAGCACATCACCAATCCCACTAGCAAGCACAGCTGCTGACGAATCAACAAAGAATGGGACATCGGCCCCAAGGGTGCCGCCTAATTCCAACATTTTTTTGTAAGATACTTTTTCCGGGAACAAATGAGATAGACCAGAAAGAACCGCAGCGGCATCACTGCTGCCGCCACCAAGTCCAGCAGCAACTGGAATATTTTTTTCCAAGGATATTGTAACTCCCCCGTCACATCCAGCCTCAGCAAAAAAGACGGAGGCCGCTCGATAAGCTAGGTTTGTCTCGTCACCAGGAACGCTACAATCTGTAAGCGCCCCATTTTGCCCCTGTACACATCTGAGTGATATCCCGGAATCAACCCTGGTCAGGGTAACTCGGTCAGCAAGATTGATTTTCTGCATAACCGTTTCAAGTTCATGATAACCATCCTGCCGTTTTCTCTTAATGGATAAGTAGAGATTTATTTTTGCAGGCGCCAGTATTTCTATATTGCCAGCAATCATATAACTTCAGCAAGGTCTCTGGACTGAAACAAAGAAATCATTATATGATGGCCATATTTTTCAATGCAGGTACTACTTATTGTAAATATTCGGGTTGTGCTAAAATTTACCATAAACCGGGAATTTAAATGTTTGGGGTAGTGCCTCATATTTGTTCATTTGGGCCGGTGAAGCGTACTTGTGCTACTCGAACCGGACCAAATGGGCGAAGATGAGGTGCTAACCCGAATATTTACTACTTATTTGCATTCACAAAACGCATTTGAAGATCATACAGACTGGTTTCAACAAGTTCTTTTTCTTCTTGGCTTAAATTACCCTCTGTCTTTTTTTGCAAAAGGAGCATCGTGTCTATTGTATGTTTAGCCATGGAGATATCTTTATGTTTATTCCCGGTGCTAGGATCTGCTATCTCACCAAGGTGAAAAAGAGTAGAGGTGTTTAGGGCCATAAAAAAAGAGGTAAAGGTCACATCCGGCAGAACACATTTGCCATCTTTTTTAACCATCCCTTCCGGGCAGCATTTTTTCTTTTCACTACTCATGGCCGACTCCACAGAATTTATTACTGCGCTGGAAGTTCCAGCGCCATAGCACTATTGACACTATCAAGTTCAGAAATTCCCTGAAGCTGATCTTTGCTCAACAGAGTACCGGTATTTAGCAAAATGACATTGACACCTTTTTCTGCTTCAGCTCCCACAGTCATGTTGGCAATATTTACGCCAAAACTCCCTATTTTTGTACCAATAGCACCAATGACGCCAGGGACATCATTGTTATGCACATAAAGCATAGGGCCGGCAGGCAAAGCTTCGAGTCTGAAGGTGTTCAAGCGCACAAGCCTTGGTTCGTTTTTTCCAAATACTGTACCAGCAAGGATATTTTCACCCTCGGAAGTAGTCACTTTAACCTTTAGCAGGCTGGTGAAATCATCCGAACTTTGTGTTTTTGACTCAACAACCCGAATACCTCTATCTTTTGCAATCATAGGTGCATTAATAAAATTCACCGCATCTTTCAGGATTGGGGTAAATAGCCCTTTCAAAAAGGCAACAGTTATCGGAGTGGTGTTAAGCTCAGCCAAATCTCCCACATATTCAATATTGATCTCTTCGACCCCGCCCTTAGCAATCTGCATATGGAAAGAACCGAGCATGTCGGCAAGATTTAGATAAGGTCCAACCTGGGACATAACCTCCGCACTGACAGATGGTACATTCACTGCGTTAGTAACCGTCTGATTGAGAAGATAATCAGCCATCTGCTCGGCAATGGCAACCGCCACATTCTCCTGAGCTTCAGCAGTCGAGGCACCTAAATGCGGGGTACATATAAAATTATCCAGAGCAAGAAGAGGGGTATTTTCATTAGTTGTGGGTTCAACTGCAAATACGTCAAGACCCGCTCCTGCTATCTTATTGTTCTTTAATGCTTCATAAAGGGCCTCTTCATCAACCACACCACCACGGGCACAATCAATAAGCATAGCCTCTTTTTTCATCAGTTTAAACTGCTCGGTGCTCAAACATTTGGCAGTTTCCTTGGTGTATGGCACATGAACGGAAATATAGTCAGCTCTTTTGCACAGTTCATCAAGGCTGACCAATTCCACCCCGATCTTATCGACCAGTTCTTTAGGCATATGGGGATCAAAAGCAATTACCTTCATGCGCAGTCCGTGGGCTCTGTCCGCCACAATTGAACCAATCCGTCCGATACCTACGATACCTAAAGTCTTTCCGGTAACTTCACGACCACCGAATTTCTTTTTCTCCCATTTCCCGGCTTTCATGGAAGCGGTCGCCTGGGGTATATTCCTGGTCAACGACATCATCATAGCGATGGCGTGCTCGGCTGCAGTTGTTGCATTGCCGTCAGGAGCGTTCATAACCACAATGCCTTTCTTGCTGGCAGTTGGAATATCAACATTATCAAGACCAATACCAGCACGACCCACGACTTTTAAATTATCAGCCGCATCAATGATCTCTTCTGTGACCTTGGTTGCACTTCTGATTACAAGACCATCATAGTTGCCTATAATTTTCTTCAGTTCTTCAGGTGCCAGTCCTGTATTTATATCAACTTCCAATCCTGCTCTTTCAAGGATTTCTGCGCCAACCGGAGCAAGATTATCACTAATTAATACCTTCATCGTTACACCTCTTATGGGAAGACCTATCACTTTTATTTAGTATTAAGGCGACTTTTAACCACAGCCTTTCGTAGGAAAAACCGACAATATGATGCTATTGGCCGATTTTGTCAAGATTATTTAAGGACAATCACTTGAAACATGCCGAGAAATCGTCTGGTTCCTCAACATCTCCGAGTTCATTCTCAAGCGGCATAGATGCCATCAATCTTTGTGTGTCGCGCCATTCCTGCAGTTGTTTATGGAAAACCTTATTGCTAAAATCGGGTCTATCAACATACTGGCCTATATTTTCATGAATCTTAGCTTGTATATCCAATAGCATTTCTTCTTTCTCACTATGATCGATAAAATTTCGTTCTTTGACCATTTCATACATTATTGGCTCTATACTTGTGCGAACATCTTCATAAGACCCATCATTTTTATCTAAATATTGATCCATCCATTCAGCCCAGGGAATCGTCACGACACACTGCAGCTTGACCAACCATCGATCTGCGGCAAGCTTTTTTGATTCATCCGTAATGGTCATCACTGCACCAGTTGACAGTTTTTTCTCTTCAATTATCGACATTTATAAGTGCTCCTTTCTCGTAAATATTATTAATGAACCCTTTCCGATTTTTTGTTAAACTGACAGATTTTCTTGAAATAATTCTTTATAAAATTATAGTATAGAGTTTATGCTATCTACCATATCCAGCTGAAATTTTAAACCGGAGACACTAAGATACAATGAGTTTGCACATATATAACACTAAAACCAGGAACAAGGAACTTTTTGTCCCCCTTGAGCCCGGACACGTTAAAATGTACGTTTGCGGAATCACTTCATATGATTTCTGCCACATCGGTCACGCCAGATCCGCCTTAGTTTTTGATATGATGGTTAATTATCTTAAACACAGTGGTTACAAGGTTACCTACATCCGTAATTTCACCGATATCGATGACAAAATTATCAAGCGGGCAAATGAACAAAATACGACATGCACTGAACTGGCTGAAAAATTTATTGATGAATTCTACACAGACATGAAAACGCTTGGAATCGGCACACCAACTGCTGAGCCCAAAGCAACAGAGCACATCCAGGACATAATAGATATAGTCAAAGATCTTGAAGAAAAAGGAATTGCCTATCAAGCGGATGGCGATGTTTATTTTGAAGTAGCAAAGTTCCCCAAATACGGCGCCTTATCAGGTAGAAACCTTGAAGATCTACAGGCAGGCGCCCGCATTACAATAAACGACAAGAAAAAGAACCCCATGGACTTCGCCCTCTGGAAAGGCAGTAAGCCAGGCGAGCCTGTATGGGACAGCCCTTGGGGACCAGGCCGACCTGGCTGGCACATTGAGTGTTCCGCCATGAGTCGAAAATATCTGGGTGAGAGCTTCGACATACACGGAGGTGGCGAGGACCTTGTCTTTCCCCACCACGAAAACGAAGTGGCCCAGAGTGAAGCGGCCTCAGGAAAACCATTTGTCACGACCTGGATTCACCACGCCTTTGTAACCATAAGTGAAGAAAAGATGTCAAAATCCCTGAACAATTTCTTGACCATCAGGGAAGTGTTAAAAGAGCACCATCCGGAAGCATTGCGACTTGCAGTCTTCTCAACCCAATACCGTCACCCCCTGGATTATTCCGAAGATTCTTTGCACGATGCCATGTCCGGCCTCACTCGCCTATATAACTGCATGCTAGACTGCACAAACTTGCCGCCAGGACACGACGAGGGGAAACAAATTTCATCGGAAAAAGAGGCTGAAATACTACGCAGCCTGCCTGAACGTTTCAACACCGCCATGGACAATGATTTCAATACGGCCCAAGCCCTCGGCACCCTGTTCGAAACGGTAAAAACCTTAAACCGGATAAGACAGACCTTAGCAAAAAAACCAAACAATAATGACATAGATCTGCTTCAAAACGGCGCAAAAACAGTAACAGAGCTTGCAAACATCATGGGACTGCTTCGCCTTGACCCAAACAAATTCATCCAAGAGGTTCAGGCCCAACATCTTAGCCTCGTTTCTATGACGGAGGAAGAATTAGAGCAGCTTATTGCAGAAAGACTAGAGGCCCGTGCCAATAAAAATTGGGCCAGAGCAGATGAAATCAGAGACCAATTACTAGAAAAAAGAATCGAACTCAAAGACAGCCCTGAGGGCACCACCTGGAAAGTGACGGCGTAGGACTAAAACGAGTTATAGGTTTTCCCCTTCCGTCACTCCCGCATAGGCGAAAGTCCAGGCGTTTTCAGGCAACAAAAACCTGGACTCCCGCTTACGCTAAAATGACAAATATTCTGTTTATTGGCTTTTTGTGAACAAAGAAACACCAACTTGCTTTACCTGAATTCGTATAATAAGTTTATATCCCCTATATTTAAATTGGAGGAACCATCATGATACGAACTCCAGCAGTAGCCGGCCAATTCTACCCAGCCTCCCCATCCACTCTACGACAAACCATCTCCGAGCTCACACCACAAGGGCCAGGAATCCAGAAAAATGCCATTGTAGCGATATCACCCCATGCCGGGTATATCTACTCCGGAGGTGTTGCGGCTGAAACATTTGCCCAAATAAACCTACCAAATGATATTATAATTCTAGGCCCTAATCACCATGGTGCGGGGGAACGGTTAGCAGTCATGGATAAAGGAACCTGGGATATGCCCTTTGGGACCGTATCAATAAATGAAGAATTAGCCCGAACAGTTTTAAACAAGTCAGATCTATTCAAAGCAGACACTCAGGCACATATCCCAGAACACTCGATGGAAGTCCAGGTCCCCTTCCTGCAATATCACAATGCAGATATAGCCATTGTGCCAATCTGCGTCTCGTATATATCTTTTGAGGATTGCCGAAAAGCAGGCGAAAATTTAGCCGAAGCCATTAAGGAATATAACAAACCAGTCCTGATCGTGGCCAGCACCGATATGACCCATTATGAATCTAGGAAATCAGCCAGCCAAAAAGACAAGATGGCCATGGAAAAGATTGACAAACTAGACCCGCAGGCCCTGTATAACACCGTAGTCGGCAACAGAATCTCCATGTGCGGCATCATGCCGACCACCATTGCCCTGACCGCCGCCAACTTCCTCGGCGCAACAAAGGCTGAGCTTGTCCGCTACACCGACTCAGGAGAAACCAGCGGCGACACCGACCATGTTGTCGGCTACGCCGGGTACATTATCTTATAAATAGGGGGATGATTTTATTTTTCCTGGAACCGAGTAAGATATGTTTGCAAATCAAAAATTATTCTTTTAATTTACAAACATACGCTCTATCATCAAGACGAAATCCCGCTTATGGTGAAATAGAAAAGCCATGAAATTTATTTTTCCTTGACATAAAGTAGAGCTTCTTCTATTTTGACAAACTTAATTTCACACCTATACTGGGGTGTCGCCAAACGGTAAGGCAACGGCCTCTGACGCCGTCATCTCAAGGTTCGAATCCTTGCACCCCAGCCACTTCTTTTATATCTAATGTCCCCTCCCCTCTTTTAATATTAGATTATTTATGGTTTGCTATACTTTTCTGAGTAAACAACCCATCCCTAACCCAGATAAACCGGAAAAGAAGGATAAGTACCTTAACAGTAGATGCAACATCTTTAAATAAATACACCTTTTTCATTTCTTGCCACTTGGTTCAGTACCCCCCAGAGGGGTGCTCGGTACTGTCCCCCCTTGAGGGGGATAAAAACACGATTCATATTACGCCCGTCTTGTTGGCTAATAAAATAATTACTAAGCTACTAATCCGGATAAACCGGAAATAAGTACCTTAACAGTAGATGCAACACCTTTAAATGAATATTCTTTTTTCATTTCTTGCCAGAAAAAACACGAAAATTATTTATAAGGTACTAAATTATCGGAAATAATTTTGAAAGAGCTTACTATAAAAAAATTAATCCCAAAGCTTGTTCCCTTGTTTGACAGGTATTCAGATGATCTCATTGCCGCTTATATTTTCGGATCAATCGCTGAAAACAAAGCTCACTCAAGAAGCGACATAGATATTGCGGTCCTACCCGTGAGCTGGGACAAACAATATCTATTTGGATTAAAAGACTCCCTTTATACAGATTTATGCAGGCTCTTAAAAAGAGACGACATAGATCTCATCTTGCTTAAAGCATCCAAAAATTTAATGTTGATTGACCGGATCATTCACCAGGGCACCTTAATTTGGGAAAAAGATATTATTCAAAGGAAAGAGTTTGAGGCCAAAAAACTTCACGAAATACTCGATTTCACTGAACATCGACAAAGGACGTTAGGTGTATAATGGAAAGGATCAGACAGAAAATCGGAAAAATAAAAGAACATTTGACTTTTATTCACTCTGTAAAAGAAGAGTGTTTTGAAAAATTTGATACCGACAAAATATACCGAGGTGCCATACTTCACTATCTTTATCTGTTGGCAGACGGATGCTTAGTTTTAGCAGAACTGGTCATAAAAGAAAAAAATTTACGCATACCCCAAACCTATGCTGATTCAATTGATATTTTAGGAGAAAACGGCATATTGGATAGAAATTTTGCGTATGATTTTGCCCAAATTGCCGGATTTCGGAATTTTCTATCTCATGATTACGAAAAAATTGAAGCGGAATACATATGCAGGAAAGTTATGAATAAACTTAATGATATTGATAAGTTTATCGTGCAGATTGAAGAGTCGATCAATATCTGATTAATTACCTCTATGCCAAGATGAAAGCAAGCGGCTGCAGAATGATCAGAGTCGGAGTCGAGAGCGGTTCCCAAGAGGTTCTGGATAAAATTAAAAAAGGTCTCACCCTTGAACAGATTGAACACGGCATCCAGCTCATTAAAAAGCACAAAATTCAAGCCCTTGGCGGTTTCATGTTCGGCTTCCCCTATGACACCCAAAAATCAGTAGAGGAAACAATTGCCTTTGCCAAGAAACTCTCCCCTGACCAAGTACAATTTTCTATTAACATGAGCTACCCAGGGACATCACTCTACGAATACGCAAAAGAAAATAATCTATTACTTGCCAAGAATTTTGCAGAATTCGACATGACCCACGGTCCAGTTGTAAAAACTATGGATATGGAAAGAGAAGAACTGGAGCATATCCTGGCCAGGGCCTATAAAGAGTTCTACTTCAGACCAGGGTACATATTGCAGACATTAGGTCATCTTAACAGCATGGATGAATGGCATAGGGTTTTCCGCTCACTGAAAAGCCTTCTGAGAACAATAAAACTGCACAAATAGATACTACCAGGATTCCAGAGCGCCCAACATTTCTATGCATTCTGTAAAACATTTTGACAAATTACATAAAAAAAAGTAGTCTCATGTTATGATTGTTCGAGACGCTGAAAAAACATGCCATCACCTCCTCCGTGGTTTTCCGATTGTCACAATAACCGGGCCTAGACAGTCCGGCAAAACAACCCTTGCAAAAACGATTTTCGCAGACAAGCCGTACACCTCACTGGAAGACCCAGACACAAGGCTCTTTGCTCAGGAAGACCCGCGTTCATTTCTGGAGCGTTTCCCTAATGGTGCGGTACTTGATGAGATACAGCGCTGTCCCCACCTGCTTTCCTATCTCCAGACCACTGTTGATGCCGATGGAAGAATGGGCCTTTTTATCCTGACCGGCTCGCAGCAATTTGGTCTACTTTCGGGTATAAGTCAGTCTCTGGCCGGCAGAACAGCATTCCTGGAACTTTTGCCATTTTCACTCAACGAGCTTGCTAGATCAAGTAAACTTTCCCCCGCCCCAGACACCATGCTCTTCACGGGATGCTATCCGCCGCTCTACGACCGGGACATCGCCCCTCAGTCCTGGTTCAGCGCATACACCACAGCTTACATAGAGAGAGATGTCCGGCAAATGCTTAAAATACATGAGCTTGACAACTTCCAAAGATTTATTCGCCTATGTGCAGGCAGGACCGGGCAATTGCTCAATTATTCGTCACTGGCTACAGAATGCGGGATCACCCATAACACCGTTAAATCATGGTTATCGGTACTCGAGGCAAGTTACATTGTTTTTCTTCTTCGCCCACATCATAACAATTTCAAAAAACGATTAGTGAAAATGCCAAAACTATATTTTTATGATGTGGGTCTAGCCTCCTGGCTTCTGGGAATAAGAGCACCAGAACAGATAGAAACCCACCCGCTGCGCGGAAGCCTGTTTGAAACCTTTGTCATAGCAGAGTTAATGAAATCGCGCCTCAATAACGGTGACCGACCGGATCTGTTTTTCTGGCGTGACAGCAACGGAAATGAAGTGGATGTAATTGCCGAAAAAAATGGGAAACTTATGCCTATCGAAATAAAGTCAGGTAAAACCTTGACCAAAGAATCCTTCAGCAGCCTGAAAAAATGGCTTTCCATAGCCAAAGATACCGGGGTAGCTCCAACTTTGTTATATGGCGGCGAGGAGAACTACAGGCGACAAGATATTAACATAATGGGATGGAGAAATATCGGAGATGTTCTCATTTAAATTTTATCCCCTCCTACCCCCCCTTAACCATTGTTTTTTATCAAATAACCCGAACATAACCGAAGAGATTGAACATAACCTGTCTAGGGCCTATAAAGAGTTCCATTTTCAGACCAGGAATTATAATGCAGACATTATGGCAACTCAACAATAGGGATGAGTGGTGCAGAGTTTTCTGCTCTCCGAAAAGTCTTTTAAAAACCATTAAACTGCATAAGTAGGATTATGAAAAAATTCTTTTTTGCTATTTTATGCTTTCTTTGTGTTGCTGGCCTGTCCGTATACCTGTTCCCGGCACCAATTTTAACTCCGTTAGCCAATTTTCTCATCGCCGATGACTCCCCAGAAAACGCTGATGCCATTGTCGTTTTAAATACGGGAATGGGCATATACGAACGCCTCAGGGAGGCCGCCAACCTTTATAACCAAGACTATGCCGACAAGGTAATTATCAATGGGAACAGAAAGAATGAAATTTTAAGAGAGCTTGAAAACATGGGCCTTCAACCTTGCTGTGCCTGGAATGAAGAAACTATACGAATCCTTGAGCTCTTAGGTGTACCCAGACACGCTATAATTTCCATTTCAGCTGAAGACGTTTATGACACTATTACAGAAGCCAAAACAATTGGTCCCATAATTCTTTCCTTGGGGCTAAAAAAAATCATTATTACAACAAGCAAAACACATTCAGCCAGAGCCATTCATATATGGAAAGATCTTTTTAAAACGCAATTAAGCTTGATCAGCATCACAGCTAAAGATGACCGTTTTTCCTCTACCGACTGGTGGCACAACGGCAAGGATGCAAAGCAGATTCTTTATGAATATGGATCATGGTTATTTCTCTTCACAAGAAAATTGTCCAATGCCAATTGAATCAAATCCTCAAAAAAAAATTTCTCCACTCTGCACGCTTTGCATCGCAAACGGCTGAGCAAACTGGTAGCAAGAGTAAGACAAGACGGCAATGTTTAAATGATTTTCAAGAGACAATTCAAACTGTTTGACAAGGACAGGTAGGTCTGGTTTGTTTTGCCCATAAAATATTGCAGTAATCAACAAAGTATATCGGTTTAATGTCTCATTTTTTCAGAGAAGGCTTATACTTTTTGGATGCGCAGGGAATAGGTTTATCTTGACCCTGTAAATCATAAATATTAGATATCAATCTGTTTGAATATAGTGTGATGCAGTGATGAGCATCATTTTTCCATTTCTAGTCTACTAGCCATATCACTGCTTAACATTAATATAGGGGAAATTTTGTGATGAAAAATTTTCAAAAGTTGGGGAACAAAAAACGATTGGGCCGCTGCAGTGACAGAATAGACAAATTTAATACTTATTATTTTGTTATTTCATTTGCTTCGGCAGTTACTTTCGTATTTCCTGGAACAAGCGAGGCTTATCTTGACCCAGGTACTGGTAGTTTAGTTTTTCAAATGATAATTGCTGCTGTTATGGGAGGATTATATACCATAAAAACCTACTGGCGAAATATTATGAAGATTTTCAAAAAAGATAAAAAGGAATGAAACTCATACAGAAAAGTTCATTTCGAGACCCATGCGGGTATCTTTTACGCCACGAAGACATTCTTTATCGAGAAATATTGTCTAAATATGCGGTCGATTACCAGACACTCATAAACTCTGGTTTATATGATTCACTGGTCGAGAAAGAAATGCTTGTGCCGCATAGTGAGATTGTTCCTCCTTTCGATGTTGCCCCGGATCACTTTAAAACTATCAAACCTGTTGAGATTGATTTCATATCATATCCCTACGAATGGTGTTTCTCACAGTTAAAAGATGCCGCTCTTCTGACGCTGAAAACCATGATTATTTCTCTCGATCATGGGATGATTTTGAAAGATGCTAGCGCTTACAATGTTCAGTTTCATCATGGGAAACCAATATTCATTGATACCCTGTCATTCTCTCAGTATGAAGAGGGAGCAATCTGGCCGGCCTATCGTCAGTTCTGCCAGCATTTTTTGGCCCCGCTTGCTCTGATGAGCAAATGTGATGTGCGGCTTTCTAGTCTCCTCTCAAATAACATAGACGGTATTCCTCTAGATCTTGCCTCTACTCTGCTCCCGCTGAAAACGTGGCTCAACTTTTCACTTTTTCTCCATATTCATATGCACTCAAGGAGCCAACGTAAGTATGCCGATAAGACAGAGTCGCCAGACACTAAAAGTAGCAATGTCAGCAAAAAATCTCTCATGGGACTTGTTGATTCTCTAAAAACTATTATTAAAAAGTTAAACTGGAAACCAGGCGGGACCGAGTGGAGCAACTATTACCTTGATACCAACTATACTGAGACCACATTGTTGGAGAAGAAGAAAGTTGTTCAATCATATATTGAAAGATACCACGCTGACCAAATTTGGGATTTAGGCGCAAACACTGGGATGTTTAGCTTAATCGCCGCAGAAACAGGAGCCAACGTCATCTCTTTCGATATCGACCCTGGTGCTGTTGAGAAAAACTATTTGCGTGTCAGGAATAAAGGCATTGAGAATGTACTCCCACTGCTGCAGGACTTGAATAATCCCAGTACGAATATCGGTTGGGCACTTGAAGAAAGGGATTCTTTGGTTACTAGAGGGCCAGTAGGTATTTGTTTAGTTCTGGCTTTGATACACCACCTTGCAATCTCGAACAATGTGCCCCTGAATGAAATTGCCCGGTTTTTGCAAAAAATTGCAAAGATAGTGATCCTCGAATTTGTTCCGAAAGAAGATTCACAAGTAAAACGTCTACTTGCCACTCGAGAAGATATTTTCCCCAACTACAACCAAAATGGTTTTGAGGAGGCGTTTTCTCAGTATTTTAAAATTGTTACATGTAAACAACTTGAGGAGACAAACCGAATAATTTATTTAATGGAGGTTTTGAAAAAATGAACAAATCACTTTTCCATTCTTATGGGTTAAAGGGAGTTAAAAATTGTTAAATAGAATTCTACTATCACTGGCTACTGGTCTATATTGCACGACGTTTTTTCTGAGCAATAATTGGTATATCTACCCCACTGTTCAGAATATTTTTCTGGTAGTGCTTGGGACCATAATTTGCTCACTGGTGATACTATTTACTGCATTTGTAATCATTGTTGCCTCGAATTTTATTTCAAGAAAATTCAACAAAAAAATTGATTTGAACAATTGGACAGACCTTGCAGTAGTTGCTGTATCATTATCTCTTAATGCAATTCTGTTAAGAAATTCTTTTGTGGCTCTCAACTTGTCACCAGAAATAATAATTCCATTCATAGTTGTCTTTGTTATTTTTGCTCGATCCAAGATAAAAAATGCCGAGTTGAAAAAATTAAGTATTCTTTTTTTAGTCCTGACGGTTGTTTCAATTTCTGGCTTAGTCCTTGGTATTTCTAGGGCAAATAACCCTATTTTGGATTGGACAACTCAAAACAAAAAAGACAATGATCAAATAAGGTTTACAAAAAAGCCAAATGTATATTTTATCATTACAGAGAGTTACCCGAACAAAGAGGCGTTAGGAAAAATTTATAGTTTTGACAATCGTCCTTTTTACGAAAATTTAGAAGAGCGTAAATTTACCCTGCACCATAATTACTTTAGCAACTACAACCACACCCTTGCTTCTCTACCTTCACTATTTGGAATGGAACATCACTATTACTCGATAAATATTGGTAATTTTGATTCTATTGGAGGCAGAAGTATGCTGGAGTCAAATACATATAATCCAGTCGTGGATATTTTCCGCCAGAACAACTACGAAATCCAATATATGTTTAGTGTCGACAGTTTGTTGCCGAGAGGTGCATCGGTTGATTATTTCTCGCCAGTTGCACCTGCTTACTTGGCCCTTGAGACATTTTTGAGCCATCAAGATACCACGAAAAAGAGTATCTTCGCCACGCGTAAAATAAACTTTATGAAAACACTTGCTGACAGATTTTCAAAAAATGCCGCCAATGGCACTCCCACCTTTTCGTTTATATATACTTCTCGACCTCATCATTCCCCCTCCAGAATAAAGTCGAGAAACAGAATTGAAATCAACAAAATTCTTGAGACCTTTAGGCAGGGGTATGACGAAAAAATACAGAAAGCCAATACACATTTGTTGGAGATGGTCGATCTGATCCATAAATATGATAACGATCCATTGATAATTATTGCAGGGGATCATGGTTCATGGGGTTACAGAATCAGAGAGGATGGGGATGGCAAAGTCATCCCTGACAGCCTTTATGCTCTGGACAGATTTGGTATCCTCATGGCCATACGCTTCCCAGAAGACTATAAACGACAATTTGACAATGACTTCAAAACACATGTGAATTTATTTCGATATGTTTTTGCTTACTTGAGCAATAGTAATGAGATTCTTGAGAATAAAGTACAAGATGATAGTTATGACTACGGACCTCAGCTGGCCATAAGTAACGGTAAAATTTTGAGCAAGTATATCCCTCTGGAATTTAAGAAAAAACAAAATTAATTTAAAATGTGAAGCAGAACTACACGAATGTAGTCTCAGCTAAACCAATAAAATTGCCATGCATACCCATTAAAATTTCTACAAAAAACAATTGTTTCTTCTAATGTAATTATTCAGGGTAGGCTGGAAATTACCCTTAACTCCAGGCTGTAACTGTTCAGATGTGCTTCATATTCGTTCATTTAGGGCTTCGAAGCATACTTGTGCTATTCGAGAAGACCTAAATGGGCGAAGATGGAGTGCAGCTGAATAGTTACCTTCTAATTTATCAATATTAATTCAGTTGATCAGCCACCTAAAACTTCTTTTTAGTATGAACCACAAATACCCATAACAGGTTTGACACCTCTGTAATGAGTAAAACATTATCATGGCCAAACAAAACAAAACTCTTCAAAACCCAAAGAAAATACTAATAATTACCAGAAATTTTCCGCCATTAACCGGTGGCATGGAAAAATTGCTGCTCCACACATACTTAGAGATAGCGAAAAATAATTTCTGCCACCTAGTAGGTCCATCTGGGTGCAGAAATTACACCAACAATTCTCCCTACGTCAGCGAAGCACCGGTCAGTTCAATTTTTTCTTTTCTTTTCGTCGCTTCAATAAAAGCCTTTCGGGCTTGTATTCGGCAAAAGCCAGATGTAATTATTGGTGGCAGTGGAGTAGTGGCCCCCATTGTTGTGATGCTAAGCAAATTATTTCGGGTGAAATCTATTCTTTTTATTCACGGCCTCGATATCATTGCCGATAATTTTATATTCCAGAGGTTCTTTGTTCCCTTTACAGCTAAAGCTAACCATCTCATAGTTAACAGTAACAACACAAAATCTTTGGTAGAATCAATAGGAATCGCTCCCGAAAAAATACACATTATCCATCCAGGCGTAGAACTTCCATCAAAGAAGCAACTTCAGCCCACTGAAACGTTCAGACAAAAACACAACCTGCTAGACGCCAAAATTCTACTTTCTGTTGGTCGATTAATTCCGAGAAAAGGACTGCCAGAATTTATTGAATACGCTTTTCTCGACATTATCTCCACCAACCCAAAAGTTAAATTGGTTATTATTGGCAGTGACCCTCAAGATGCTCTATCGAAACAAAGGTCTGTCGGGGAAGAAATCAATCAATTAATATTAAGATACAATCTTGAAGAGAAAATAATTCTACTCGGCAAAGTAGGCGAGGATATCCTGAGAAACGCTTACAACGAGTCAGATCTTTTTATTTTCCCTCTCGTTGATACTCCAGGAGACGTGGAAGGGTTTGGGATGGTTGCCATTGAGGCCGCATCATTCGGGCTGCCAGTTGTTGCTTTTGACACAGGTGGCGTCAAAGATGCCATAGTCGATGGAGAAACAGGTTTTCTCGTCCATTCAGGAAACTACAAGGAGATAAGTTCCCTTATCATTGATTATTTCAGCTCCAACCCACAGAACATCAGCCACCAAAAATGTATCGAACATGCCCGTAAATTTTCCTGGCACAATTATGGTAAGAAATTGAGACAATTTTTAAAAACCGTAAACAATGCCCATTAAAGCGCACAAGACAAAGATTTAGTGCTTTCAGAAAAAATGAATAAAGACACAGAATACCAAAGCAACTTTTCAAAGAATTTCAATTATGTGTATGACACTGAAAAACGGCTGAAAAAAGCCGTCACCATACTCAAAGTTCTGCAGGATTATTGTGGTCCAGATCTTTCTAACGCGGAAATACTATCCATTGGCGCATCAACCGGAGTTATTGAAGATTTTTTAGCAGATAACTGCAAGTCGATCGCCGGCATCGATGTTGACAATAATGCTATATTTTTCGCACGACAGAACTTCACAAAACAAAATCTAACCTTTCAAGTGGAGGATGGTTTAAATACCAATTACCCTAAAGATAAGTTTGATATCATTCTCTGCAACCATATTTATGAACATGTCCCAGATGCCCAGCGGCTTATGAGCGAAATCCACCGTCTCCTCAAGCCAAACGGAGCTTGTTATTTTACCGCTGAGAACCGCATAATATTACGAGAACCCCACCACAACCTACTCTTTCTTTCAGTTATGCCTAAATTCCTTGCTCACTACTATATGCGTCTTACTAAAAAAGGGGAGTATTACCACGAAACCCATTTTACCTATTGGGGGTTAAAAAAACTTGTACAGGCTTTCACCGTTGTGGACTATACGAAAAAAATAGTTGAATCACCTGGAGATTTTGCAGTAGATTACATGTTGAAACCGAACTCGAGAAAATATGTTGTAGCAAATTTTATTACGAAACATATCTACTGGCTTTGCCCAACCTATATCTGGATTTTAGAAAAGAATAACCAAGAGGAGGAACCCAAAAAAACTGTTATTTTTTGATAAAACGTGCAAAGGTGGGGAGAACAAGGGATAGTTTTAACTCTTTTATTCCAAAGCACGTTCAAACAATACACCCTCATTATCCCAGCCCTGCTGTCTGCCATAATCCACCCTGCCCCTCTCTAATGCATTTAACAATTTTTCACTCAAATCAGATTTATCTTCTGGAGCAGCCTGAAGTTCAGGAAAGTCTTTCAGAATCCACCGAACAGAATCTGAACTTGAGGCAACAACCGGAACTTGGCAGGACATTGCTTCATACAACTTCACGGGATAACTGTAATTGCCAAATTTAGAATTCTTATTTATTACCGCCAGCACATTCATACTGTTAAGCAAAAAAGGAACTTTTTCATCTGGCAAAAATCCTAACCACCGGGCTCCTTCCGGGATAGAAATACCCGGAAACTTCCTCCCGCTCAGAACAAGTTCAAGTTGCTTATTCTTCTGGTGCAACTCTTTAAAAGCCTCAAAAAGTAAAGATATCCCTCTATTTTGGTGAAGAGCACCACAATATCCAATTAATTTTTTATCAACTGGCAAGCCAATTTTTTTTCGGCAGTCAAGGGCATCCATAGGCACAAATCCTATGGGATCAGCAGCCATTGGCACCACCTTAATATATTTCTCCTTCCTGCTTTCCCCTATCAGTTCAGCCAGGCTTGGTCCTGCGACAGTAACCACATCAGCCGTTGATAAAGCACGACGCCACAGGTAGTGCAGTGGTCTGCACCAAGGAATATAGCTCTCATAGTTGTCATAAGCATCGATCAAGGATTTGCATCCGAACTTTTGGGCAAGATGTTGAGCAAGCATGCCATAATATGTATCTGAAAATCCCACTATCCAGTCAGGATGGATCTCCAGAACCAGCTGTAGAACTTTGCGGTAATATCGCCAGGGATTTCCGTTTAAGAGGCTAACGGAATGCCAGTGGATCCCGTCATCATCGCAAATGCCACCCTCGTTCGGCTCCCACTTATAACTACATAAAAGGATAGTTACCTCATGCCCCTTACGTGCCAACAATCGAGGCAGGTGATAAAATCTTCCATAGGGGCTGGTTAACAGATCGCGGCCCTGTGGCCGCCGTTTACAGAGAAACAAAAGCTTCATACACGTATTTTGTGGGCAAAGTCCTATTGGAATAGATTTTTGTCTGGTTAAATGCTGGTTAAATTTTTTCTTTAACAAGCATCTTTACTATCTCTTCAACAAAATAACTGGCATTCCAACCTAAAATGTTTTGTGCCTTGTCCGGGTTGGCTCTGCTCTCACTTAAATCAGAGGGGCGGAATAAATCCCTGGAAAATTCAACATGCTTCTGCCAGTCGAGACCAAATTCATGAAACACCAGGGAGATAAATGTTTGCAGGCTACAGCTTTTTCCAGTAGCAATAACAAAATCTTCGGGTTGCTGTTGTTGTAGCATTAACCACATTGCCTCAACATATTCAGGGGCCCAGCCCCAATCGCGAATAATATTGATTTTTCCGAGTACAAGATCCTCCTTGGAGCCATTTGCTATTCTTCTGGCGGTATCGACAATTTTTTTCGTAACAAAGCGAGATGGACGCAGGCAGGATTCGTGATTGAAGAGGATTCCGGTAACGGCATAAATACCATACGATTCTCTATAGTTGTTAGTAAGCCAATGAGCTGTTGATTTAGCAATAGCGTACGGGCTCCTGGGTTTAAATGGCGTTGATTCATCTGCGGGTGTTGCACCGGTATCGCCGAAACACTCGCTGGAGCCGGCATTATAAAGGCGGATGTCTTTATTTAAAAACCTGATCGCTTCCAGCAGATTTAGCACTCCCGATGAAATGCTCTCGAGGGTCTCAACAGGCTGGTCAAATGATAGACCAACTGAGCTCTGTCCAGCGAGATAATATAGCTCGTCAGGTTGAACCTGATTAAGAACTTGTAGTACACTTCTGAAGTCGTTTGGAGCCATCGACAAAACCTCGGTTTCTGTCAGGATGCCGAGTCGTGTCAAGTTTTTGAATTCCGAGACCTGGGCATCCCTTGATGTACCATAGACCTGATACCCTTTCCCCAGCAGGAGTTTGGCAAGATAAGAACCATCCTGGCCGCCTATACCACATATCAATGCTTTACGAGATTCACTCATTCCCAATAACCTCTTTGTATACCCCTAGAGTTTTGGAGGCACACTTCTCCCATGTGAACAGCTTTGATTGTTCGTATCCAAGAGAAATAAGATTTTGCCGCTGGTCGCTGTCGAATACCGCACTTTCAATGGCTGTCCTAATTGAATCTATATCTGCGGGATCAAATTGTTGAGCCGCACCCCCGACAACTTCAGGAATGGAACCGGTATTGCTGCATATCACAGGACAGCCGAGAGACATCGCTTCAAGGAGTGGAATCCCAAAACCTTCATAAAGGGACGGATAGACAAAAGCGGCAGCCTTTTTGTAGAGGTCAATTAAAAGTAAATCACCACCAGCTTTCTGGATAATATTTGATTTGTCCAAGTGTAGTTGATCAATCAATTCTTCTTCATCTTGATTGAATTGTCCTCCACCAAAACAAATCAGGCGGAATTCTTTCCTAAGATTCTCTGATTCTGCATATGCTTTAAGCAAAGATTTGAAATTTTTGTATCCCCGTCGGCCACCAACATACAACAGATATGGTTGTTGCTGAAAACTATTAGGTGAATTGTCTAAGTTTCTTACATTGCGTTGCAGGTGGCCGAGATGAACAACAGATATTTTATCAGCTTCAATATCAAAGTATTTTATAAGATCTCTCTTGGTGTTATGTGAAATGCTGATAATGTGATCTGCTCTATGTAGGGCGAACAGCTTGTTCTTACTGGTATAATCGAAGCGCGAGAACATTTTCGGGAATTTCTCGTGGATCATATCATAGACAGTTATGATTCGAGCCGCAGATTTAGGGCAGTTGTCGGCATGGGTGAAGTATGTCTCATGATATATATCTGCTGCTTTATTTCGATACCGAAAAAATGGCGTAATAAACGAGTTGATCAAAGATAAAAGCACCACTGAGTTCGGTAATTTAGGAATAAGTATTCCGGTTGGTTTTTTTCTGGAATTTGCAAAGTATTTTGTCACATAAAACGGCGCTCTAATTTCGACATGCTCTCCAGTCCTATTAAAAAAATTAATAAGTTCGACAAAATAGCGGACTATTCCTCCATAGTCTTGGCGGCTGAAGGCTTGATGGTCAAAAATAATGTTCATTAATGGTATGTAAAAGGTGTTGAAGTAAATAGTGTTTTAGTCAATAAAAACGTTTAGTTAAAACAAAAAAAGCCTCTATGATGGTGTTGATTCCCTATCAAAAGAATAAACATCAAAAAAAGAGGCTGTGATGCACCACAAAAGTATCAAGTTAAGCATACGAAAACAACTAAAAAAACAGTTTCCAAACTGGAAAAGATTGGCAAGAAAACAAAAGAGAGATATAGCCAAGAAGATATTGGCTGAAACAGTAGCCGAATATGATTTCACCCAAGTCGTCGAGGCCCCCAAAGAAGATCTTCTTGGCATAGAAGCACAACTTCCGGCTGGGATCATCAAACTTGATAAAATGGCTCGATATATCGACATGGTCGAATAACAATAAAACCATAAAGTTCAGCACTTATAATCGTTCCTCCATCTATATCAAAGATGAGGAGCTTGCCTTTGTTGATAGATTAATCGATGACGGAATAATCAACCGTATTATATCCTACGATGGCATTGCATAAAAAGACCAAGATCGATCATAGTCAACTGAGTAAATTCAGATCCAATCTTTCTTTCTCGCAGCAGGTCAACTTGCTTGTCTATATCCTGCATCATTTTAACCAGTCAGGACTTCTTGGCGATTGTGTTCTTCATGCAGTTGACTCAACGGAACTGGCCAATGACTGTAGGGTTCCCTTGGCCACTATCACGATTAAAGGTAAAAAGATACGGATCTACAACGACCTCGACTGTGATTGCGGTAAGCATGGTAATAAGCGGGATAAATCCGCATATGTCATTGGTTACCGTCTCCATACTCTTACTGCTATCAATGCCCAAACAGGACAGAGCTACCCTATTGTTTCCCTCTTGGCCCCTGCCAATCATCATGACAGTCATTTTCTTCCATTCCTGGTTAGTTTAGCCCAGGCAATGGGGATTGACGTAAAGCTCATTACCGCTGACGAAGCCTACCATGACAAAGATGGTTCTCTTTACAGAAAGACTGGCACCATTGTTACGACACCACCGTCTGCAAAGGTGGCCTTGCCTGAAAATGTCAATGGCGATACTGGAGCAGTTTTTTGCCATGATGAATGTACCATCCCCATGCAGCATGTCGGGTACAAAGGCCAGGAGCACGAGTATAAATGTGGTGCGACAACAGGAGAATGTGCCTGCTCCCAGACATGTCCTCAATACCGCTTTATCCCTATGGATAGAGGCCTTTTTCAGCGGATACCCTTTGCAACAGAAATGATCCAACAGGCTCATGATATCCGCAAAAATTGTGAAAGACCTTTTAACCTGTTGAAAAAACAAACAGGTCTTGAGACTGTAAGAGTACGGAGCCAGCGTGCAACCATGGCCAGGTGCACGTTAAGCTCGATAGCTGTAATACTGATAAAAATGGCCGGTTCAAGGAAAAAGAAATCGACCAATCAAAGGCAACAACAGACTCTCTTTGCTAATGCTGCTTGACCGATAAAAAACTGACAATTTTATAGTTTCAAGATAAAACACAGACTACAATTGTGATTTTTTGTATATGTATATGCTGGCGTAAATAACTTGCTGTAAAATAGCGCTGCCCTCAAATTAGGGTGCTTAAAAGTGCAAAAACACACCCGCAAGTTAGTAATATTAATCGCTAGCAGTGACAAAAAAACAAAAACTTTAAACGGCTATTTGGCCGATTGGATATTTGTTTCCAGCCTTTGGCCGGTTACTTTTCAACACCCTTATGTAGTGTGAAAATTGATTTGATTAATATTTGTGAAGTTTTAAAATCAAGGTAGCCTCAATAAGGTTTAATCTCTTTAACTTTAATTTCTCTATCTAAAGATAAATCAGTAACTATCAAATCTTTTATTAAATCAAGACCTTCATCAAAATCAATAAATGTCAAAGTTCCATTGTTATCTCGAGATTCCCGGAATTGTGCCTTAATGTATACATTTGCAGGGGATTGCGGGATTGTGTCATCACCCAGGAGGTCATTTCTCAAAAAGAAGGCATTATTCCCAGCACTGTTTACGGCGATGAGGGAATAACCTTTCCGCTCGGCCAAAGAATTTAGGGCTGAAATTGAAGCTCCAAAATAGAGATTGGATAAATGGGCTTTCGTCCTTTGAAAATTATTATCATATGGGACTGTAACTTGGGAAACAGGGCCAAAAAGGCTATTGTATTCACAGATCACAATACGTGGACTGATACAGTCTATCGCCTCCCAAACCCAGTAGTCATTACCGTCAATATCAATTGATAGAAGACCAATATCCCCAGAAATGCCGCTGTTTAAAATGAGTGAGTTTATGTTGCCGCGATCAATGAAGGCACATTCCGCTTTTAGATTATATCGCCAATAAATTGGGTCATTTTTAATATATTTGATATTGTCCTGCGAACCATCAATGACAAGGCCTGACCAGTTGTTGTTCTGCAGCAGAAAACGAGTATTTGATTCAGTATAATCCTGTACACCAAATTCGATAAAAATTTTATTTTGTATAGGAGTGTTATGAATCAAATATTGAATTATACCATCATCTTGCCATTGTGAAAAAACTTGAAACTCATAATTTTGAATATCTTTGGATCCTGTTGCTTGAAGTTGACGATATTCAATACGCCCAACAGCTTTTTGCAGTTGGTCCATTTTAAGTGGGATTCGGCTTATATTTCTGCAGAAATCCCATATTTTATTGATTTGAATCATTTTTTTCATATGTTAATGGCCAGTTGCACAATTGGTACAATAGTAACATGGGAGGGAAACGGTGAGGTCCCGCCATCTGGCACAATTCCGAGAAATGGCATTTTATTTATTGTAGATGCCAAATAATCAGACATTGAATCTCCGACAAACAGACATTCTTTCGCGGTAAATTTTTTTCGACGTAGGAGTTCAGCAGTTATCTCCTCCTTAGATTTAGGGGAACCATGAACTTCAACGAAAAAAGATTCTAAGTTTTTTAGTTGCACGATTGACCTGATCTCTGCATCTGGAGTTCCAGAGACTACAAAAGCCGGGATATTGCATTTTTTAAGATCTTTAAGGGTTGCCATCGCCCCTTTAATAAAAGGAGCTTGTACTACCTGATTAAAGACAATTGCTGAAAATTCCCGGCACAACCGTTCAAGTTCCATGGACGACAATGGCTTATCTAGTAGTTGGGTATAATAATAGTGGAACTTATCAAATCGGGATACGCCACCATGATTAATATGGTACTCAGTCACTTGCTGTTCAATCTCTGGCCCATAGGATCGAAACATGGCAGCAAAAGCTGCTGTCTTAATATTAACTGAATCCAGAATAACCCCATCAAAATCAAAAAAAACCGCTTTCATCGTCATAACTAAACACCATCACAAACAACCGCCCACTGAGTGGACGCATTAAAAACCCAGAAAAGGAAAACTATAGGGTAGCCTATAAATAATAACCGATTACTATCAATAGCGGCAGTTCTGTTCCACTAATTAGTTAAGACCCCTTTTTTATATTCTCAAAAATCTCGGCCATACAAAGCAACATTCCCTGTCCCATATCAATGCCGGGATTGTTAACCAATTTTCGTCCCAGTTTCGGGCTAAAATTGTATGGGGTAATCTTGTAATGGGCCTTACGTTTAGTGGGCAATATTTCTATATCGATCCTTCCCCCGAGAATCTCATCGATCATTTCAAGTAATCTCCGGTAACTCATGGTTTCAGGCCCAGTCAAGATAATGTTTTGGTTCTCATACTCCTTGGCAAGAATCTTGACGCTGTTCTCTGCCGCATCACGCACATGAATATATTCCCGAATTTCCTCTCCCGTCCCATGATAGGTGAGTTTCCCATCTCGCAAGGCCTGTTTTAACAACCGATAAATACTGTTATGATCATCGGCTCTTTCTCCATATAACGAGCCATATCGCAGGCAGGTATATTTAAGTCCATATAATTCCCAATAATTTTCAATCAGTGACTCACAAGCCTGCTTGCTGGTGCGGTAGAAATAGCCAGCGTCACTGTAAACGTATGCGGAACTGGCAAAGACAAACCGTTCTACGCTAGCCTTGCGGCAGGCTTCAAGGATATGGACTGTGCCGAGGATATTGTATCTGACTGTATCCACCGGCCGCAGGGCACACTCATCTATATCGGCGATGCCGGCATAATGGTAGACCAAGGATTTGTCAGAAACTATTTCTTCCACCTGTTTTTGATCCATGATATCTCCAACCAGCATAGTTTGGTTCTTCTGGAGATATGGTGATGGCTTGATATCAAAAATGGTGACATCGTGACCCGTTTCGCTCAAGACATCTGCCACATGGCTACCGATAAATCCGGCCCCGCCAAATACAACAACTTTCATTTTATCGCCCCTAATTTTTTCAATTCTCGAAGCAAGTTTTCTGCGGCTTGCCGTTCCATCATAACTCTGGCTTCTTTAGCATAGGAGCCGATATGAGAAGTGAGCAGGACATTATTTAGGTTCCGCAGGGGACCTTTATAGGGTTCCTCCTCAAAGCTGTCCAGGGCCGCCCCTGCCAATCGGCCTTTTTCAAGGGCCTCATAAAGCGCCTTTTCGTTGACCAGGCCACCCCTGGCCGCGTTGACAAGGATCGTTCCTTTCTTCATGATGTTGAGCCGATCACGATTGATAAAATGATGATT
The DNA here is from genome assembly GCA_030145275.1 of Desulfurivibrionaceae bacterium. Lineage (GTDB taxonomy): Bacteria > Desulfobacterota > Desulfobulbia > Desulfobulbales > VMSU01 > JAQYVV01. The sequence continues at coordinate 300,892 of JAQYVV010000001.1, read as the reverse complement.
TTCCTCCGAGTAGGGGATATGGATGGTTACGATATCCGCTGCGGCCAATAACTCATCAATCTCCGTGGGTTCATAGCATTCATTTTCGCTACAGAACAAATCACATCCCAGGATCTTGCAGCCAAAACTGGCCAGCAGTTTTGCTACATATGAACCGATTCTGCCACAGCCGATAATGCCGACGGTTTTGCCATACAGCAAACCGCCCATAGGTCTCTCCCATTCCCCACGCCGGATGGCGCCGTCAACAAGGTGAATACGTCGCAGCAACGCCAAAATCATACCGACAGTCAGTTCAGCCACTGGGATCGTCGGGCCATCCGGGGTATTAGTCACCTTGATGCCTAATTCCTTGGCGGCTTTGAGGTCCACCGAATCCATGCCGATACCACAACGCGAGATTATCTTCAGATTAATGGCCTGCTGTAGAACGGCGCGGCTCAAAGGTTCAACGCCTGCAATAATGCCAAGGGGCTGATGTCGGGTGATCAACTCCGTTACCTCCGGCTCAGTCAATTTGCGGCCGAAGGGGTTGGCTGTGATCTGTATACCTTTGTTGGTCAGATCGTCAATTAAGCTCTGATCATGTTTGCCGAATGATGATGTGGTAATCAGGATGGATGTCATTATTTCTAACATATAAGGTTAAATTACTACTCTTTGCGAATAGTGCTGACTGCGTTTCTGCACTGATCCCCCAGAAGCAGAATATCGAGGCTGTGGCTAATAAATTTGAATCCCTGATCCAGCTTTTCTTTACAAGAGTGCGGATCGGCAGGAATCACATGGAATCCGGCCAGGGCGTCTTGTTGCTTGCTAACCTGCATAACATGATCCAGGGCGGCCTTTACATCAGGATGATCAAACTGTCCCGGAACCCCCAAGGATCCGGAAAGGTCGTATGGTCCGATGATAAATCCATCGACCCCATCCTGGGAAATAATCTCTTCCAGATTTTCCACCGCCTTGATATGTTCAACCTGGACAATGACAATGCTCTCCTCTTTATTCCAGGCTTTGTATCTTTCAAAGTTGGTGCCGTAACTCTGGGCCCGTGCCAATCCGACTCCGCGAAAGCCCTGCGGTGGATATCTGACTGAGGCCACTGCCTGTTGGGCCTCTTCGGCAGAGTTAACCATCGGTACAATGACGCCGTGAGCACCGCAGTCCATGACTCTTTTGATGAGTAACGGATCATTATGTCCGACTCTCACCAGGGGGGAGACGCCGCAGAGTTCTATGATCCGGATAAGTTCCTGCGCTATGTCAAGGGTGATGGCGCTGTGTTCCATGTCGATGGTGAGCCAGTCATAACCTGATCTTGCCATTATTTCTGCGACAATGGGGTTCCCTATGGTTATCCAGGAACCGATGGTTACCTGCCGCTTGCTGAGTCTTTGTTTCAGTGTCATTTGCTGTTCTTCGCTCCGTTCGGGTTATCCTCGGTAAACGTGGTATTATCATGCTCCCCAATAATGTCAAAATATTTTTTTCATCATCGTAAAAGTCTACAGTAAATCACACCTCAAAGACTATAACATTATGTAAGTGAAGTGTAATTACATGTTTTTGATGAGGATGCCATACAGTCCATTCAGGTGAGTGATATGGTCAATTAGTTGCATGCCTCACTCTTCAGTGAATCTTTTTTGCAGAGTTTGTGTCCAACTTTTATGCATCATAATGAATGCATAACCATCATGCTCGGCATCTAACATAGACTTGTCTAAAGCGTCTCCATGGAAGTATGCCACGTAGCTGTCAGGCTTTGCTTTTGGCACATAATAGCTAAAAAACGCAGGATGGGCTTCACAGAGGGTAGGCATGAGTTCTGGATAGCTGTGTTTGTCGGAATTGCTCCAGAAAAGCTTGTCATCCGGCGCCCTGCCGTCAAAGCCCCACAAATAGACGTTTTTTGAAAGGGTGCATCCCAGAGGCAGCAGCAGCAGGCGCAGGACGTTACCGAGCTGCGGCAGTTGGAAGGTCTTGGTCAGATCAATATGCATCCGGTGGTGGGACCCGATAGGTATGGGGATCAAACGGTTGGCGAATTGGTGCAGATCCCGTCCAACAATAGCATGAAATTGGGCAGGATAAACAAAGTATGTATCTGTTTCCTGGAGTCGTTTTATCAGATCGGCACGAAAGCGTCTGGCAAATTCTGTATGGCCGAAATGGTAGATCGCGTCGCCTGCGACAATAAAATGGGGCTTGATATGGTTCCACAGGGCTTTATCTCGTACAATGGTGTTGCAGACCACCCGATAACCATCTGACCAGTCCCGCCCGCCCGCCTCTTCCAGAGAGGGTCCGGTGCCGAAAATGTAGCATTTTTGCAACGCGAGCTTCTTTAAATCAGACACACACGCATGAAAGCGCTGGAGAGCCGAAGGGGGTGGCGGGGAAAAATCCTGCGCCAAGGCGCACCATCGCCAGCCGTCCATGTGGTTGGTGCGAAAGTCGATGTCATAGGTCCATTTTCTCATACGCAAAAGCAGAAAAATCCAACAGGAATTCGATTCCTGGCCCGAGAACAGCAAAATCACCATATCACTGAAAATGTACCTGAAGGTCAGCCGGTTTGAGATTAACAGCTGCCGTGCAGACAAGGCCGGAGCATAGAAGGAAAGGCGTTTCTTTATCTCGTTGAGTTGCTTCGGAGTGATGGATGGAGAGCAGATTAGGACATCATCATTCTTAACAAAGAACAGATCCGTCTTTTTAAGCAGAAGAAAGAGGGAGCTGGATAATTGTATTATTATCCTGGCTAGCAACGTTCTCATGCGTGATACGATATGTTCAGGCTCGATTCGCACGGGTTATTGCCCCTTTGCTGCCCCTTGCATCCAATGATAGAGGCTTTCGGCAAAATGCCAGTCCGCTTCGTCATCGATATCAATAGACTCCAATTTATCTATGCTAAACATCTGCGGTCTTAGTCCTATTCTGTTATTTCCGGACGCAGCAAAGGAGGCGGCTGAAAACAGATAGATATTGGAATTTTCTTCATAGATCGGTTCAAGGTCCTGGGTCCGTAACAACTCTCCTGGGTTGTGGTTGATAGGTTCCCCAGACTCCCAGTAAAAACGATTTTGTACTTTGGTGACCGAAAACAGTGAGTCATATGTGGACAGTCCGTTAAAATATTTTTCAATGGCTGTTTCTATGGTTTTCAAACCCAAGAGAGGGTTGGTGCTGTGGGTTTGGAGAAAATGTTCAGATTTAGAAATCTGGATATCGTGCCTGATAATATCATTCATGGGGACGAAATCTCCTCTGAGCTCAGGCGGACGTACGACAATCTCGACTTTTGAGAAGTGTTTGCCGGCATTCTTGGCAATCTCCTCGCTGTCGGTGTTAATGAAGATGCGGTCAATGTGGACCGAGGTTTCCAAAACTTCTGCAATTCTTTGGAATAATGGTTTACCGGCAAACAGCTTGATGTTTTTTTCAGGTACCCGCTCGGAATGAGCCTTCATCGGAAGTAACGCCGTAATTTTTCTCATATTTTTCCTCTATCCCTCTGGTCGTAACAGAAATTTAAAAAAACCAAGACACTGTTAAAAGATGAGAATGTTAATAATCTTTTGCAAGCCAGCGTAACTCTTCCTCATACTGTCGATAATAATGTGAAGCATTTCTCGAACTACCTTACGTAACAATAGCAATTTTGTTAATGTGGGATGCCTACTATAGGAAATATTTGGAACTGATTGTATCCCTGCAAGTATATATAAAGCTGTATTTAACAAGCATCTTTTTGAATTCCCTTTAAAAAATGGTTTTCCCAAACTGTTATTCACGCTGGTATGATCAATCAATACTATTTCACATCCATTAAGAATAAAATTCCAAGGCGTTATGTCTGTTAATGGGCTATCAGTCGGTAAATTGTATCCCTTGATTTTCCTCGCGATCCTTTTTCTGTCTGGAAATATGCCATTAAGTTTATGGAACGTATAAAGATTTATCCCTGGCACCCACTCATTGACTAGTTCACCCCGTTTCAGTGAATCTTTTTTAAAAAACTTTTTATTTTCAAACGTACTTTCAATCTGGTGTTGAGTATTTCTCGGGCTACCATAGAAGGGAGAAAGAATCTGTTTCGGTTGGGAATTTTCAATAAGATACATTGGTGACAGACTAGACCCGACATGAATAGAAAACTCGCCCACCTTATTGTAAGTTTGATTGCCCAACGCTTTGGAATGATCGGATAGTTCCTTCTTAACTCTGGTACTGGCACGGACTTCATCTTCTCCAGCAGTAGGCAATTCCATAAAAACGAAATCACCCAGAGATACGATTGTATCTATGACATCATGGAAATTTTCCTTGAAGTGATGGACAACCCGCATCGCTAACACAACATCGAAATGCTCACATTTACATAGTTCTCGCAACGTTGCCAGGTTTGCTCCCACCCCCAAAAGAATCAAGTTCTCTCTACATTCCTGTTGTTTGACTAGCTTTAACAGCGCCCTTTGATAAACTTCAGCACCTTCGATCATTACTGATGTGCAATCAAAGTCAGAAGCTAAACGGGAGGAAAAATAGCCCAGATTGGCGCCAATATCCAACACTGTAAAAGGGCGGTTATATTTTTGGCAATGGGCTAGTATAGGCTTATACCTGCCGGCACAATCACGGATACCTTTGGTCTGCACGACTCCATTGACCCAAATATCTTGATAAATTTGCATATCACTTTTTCCTAACTATTAAGCAGCAGACACATATATGCTGGCGATCAGGCCGCCCCATCATATATGTGTCTGCTCGCACGCAGGTGGGATGCGGTAGAATAGTTACGCTATTAGATGATGATCATTTTACAATTTAGATGCATTTCTACAGTTAATTATTGCCTGGTTAATCATACCATCAAACATACTTAAACCTTCTTGCAGTTTGTTTTTATCCTTCCTAATTATAGTCAACATTTCAATACCTTTTTGAATACTTTCAGAAAGATACTTTGCATCTTTTCCATAAATTAATTCATAGAGTTTATGGCCGAAAAATCTACTGTCCGAAATCAAATTGGGTTCAATATAATACATATAAACAAAATCAAGCAAATTTGATTTGTTGGGAGTAAAATCAATATACTTTTCTAAGTTATTCAACTGTTGTTTATATTCGAATTTGTTTTCCCAACTAATTAAAAAGTCACTAAAAAATTTCCATGGCGCATGTATAGACGCAATTACCGGTTTATTTAAGAAAGCCAGCTCAGGCGCTACGTTACCATGATGAGTTATTCCTATGAAATTTTCCATCGAAGCTATATCAATATTAGAAGTGCTAGGTGGTATAAATTCAACTGCTGGGTGAGATTCATATTTATCTTTTAATAAACTGAATGCCAGATAATCCTTTTTTGATGTATCAAAAGAAGTTCTCATTTTATGGGTTAGACTTGGGTGTGGTTTAATGAAAATTCTTACGTTTTTTTCTTTTGATAATTCTCTTATAGTAAAATCTGTCCAGTGCCAAATATTGTTAAATGAATCATAACCAAAGGTAAATAATGCGTCCGTAAATGAGTGCAGGAACAAGCAACAATTGATAATTCCTTTTTCACTATTATATTTACGAAAAAAATTTTCACCTGATACTGAATAAGCGCTAACTTCCATATAGTGAAGCATAATTTTGTCAGGTGAAATTCTTTCTTGCATATAATTCTCAGCTACTCTTCTTTCCTTGTTGTTACATTTAGTTTTTTGTAATGTGCTCAATGCTTGAGGGTGATGCGGATTGCGATGTTCAGGCGTTACAAATATTGAATATGGATATCTTCCGAGCAATAAATATTTTTTATTTAATAAAATTGCTACCTTGCTGAACATTGCCCAAGAATAAGTATAATGTGAAACCATGAATGCATCCACACCACACTTATTTGATATAAATTTCGCGTACTTACACGTTAAATAAAAATTCTTCATTGATTTAATCAATCTGAAAGATATTATATTTTTGGTGTCAAGTTTCTGGCTAAATCTAGTCACGTCACTAGCCAATTCTTCCCCGATATCAATATCATCAATTGTAAGTTTAAAAATATTTTTTACGTGTAAACACAGCATAAGGAAATTGTAATAACTGTAAATTATTGACTGAATATTCCATATCCCCACAATCAATAGCCCAGGGATGACACCACCATCTGTTAACTTCTTTTTTCGGATGTTTAATAAAAACAAAACTTTTGATATTAGAATTTGTGTAAAACTTGGCAATTCACGATGAAACCTTATCACCTTGCATCCACATGATTCGAAATATGTTTTAGCTACAAAAGCAAATGCTTCAAAAGCATTATTTGGATTAGATTCTATGGCAACTTTCTCGCCAATTATTGATTGGATTTCGCGTTTATTCTTTTCAAAATTAAAAGTGCCCTGCATAATCACAAATCCCTGATTGAAAAATTGATACTCAGCACCATGCTGAATTAATATTATTCACTAAATCAATTTAAAAGAAATTCAATTCCAACTGAAGCAAAACAATTCCAGGTTACATCCCGGCCTGATGGATCGCAGATTTTCACTAGTTGAAACTTTATGCCAACAATTCCCATCCCAACGCTGTGCCACGTTTTACATCCTGCTTCAATATTTTTCCCAATATCTGGCCCAGATATTTAGTCGGCAACCCTAACCCAGGACGAATCGCGCGCACATTCTCTCGCGACAGCACCTCCCCCGCCTTAAGGTCTTGCACTATGTACAATGAACGGCGGAATTGAAGGGATTCTTCCTCGACCGCAGTCGGCCCATAACTTACTTTCCCAAGCGCTTGCCATACTCGTTCAGTCTCCATCACCAGTTGGGACATTTCGGCTGGTTCCATTGAAAAAGTACTGTCCACACCACCATTAGCGCGGTTGAGGGAAAAGTGCTTCTCGATGACAGTGGCACCTAGCGCAACGCTAGCCAACGATACGCCAATGCCCATGGTGTGGTCTGATAGGCCTACTTCGCAATCAAAGAGCTCGCGCAGATGCGGAATAGTTAGGATGTTGCTGTTCTCTGCAATGGCTGGGTAAGTGCTGGTGCACTTAAGAAGAATTAGATTATTGCAACCTGCTTCCCGTGCAGCACTCACTGTCTCATCTAGCTCGTCAACCGTGGCCATTCCTGTGGAAATGATCAATGGTTTACCGGTAGCTGCCACACGACGAATCAGCGGTAGGTCAGTATTCTCAAACGAAGCAATCTTGTAGCAAGGGACATCAAGGGTTTCCAAAAAATCAACAGCCGTTGCATCAAAAGGTGTGCTAAAACAGATCATACCTAAATCTTTACAACGGCTGAAAATCGATTTATGCCACTCTCTTGGAGTATGAGCTTCATTGTAGAGCTCATAAAGCGATCTGCCATGCCAGATACTCCCTGAGTCTTCTATCAAGAATTCGCCCTCAGAAATATCAAGGGTCATTGTCTCGGCTGTGTACGTTTGTAACTTTAGAGCATGTACACCAGAAGCTGCCGCAGCGTCAACAATCTCCAGTGCTCTCTCAAGTGATTGATTATGGTTTCCAGACATCTCTGCTATTACAAAAGGAGGAGATTCAGGGCCAATACTTCTAGATCCTATCTGAACTTGGTGGATAGTATTACCAGTCATTTTACAACTCTTTAGAAAAAGTCAAATTGCAAAGTGAATATCCAGCTTTTTGAAAAGCTTTTTTAGATGCAATATTTGTATTAAGTATCTTAGCTTCGATTATTTTTATATTTGGACAGTTTTTTCGTAACCAATTACTACCAGAATGAATCAATTGAAACCCTGTCCCCGCTGTTTTTTGGCCTGGCACTAGATAAACAGACACTAGGGCTTCCTGATTTTCCAAGTCGAATCGCAAAACCCCTAACGGTTTATCATCGCATTCCCCGATTAACAGAATACGATTCTCATCTACTAGGCATTGTTCAAACCAACGTTGATGAACATCAAGTGGGATTGTTTCTTTGTCAAATGTTCGAAGACGTGTCTCCTTAGCATTTCTCCAGTTGTATATGTCTTGACAGTCACTTAAGACAGCGGGCCTTAGGGAAATACTGGGAGGAAGCAAAAATGGAATTACCCGAAAAATTCCTTTGCCATCAACCATTTTTTTAGCTTGTTCGGAAATATGTTGTAATAGAGTCGGTGATTGAAAAGCGGTATTTATAGCAGCACTAATGTCGAAACTAGAAACCTCATTAGAATCTCCCAGGTACATATGACAACCACATCGACAACAATACTTGGCATTTTCCTTCTGATTGGCTGCAATGCTGATAACTATAGAAGGTATGCCTAAACAGAATCTTTCCCACGTTGTGGTACCACCTGCTCCCACAGCTACATGACAATGAGACATCAACTCAGCCATGTTGTCTATATGGGAATGAAGAGTAATATTAGAATGATCTTTGCAAAGCTTTTTAATCAGTGACTTGTGTTGGTTTTTTTCACCTACTACAATATCGGCTGTGAGTTTGTGTCTTTTTAGTGAAAATATAGCTTTGAGGGTTTTTGCCGTTTCATTATTGGGATCAATTCCGCCAAAAAAGACAAATATATTTTTATTATTGCTTCGTTTCTTTTCTTTATAGGGATATTTATCTCTAAATTCGGGACGCAATAGGGCGTAACTGGGTCCAAGCAATTTAATGCAATTATCAGGAACTAGTCCTTTATATCTTTGTTCAGGATTTACATAAAAGTTCTGATCGAGAAGAAGATCACAATCATGACGCCGATCCGCAAGGTCATCAATTACCATTATTTTTTCAACAACAGAACGTGTTAATACTTCCCAGTTGTGGTCAATAGCATAATGATCGACAATAAGAAATTTTGGTTTGACGTTAAGATTTTTTAGTATATTTATTGTTTCTTGAGCATCCTGCTCCCAATCGCTACCGAGCCAAGATGAATGTTGCTTCAAGTCTTGCTTCGTTCTTGATGAGGAGTTTGTCTGCAATCGTGAGACTTTGTACCCACTTGCTTCGATAAAATCAATTATATTCCCGGTAAGATCACGACAAATGAATATGACCTCTGAATTAAATTCTTTTAATGCATCAGCAAGCGTCAAACACCTCATAACATGGCCACTGCCAATGTTTTGAGACGAATCGACTCTGAAAACAATTTTCTTCTGTCTCGAATGGTACGATTTCATAATTTACCCAAAAGATGTCGATGATTAATTGACTAAATGTAAAAATTCATCAAACAGGAAAGCGTGAATCCTTCATTTCCCAGGCAATACCATCTTTTCTGAATATTTTTGGGTTCCAGAATCCTTCGACGACATCCCAGAATTCTTTTGTAGAATATCCAAGAAAATCATTAAAATCTTTTAACGCCAGCTGATCTAATTTGTGGTCGTATTTCATAATAAGATTTTTCCCCTCTTCAATAGAGAGATTGCCCTCTCTAATTCTTCGAGAAACAATATCCGAAGCTCTCTGGAAACCGAATTTGGGATATTTTAGCCAAAGATGTGTCAAGTAGGCCATAGAATCAATCTGCTCAAAATCCTCCACACATCCTTCTCTTTTCCATTCATGGGTAATGTCTACAAAACCATATCTTTGAGCTATCCTACGGTTTGAGACGCTGCTCCAAGGCACAAAATAGCTCATATAATAGCATTCCGGATTCAAACTACTTAACTCTTCATCGGAGAGGGGATTAATGGTGTTTAATTCTTCTTTTTTTGCCCCGCGTTTAATCCAGTAATCTGCATCATATTGAGTTGTTCTATAAAGAATTTGTTCCAATGCTGACTTGTCTTCTTTGACAGCCCCATAAATATATGGGGATTCACCTTTAAAACTTAATGAAATCCCAAGCTTTGAACCTATTTTAAAAGGGATTGTGTTTAAAACTTGTTCGATAAAACGTAATGGATCTAAGAATTCTTCAAATCCGGCTCTTATAAGCCGACGTGCCAAGTCAGGACTAACTGTACCCAAAATCTGGTCGCAATTAAAAGTATTACCTAAGTTAAAATAGTTTTTTGAACCTGCTTCCGTTGTGGTAAATGGATCTCCTGTAGTGATTAATAAAGGATTCATTCCCATGACCTCTTTTACCCAGTAAACCATAGCATGACTGTCTTTACCTCCACTGACGGGCAGGAAGCAGTCCCAGTTCCCGTCATTTTGCTTGTGCCGGTTGCATATACTTTTAAATTCATCTAATCTTTCTTCCCAGTTCACATGCTTTCTCGTGTCAAAATTTTTGCAAGCTTGACAACCCCCTCCTTCAAAGGGGGTTTCCGGACGAGTATTTGGCATAAGGCATTTTTTGCACATTTCGAACATATTTATTACCCCAAATTAGTTGCAGACAAGATTAATCAGGAAGCAGACATCAAGCCAATTGCTTTGATATCTGTCAATTGATGAATTGAAAAGAACTTAGTAGTCTTATTGTGTTCATCCACAATATAAATTCCGGTATCCAAAGATATGTTGTTCGTTGCATGTTCCAGCCTGTCAACATACCGATGCATACTCTGACCGACATAGTAAAACTCTCCATCGTGGGCTATACCACGGACAAAACCACTAAATTGGGTGATTGGCTTCCATGTAGTGTTATGGACTCTCCCACGCATTGAGTCGCAATAACAAAGATTCCCGTTTAGCATTACAGGACTATGCGGCATCCATAAATTAGTAACAACTGGCTCTTTTATTTCCAATGTCCCTATATCGACTTCCAATATCCCCCCATCATAAACACCTCGTTTCCAATTCCCACTTAATGAAAACATAGAAACATACAAACTATCTCCGTGGGCATATAAATCATTTAAGTGGTGTTGTGGGATAGAGGTTGCTTCCCATTTATTTGAGATAAAAACTTCATTGGTCTTTTCGTAGGTATTCGCATCGTAGACACCTATTGAGTCTCTCCCTGCGAAATTTATAAATATTTTTTTATGTTCTTTACTAAATGCAATCCCATGAGGTCTTGATTTTGCTGGTAAATCAAAATTTGTGATTTCTGTCAGATCTTTATTTAGAACCCTGACACCTATCAAGTCATCAACTAGATAGATTAAATCATTCCCAGAGATAAATCCGTGGCATACGCCGCTAAATATTTTTTTCAACTGTCTTCTTTGCAATTCGTAAGAATAAAAGCCGCCCCCCTTTAAAGGATCGTTTTGCGGCCTATCTGCGCAAGTAAACAACAAAGTGCAGTTTTGTTGGTTAATCCGCTGGATTGAATGAAAATTCTTTAAGGAGGGAGAAATAATAAAATTTCTTCCTGGGAGCAAACCAAATTCAACCAGTTGAGCTGTGACTTCCAGGAAGCCAGTTGTTGTAATTATTACAAGTATATCGTCAAAAGTTTCATCTTTTAGGACATTAGGGTTTTTTATATTTAATTCATGTTCAATCTGTCCTTGTTCATATTCATTATTGTCGACTACATAATCAGCTTTACGACCTAAGTAGGGCAATGATTTTTCTAACCACTCCCCCCTGCCAAAAAAAATGATGCGCTTCCCTGATGCTAATCGTATTAATTCTTCCCAGTTAACCCAAAGTTCGTTGATGTTTTTATTGCTCATTATATTTCCTGTTTATTTTGTGCAATAATCCACATATTTGATGAGAGAAGATTTGTGGATATAAATTGTTGAAATTTTTCCCCATGAGAATCCCATCCGTCCACTAAAACCCTTTTGAGAAAAGGTTGTCCAGACACATCAAAACTTCCAGCTAATATTTCATTCCTAACTAATTCAGCGTCTAATTTCCCCGGAGTTGAAATTTCCAGAACTTCAAATCCAGTTTTCTCAATTAACAATTTAAGTGACTCCGGGTTAAAGTAATTTAAGTGTTCATGATCAACTGTTTTACTCATCTCCTTTAATGTTATGATATCAAAACCTTGTCCGTTTGGGCACGTCACTATAAGCAACCCATTTTTGCGTAGCATCCTTTTACACTGAACAATAAAATTGTTCGGTGAAAACAAGTGTTCTATTACTTCGAAATTCACAACAACATCAAATAATTCATTCTCAGAGAATCGTACTTTCTCAATCGGCTTTTCAATTATTTCTATGCCTTTAGTCCTACACGTTTTTGCTAAATCAGGAGTTGGTTCAATTCCAACAACACGACTAAATCGACCTGTCGATTGCATAACTTCACAGAAAGTGCCGAAGCCAGCACCTATTTCAAGTATGGCCTTTTTATCCACATTATATTTATCACAAAGTTTAATAACCTTATCTACTCTGGGGACAAAAAGGTTCTCTTTTCGCGCATTTTCAGATGCAGGAAAAATGTATTTATTCCAATATGAATAATTTTCAGATTTTTTATAAAATTTCTCTAAAATTTCAGGTGTTGGTCTGGGACTTATGTATAATGTTTTGCATTTTTCACACTCGACATAATTCAGGTGATATTTTTCAAACAATTTAGTGGATGATCTGTCATTGCATGCAGGACAATGGACATCAACGAAATTTTCCTTGTTGCCAATCAACCAATCAATATCTTTTCTCATTGCCTCTAATTGCCCAGGCACTAAGTCAGTGGGCCTGATTGAATTCTCAGAGAATATTTCTTTTTTAGTCATTTCTAGTCAATCAAGTAATTTTTTTGTTGTTCAATTGGTAAGTACACTTTACCGTACGGTGATGCTTCACCCCATATATTATCTTTCCACCATTCACCGTCTTTTATCCACCAGACTCTGGAGTCTCTGAAGGTGTCTGCGGTTCGCCAAAACTCATCCTCGCTCATCTCCACATAATCAAGCCAATAATATAGATCACTGGAGACGACATGGTCATATTTCCTTACCATCTTTATGCCATCTTCTCTGGACATTAGATTAGCCCGGATATCTTTTGAAGCGTGATCACTGGCGCGACCATAACCAAATTTTATAAACTTTAACAAATCATGAACGCCGTTTTCATATCGGTCATCCAGATTTGACATGGTGCGATAGGTTCGTTCGAAAGGTTTAGCCGCTGGTTGCCAACCATAAAGTTCTTTCATCTTTTCTGTATTTTCATTAGGAGCCCATTTGAAAAAATTACCTATATACAACCCCTTGACCCCAACCCTGAGTATCTCCTCATCCGTCGGGTATTTTGCCCAAATCAAATCCTTTTCAGATAGATTGTCTGTAGGATCATCTAACAGGTCATACCATTCAAAACCGCGTAAACCATGCTCATGTCTCACTCGAGCGCTGAACTCAACAAAATCGTCAGGATCAAACATGCCAGATATATCCCAAGCGGTTTCTCCCCAAATCATTAATGGTATATTGAACATGGTTGCTAGTTTAATAGGCGCGGTAAAAATACCGCAGTGATTCTGCCAGTTCATATCGCCCATTTTTTTAAAACAAATGCGGTTTAATTTTTTGAGTACCTCTATACTTGGGCCGTAAACAATATGATCTGCATCAAAAACGTGCCTCATTCTGTCACGATTGTAATCACCCTCAGGCAGATAATTATTACCATGATAGGTCATTAAAAGTGGTTTCAGGCCATATTCTTTTACAATTACATGCGCTTGATAATAGCTATCTTTGCCACCACTAACTGGAATTAAGCAATCATAATTAGAGGTGTTGTTTCTCAAAGTATCTTCAATTATTTTTTCAAATTTTCTTTTTCTTATATCCCAAAAATCTTGGGATAATTCTTCAAATTGTTGAGCTGATTCACAGGCGGAACACACTCCATCATCATCAACGTATAAATTGACTGAAATCTGGGGGTAAACACATTTTTTGCAGTAAGTCATTTTATGGATCATGGGATATTTTGCGCCTTTTAAAAATTAGTTATAAATGGCCGTCTAACGTTGCAACCTCTATCAAACAAATGCTTTTTAGCTAAATAAACGCTTTGGTCCGTATAATGAAATATGTTTGCTGCAGCAACTGCATCAACATTAGTTTCTGATAACGCATCTTCAAAATCCTGCCACTCACCAACTCCGCCGAGGGCAATAACCGGGATTTTGACGGTGTCGGATAACAATGTGAGCAATGGAATATCATAACCAGTTCGCTTACCATCACGATCAACAGAATTCAGCAATATTTCGCCAGCCCCCATATCTTCGGAAATTTTCGCCCATTCAATGGCAGTAAAATCTGTTACCTCCTTGCCACCGTGTTTCATCACGATATGCTTTTCATTAATAACTTTTGTATCTATTGATACAACGATGCATTGTGCTCCGAATTCTTTAGCTGCTTCAGTGATAAATGATTTATCATTAAGCGGTTTTGTATTAATTGATATTTTGTCAGCTCCCCGTTTCAGTCGATCCTCAATATCGTTTAATGATCGGATATTTCCTCCAACAGTTATTGGCATAAAGGTGCACTTTGAAACATCCTCAATTATATCGAGAAAATTGTGTCTATTGGGGTGTTTCAAATCATCCCGCCGTAAATCATAAGTTGCCTCTCCAGAAGAAATATCCAAATAAATCAATTCATCTGCTGCCCATTCACTAAGCCTTTTTACCGCAATAGTCGGATTGCCGAGATTTTGATGTCTGGAAAATCCTTTGCTCTGAACTAACCAACCATCTTTAAGCAATAAAACTGGAATCAACCTATTCTTTTTCATTGAATTTCAAAAAATTGTAAATTAGTAATTTCCCAGTGGTTTGACTCTTCTCCGGATGAAATTGGGTGCCAAAAATGTTTTTTTGCTGAATTACAGAGACAAAATTCTCCCCATATTCAGTTTTGGCAACAACGCAATTTTCTTCTTCAGGCCGGAACGCATAACTATGCAGGAAGTAGAAATCATATTCGTTGTCAATACCATCCAAAATAGGACTAGGGTTTATAATTTCCAAGTTATTCCAACCTATATGCGGCAAGGGGTTTATATCTGTTTCCAGACGTGTTGTTTTGCCTGCGATCCAGCCTAGCCCCTCACATTCGCCGTGTTCATAACCTTTTGAGGCTAGAACCTGCATCCCGACGCATATTCCAAGGAATGGTTTTTGTTTAAATAAAACCTCATTTTCGAGCAGGTCGACTGGAATCTTTCTCCTTATTTTCCCCATTGCCCCACCAAATGCACCAACTCCCGGCAACACTAAATGGGTTGCATTTATAATATCCTCTTCACTATTTGAAATTTTAACACTGGCACTCAAAGTACTTAGTAGGTTGAACACAGACTTAGTATTGCCACTGCCATAATCCAAAATGCAAATATTTGATTCGTTGTTTTTATTCATAAAATTTATTATGAAAAGGTTGGTTATCTTATCGTATTTTTTGAGAGTTAACCAAGGCCTAAGTGAATGACATGACCACTACAAACTGGGTTGAATCATTAAATACGAATACGACATTCACAAATTGATTTTTCAAGTAGAAACCATGTACAATCGTCTTGAGGAAACACAGGGTCTCTACGCCACACAAACCCATAGTCAACCAAACGCAGATCAGGATATATATCCATTATTTCACCTGCGAAATCACGCTTGAACAATTTGCCTGAATGGCCACGATAATCAACTTCAACTGGTGTTGGATTATAGTATTCTGCCAGTAAAATATAGTGTCTGCTCGCTCGATAAAGTGACTCGTACACTTGTGGTAACATCTCCGGATTTATGTGAATTAACACTCCTTTTATTAAAGCAATATCCCAAGATCGCTCCGTAGTGAAATCTAATATTGAAGTGTTATATATTTCCGACGTCCCCCCCCAATTTTGAATATGCTCAACAGCGCTTTTGTTTATTTCAATAGCTGCCAGTTCAGTGTCGGGAAGCAAGGATCGGATAGCCATCAAATTAAGTCCAATATTTGCGCCAAATTCAATTACCGAACTAACATTATTACATTGTGCCAAAATTTTTGAATATAACGCAATTCTACTTGCGATCCTTTGCTGACCGACATTACGTTCACAGTATTCATCGCCAAATTCTCCTGCCCAAAACTTTTCCTGCTGAGTCTGAAAAACCTTAGTCATTATTTTCCCCATTAAACAAGATTTGGTTATTTCATACTAAAAATCTTGCTTATTTATCGCCTTATAAATTAATTCGGCCCGATGCCAATCCTCAAGGGTATCTATATCCTGTGCCAAATAACTGGGAAGGATAATAGGTATAGATGCTTGTGAAAAAGTGACCACATCATTCAAAAATGCCTCGGAACGACCCCAGTAAAATTGTCCGGCATCATGATATGCTTCCTGGAGGTCCTGTGTTCTGGTTTGAATGTATTCCGGATAAAGTGGTTCAATGAAGCCCTCACTATTGATCGAAAGAGCACGCTGGACCGAAGATGTGAATATTGAGACTGAAAAGGCAAATGATTTTCCACTTTCAATCAGTAGTTCAAGGCCTTGACGTAGGTAGTTTATTTGAATGAAAGGAGCCGTTGCGTATATACAGCACGCAAATTCAACAGGGAAATTGTTTTCATGAAACCATTTGATAACATGTTTCACGACGCTGTTGGTTCCAGTAAAGTCATCAGCTAGCTCTGTGGGGCGCAGAAAAGGTATTTCTGCACCGTATTTTTCAGCTACAGTGGCGATTTCTTGATCATCGGTAGAAACAATAATCCGATCAAATAAGCCACTACCTAAAGCTGCTTCAATGGACCAGGCAATTATCGGTTTGCCCGCAAACATTTTAATGTTTTTGCGCTGGATGCGTTTGCTGCCGCCCCGAGCGGGAATTACAGCAATTTTCATAAGCTGGTTGCCTCCTTTAAAGCGGTCACAACATGGTCTTGCTGTACTTCAGTTAGCACCGTAAACATCGGTATGCTAATAGCTTCAGCATAAAATTGTTCAGCTTCTGGGCAATAACCTGTCTCGAAACCCATATTGGAATAATACGGCTGGCGGTACACCGGAATGTAGTGCAGATTCACATGAATACCTGCTGCCCGAAGAGCTTCATATACTTGTCGTTGCTTTATATTGATTTCATCAAGTTGCAAACGTATAACGTAGAGATGAAAGCTGGAATAGCTATCCGCATATTGATATGGCGTAACCACTGGCAGGCTCAAGAGCAACTGATCATATCGTTTTGCAATTATGTGCCTCTTGGAAACGAATTCGTCCAATCGTTGCATTTGGCTCAAACCTAACGCAGCAAGTATATCGGTCATGCGGTAGTTAAAACCCAAGCCTATTTGCTGGTAGTTCCAGATTTCTTTCGGTGGCCGTGGGTGCATATCTTCCACATCGCTGGTGAGTCCATGACTTCGAAGACACCGCATCTGCTTTGCCAATTGCGCATCGTTTGTCAGTGCCATACCGCCTTCTCCCGCCGTGATTATCTTGACCGGATGAAAGCTGAACACGGTGATGTCACTGTAGTGGCAGTTGCCGACAGGTTCGTCTTTGTAGCGCCCGCCGATGGCGTGGGCTGCATCTTCAATGATCTTGAAACCGTATCTCAGACGAAGTGCGTGAATAGCTGCCATATCGCAGGGTTGTCCGCACATATGCACAAGAATCACAACCTTGGGTAGTTTTCCGACTTTTTCTGCCTGAGCCAGTTTTTCTGTCAGTCGCTCCACGCTAAGATTATAGGTGCGCGAATCGATATCCACAAAATCAACCTGTGCACCACAATACAAGGCGCAATTGGCACTAGCCACGAATGTAATCGGGGTCGTCCAGACCACATCGCCTTTGCCAACGCCTAAGGCCAGGCATGCTATGTGGAGGGCGCTGGTGGCACTATTGACTGCTATCGCATGTTGTGTGCCACAGTAGCTACCCACCGCAGCTTCAAATGCGGGGACAATCGGCCCTTGCGTTATGAAATCAGACTTCAGCACCTCAACAACAGCCTGAATATCATCTTTGTTTATGTTTTGATGACCGTATGGGATAGTTTTCATAATCAGTTCATCGATCTTAACTCGTCAATATTTAGAAAATGCGGATTAGATCCGGAATTATATTCAAAGCCTTTTTCAACAGGGCTCCCTTGTTCACCTATACCGTTGATTGTGAAATTTATCGCTCGTAAAAAATCTATACTTGGTGTGATTACATAATGGTCTTTAAATTCAAGGGTAAGGTGGGAGTCATCAAGAGGACACATAATTTCATGCAGTTTTTCTCCCGGCCTGATACCTATTAAATGTGTTTGTATCCCCGGGGCAATTGATTCGACAAGATCCGTTATTCGCATGGAAGGAATTTTTGGCACAAAAATTTCCCCTCCTTGCATCCTCTCAAAGTTTTTCAAGACAAAACCCACCCCATCTTGCAAGGTTATCCAGAAACGAGTCATGCCTGGATGGGTAATAGGGATACTCTCAGCATCTTCAGCAACGAGTTTTTTGAAAAATGGTACAACAGACCCTCGGGATCCAACTACATTCCCATAACGTACTACTGAGAAACGGGTGGGATGTCCACCGGCTACGTTGTTTGCCGCCACGAATAATTTGTCTGAGCAAAGTTTTGTCGCACCGTAAAGATTAATGGGATTTGCCGCTTTGTCTGTAGATAACGCAATAACTTTCTGGACATTATTGGCTAGTGAAGCTTGTATTACGTTTTCAGCTCCATAAATATTTGTTTTTACGCATTCCATAGGATTATATTCTGCAGCGGGAACCTGCTTCAGGGCAGCGGCATGAATAACAACTTCAATACCTTTCATTGCTTGGATAAGCCTTGGCAGATCGCGAACATCACCAATAAAATACCGCATTGCAGGATCATTAAACTCCTGCTGCATTTCAAACTGTTTCAGTTCATCCCGTGAATAAATCACAAGACGTTTTGGTTTATATCTCTGCAAAAGAGTTTTGGTAAAATGCTTACCAAATGAGCCGGTCCCACCTGTAATCAATATTGATTTTCCGTTAAACAATGTAATACTCCATTTTTTAAATTATATATTTCAGGAAGTTGAAGTAGCGGCAATCTCACGAAATTGCTTACAAGAAGTCATTAGTTCCTCATAAGTTCCACTAGCTATAATTCTACCTCCCTCCATGACATGAATTACATTACATTCTTTAACTGTTGTAATACGATGAGCTATCATAATAATGGTTTTTTTATATGAAAGGCTATGAATGGCGTCCATAATGACGTTTTCAGTCACACCATCAAGCGCACTTGTTGCTTCATCGAATATAAGTACCGCAGGGTCATGATACAATGCCCGGGCAATGCCAATTCGCTGAAGTTGCCCACCACTTAAGCGCACTCCACGTTCCCCTAATTTTGTCTGGTAACCATTCGACAACTCCTGAATGACAAAATCATGAATGTTAGCAAGCTTGGCAGCTCTTATGACTTTCTCATGATTAATTTTTTCATCAGGTATACCAAAAGCAATATTCCTCGTAACTGAATCATCAGCCAAAAATATTTGCTGAGGAACATAACCAATGTTTTTCTGCCAATTACTTAAATTTGCATCATCCAATAAGACAGTATCAATATAAATTTCTCCAGAATCTATATGCAATAACCCAAGAATAATATCAATTAAGGTTGTTTTCCCTGAACCGGTCTTGCCGACAAAAGCAACAGTAGTATTGGCCTTTACAAACAAGTTAAGATCCCTAATAACTTTGGTTTCAGATTCTGGATACGAAAATGTTATCTCCTGCAACTTAATTCCAGTATTCAACAACATTGGATCAATTGACTGAGTATCAATTCGAGTCAATCTTTCAACAAGAGACTCCATTTGGAAATGTTTATGTATAATATCTAGGGATGCAGAATTATAACGTATTTTAGAAAAACCTTGAAAAATTTGGTTAAACCCAGGCATAAGGCGATATCCGGCAAAGGCGTATAAGGCAAGCATAGGTAGTACTTGAGCAACATCTTTCTTTACAGCAATAAAATAAAGAATAATAAGCAATATGCTGCCAAAAATAATGGTTTCAAGGGCATATTTTGGCAAAATGGTTATTACTTGGTTTGTAGACTCACAAGCAGCAAAACTTTCAGACGATTTCAAATAACGGTTATTGTATGTAACCTCTCTTCCCAATATTTTTAGCTCTTTAATGCCACCAAAGGCTTCACCAACAAGTTTAAAGCGCTGACCTTGGGACTTGGTTGATTTCTGACCGACTTTAGCTAATGTACTTTTGGATAATCTAAAGACAACAGTATACAATCCGCCGCAGACCAAAAAGATAATTATAGCCAAAAGAGGATCCATGACTACCAGTAAAGAAAATATGCACAATGCAACAATAGTTCTCGTTATAATTTGCATGGATGGGGTCATAACCCCAACAACTGTTCGATTGACATCATTTGTAATGTTTTTCACAAGCTCTGCAGAATTATTGCTGAGAAAAAAAGAATAAGGTGCCCCTAAATATTTTTCAAAAAGTCTACAAGAAAGTTTATGCCCGCTAAAATAAACAAATCGGAGTAAAAGCCAAGTAGTAAAGGCAGCGAAACTGTTACTTACGACAAGAACTATCAAGACCACAATTCCTAAAACAAACAGGAATTGATCACTATTTGCCGCCCCCGCTATAGCATATCCCTGAGACAAAAAATCATTTGTATTTATTACTTCAGGATTGGCAAGGACAGCCATAAATGGCATAATGGAGGCTATGCCGGCCGTTTCAAGTAACCCCATAATCAGGATTGCCAGTAGCAACCAGTACGCATGCCTCCTCTCCTGAGGGGAAATAAGTGAAAATATTTTCTTTAAATTACCGATCATTTTAAACCAATTTTATTCATGGTATGCCAAAGAGGAAATATCGGCCGTTTTTCTAAACGGGGAAGCAAGGCCTCCCATTCTTCATGGGTCAAGGTTAACGTTCTTATTTTTCGCCCGATATATTTTTCAGTTTTACCTACCAGGTCTGTGAGGTTAGTTTGCTCGACATCTCCCACAAGAATCAAATCAATCAAGCCAGTGTCTTTGCCCTCGGCGTAATCGTCAACCAAATAAGCGGCCTCTAGTTCACCAAGACGTTCAACGATGGAATCAATAATTCGGTCCATGCCAAGGGACTTTCTGACCATGGAGTTCAGTTCAGAAAAGAGGGGGTGTTTCTTGTTTGCTGAAAAAAGAATTTGTCTACCGTTTTTTTTGCTCGTAAGAAAACCGGCCAGACTAAGTTGATTTAGTTCGTCTTTTATTTGACTGGGGGAAACGCGAAACTCATCGGACAGTTCGCGCATATAGGCGCTCTGCTGCGGATTCATGAAGAGACGCATCAGAATTTTGATGCGTGTCTTTGATGTAATAAGGCCTGAGAAGAGAGAAGTCATATTATGCATTATGTTCTGTTTTTCAGAACATAATACATGGCGGATTTTTCTTGGTCAATAATTTTTTTCAATACATTTTTCAGGACCAAGATGGGTATATTTTATCTGAGAGGAGAAGGGTCAGGTCTTGCAAGAGCATTTTTTACAAGGTTACATATAATGGTAAAAATTCAATCCTGTCGACTTCCTGCTTTTCATGTTTAACTGGCGATAGGACAAATCCTTTTTCCACAAAGGGATGTTCTGCAAGAAAAATGTGCATACTTTTCATCCTGCCAGCTGCTCCGCTTTTTACTTCTATTGGATATATACATCCATTCCTGGCAATGACAAAATCAACCTCGGCAGAACTGCTCTTCTTTCTTCTTGACCAGTAATACAGTTTTCCATTTTCAGAGCCTCCGGCAGCAAGCAGTTCCTGACCGACAAATTGTTCGGCCAATGCTCCTCTGTACACATGATTTATATCTTTTGCATGGAGTATCTCCTTGACGTCAATTCCACAGATAGTCTGCATAAGCCCAATATCGACAAAGAGTGGTTTCATGATTTTCGCAGAAGTACCAGCGCCAAGCGGAAGGCCAGAAACATCAGTCGCCTGTATCAGATGAACAAGTAAAGCTTTTTCAAGAACGGCGAGTGACTTTTTAGTTTTTTCAATACGTCTTTCCGGGTCAAGATGAGTATATTTTATCTGTGCTCCGACATGGCTAGGAATCGACCGCATAAGATGGTCTAAACTTCCTGAGTCTGTTCGGGTCTCATATGAAAGCAGTGACTGAAGATAGGACTGAATTATATCTTCATGTACTTTCTGCGCCTCTGTAAGAGAGCCGGTTTCAACGAATCGCTTTACGGCTTCAGGCATTCCGCCAACCAGGAAATAGAGCCGCAGCTGTTCAACTAATGAATGGTGTAGATTTTCTGAAACAGTGGATATGTTAATACGGTCGGGTATATTTTCTGCCAGAATTTCTTTTCCTGAGGCCACGAGAAATTCTTTGAAGGTCATGGGACGCATCCATTCAAATGTTACCCGGCCAACAGGAAAGGAAATACTGCTCATGGCAAATTCAAGCAGAGAACCAGCCGCTAGAATATGAAGTTCAGGCATTTCTTCATAAAAATAGCGAAGACTCATTAAAGCACGCTCACACGCCTGTATTTCATCAAAAAAAACGACGGTTTCCCCTGGAACAATGCGTTTTCCCGCATATATCTCAAGTTCCCGCACAATTTTGGAAGGACTAAGGTCCCCTGAAAAAATGGCCTGTAGCGATCTATCTCTCTCAAAATCAAACACAACACAATCTTTGAAATGCTCAGCACCGAACAATTTTACGGAATATGTTTTTCCAACCTGTCGCGCACCTCGAACAATAAGCGGCTTACGACTTTGCGAATCTTTCCACCGCAACATTACCTCGACAATATCTCTTTTCATAGTACATCCTCATATTCAACGCTTACAATATGTGATATATTTTACCGCTTAAACGTAATAATACAAGGTTAAAATATGTTTAATGTGGTTTTTCACAAGGCTAATTGTCCTAATCGGCAAGCTAAGGTTGGACACTGAAAGGTTTGAAATGCTGAAATGTAAGGGACTACTGTCATCTTTCAGGTTTGGTCAGCCATAGAGATAAAAGGGGGGCATCATTCTCAACGGAAGATAGAATCGTCTCTACATTCTTTTCGAGTAAGCGCTCCATGAATACCCCGCTACACGCGATCGCCCCCCGTGATATACAGGGGGTATAATCGCGTGGCTCGATCACGCACATCGGGGTGCCCCTGAAACGCTTACGGACTCGGGGGTTATGCAATCTTTGGTGTACTTAATTGATCGCTAACCTTTTCGGAAACAGGTTTTAATATTTTTTCAATTGCTTGATGGGCCATGCCCTACACAGTTATATTCCAACTTAGCAAGTTTGTCTGCCAAGGTTTTCCGAGCACTTATCTCACCATGGACCAACTTAATATTTCCTGGTTTTTTTGGCATGCTCTGAACCCACTCTATCAATCCTTGTTGGTCTGCATGGGCGGAATAACCTCCCATCACATGAATTTTGGCTTTAATATATCTCTTTTGGCCATCAATAAACACGTAACCATTTGCCCTATCCCCATACTTGACAATATCGCGGCCAGGTGTTCCATGGGCTTGATATCCGACAAATATGATATCGTTGCGAGAATCTTGCAGGCCATCAAGCAGATGACCTATGATACGACCTCCTGTGCACATGCCACTGCCAGCAATAATTACGCAGGGACCATCCATCTCTAATAATCGCCGATGATCCTTATGGGGCTTGACACTATACAGTCCTGGAAAATTCAATGGCTGATCGCCTTTGGAGGCTAATTGTTTTGCCTCGGCATCCCAATATTGATGCAGAGAAGTGTACACTTCGGTTATCTTAAGCCCCAATGGTGAGTCGACAACAACCGGCAAATTCCGATCGGCCAGATGCGGGAAACGTTTTTGCCATTTCGGCTCACTGCGAAGCCGGTCTATTTCATAGATAAGTTCCTGGGTTCGACCAAGAGAAAAAGCCGGAATAAAAACTTTGCCATTATCTGCAATGGCACGGGATAAAACATCGCCAAGGCCCTCCATCCTTTGGGAACGGTCCTTGTGAAGACGATCACCATAGGTAGATTCAAGCACCAGCAGGTCAGAATGCTGCGGCTGATCTGGATCCGGCAAAAGAGGTGTATGCCTGGAACCTAAATCTCCCGAGAATAAGATACTGAAAGGAGGATCATCCCAATGAATTCGAATAAAGCATGATCCGAGGATATGACCGGCCCAGCCTAGACGAAAACCAATTCCTCTCCGCAAGTTAAACTCCGTGCCATACTCAAACCCCCAAGACAACTCTTCAATCCTATCAAGGGTACGTGCGTTTTCCTCTGGGGACATGCCCTTTATGGACATAGCATCTTTAAGCATGGGAGCAAGAAGGGCTTTAGTTGCGTGGGAGCAGATAACCTCACCACAGAAACCTTTAGCAATAATTTCCGGCAATCGCCCCACATGATCTAAATGCGTGTGGGTCAGAAAAATGTAGTCAATTTGCCCGGCTGAGACCGGCCACTTTTCCGTAGGAATGACGGTATCATCTCCCTGAGCAATACCACAATCGACCAGGATGTTGATTCCCTTGACCTGCAAGAGGCGGCAGGAGCCGGTGACTGTTTGTTCGCCGCCAAGATGCTTAAGGCTGTATGAAGCCTCCACACTTTTAGCGTCAGTGCTTTTCATTTCCTGCATCATCTATAGTATTCCTTTTACAAAACCCTATTCCAACCCTTTTTATGTGAACAGGTAATTCGTCGGCTGTTTTTTGATTCTAATTAGTGCCTATTAACCAAACTCAGCTAAAAAAAACATAACTACCCTGGATCCCTGATAAAAACATTCAGGGATGACGAGTAAAGTGATTATGCCGTCTTCGGAGTCTGCGCTTACCTCCGGCATGTTTTTAGCCGGAGGTAGCGCAGACTCCGATCCAGTTAACTAAGCTGAGTTTGCTATAGAGCCACTTTCTAATTTAAATCAATCCGTACGATCATAGCGCATCTGGGAGATCTGTTCGGAAACGAGCCCCATCAAAAAAACAATAACGGAAGTGCTAAAAAGAAGTGCTGCCATATTTGTAAAACGTCCGCCTGTAAAATAGGTGAACAGATAATAGAGAACACCTGTGCAAAACAGCGCGATACTCATGGGCATAAAAATACGAAATGGTGAAAAAAGCAAAGCCACCCTGGAAATGATCAACAAAAACCGGGTGCCGTCCTGCAGAAGCTTTATTTTACTTTTGCCCTTTCTCTTCGCCGTGGTGATCGGCAAATATTTTACTGTCCTGCCGCTGCGGAGATAGGCCATTGTTATAGTTGTGGGGTAGGAAAATCCATTGGGAAGTAGATACAAAAATTTCCGGGCCACATCCTTCTTAACCAGCCGAAACCCTGAAGTCAGATCAAGTATCTTGACCTTGGTGATATACGAGGCATAGCGGTTGTAAAACCAGTTTGCCAGATTTCGGTGTAGGGAACTGTGGCACCCTTTGCCCCTGGCGCCAATTACCATGTCATACTTATCTTTATGTTCCAGCAAGCGGGCAATATCGGCCGGATCGTGCTGCCCATCGGCGTCCATCATTACAACCCAGTCTCCAGCTGCGCAGCGCAAACCGGTCTTGACGGCGGCGCCATTGCCAATATTGTAGGGGTGGGGCCAGACATTGGCGCCTGCATTCATGGCAATTTGCACCGTATTGTCCGTTGACCCGTCGTCAACCACCAGAATTTCAAACTCAGGATGCAACTCCTTTATTTTTCTAATTGTATCTCCGATGCTGAGCTCTTCATTATAGGCGGGAAGAAGCACGGTTATCTTGTCATGTTTCAATGATTTTATCCTTTTGTTTACTTGTAAACGTGGTGAATCCAGTTAGCAACCAGCAAGAGAGGTCAGGTTGACCTAAGTGCTGAATTCGTAAATGATCACCGCATGGGCAGTAAATGATTCTTGTCTTGAAATCTTAAGCAGCAGTAGCGAAAGACAAAATTTCAATCACCAGCCAGGACTCGGATCAACGCCGCACCTGATCTGAAGCCTCCTCCTCACCTCTGGCCGATACCTACTTCTGGATTGAATGCTTTTATACTTGAATATTATGACAAAAAAGGCAAATACTTATTCTTCCTTTTTTAATTATCGTTACAAAATGTCACCACAAAACCTGGGGTTTTCCTTGTCAGGCTCCAAAACACCAATCACAAAACCGCTTGTTGATCTTCCGGTATACAATGAAATTAAGTCAATAGGTGCAATTCTAGACCTAATCATTCAACAAACACCAGAAATTGAGGTTCTCGTTATTGATGACAACTCACCTGACGGAACTGCTGCCGTTGTCAAAAATCACCCAGAATTTCAACAGAGGATACATCTACTGGAACGCCCATGACAGGTTTAAAAACGGCAAAGTTTTATCCTGACAAACTTCTCCGGGTCCAATATTACGACGAAAAAACCGGCAAGCGATTCTCGTTTTTAACGAATAATTTTGTAGTTCCGCCTTTAACTATAGCCGAGCTTTATGTATACTATTGGGACAGAAAGGGAACTGAACAACGCCGCCCCCAATGCTATTTTAAAGGCAAAATTACCGAAAGGGAGAAAACGATGCTGTAATCAATTCACCGGCATCGCCAGTGTTTACATTCGGAGTTAGAAAAAACAAAAACACCCCAAAACAAAATAGAAAGAAGAGATGGTATTTATCCACGATTATCATATCTAACAGCTGCCTGCTGTTTTTTCATCCAATCAAGTTATGGTAAAAACGCTTAATATGGTCAAATGTCACGGTAGTTTTTATTCCTGTTTTTTATCCAATAACAAAAAATTCAACAATGAACGCGAAATCATGAGATCCCTAGCCTTATTTACAGCGCATTCGACTCCATTTACATTCCAATGCGTATCATCAAGAAAATAAAGCATATCCTCAGAATTACCCCTCCTTGCAAACTCTTCCCCTCTTGCAAGAAAATCTTTGTACAGTTTAATATTCAAAACATTTTTCTTATCAAGTTCTTCACCTAATATCTCCAGGAACTGATTGTCATTGCCTTCCCGCAATTCTCGGGGCAACAACTTACGATAAATTTTTTCTTTATCTGGCAGGGGCATATAGATCATATTGCAACCATTTCTCGCAAGTATCCTGCTTATGCGTGTGATTCCATCAGTTACAGTCCCAACGCCAGCCTCCCTTGCTGACATGTGAAGTTTCTTTATTCCGTCCTTATAAAACAACATTCCGCTTTGTTCATCAACGTGGCCAATACTTTCAGGTAGACGCCCCGTAAAAAGCCAGTCAATCTCATGAAGCAACCTTGTGGATAAATATTTAGAAAGATTTGGCAGTCCAGAATCAATTCGTGATTCTGGCAGATTAATTTGAAAGTACCTGTTTTCTGGAATTGTTGTAAAAATTTGATAGTTACTTCGCTGAATAGTTCTTTCAACCGCCTCCCAGATGATTACTTTTGGAGGGAATTTCATAAATCGTTCGTCTGTTAAAAGATGAAGAATGCTTTTATCGGCATAATTGTAGACAGGGAGACCTATTTCTTTCTCCAATCGTCTGGCAAAAGTCTCAGAATCACTTAAGGATGAGCCAACCATATCAGAGTCTCCAGCAACCACAATTGGGAAATAAGTCCCCTCAGGATATTCTGGATTCCTAAAACCATATCTGTCAGTAGAAAAATATTGGTATCGATTTTGCCTAAATTTAGCGACCTTCAACATATTGGAAAGGTCTCCCCATATCTTGCCCTCAAACAAAGCGTTTGGTTCAAATGGACCAGTTCCTTCACCTTTTTTCATGATTTCCCATGCCCTGAAAGCAAAAAAAGTTTGGTCAAGAAAAATGCTACCAGCATTATCAATGATTGGCACAAGACACAAGAAAACAAGAAAACTGGCTGTAATAAATTTATTTTTGGGTCGATTCACATTTACTACCCGGCAGCCGTAGAGCCTGTACGTTTAGAATTGATAGTACAAAAAAGGAGAACTTCCCTGGCCCAAAGTCACCAGGACACAAGCCAAAAAAACAACCACATAACCTGCTTCCCACATTACACTTTTCTTTCCCCTAATGGCAAAGTTCTCGGGGAGAGTCCAACACAGCGCCTGCACAAGAAGTATGAAGAAAGGAATAGACATGGGTAAAAGGTATATCTCCTCCAGCCCAAAACCATTCAAACCTATCATTGCTCTAAGCAAATTAACAGCCTGGGCAAGAGAGTCTGCTCGAAAAAATACCCAGCCGACGAGAACAAAGAAATATGTGTACGATATCGCCAACCAGGCTGGAAACTTTTTAATTCTAGCCATAAAAGGTCTTTCTAGCACCAAAAGAACACCAAAATATGCGCCCCAAACAACATAGGTCCAGCTCGCACCATGCCAAAGACCACAAAGTGTCATTGTCAATATCAAGTTACAAGAGTTTCTCCACAAACCACATCTTGCCCCCCCCAATGGTATGTACAAATAATCACGCAACCAACCGGAAAGACTCATATGCCACCGTCGCCAAAAGTCCGCAATACCTCGAGCTTGATAGGGGAAATGAAAGTTTTCTGGTAGATAAAATCCGAAAAAACGTCCCAGACCTATTGCCATATCTGAGTAGCCAGAAAAATCAAAATAGATCTGCAGGCTGAATGCAACAACACCTAGCCACACAGCAAAAAAAGAAGGATCGCTAAGCTGAAACATCTGATCGGCAGCTCCTGCCATGGTGTCTGCAAGCAACACTTTTTTTGCGAGTCCAGTTATAAACAGCCTAACTCCACTGCCAAATGTTTCAAGATTATGGACTCTCTGGCATAATTGCTTATCAATCTGACTGTAACGAACAATTGGACCTGCAATCAACTGTGGGAACATGGCAATATAACAGGCGAAATCCGTAAAGCACTTGACGGGCTTAGCCCTGTAACAATAAACATCAATGACGTAGCTGAGAGCTTGAAAGATAAAAAAAGAGACGCCGATTGGCAAAACAACATCCAGAACAGGCAGCGACAGAAGCGGAATCGCACTGTTAAGAGAAGTAATAAAAAAACCAGCATATTTGAAATAACAAAGGACCGATAAATTCAAACAAATCGCGATAATTAAATACCATTTACGTTTTCCCCCCGTCCCTCCTTGGATTCCTTTTCCACATATATAGCCGAAAAAAGTTACCCCCAAAAGAAGCGCACAAAACCTGTAATCCCAGTAGGCATAAAAGAGATAACTGAAAATAGTCAGAACTAGATTTCGCCTTGGTTGTGGGGTTATGTAATAAATCCCCAAAGTAACTGGCAGAAAGCAAAAGAGAAAATCGTAGCTATTGAAGATCATCTTTTAGTGAATATCATATTTTTTTTGCAGACCCTTATTTAGAAAGTGGAATAAACGGCTTAATGTTTGTATTTAGATCAACAAGCATTGCCTTGTCCTTAGAAGGATTTGCCAGTTTCTCGATTATCTTTATCTGTCTTGCTGTTTCAATCAACCTTTTCTGATTAAATAGAATTAATGCATAAAAATACCTGGATTCCAGATAATTTGGCTTCAATTGAAATCCGGCATTGAAGTATCTATCCACTTCTTCGGTCAATCCTTCGTACCAAGCTATAGTTCCAAGCTGGCTCATTATAAGGCTCATGGAGGTGGGATATTTCCCCTCCCCAAGAGAAAACTTTCGGAGCGCCTTGTCTCCGATACGTTTGGCCCTCAGTAGGTAGACATCAGCATCGCCCACCCTTCTCTTACTTTGATATTCTCCAATATAGTATCCCATAAGCGCAGCATATGATGAAACATTGTCAGGGGAAACATGCAAAACATTTCCCCATAGTGTCTCCGTATTTTTCCAAACGTGGACAGCCGAAACAGACTGGCGCACCAACAGGGAAACATAAAGGATCAAGACAAATGCAATCAGCCATCTAATCCCATATTTTTTTGCACCTGCAGTCTGATAAAGAAAAACAAACAGCCATGCCGCAAGAATAACAAAAGAACCCGAAGCCAAGTATGTGTAGCGGTCGGCAACATAAATTCCTACCTCGGCAGGATTCATGTATGGCAATAGCACACAAGGAAACCATCCTAGAAGAAAAAGGAGCCTCCAGTTTCCTCTTTTTTTCAATATCCAGATGGAAAGAGCTGTACAAAAAGTGGCAGTAGCAACAACTATAGAAACAGGAACATTGAACAAGCCTGTTCCGAATTTTGGGAAGTCGTAGACTATTGCCAATCCAGAAGGACAAATGAGTTTTTCCAGGTAAAACCGCAAAGCCTCAAGGTTAATAATGAACCAGCGTGCCCAGTCCCGTTCGCCAAAATCGGGCATTCGTATAATCCCGAATTCAGTTAATATACTCCCGTACCACTTCACAAAAAAAAGAGTTGCCAGGGCAACTAACAGGTAAAAACAGCACTCCCTCCAGGTAATACCCTTTTCTCGAAAAATGGTTAGCCTGAGTAGCATTAAAAAAGGCAGGAAGGCAATAGCTCCAGCCTTTGAGAACAAACTCAAGATAAAGAGTAGAAAAGAGTAACTTAAATACCTGTACCTCAATGAGTTCCAATATTTACCGTAAGAAATAACAGCCAGTAGGAACAATCCACTGTAGAGAGTGTCCTTCCTGGCAGAAATCCAGGCAACACTTTCAACATGGATTGGATGAACAACAAAAATAACAGCAGCTAGAAACCCGATGTACCATTGCTGCGGAAATATCTGCAAACAAAATTTATACAACAGAAACGAACAGAGAATATGGAGTAAAAAATTGCCAAGAAGATAGCCAAGCGGTTGCAGGACACCAAAGAAATTGGCATTCAGGAGATAAGAAAAATCCCGAACGATAAGAGGTTCTTCCCTGGGGTAATTTTCCCAGAGAATAGCGCTGATGTTGTCCCAACTAAAACCATCCAGCCCGCCAGCACGGTTGACAATAATTCTGTAGTCATCGTAATGAACAAACTCATGATTGAACATTCCCCAAAAAGTTGCAAATGCCAAAAGAACAAGGATGAGACAGGTGGAGAAATCTTTCCGTCCTTCAATTAGTGCATTTACTCTTCTGTACAGGTCCATATATCTATAACGTTTCCTTGTTCTGAAGAGCTGCTTCAGGTTTGCCAGTTAACACTTTTATATTTTGTATGGTTATTGGGTGGAAGTTGCGTAGGGGAAATAACCGGTCAAGAATCTCTGTATTCTTGGTATGTGTTAGGGGAAAACCATCCTTTGAAACGATACCCCCATATCAATCTGATCATTCGCAGCCCAAGAAAGAAAGCAACTACCTTATTTCCCGTTACCGACGACGAGCCCACCCTTCTGGTATAATTTACTGGAAGTTGAATAATTTTCATGTTCATTAGAATCGAAAGCACCATCATTTCAGGGCCAAAGAAGCTGCCATTAACTGTAAAATAGGGTTGGAGGTGCTTAAGCGCTTTTCTGTTCACGCAGCGCATAGTGCATCCAACGTCAGTAAGGGATGTCGTATTGAATAAAAATTCCATCATTTTGGCCACACAGTAATTTCCCCATTTCAAGAAGATCCCCATATTTGCCCCTTGCCAGATCAACTCTTTTACCGTCCGGCTGCCATAGACCACATCAAAATCATCAGCATAAGAGAGGAGTTTAACAATATCTCGACCACGAAAAGTTCCGTCAGGCTCCGAAACAATGAGATAATCGCCGGTCGCCTCCTTGAATCCACGTCGAATTGCGGCTCCGTAGCCTTGCACAGGTTCAAAAATTTCACGGGCAGTCGTTTTCGCTACCTCTTCACTGGTACCCTGAGCAGCATTGTTGTTGACAACAATAATCTCGTCGGCAATCCCATGAAGCTGAAACTCCTTAATAGAAGCTTGAATCGACTCCCTCTCATTATAAGTCGGGAAAATAACGGATACCCTCTTATTGTTCCAAATAAGTCACTCCTTTACCGCGACCACGTACATCTGAGCGGCACTAGGTTTAATTGGTGAAGCTAAATACAGTCTTACCCAAAAAGGCCACTTTGGCAGTCTAGATTTCATTGAAAAGGGTAAAAACCCGGGAATTATTTTATTGATTGAAAAACCATACTCACCAAGGAATTCACCCATTTTTTCATCAGAAAAAACGGTTAGATGGGTCGGATCATCGAAATAGTGATCTTTGCATAAACGATAATTCGGCTGCAGTAACACAAGTTTGCCTGCAGGCCTTAAGACCTTGTATATTCGTGGAATTAATTTATCCAGATCCTTCTCATCGAGATGCTCAAGAAAATTGCTTGCAAAAACAAGGTCAACACTGGCATCATCCATACCCCCAACTGATAAAGCATTTTCGCATCGCATTTCAATATCAGCACCAGCCCACCTTTTCATGTCCGGATTAATTTCGTAGCAGATTTTTTTCTGGGCCGGATACTGATTAATAAAATCACAAAACCCGGCCGCAAGTTCAACGACCAGAGGAACTGTACCGACATCACGATGTATATATCTGACAATTTCTCGCCAAACCCCCACCCTGAACTTTAAATATGGATATTGTTCGGGATTTAGTCCCATCACTTTTTCCTGTTGGCAACAATCGGTTTCATTGCCCGATTTATCGTCTGTAATTAAAAAAGCAAGACAAGTATGACGAACACTGACCTTAAAACAATATGGTATTTATTCATATTACACATTATGATCTAAACATTGCTTGCACAATTCAGCTATTTTAAAACTAAAGAATACCACCCTGGCAAATGTTGTAAAAAAAGTCATTGGTGTCCGGTTAAGAAATTGCATTGAAAACTTATGTTGATTCGAGCTCTATAAATCGTCATCCCGGATGTTTTTAGCCGGGATCCAGAAAATACTCCAAGCGTAGAATCTGGATTCCAGCTAAAAACATGCTGGAATGACGAGCATTGGACTGTAAACATAGGTGAACAAACTACTGCAAAATCCTAACCGGACACTGCTGAAAAAAAGTAACTGCTTAGCTGCAACCTGGAGTTAAGGGGTAATTCCTAGCCTACGCTGAATAATTACAAAAAAAATAACACAAAAGAACAAATGTCTTCAAGTAAAACCAACAAGCTGGCGTTATTCCTTTTAATTGGATTGATACTGCCTATTTACAGCAACTCTTTTTATTCTTCCTGGCATTTTGATGATTATCACTCAATTATCAAAAACGGCAATATTCATATCAATGATCTATCGATAAGCGAACTAAAGAAATCACTCTACGCCTCAACAGATGCTGGTGCCTACGCTGGCAAAAAGCTCTATCGCCCAGTAAGCACCATAACCTTTGCTCTTAATTGGTATTTTGGCACAAACAAGGTCCTTGGTTACCATATTGTCAACATGACCATTCATACAGTGACTGCTTTTTTTCTTTTTCTGACCATGCAGCAATTATTAACAAGCCCAAAACTATCTCCATTTCACCTAAAACATGCCTGTTCTTTAGCATTACTCTCCGCCGCATTCTGGGCCATAAATCCAATTCATACCCAGGCCGTAACTTATATTGTCCAACGGATGGCCTCCTTGGCAGCCATGTTTTACATATTGAGTATCTATTTATACTGCAGAGCCAGGTTGACAAACAGACTTAAGCAAAGAATTTTATTTTTTGCCACAAGTGCTATAACTGCCCTTTTGGCTATTGGTTCAAAAGAAAATGCAGTTATGTTGCCAGCCTCACTGTTTCTGGTAGAAATTGTTTTTTTTCAGCAAATTTCAACCAAAAAACAACAGTTTCATTTTAAACGCATTGCATGCTTTGGTGTCATATCTGCTCTCGTATTCATTTCATTTCTTTACTTCAACGGAACAATAACTTCTATTATAAATGGGTACCAAACACGCCCTTTTACGCTGGGACAGCGCTTACTCACCGAAGGACGAATTGTAATCCTCTACATTTCTCAACTTTTCTATCCAGACGCCGATCGTCTTTCCCTTAGCCATGATATTGAAATATCCACCTCGTTTTTTGATCCATGGACAACCGCGCCATCGCTAATAATCATTGGTATGCTTATTATCTTGGCGGTTATCAGGCTCAACAAAAATCCTATAATTTCATTTGCAATCCTGTTCTTCTTCCTAAACCACATAATTGAATCAAGCATAATTCCCCTCGAACTCATATTCGAACACCGAAATTATCTGCCCTCCGCTTTCATTTTTATGCCGCTAGCACTTGGTGTCATGAGATTATTCGACCATTATCATTATAAAAAAATGATGAAGGCCTGCATCTTCTCATTCACAGCATTTCTTTTAATTATATTTGGATTCAATACATATCTAAGAAACATGGCATGGCAGACAGAATTTTCCCTTTGGAATGACGCGGCAAGAAAAGCGCCAAACAACTCCAGAGCAATTGCCGGGCTGGCAAGGGCGTACAACCAAAAAAACTATTCAGAGCGAGCATTATACCTCTACAAAAATTCCCTCCAAGGCCGAATGGAAAGGACAAAAGAACATTTTGCCCCGCAAATACATCGAAATATTGCCATAACTTATATCAAACAAAAAAAGTACAACGAGGCAGAAAAGCATTGTTTAGAAGCCCTTGAGATTAATCCAGACTATGAAAGGGCCAGGTACTTGCTCTGCGAAATTTATCTCCACCTAAAACAGCCAAGTAAAGCGGACGAGTCAGCAGACATTTTACTTGAGGAGGACAACAACAACTTCAAATATCACACAAGAAAGGGGCTCACGAGTATCCGGGTCCGGAATTACGGGCGAGCAATGCAAGCCTTTCAGAAGGCTCTTGATTTAAACAACCATGATAATGAGGCTAAAATTGGACTGGGAATTGCCTCAAGCAAGATCGGAAAACACAAGTCCGCTGAAAGATTTTTATTAGACGCCCAAACTTATGCAAAAAAAGATATAAGAATTTATCTGGCCCTTATTGAAAATCAACAAATGGCAGATCCCGGAATCATAAAACACGACTACCTGCTTAGCTTACTTGATTCTTTTCCCTTAACTACAATAATCACATCAATATCCCAGCTTTCAAACAATGCGGCTGGAATATATCTCCCAGAGGAAAACCTGTATCAAATTATAAAAACCTATGTTTCGCACGAATTCCGACTATGAACAGACCCGTCTGACAATAAATGTCACAGCGAATGACATTTATTGTCAGATTTTGCACTTTCACTGAAAATATCCCCTCAATAAGACCCTCTCAACGAAGGTTTTTCTTTTGGCCTCCCTGATTTTCCATGTGGCATGTTTACTGCAATACCAGTAAATTAATAATGCTTTTTATGTTCTAATTTTAGCACATTTTTTTATTAACTTTTTTTAAAGGAGAGTTACCATGATTCGAAATCAAAAAGGTTTTACCCTGGTGGAGTTGATGATTGTTGTTGCAATCATCGGTATTTTAGCAGCCGTTGCTATCCCACAATATCAGAAGTATATTTATTCGGCAAAAGCCACCGCATGTGAAGATAACTACGATTCAGCTAAACGACTTGTTATCACAGAGTTAGCAAAACAGAGAAGCCAGGATGTAACTAATACAGTAGATGACGATCTTAACCAAGGCGGCAAGGAAGATCCTGTTGCAGGAACAAACGATGCTTTTGCCGAGGCACAGGTCCAGGGCGTCGTTGTTACTAATGGTGACTATACAGCTTGTGTAATTAACATTGATACCACCGATCTCCGAAGCATTGCGTCAGGTGATACTGTCACTATTTATGGTGCAAAAGATGAAGTTGTAGAATCAATTGGATTTACAAAAGAGTAAGCTTTTCGTTCCTGGTTTTTGTTCCAAAATCCACCTCACGCTTAACCAGTGAGGTGGATTTTTTTGTTTTAAGAGGACGTTTATCTTATTAAAAAATCACCTTGCCTCATTGTAGACATCTCCACCAACCCTCCAAATCTGGTAAAAAGGTTTCTGTGCATAAACTGGCTTAAAGTATTGTTCTGGTGGAAGGTTTGCACGCCAGTACATTTTGTTAAATATTGTTTTGCCGAGTTTCTCATCCTGATAGGCAACGTAACTAAAATCTGCATCTATGTTCATTTCCAAATGATATTTCCCATCCTCATGGCCAGGATATAAATACTCAGTGGTTTTGCTTTTATTGGTGTAAGCAGCTGTCTTTAGTTCACGTGAATTTTCTCCGGACATAAGAACACCTCTCGCCAAATCAGCCGAAAGCCCAGATGATGTAGTCAACATATTGCCATCGACACGACCTCCTAGAGCAAGCTTCACTCCGCTCACTAATGTTTCACCTTTTTTTGCGTCCACATCCCAAGTCCCGAACCAATAAACCGTTTTGAGCTGATTGCTCAACGGCCAATCAAGAAACAGATAGATTGCTTCTGACTTTTTCGGATAAAAAAACTCCAGCCAGTCCTCAGTGGATTGCATCCCGGAAATATTGCTAATATTTTCAGCCAATATTATCTCGCGAGCCTTGACAGGGCCATCTGCCAATATTTCTTTAATCAGCCTAAGACCTTTTGCCTTATCATTGTTCACAGCCTTATAAAAAGTTTTAATCCCGCGCATACCACGCTGCACATAAAAACGGATAAAGTTGGCGGAAAGCCGATAATCCGAAACGACAAAAGGAATGGCATTATACACCACCCTTTCCCCGCCATGCAGCGCCCCATCACTGATGGTCGAACGCCTTCCCCAATAAATCAAGGGGTAGCCTATATTTGTCCAGTTCCAAATTACTGCATTCTCCGAAGTAAGTTCATCGACCTTATTCATTCCGGAGACCATCATTCCGAAAACGCTTGGGGAACGGGTGGTCCCTTGTAAATGCATGCTACTGGCAAAATACAACAATATAAAAACAATCAAAACGTGTACCATACTGTTCCGATTAAAATACGTCCAAATCAAGCTCACAAAATAACCAACCCCCAAGGCAAGAATAGATATGAAAAATATTACGAAACGTTGCGCAAAAAAATAGGCGCACAGGCCGAACACAAAGGGAACAGCCAGATAAACTATTTCGCGAGGTCTTTTGACCCCTAACAATCCAAATCCTAATACTCCTGAAAAGAATGTGACCCAATTGCCTGTGGAATAGTCTATCAGTTCAGAAAAAAGCAATCTCGACTGTTCTGAGACAAAAACTCCTATATCCGGAAAATCTGAAGATGATTGCTTTGAAATATAGAGGAACTTACTCCAGACAGAGGAAATCATCTTCATCGGAAAATCCAGTCCTCCCCAGAAAAGAACAAGTGCAGCAACAAGCACCAGGAAGGAATAAAACAGTTTTACTTCTTTAGCTGGAGGCCTAAAGTTAAAAGCCAGCGCCAGAGAGAACGGCACAAGAAAGATGAGAGCTACAACCATCTGGGCCTGGTCCCACCACCAGAGGAACAGTAATGTTAATATTGCTGCTGCACCAAAAAAATAATACCTGTGAAACTGTTTTTCCAGACCAAACCTCATCAGGCAATAGGAGATGGACAGAGTAAAAGTCACATTCATGCAATCGGTGTCAAACCAACCGAGATTACTTCTAGAGACATAATAACTTGACAGCATCCCAACCATGACAGCCGTTAGCGCCATTACACCGCCACCCCAGTACCGACCAAAGGCATAAAGAGGGATTGCCAGTAACAATCCCAGCAAAACAGGCAGAGTCACCCCTATCCAGTTGAGAGAAAAAGGTAAAATGTTGGTTAGACTTGCCGCAAGAACTGACAGTAATGGTGGTGGAGATGGACGGCGAGGATGGTCAGGAACAGCACGCATTGTATCAATTGGGTCATACGTTCCTTCAATAAGGTCCCGAGCTAAAGTCAGATAATAATATCCGTCATAAGTGGTCAGGAGTGGTTCTCCCTGATAAAAATATTTTTCAGGTTCCACCTGCCATTCAATATATTCGTCAACACGTATCCAAAAAGCGGCGAGAATAATCAAAATGAGAAAAAACAACTCTCCAATTTTTCTGTTTTGAGGAATAGAAATATTCATTTTACAATCCAAAGGTAGCAAAAATTTTATCTTGCGTTAAATTTCATTAACTTAAAGTTGATAGTCTCATGAAAAGTCAATCATCAATCGAGTGCTTTGGAAGGCACTATAACTTGAACATCGAATATATCCCTGTAGATTGGTGTCTGCCCAGGATGGTTTAAATATTTGATTTAGTGTCGAAAAATCTCTCTTTGGGGTAGCCGTTTTTCGAGGTTTGTGGTAAGTTGAGTTGTGTAACCCTCCAAGATTATACAACAAAATCAACCAGGAGCTATTTCAGCATGCGAAAAACACAAAAAAAACAGCTTCCTCTTGCGAAACAACCCCCGTACCACCCTAAACAAACAGTTCAAGCGATAGTGTAGACTATTACAACCATTAAAACAAAAATACCAGCCTGAGCTTCCCCACCTTTTTGGAAAAGTTTATATATCAGCCTATTTTAAGGGTTCAGGCCTACCTATTCCCTCGCACTCCATCCCTGAAGTTCTGACATGTTTTCTGGCAATTTAATTACACCAAGTGCTACCTCCCCATTTGACACCATGCTGATTATCTAAACAGTAGAAAATCACCATTGACATGCGACCAAATTTGGTCTTAATATAGACTCATGCTCAAACAAGGAGGTGACCAATGAGATTATCCAGCCAAATTAAACCAATTAGCTATCTAAAGGCCCATGCTGCAGAAATAATTCGAAACTTGGGAGACGAGGGAGCCCCCCTCATCATTACCCAAAACGGCGAAGCAAAAATAGTTATCCAAGATATCAAGAGTTTTGAGGAAACTCAGGAAACTATCGCATTGCTGAAAATTCTTGCCCTAGGGAATCGGCAGATTGAAGAAGGGAAAGTGGTTTCTGCTAGTGGAGCAATAAAGCGTATTCGTAAAGGAAAGGAATCTTTCTAGTGGCTTTCACAGTTCTACTTACCGAAGACGCTGTTGTCGACCTCGAAGATTTATACTCCAATATATCTGAACACGACTCGCCCCAGAAAGCAGAATATGTACTTGACCATATTGAAGAAAAATTTAGTAGTTTAAGTAAATTTCCTGAAAGAGGTGTGTTTCCTAAAGAACTTTTATCCCTTGGAGTTCGAGAATACCGACAAATATTCTTTAAACCATATCGCATTATATATCGAATTGCAGAAAAGAAAGTTTACATATACCTAATTATTGATGGTCGTCGTGATATGCAAACACTACTGCAACGAAGATTACTGAGTGCATTATAGGCGAAAAACAATCCCCATCTCAGTGCTTAAAATGTTGCATAAAGATCAAAAAATGGAGCGAGATATAGGCAAGGAACTATTGAATGGGCTAGTTATTTTTACTTGCCGATAGCGATAAGCCAAAAAATTAAAATTCAAACCTCATCAAATCTTAATTATGTCCACCTTGCAAAATTCAAAATACCTTCATCCCCTCACAATAATATCATGCCTGGCAGCTTCTGCGGTGCTGTTAACCGAACTTTTCCTGGTTAGAAACGGCAAAAGCCTATGCCCTACCACATCGTGTGAAATAGTTGCCCGCTATATCCGCTTTGGAGAACCAGTTCTCTTGGCCATTGGGGCCTGTTTTTTTCTTGCCCTTGGTGGAGCCGTTTTTTTTGCCGGCAGATACAAGGACAACAAGTGGCTTCCGGTGCTGCCTATATTGCTGCTTATCGGCGCATCCTCCTTTGACGGGGCCTTGATCGGCTTTCAACTGACGACTATTGGCAGAAAATGCGTCATCTGCCTTGGGGTCGCGGCCACCCTGGCTGTGCTTTCTGGACTTTATGCCGCAAGCCTCAGGAGGTGGGGTGTCGCATTTTTGTGTATAACTGCCTGGATCGCTGGATTTATTGCAAACGCAAGCATCATTATGCCAGATATCACTTCGGCAAGCTCAGGCATGGTTTTTTATGAGAGACCCGGTGCAAACAATATCAAACAAGCACTGACCGCTACCTTCGTCTTCAGCCTTGAGTGCAGCCACTGTAAAGATGTGCTTGAATATCTGGCAGAAAAAAATCCAAGCGATATGAAATGGCGCTTCGTCATTACTGATCAGAAGAAAAAAACTATCGCTAAACTTGGACATTTCTACAATTACGCCGCCCAAGCCGACAATCCATTCCAACTATTCCTCGACTCAAAAGATAAAACATCAAAACTTGAGGGTGCAATTCTTAACAAATTCCCCGACCTGACCAGGCAGGCTCGAGTCTTTCTTGCTAATAACGGTATCAAAGGGGTTCCGCTTCTAGTGGTTGACACAGGAAACACCACTACTTTCTACAAAGGCGCTCCATCCATACTTGAGTATTTGAAAAAGAGGCTGGATTAACTTGCCATTTATGCTTGAGCATAGTTGACCGTTTCCGGTTACGGATTAACAACCCAATAGAGTATTACTGTTAACTGTCAACCGACAACCATTCCCGCAAAAACACACCGTAACAAATACTTTACATAGTAGCCATTTTAAGACTATAATGTTATTTATGCTTAACAATGACACGAGTATTAAATCCCTGCTCAAGCAACTCGGGCAGCGACTAAAAGAAGCACGATTGGATCGGAACGAAAGCCAGGAGTTGTTCGCGCAACGCTTAGGCCTGACCCGCCAATCGTATAGCCGGATGGAACAAGGCTCCCCCCGGACACCGATCGGAACCTGGCTGGGCGCCTGCAGCATCCTCAACAGGCTCGACGGCTGGCAAGTTGTACTCGCCGAAAAGGAAGACCTCTTTGCGAAGTTCGAGAAGAAGAGCAATAAGCGACAGCGCGCAGGCGGCATACGAAAGAGAAAAAAATGATAAGACTTGAAGTCTGGATAACCCTGCCATCAGAAGAAAGTGTCAAGGCGGGCAGCTTGGTTGTCAGCGACCCAGACGATACCAGGGGGGCATTGTCTGGACAGTTTCGCTACGCATCCGAGTATCTGGAACATCCACAGGCTTTTCCGCTCGACCCTCTGCATCTGCCGTTATCCAAGGAAA
Source organism: Desulfurivibrionaceae bacterium (assembly GCA_030145275.1). Taxonomy (GTDB): domain Bacteria; phylum Desulfobacterota; class Desulfobulbia; order Desulfobulbales; family VMSU01; genus JAQYVV01. Next base: position 259,965 of record JAQYVV010000001.1, on the reverse strand, counting down.
TTTCCAATGCGGATCGGCCCCATGCTGGTGTTAATGGGGTTTTCGAAGACAGTCTGCCGGATGACTGGGGCAGAAGAGTTATGGCCCGCCGCCACAATCTGAGCCGCAATGAACAGCGTGTTCCCCAATTGTTGCGATTACTGGGTAATCAGGGCTTGGGAGCATTGAGCTACGTGGTGGAAGGAAAGCTTGAATTAAGAACAACTGGCGTTTCCAGCCGTCACCTGCAGGAACTGGCTCTCTTAGCTGATAAATTCGAGCAAGAGCCAGCTGCCGTAAACGGTGATGATTTTTCCCTGCTGTTCCAAGCTGGAAGTTCACCGGGCGGGGCCAGACCGAAGGTACTTATCCAGGACGAAAATGGCTCATATCTTGCCAAGTTTGCCAGTGCTGCAGATAAACTGGACGTGGTAAGCCTTGAGGCCGCAGCCATGGAGTTGAGCCGTCGTGCAGGAATCGAAACAGCTGAAACCAAACTTATGCCATTGGGTTCTGGAAAATGTCTACTGGTGCGGCGGTTCGATATCAATGAAGCCGGCGGCCGCAACCACCTAATCAGCATGCAGTCACTGCTTAGGGCAGATGGCTATTACAATGCCGCATACCGAGACTTGGCAAAGGTGATCAAACATGTGTCCACGCAACCTGGTCAGGATCTCCTTCGGCTTTACCGGCAGATGGTTTTCAATGTGATGATCGGCAACACCGATGACCACCTGAAAAATTTCCTCATGCTCCATGATGACACAGGTTGGCGACTAAGTCCAGCCTTCGACCTGGTACCGAACATCGGTTTCAACCGCGAACACGTACTTTGCATCGGACTGGCTAATAGGACACCTGCTACTGAAACCCTCCTAGCGGAAGCCAAATACTTTGGAATAAAACGGCGGCAACAAGCTGAGAAAATTGTTAAAGAGGTTCTCAAATCTGTTTCCGATTGGAGTTCAATTTTCACCATGTGCTATGTACCAAAAAAAGATACTCAAAAAATTGGTGCAGAAATCAATCAACGATTGCAAATCGTTGGCAGTTCTTTATAGCAGGCGCTATCCCTTACTGAAAAACACCATACAAGTGGGACACAAAAACGCACACGACCTTTTTGGGCTTTCCCACAGATGAACACAAAGTACTATTCCGGCGAGAGGAAAAGAACTATTGTACGTTGACGGTTACCTGATAGTTACCGTTCGCCCCATAACTCATTACCATTCTATTCTCAATGCGCTACCCCCTAACTTTCCCTTGACATTTAAGTGCCATATTATATACCGTTTTAATATACGAAGTTAGCCTGGGAATTATTTCATGTTCATCATGAAAAAACCTACTTTGTTTTTCTCGGCTTGCCCTACCATAAGGCACGATTATTGCTCATATAAATTCTTAGATTCTTGCCCCATATAATATGACTATCGAAAGGAGATAGACATGACCGCTAATTTGACCCGAAAAGAAAAAATCTCTAAATCCCAAAGTGGCTTTAGCTTAATTGAGTTGATGATAACCGTGGCAATTATCGGGATTATTGCCGCAATTGCCATCCCTGTGTATAAAAACTACGTGAGTGCTGCTCGGTATAGCAAGGCACAAGCAATGCTCATGCAACTTCCTGTTTTAATGGAACAATATCGAGCTGAAAGTTTGACTGGAAATTTGTGCCCCCAAGCTGACCTTCCATGTAGTACTGCTAGTGGCGGTGCCGGTGAGTATACTGAACTAACAGGAACAGCTGAAATTAGTGCAGCAACTTACCTCTCCAGTTTTGATCCCGTCCTCGAGGCCGACGGTGTTGACTACTTGTATAAAATTAATTTCGATACCAGTGATAATGCAACATTAACTGTCGAACTACAACGAAGTGGTACCACGTTCGATACAGTCACATGTTATTTCCCAAGCGGGGATTGTGATTAGCCTTTTCACATACATACCTATTCACTCAAAAAAAGGTTATCAACTCAACTCACTAATGCAGCGAAATATTGAAGATATAACCAGAGAATTAATTAGATTGCCAAAGAGAGAGCGTCTGGAAATTGTCAGGTTTCTTTTGTTTCTTGATAACCGATCAAAGAGTTCCAACGATGTGGGTTCATCCTGGGATGCAGAAATCTCAGAGAGAGTCCGTGCCGTTGATGAAGGGGCAGCAACGGGGGTTGAATATGATCAAGCAATTCAGAGAATTGGACGTTGTATGGCCTCATGAAAATAATTCTCATTCAAAAAAATTGTTAACTTTTTTTATAGCTGGTAACTTTTTTTAACACAACAGACTAATTGGAGTAACCGATAATGCACCTACCCAGTCACTCTGGAAAAAATTCAAGGCAAAAAGGATATTCCTTGCTTGAACTCATGATAGTGGTGGCAATTATTGGAATCTTAGCCCTCTCTGTAAACTTTAGCTATTCTCCCGCAGATTCCCGTCTAAAAAGTGCCGCACGCGACCTTTATTCTAATTTGCAGACGGTTCGACTAGGCGCGGTCAAAACAAGTACTGATTGGGGAATAATTTTTGACGATGCCACCTCGCCGCAGACCTACACTTTGTGCTCAAGCATTGGTCCCGATGGAGATGGCAATTGCACCAATGACGGGGGACAGATTGAGTTATCAGTCTCCTTGGATGATTACGAAAGTGGTACACAATTTTCCGCCATAAATTATTCAAATAATGAGGTAATATTTACACCACAAGGATTCCTCACGTGTAATTCAATCCCCTGCATTGGTTCTGTAGAATTAACCAATAACAAAGGCACTCTTTTTAAGGTGGGCACAACCAGCCTTGCTGGCGTTGTGAAAATATACAAATGGTCTGGGACAGCGTGGGAATAACCCCTCATTCATGGCATAGATTTTAAAAATTGCGACTCACTTCAAAACAAAAAAACAATGACCAATTCACACAAAAAGCGCCTTGCTCAAGAGAATCTACAAGATAGTTTTTCCTTCAAAACACTTCTTTCCAAGAATTCCGGTTTGACTCTTGTTGAGTTGATGATCGCTGTTGCGATATCTGGATTTGTTATCGCGGCGATATACATGTCATATAAAGCACAACAGCGTGCCTCGTTTATTCAAGATGAAGTCGCCTCTATGCAGCAAAATGCCAGGGCCGCTCTTTCTATAATTGAAGACGATATTAGAATGGCAGGTTACGACCCAACTGGAAACGCTGATGCCGGAATACACAATGATTCTAATGCAACACTTCTGCGTTTCACTATGGACAGTTTTGTTGAAGATGGAAACGCCTCCCAGTTAAATGAAGATATTGTTTATGATCTCTACACCGCAGGTGACGGCACCCAAACTCTTGGAAGAACACCGAATGGAAGCAATCCAACTTCTAACAGACAAGCTGTTGCAGAAAACATAGAATATTTGGATTTTCTTTGGCTTGACGACAACGGGACCCCCACTGCAACTTTAACAGAGGTAAGGAGTATTGAGATATCCCTTCTAGCACGTTCCAGAACAGCTGACCCAGATTACACCAACGACATCATTTACCAAACAGCGCGTGGTGATAACCCGAAAACCGGAGACGCAAACGCAACAGCTACATATGCAGATGGTGTTAGGCGACGCATGTTTACCGGTGTTGCATCCTGTCGTAACCTAGGATTGTAAAGTTAAGAGCAATAATCTGAAAATCGCACGCTAGAGGTATTAACAGATGAAAAAACAGAAAGACCCAGGTAAAAAATTCCAGGATGGCTTCACCCTGATTGAAATAATGATTGCCATCACTGTTTTTGCCATTGGCCTTCTCGCTATTAACATAATGCAAACAACGTCAATTAAAGGCAATTCGGCAGCTAAGTGGAACTCTCTGCGAACAAACCTAGCCTCAGATCAAATTGAGGGTTTTATGGTCACTAGTTATGATGACATTGATGCCGACATCACAGCCACTCCTACCATCACTACAACTGATCCGGTCGCTGGTGACATAGCAACAACAACCCGCACCTTTACACCCGACACTCCTGCAAACAATTTAGCGACCATTACAGTTACAGTGGTAGATGTTACAGATACAGCAACACCTGCAGACAGACCGACCATTTTCACTTATATTAAATCCAACTCGGAATAGTGCTGGAAGATAAAATTGAGGTTATATAATGTCGGACAAAAAAAGAGATGGCGTAATCGATAATCAAGGAGGTTTTGTTCTTGTTTTGGCCATGCTTATCATGGTCGTTCTGATTGTCATCGGAATCTCTTCCATCAAAACATCGAGGGTGGAATTGGAAATAGCTGGAAACGAAAAATTTCACCAGCAAGCCTTCTATGAAGCCGAAGCTGGCATTTCTACAGGAATCGAAGTATTGGAAGAGAATATAGCCTGCCCCAAGGGATTTGATGCCACCGAAAGCGACAATGCGACTGCCATACTAGCACCTCAGAATATTGTTGCGGTATCAACCCTCAATTTTTATCTAAACGACACTGACGACCTTCCACCCACAGGAGGAGATCGAGATATTTATTATCCCCAAGATTCTCCCGATGTCCGTACCGATATCAAAATGGGTGGAATAACCAAACATTCCGAAGGCAGTGCTCTCCAAATGGTGGCCGGTTATGAAGGAGTTGGAAAAAGTGCGGCAGGAGGCGGCAGCGCAATCTATTACGACATATACTCAAAAAGATTTGGCCATAGGAACTGTGAATCGTGCGTTCTCGTGGAGTGGCGCCACATTATTGGCCAGGAGGACAATACATGCAATTATTAAACAGGGTTAAGCAAATAGTCCTAGTCCTATCTTTATTTATCACTCTTGTTTTCCCTATATTCGCAGGTGCCACTGTATGCAGTGATGGTGTTGCCGAGCCCCAATTCCTCAGTGTTGGTGTTGATCCAAATCTGCTCTTAATTATAGACAACTCCGGCAGTATGTATGACATGGCCTATGTCGATGATTTAGACTTTTGTGTAGATGAAAGTTATGCCGACAATGCAACATATTCCGGATATTTCGGTTGGGATGGCGGAGACACGTACACCGCTGATAATTGGTACAGTGACAACGTGACAACGGACAAATTTCAGTTAAAAAGTGAAGCTGACGCAAAATTGGACTGCAGCGCCACTTGTGGTGATGACGGTATTGAATGTTATACAAATTCCTATCTATGCGTCACTATTGACACAGCCGAGACGGAGGCAGTTAGTGATGATGAATTGGTCGCCTTTGCTGCCACGGCTAATTTCCTAAACTGGGGTCTTTCATCCAAATTTGACGTTGAAAAGCAGATTCTCACTGGTGGTAAATATGACGAAGACAACAGCACCCTTGTTCTTGAGGGCAGAGGTTGCTCTAATCGACGTTTTGTAAAACAGGTAGATGTAACGGACGAATCATCAGAAGACATGAAATTCACCATGGCAATACGTCCACCAGATCAAGATTTTACTGACGCTGATGACACAGTACGTATAGATTTTTTTCCTGTCACTGACATCGGTTTTGATGATACTTCCTGTCAGCTAGCGGTAACTGAATTACAAAAAGATAGCCCAAACCTGGGACAATTAAAGGTATATATTGACGATTGTCTTGCTTACGAAAGAAATTTATCAGATGATATACTTACTGCTTCCAATGGCGCATTCAACCAATCGACTCAAACCTGCTGGTATATTACTAAACATCCTGCTGAAGACGATGAAGATGAAAAAGTTACTCATGTCACCAGTATCCAAAATGCCTGTGAACTGTTATATGAAAACGGTGTGAATCCTGCGTCCATTAACCCATACGAACAATCTTATGTTTGCGCAGGAATACTCGATAACGTAAGCGTAGGTAGTTATGTGGGCCGGTGCTGGGACCTTGGTTATTATGACGACAATTGCTCAAGTTACACCTGTGATAATTATGACGATGATGATGATGATGGCACTGTTTATGCGGGTCCTATTCCTGTGCCTGAGCTACAAACGGGGGAAGAGGAATTTAACAACCCTTTCTGCCGAGACGAACTTGTATACTATTGTACCGGAAACTTCACCGAAAAATCTGGAAACTGCTCACCTTCAACAACTTGGACTGTAGAAAGATACCCAAACCCTGGCCATGAAGGAGAAGCTTGTGCCACAGAGGGAACAGACTCTGGCTGGTCAGGTACGGACGATGAAATTGATGAATGTATTTATGACGCTTTACTTGATTATTGCGGCATGCTTGATGTGCCTGAGGTCATCGACCCAACGGATCTAACCAGTCAGACCAGTGAATTCTGGAATCTTCCTGCAGTTTTAATTGACTCCGGGGTGATAAGCCAACTTGGTGAACCTCTCGCAACATTAATGGGTGTAATTGATCATCCTGAAACCCCCACAGGCCTTCTCCAAGAAAAATCCAGTGAAATTAGAATAGGCGCAATGGCCTTTAACACAGAAGGCTCTGCCAGTGAATGTGAAGACAACGATAAAGTCGCATGCATAGCAGGCTCTAACTTGGATGGTGCGCAAATCCTTACTGATATTGGTATTGATAGTTTGGGAAGTACAACCCATATTGATGGCTTAGTATCTTCCATCAACGATATTAAAGCAAGAACGTGGACACCACTGGCCGAATCCATGTACAATGCGATTGGTTATTATAGTGCCAACGCCACCAGAAGAATAAATGACGGAAATGCAACGCTAGAACCTGATTTTGACGTTGCCAATGACCCTATTACCGATTGGTGTCAAAGCAATTACGTGCTTATCATCACAGAGGGAGCTTCCACCACTGACCTGAATGCCGAGGTTCAGGCTTTCGTGGACACTGAAAATGATGGCAATGACGATGATAATGTTACTTGTGGTGAGCTTTCCGGTAGTACAAATCTTGATGACCTTACCTATTTTGCTAACACCAGCCCCAACCTCCACACCACCCAGCTTAACGATGAAGATAAAAGAAAAATTACAACCTTTGTAGTAGCTTCTGGCACCTTGCGTGACATTGGCACCGATGATGAATGCAACCCTGTTAATTTACTTGAAAATGCTGCCATCAACGGGGGCTCCTTGAAATTATACACTTCAGATAACTCAACGTCATTAAGAGACAATCTTGAGCAGATCTTAGGTGATATTTCGACCAGATCATCATCTGGCTCTGCCGCCTCCGTCATTTCCTCCTCACGCGGTGGTGAGGGAGCGATGTATCAGGCTATTTTCTGGCCTGAAGTTGAACGCGATGAGCTGCCATCGGTAACCTGGGTTGGGGAGGTTCACAGTCTCTTCGTCAATGCCCTGGGACACATGTATGAAGATAGTGACGGAGACGGTATTCTTGATGACACTCAAGACAATAGAGTATGGGTTTTCTTTGATCAGAATCTCAGAAAATCAGTTGCCTGTTATTCTCAGCCTGTAACAAGAACCATATTAGGAGATGAAATGTTACAGTGTGACTCTGATAACGACTTAGGTACTGCTGAAAATATAGAGGTCAATGATATTAATTATCTCTGGTCTGCTAATAACTGGCTTAGCAAAGTTGAGAACTATTCTTGGGAGCCTGCTCTTGATCCTGATACAAGTAATATTTCAGATAACAGAGTGGAGGACTTTCACCTCTATGATCCAGACGATAACGATACTTACAGCAACTATATATCCGGCAACCGACAACGTCACATTTTCACCTGGAACGATCTGGACAACGATGGCATTGTAGACAATCAGATTTTTGTTGATTCTGATGATAATACCACTGAAACATTTGGCTTTGTAGAAAGTTTCTGGCAGGGGGCAGAAGTCAAAGGAGGAAGGGGTGATATAAATTCCGATTTTAACACATCAGACAATGCCACTCTTAACAATGTTATTAAATGGATAAGAGGAGATGACAACGAGACAATAATGCGTGGCAGAACCATAGATAACTTTGATCTAGACGGTACCGACAGTACGATAACCTGGCGCTTAGGTGATGTTATTAATTCCACGCCGATGGTGGTTTCTTCCCCCCAGGAAGGTTTTCATTTAATATATAAAGATATATCTTACACTGATTTCGTACACCAATATCAAAACAGACGACATATGGTATATTTTGGTGCTAATGACGGGATGTTACATGCAGTGAATTCCGGCTTCTTTAGTAAGGAAAACGGGCAAGCCAGATTTTGCAGAACGGACGACTGTTCTGTTGGCGGCAACGATATTGTTTCAGACGTACCAGAACTGGGCGCTGAACTCTGGGCTTATGTACCATACAATCTTCAACCACACCTCCAGTGCCTGACAAACAAAGATTATGCTCATAAATATTATGTTGATCAACGTCCCAGAATTTTTGATGTCCGTATTTTTAAAGATGATGCTGATCATCCAAATGGATGGGGCACTATACTTGTCGGATCCATGCGGTTAGGCGGCTACCCTGTAACTGCCGCATCTCTCAATGGCGACGCCACTGATACTCGAGAATTCACTTCAGCTTATTTTATTATGGACATTACCAACCCAGAAAAGCCACCGATCCTCCTGGGAGAGTTCACTAGAAAGACAGACGGAAATGAAATCGACCTTGGCTACACTACAGCAATCCCAACACTGGTTGTAATGAAAGATGGCGATGAGACCGATGACTATTATTGGTATCTCATCTTGGGTAGTGGACCGCACGGTGACAATGCAATACAAGGAGAAAGCGACCAAGCAGCCCAAATAGGTGTTTTACCACTTAACTGGCTTAGCAATAGAACTGGACAAACCAGAATACCATTTAGAATACCCAATACTGTTCCCGATGCGGCAAGCTCTGATGGTGGAACTTTTACGGTTGGAGATGGTTCAATTAAAGGATTAGTCTCGGATCTGATTACTTTGGATTACGATCTTGAGGCTAATTATATGGCAGATGCTGTTTACTTTGGCACTGTGGATGGCAACGCCACATCAGGGTACGGAGGCAGAATGTTCCGTCTGGTGACCAGAGAAGAAGACGCTGGAAACCAAGTAGAAATTAAACCTAGGGACTGGGATACTGACACAATGCTTGGCGGCGTAAGTGGTGACAACCCTGCCTTACTCCACGATGCCGGAGCTCCGATTGTTGCTGCTCCAACCGTCGGCAAAGGGCCAAACAATTTTTGGGTGTACTTCGGCACAGGGCACTTTTTTGGAGACAATGATAAGTCTGATGCCAGTGAACAATATTATTATGGCATTAAAGAACCGACAATAGGTTGCCTCCCTAGCCCAACATTTACTTGGGAAGAAGTTGAGAAAATCGGTACTGTTGATGGTACCCCTGGAGGTCGTGGCCTGCTCAAAGTTGATCAAATTAAAATACGTTACAACATATCCCCTGAACTCTGTTGTTCTGACGATAATAGCACAAATTCGTGCGATATCGCTGATGACTCCTGCTTTCCTACTAATGTTATCGACCATGATGTAACAACCTACGATCAGTTGAGAGATTATATTGCCGGGAACACTTGCCCTGACGATGTTAACGATGCTAATGATAATGATGGCACAGATGGCTGGTATAGAAAATTACTTCTTCCACGTGAAAGAAACCTTGGGCAGGCAAGTCTGCTTGGAGGCTTATTAACGTACACTTCATATCAACCGTTTGACGATAACTGCAAGGCTGAAGGACTTAGTTACCTGTATGGACTATATTATCAAACTGGCACAGCATGGAATCAACCCATTTTTGGCGACTATGATGAATTGATTGACCCTCTCCCAGAATATATATCTCTAGGAACCGGATTAACACTTACCCCAAATCTCCATGTGGGTGCAGGTGAAGGTCCGACTGCATTTGTTCAAACCAGTACTGGAGAAATTATTGAAATTCCTCAGATCAATCTTCCTGTCGATAATTTCAAGGCAGGGCGTGCAAAATGGCGCGATAGAGCCTGTGATTAAAGGAGGTAGGGGGGGTAGTTAAAACACTGCCCCCTACACCAATCAGATCAATTTTTGAATAGCACCAAACATTTCTTATGCCTATAGTTTAAAACCCTCCCCCGTGGTGCTAAAAAAGTTTTAATTCAACAATGAAATGTCCTAAATGTGGCCATACTCAGGTAAACGATGTTGAATGTACAGCTTGCGGAATAATTTTCAGCAAATTCCAACAACGCAAGGACCGCATAACTAAGCAGGGAAATAGCACCTCATCTTCATCAACCAAGAAAAAAACGTGGTTGTTGATTACCGGCGCCCTTCTCCTCGGTATAGCTGGTGGAAAATTCCTTTTTAGCGACCATCAGAAAACTGGACTGCAGTCTACCCGCCAAGAAATTCACAACGACAGAATTGATTCTCCCTCAATTGAAGAGTTTCAACCAAATAAAAACAGCAAATTTTTTCATGACCAGAGAGAGGCATCGAGTAATCTCTCAGGCCTTTCAAAGGAAATAGCTGCTAACTTCCCGTCCAATAATGATATAGAAAAAGCTCAGAATGCTACAGTTTACATAAAAACTCCATGGGGAAGCGGCTCAGGTTTCTTCATTGATGAACTAGGCCATATAATCTCAAATCGCCATGTTGTTCAATTTGATCAAGGCAAATTGAACAGGTTACGCAAAGAAGTAGAAGATCTGAGAAACAACCTGGCCGATGAAGAAAAAAACCTGGCATATTACAGAAATGAGCTGAAATTAATTCGTGACAAAGGACAAAAAGAACGTTTTTTAAGGCAGATAGAAAATAGGGAAAAGAATTACAGCAAATATTTTGATCTCCATGAAACCCTAAAACAACAACTCTCCGAATTGGATGAGGCGTCTACGAGGGACGAAATAAAAGTGGTATCAATCGACGGCCATGAGTTTAACGCTGAAATAGTCTCCATGAGTGATAACCGAGACCTTGTCCTGCTGCGCATTTACGCAGAAGATACTCCGTACCTTTCGGCCGCAAACTCCCCACTTAATTTTGCTCAGGGCCAGAAGGTCTATACCATAGGGAACCCAGCTGGACTGAAACATACAGTTACGTCAGGAATTATTTCCGGTTTCAGAAGTATTGAAGGAAAGAACATGATCCAAACAGATGCGCCGATCAATCCTGGCAATAGCGGCGGTCCTTTAATTGACGAAAGGGGAAGGATAATAGGAGTCAATACGATGATAATGAAAGATACAGAGGGCATCGGATTTGCGATACCAATCCAGGAAGTATACAAAGACTTTTCTTACTACTTATCCGACAATTGAACAGAAGTTTCCTCTACTGACTGATAAACTTCCAGCGGCTATTTAGCTTCCTTGGTGGCCATAAATTTTACCATCCTTCCATTCACCCACATACTTGGTTAGATCAGAATTGGTGAATGTACCGTAGCCATGTCTCTTCCCAGCTAAGAATTCACCTTCATATTTACTTCCATCTGAAAAAATTAGAATTCCCTGGCCATGCCTTTTCCCCTTTTCCCACTCACCCACATATTTATTTTCATATGCGTCAATGAGGGTTCCTTGGCCATGCTCTTTATCGTTTTTCCACTCACCCACATATTTGCTTCCATTAACACCCGTGAAAGTACCTTGCCCATGCCTTTTCCCTTCTTTCCAGGTACCGCTATATTCACCGAACTTAGGGATTATATAAGTTCCAACGCCATTAAAACAATTTCCTTCACTACATTTTCTGAGGGAGGATACTTGTTCTTCAGAGTCAAGCTCTTCAAATGTATTAGGTTTACTGGCGTTCTTTTGATAAGCCGGTTCAATTTCAACTAACTTCTGGATATTGTTGGTATCATTTTCAGCAAAATTCTCTTTATGTAAATGCTCTTTTGACAAGCCAGCGAATACAAAAAGCCCAACAAGGGCACTGGTCAGCAAAACTGTACTTATTATAACAGAATTTCTTTTCCTGGATGCCTCGCGCTGTTGAGCAACACACAATGACCTTTGCCGCATCTCTCTTTTTCGTTCAAAATAGTTAGCATAAACTATTCCGCAGGATGCACACAAAACCTTATTACTACTTCTATGTCCACACTCAGGGCAATCAACCTTAATCATGTGTCTTTATTCCTATATTTTTAACAAATTGAAACACCATTTGATAAGGATAAAATGCAAACTTTAGGCCATTTCCAATAAATAACCTATCCCTTTATAATAGGGCCATACCACAAAAAAACGGAAATAAGAAACCAAGAGCCATTCCATTGTTCCGGAAATAATAGGCCTGTTTAGCGGAAATAAATGTTGCAAGAATACAGGAGGCCTAAAATTCTCTTTTCAATTGCAAAAAGTTTGTCCAAAAAAACCATTTCAGAATCAGATGAGACCTTATTAACTTGGCATTATCCTATATTTTCTGTTAGATAACGCGGGATGCTTGAGTGTAAACTATTACCTTTACAATGCTGGAGAGTTAAGTGACAAGCTGTAAACAATGCGGCACCTGTTGCCAAAAAGGAGGGCCTGCTCTCCATCTGGAAGACCTTGATCTCCTTCAGAAAAAACTTCTGCCAATATCATGCCTGGTCACTATCCGAAAGGGTGAACCTGTTTTTTCGCCAATCTCCGGTGTGGTCGAGCCCGCCAAGCAGGAGCTTCTCAAAGTGAGCGCCTCGAACTCGTGGACCTGCCCCTTTTTGAACCAAACCAGCAACCAATGTGAAATTTATAAAAACCGTCCTGTTGAATGCCGCCTGCTCAAGTGCTGGGACTCTGCCAAACTGGAAAATATTATTTACAAGGACAACATTAGCCGCTGGGATATTATCAAACCCGATTCCGAGATTTTTAATATTTTAAAACAGCATGGAATAAAGTGTAGTTTTGCTGACATTGAGCAATTATCGAAAAGCGGCAAGAGTGCACCCGACATTCAAGCCGGTGTCGATGAGATTATAAAGAAGGATTTATCTATCAGAGAACAGGCCATAAACCAATTTGGCTTGAGCCTGGAAAAAGAACTGTTTTATTTCGGCAGACCGATGTTTAAATCGCTAGACTACTACTTCGGGAAAGGCTGAGACTTGAAAGTGGCAATTTCAAATTTCAAGTCACTGTGGGGTTAACGACAAGACCCCCTCTTCGCTTCGCAAGTCCACCTTAAAGCGACTGAGATAATTAAGCCCTAAAAGTCCAAGCCCTGGCTGATCAGGAATATCCAAAACCAGGGCTTTCACCTCCGACTCAACCCAACCGCCTATTTCAATAGAGTCAATAATTACCTCACTTGCCATTATAACCCCTCCGGCGGTTGAAACCTTTCGCTGCTCGTAGTGCCCCCCAGAAATTATCTCAAGGCCCAGAGCTGCAACTGTTGAAGAGGGTATGGTCACCATAGAGGCCCCCGTATCTACCAAGAATTCCTGCCTGCGAAAACCGTTCAGAAATGAGGATAACGGTATTCGTGTCGATCCAGGCTGGAACCTGACGACAATATCTCCTTCCTGACCTTTAAGATCAGAAATCTGCCGAGCCAGCAACTCGTACCTGTCTAAAAGTTTCGAGGGATAATTTCGCTGGAATAAAAGCCTTTCCGCCTCACGCCAGTTTCCTTTCAGTAGTTCCAACTCTGTGGCCAAGATATGGAGATAGGGATCATTGCCATAATACCTCATTGCCGTTGCGTAAACCGAGCCACCTTCTTCAATAGAATTATTTGTGACAAGAGTTTGCAGCCAGTTCTGGTAAAAGGATAAGTGGAACTCATTAAGCTCGGGCACATTGACCCCCAGCCCCTGAACAATAAAGCTTCCAGACTCTTCTATTGCAGCAATGGCTGCCTCATCCCCGTAGACTCGCGCAATCGGTTCGACGATATCAAGAAAGAGGTCAATATCAGCAATGAGTTTTAAGGTGTCACTGTCAAACAGTTCGATCACCTGTTTTTCAGAACCACTTGCAATGGCCTTTTTGATCAATGACCGCAGTTGTTTGATTATTTCATCGGGGAGAAGATAGTAAGGAGTGTCTGACGCGGACAACTTTGGCTGGTGTTGAAATCCTTCTAAAAATAAGGCTATACTGTTTACTAAATCTGTTTCATTAAGAGAAGCCAAGGCAATGCTGAATCTCTCTTCACGGCCATTGGCAAAGGTCATATTGTAGAAATCGGCAACAGTTATATTCTGTTGCTGCGCTTCGTCGTACTTACCCCCAGGGTTCCATAAATACGCCCCCATTAACCACTGGCCAAAAGACCAGCCGACAATATCAACCCCCTGGACAAATATCCCCACTTCGTTGATGCGAGAGGGCAAAGTCGCAATCGTAAAATCACCTTCGTGTTGGAATGAAGAAAGATGGACATCACCCAAGTCATTATCCGACTCTATAGAAAGCCAGGCTAGCGGCATATTTCTATCCCAAATAGCCAGCCCTACACTTTTATCAGTCCCTAATGCTTGATTAACCTGCCAAACCCCTACCACTGTCCCTTCCTGCCAACTGCCTCCCTGGACATACGCCCTATCACCGGAATCGGAAAGGAAAGACCAGGTCGTTCCACCCAAACAAGCTCGTGCCGGAATGGCCAACCAGCCATCATCAAGCAATGCGACCCTTATGCGCGCAACTTCCCTGCTCCAGGAATCGAGAATCTTAAGTGTTCCACTGACAACTTCGAATCCCTCCTCGGCCATTTTTACCGGAAAGTTGTCTACATTGCCTCCCTTCTCTTGCCCATGCGTATCCCCTGTCTTTCCCAGGCTAGCCCGTTCAGCTGTCTGCAAAATATGTAGTTCGGCAAACAATTTTTCACGGCCCGCATCTTTTTGGCGCTTATCCTCAGCTCTTTCTGAATTCTCTGTCCTAAAATAGGGACTTTCTGGAAAAAAAATATCTTTGAAAAAGAAAGTGAAACAGCCAAGCCAAACGATAACAATAGTAGCAGTTAAAACATTTTTCCTTTTTCGATATCGCTCACTTCTTCGCCTGAAGCGAAGCGGAGTTTTACAAGCAATACAGTAAGCAGCAGAGTAGATATTATCGGTGCCGCACCTGACACATTTCATTTCATTCTACTCTGTTTCTAGTTTTATTGGTCATTTACGCCCCTTGCAGCTTTCAACTTTCAACTTTCAACTATCCCTTTAATCGTTAGCGATCAATTAAGTACACCCAAGATTGCATAACCCGAGTCCGTAAGCGTTTCAGGGGCACCCCGATGTGCGTGATCGAGCCACGCGATTATACCCCTGTATATCACGGGGTTCGATCACGTGCAGCGGGGTGTTCATGGAGCGCTTACCATTAATCCTACCTGAACAAGGTGTCATCACCAGTAACTTTCCGTACCAAACCTCGGTAGTCGTCGGCACCAGGAGCACCGGGAGCAAATTCAAAAATAGTCTTGCCACTATATGAGGCCTCAGCCACACTCTCACAAAACCTAATTGGGCCACAAACATTTTTTCCATATATCTTATGGAGCCCCTTGAGAATCTCCATGGAGTTTTTCCTGGATTTATCGAAAAGAGTAGGTACAACATATTTAAAAGAGAGAGCGTGGTTGTACTTTTGAATAGCCGTTATACTCTTCAAATATTCACCAAGACTATGCATGGCCAGATGCTCCAAAGAAACGGGACAAAGGATTTCATTGATATAAAACAATACATTAACCGTCAAGGCATCCCAACCCGGTGATGTGTCAACAATTACAAAATCATATTTTTTATCAATTTTTATGAGAGCATCAGACAGAACCATTTCGCCGCCAAAATCCTGTCTGCCCAACAGACGCTTTACTGCAGCCAGCGACTTACCACCTGCCAATAAAGAGAGATTTTCACGTACCTGAAAAATTGCCTCTTCCGGACCACTATCTTTTGTAATAAGCTCAGAGAGACCTGGTCGTGGGACAGCTAAAGGCACTCCAAGCATATTACTAATATGACCTTGGGTGTCAGTATCAACCAATAATACTTTAAAACCAGCAAGGGCAAGTCCCCCAGCAAGATTGACCGCTGTCGTACTCTTGCCGACACCTCCTTTGCTGAGAGAAACACCTATTCTTCGTGGCCTGGTTTGACCTTTTTCAATGTGCATGGCCAGCATCAGAGCGGCCCTCCTCAATTCCATTTTTGGAAAAACATTCTGGCAGAAACTCGTTTATCCAAGATTTTTTTTATCATTCAAAATGAATAATTAATATTTTTACCATTATATTTTAAACTTTTCTGGTAAAAAATCTGCTTTAGTAATATTTATAGGGTAATATTTACTTTTTACATTCTCTATCGTGAAATTATATATCCTCAGGACATAACGATGAAAATATCAATCACCTATTGCACTAAATGAAATTACCTGCCTAGAGCTTCCAGTTTGGAAGCCGAACTTAAAATGGAGGGTATAACCGACATAGAATTAATCGCCGGGTCAGGTGGTATTTTTGATATATTCGCAGATGCCAAAGAGATCTTTTCAAAAAAAAGCCTTAATAGATTTCCAAAGCCTGGCGAAATCAAGTCCTTGATAAAATCTCTATGATTAAATCAGTTTCTCCTCCAGCCTCTCTCTCTCTACTGGACCCAAAAGGGAGTACCAGCAATGTTTGGGAACTAGCTGGCAAAAGGACGTTTTATATCGGCCGTGGGAAACAGAACGACATCACCCTGCCTTACACCTGGATATCACGCCAGCATGCCATGCTCCAGGTTGAAGAAAACGGTACATACAACGTTGTGGATCTTGGTAGTTCAAACGGGACAATGGTGAATGGCAGAAGGCAGCACTCCACAACAAAGCTTCATTCCGGAGATAAACTGCAAGTTGGCTCAGACAAAACAACCCTCGTTTTCTTTCATGACTACACACCTGAAATACCAGTTGAGCAAGATGATTTGGAAGAAGAGACGGTCGCCTTTCTGCAAACGGAACTGGTGACTATTCTTGTCTGCGATATCCGTAAATTCACCAGTCTTTCTGAAACGATAGGCGCCGAATTTGTCAGCAATATCCTGGCATCATGGTCAAAAAGCGTCAATGAACTGGTGCAGAGGAATAATGGTTCCATTGATAAGTTCATCGGTGATGCCGTTATGGCAACCTGGGTAGGCAAAGATGGGCAAGCTGAAAACATCATGCAGGCAATGCGAACCCTTCTTGCCATAAGCGAAATGACCACCCTACTCTCTTCAAAATTGCCGAATCTCCCCTGGCCCATGGAAGTTGGCGGTGCTATTAACACAGGTGAGGCCGTAATGGGAAATATTGGGGTTGACGGTGGCCGTGATTTCACCGTTGTTGGTGATGTGGTTAACCTCACCTTCCGGCTTGAAGAGTTAACCACAAAGGTAGAGATGGACCTTTTAATGGGTCCGAATGTGTCCGAATACCTGCCGCAATGCAAAGAGTTCTTCACTGCCTGCAAGTATGTGGTAAAAGGAAAAAAAGATCCGGTAACTGCCTACGGTGGGAATTTCGAGAAACTTAAGGCGTATCTCGAAAACTTGAAGCTGGAAACTTGAAGCGACCTCCAGGTAGTTAAGTGGTGGGCACAGCCCACCCTACGGGAAAACTTGAAACTTGAGGCGACCCCACAGGTAGGGTGGGCTGTGCCCACCAAATCAAATAATGCCTAATTACATCAGAGCCCATGTCGGTAAAACATATTTTTTTACAGTCGTTACCCTTAACCGACAGAAAATACTCTGCCTTGACCCATGCCGAGAGATGCTACGGGAGGCAATTAAGAAAACTCAAATTTTGTACCCTTTCTCAATTGACGCGATTGTCCTATTGCCCGAGCATCTGCATTGCATCTGGACACTACCCGAAAATGATTTGAATTATTCAAGACGGTGGGCCTTTATAAAAAAAGAATTCACCAAAATGGCCCAGCCCATCATTGGACAAACAGTGAGCGCTACTCGTAGCACTGTATCCAAGGAAAAACACAGGGAAGGCACGGTTTGGCAGCGTCGTTTCTGGGAACATATGATCAGGAATGAAAAAGATTATTCCAACCACATTGATTACATACATTATAATCCAGTAAAACATGGTTTAACTGCTTCGCCAGTTGATTGGGAATTTTCCTCATTTCATCGCTTTGTACAAGAAGGGTTAAGGTCATCTGACTGGGGTGCCAATGAAGATATTGCCTTGGATGATAGTGTCGGGCGTGAATAACACATGGAGTGTTTTGCACTGTCTCTAACTGGGTGCTAGCTCGGTTAAGTGGTGGGGCACAGCCCACCCTACTTGAAGCGACCCCCAGGTAGGGTGGGCTGTGCCCACCAACGGAATTAGCAGCCAGTTCGAAGTCTTGAGTTGCAAATTCTAAGTTTCAACCCTCCTCCCTTTCCCCAAACAGTGCAGTTCCAACCCTTACAAGAGTAGAACCTTCCTCTATGGCAACCTCGTAGTCTCCAGACATCCCCATGGACAAGCCTAGTTTGTCACTTTTTCCCTTTAATCCCTTCTTGGCTAGATCTTCAGCCAAAAGACGAAGTTTTCGGAAATACGGTCTGCTTTTCTCAGGGTCTTGAAAATAGGGGGGCATAGCCATCAGCCCCATGAAATCCAGGTGGGGAAACTCCAAAACCTTTCGAACAAGAGCTTCAGCCTCCTCTGGGCGAACTCCACCTTTCTGTTCTTCCCTGCCAATATTCACCTGAATGTACACCGGCATGATCTTGTTGATTTGAGCCAGCTTTTTTTCCAAAGCTTGGGCAACTTTAAACCGATCCAGCGTTTCGACAGCATCAAATAATTCCGCAACCTGTTTTGCCTTATTTGACTGAAAGTGACCGATAAAATGCCATTGCACATCAGTTGCAATATCTCGAATCTTCTCCTCAGCTTCCTGGAGATAGTTTTCGCCAAAGAGCAATTGCCCCGTAGATATCGCATTTTCTATCTTCGCCACGGAAACTCTTTTACTGACCGCCACCAAAGTTACTTCACCAGGATCCCTGCCAACCTTAAGCGCAGCGATTGTTATTTTTTTTCTTACATGATCGAAATTATCTTTCATTTTTTATCACAGTGAATTTTTGAGATAAGATAAGTCTTTTGCAAAATTGCCTTCCACCTTTCAACTTTCAACTTTCAACTTTCAACTTTCAACTTTCAACTAAACTATCATATCCCGAATAATTTCCGGGCGTTTTTCGTTGTTCTTTTTGCGACCTCATCGAGATCTACATCTCGTAATTGCGCAATTTTTTCAGCCGTATAGAGAACATAGGCGGGCTCATTTCGCTTGCCTCGCATTGGTACCGGTGATAAAAACGGCCCGTCTGTCTCGATTATGAGATAATCAAGAGATATTTTTCGTGCAACCTCCTGCATTTCCTCGGCCTTATTAAAAGTGACCACCCCTGGAATTGAGATATAAAAACCAAGGCCCAGAACTTCCTGGGCAAAGACCATATTACCTGAGAAACAGTGCATCACTCCCCCCGCGGGAAAAGGAGCCTCTTGTTTCAAAATAGCCATCACCTCGGTGTGGGCTTCACGATCATGAATAATCACTGGCAAAGCAAGTTCCTTGGCTAACCGCACTTGACGGAGGAAATGCTCCCCTTGCATTTTTATCGGCGCATATTTTTTAGCCAGATCGATACCAATTTCACCATAGGCCACAACCTTGGGGTGGGATGCGAGCAAGGTTAATTCCTTATAATCTCTATCTGTAACCCCTTCAACATTATGGGGATGTATTCCGACAGAGGCATAAATACCTGCATATTTTTCAGCAAGACGGACAGCGGCTTGAGAACTGGCTAAATCTATGCCAATAGTAACTATTTTCGAGACTCCAGCCCCAAAGGCTTTTTGAATGACCTTATCGCAATCCTGTTCATAAGCCGACATATCCAGGTGACAGTGGGTATCAATAACGCTTATCTCCTCTGATAACAATGGGAGGGGGGCTCGTATTTTCTTTTTTTTCGACACATTCACTCCAATGAAGAACTTTGGTTAGCGGTTGACGGTTGGAAAAGGTAGTAAAAGCAAGAAAGTTATTCCACTTTTTTTAATGCTGGCATCTTTAACAAAAAATATCAGCAGGTGCAATATTCACATGAAGCAAACAAAATGGGTAGGGCTCTTTACTGATTATTTTGTTAACCGAACTAATCACAGCAAACGCTCCCATGGGAAAATGCCTCGGACACATGGTCTAAATTCTCAAAAAGAAATTTGACAAATGAGCCATTTCATGGCTTAAATCTAAATTCAAGGCAGATAGAATATATTTATAAATTCACAATTTTCTCAACCAATTCACCCTTCCATTTACAAAACACCCATGTCAATACCCAATCCCCCGGTTTTAGATGCAATTTATAATAGGCGCAGCATCAGAGAGTTTACAGATATGCCTATCACCCCAGACACTGTGGCTGAGATCATAAAAGCAGGGGGTTGGGCTCCATCTGGTCTCAACAACCAACCCTGGCGTTTTGTTATTGTTCGTGATAAAAATGTCCGTGAAGATTTGGCAAAGTTTACTAAGTACAGTCAGATTATAAACGAATCCCAAATTTGTATAGCTGTGTATCTGGACAAAAGGGTAATGTATAATGATGTTAAAGATCACCAGGCTGCTGGTGCCTGTATTCAGAACATGCTGCTGGCTACCGAGGCCCTTGGTCTTGGTGCCGTGTGGCTAGGGCAAATTCTTATAAACAAAGACCAGGTAAACCAACTGTTTGGTCTGGATTCAAATTATGATTTGATGGCTGTGCTTGCTCTCGGCCATCCAAAACATCGTAAACAGAAATCACAGAGAAAAGAAATAAATGAATTGATTTTAAATGAATTTTAAATTTTGGGAGAACACAATGAAAATCAAAAAATCTTTTTGTATGATCACCACCCTACTTTCAATATTTTTACTGAGTGGTTGTGTCGGACTCGGAACATCGACTGACTCAACCGAAATTGAAGAATCCAGAGGAATTTCGAGAAATGAGCCATATTTTCCCACAAACTTTAGTGATTTTGAAGTTCCTGGTGAATTAAAAGAAGTAAGAGAAAAATCGATGTTCATTAACACCTCCTCCTTTACAGGAGGGATACTCCACTTTACCGGAAGAGTAGAGGTGAACTCCTTAACTGATTTCTTTGTAAACTCCATGCAGAAAAATGGTTGGAAGCTCACAGGTGAGGTGCGTTACGAAAACATTATGCTCGCATTCTCAAAACCCAACAAAAACTGCATGCTCACCATTTACGCAGGTGGAATTGGCGGCAAAACACAGGTGTATGCCTATATAACAGAAGATCTTCAGGGTGGGGCCGCATCGGAACAAACATTGAGATAGCGTCCACTTTTCCCAAAACAAAGTGAAAGGACAAAGGTAAAAGAGGATGTCCCAATCTCTTCTTTCCAATAAAAAAATTATTCTTGGCGTTACCGGCAGCATTGCCCTTTATAAGGCTTGTGAATGGGTGCGGAATTTTCAAAAAAATGGCGCCGACCTACAAGTTATAATGACAACCTCGGCCCAGGAGTTTGTTTCTCCTCTCTCCTTTGCAGCACTTTCCGGGAATAAAGTTTTTCTGGATATGTTTGACCCGGAGGAAGCTGAGTCAATTCCCCATATCCAACTTGGGCAGACCTGTGATTTAATGCTTATCGCACCTGCAACCGCCCAAACCATTGCCCGATTAGCCCATGGACTTGCCGACGATCTCCTTTCAACTGTCGTTTTAGCAGCAACTTGTCCCGTTCTGATCTGCCCCGCGATGAATTCCAAGATGTATCTCAATCCTGCCACCCAGGCAAATTTGCAAAAACTTCGCAACTATGGCTACACAATAATAGAACCTGATTCGGGTGAAATGGCCTGCGGCGACACTGGTCCCGGCAGACTGCCGGAATGGGAACCTGTGTACGAAAATGTCCTTTCAGCATTGCTACCCCAGGATTACGCTGATCAGCAGATTGTGGTAACAGCAGGCCCAACCCAGGAACCCCTCGACCCTGTTCGCTTTTTAAGCAATCGTTCTTCCGGTAAAATGGGATATGCCATTGCCAAAGCAGCTCGACGCAGAGGGGCCAAAGTCACACTCATCAGCGGACCCAGCTCCCTCCCCTCTCCTGCCGGCATCACAGTAAAAAAAGTAAAAACAGCTCAAGAGATGTATGACGAAACCTTTCTTCACTACGAACAAGCAAGCATAATTATCAAAGCAGCAGCGGTCTCCGATTACCGCCCCGAAGAATGCCAAGCTGAAAAGATCAAGAAAGGTGCGGATAAAGAGGAGATATCTCTTGTTGCAAACCAAGACATATTAAAAGCTCTTGGTGCTCATAAGGCCAGTAAAAGCCCTCACCAGCCTCTTCTTATTGGCTTCGCAGCTGAAAGCAGTAGACATTTTGAGGAAGGACAAAGAAAACTACAAGAAAAAAACCTTGATATGATCGTTATAAACGACATAAAAGGTAAAAAAACAGGATTTGAATCTGATACCAACAAAGTTACCCTTCTTGACAGTAATGGCGCCAAAGAAGAATTGCCTCTTTTGTCGAAAGATGAAACTGCCATGCGTATTCTTGATAAGATATTGTCATTAAAACAAACTGTTGGTTAACAATCGTCATGCAATGACGGCATCACTAAAAGTAAGTTGTATTTTCGGATAAATAATAGTTCTAGATTATCGTCATTCCTGCATGCTTTTAGCAGGAATCCAGAAAAATTGTGCATGAACCATCCGTGTTGTTGAGTAGCGCAATCATGAACTGGATTCCCGCTAACAACACGCGGGAATGACGAAGAAAATAATATCGTTAACGCAGACGCAACTGAGGTTTAGCAAACAAAATGGGACTACCTCCCAAAACTCAACAGTCCCTCTCACGAACCATCTGGGCAATCCTCCCTTGGATTTTCCTTCTCTTCATCTGTTTTGTCCTTTTTAGTTTAGGCCAGAATATCTCCGAAAAGAAGAAACGACTTCTCCAAGAAAAAGAAAATACCGTCAAGCTCTCCGAGCCCTTAGTCAATATAGTCGTTCAAGAGATTATTCCAGGCCCCATGCTAAATAGCATTGACCTTCCTGCCATCACCCAGGCCTGGCAAGACCTTATGCTTAAGTCGGAAGTAGCCGGAAGAGTCCTTTCCCTTGCGGTCAAAGAGGGTGATTTGGTTAGCAAAGGACAAGTTATTGCCCAAATCGACCCAAGTGACTATCAAAATATGTACGATTCCGTAAAGGCTCGGTACAGGTTGGCGCAAACAAACTATGAGCGCCTTGCAAAGCTCAGAGATAAAGCCGCGATTTCAACCTCACAATATGATGAATCTCAGGCTGCCCTGCAAGAACTTGAGGCCAACCTGAAAGACGCAAAAGTAAAACTTTCACGATGCTCCATTACCTCGCCAATTAACGGCATCATCAACTCCATGCCTGCTACGGTAGGGATGCTTCTGGACCACGCCGATCCCGTTGCCCAGATTGTTGATATTTCCAAGCTGAAAGTTAATGTTGCCATACCCGAATCCGACATTTCAGCCATTCAAAATATTAAACAATGCCAAGTAGTTTTCGCAGCGCTAGATAACAAAGAGTTCAGCGGCAAGAGATATTTTCTCTCCAATCAGCCCACTTCAGCCGCAATGACCTATAATCTTCAACTTATTTTAGAAAATGATACCCTTCTGCTTCTGCCAGGTATGTTTGCCAGAGCAAAGGTAATCAAAGAGGAGCATAATGAGGCCATTGGCATACCTCTGTATGCCGTGCTTTCTGAAGAAGATGGCCAATTTGTCTACGTTATAGAGAGTGATAAGGCTATCAAAAGATCTGTCAGCACCGGGTTCATGGAAGGGTGGAGTATTCAGATCACTTCAGGCCTGAAAAAACAAGATCTGGTGGCCATCGTTGGTCACCGAAGCCTTGAGAACGGCCAACGTGTTCAAATCGTCAAAACAGTCCAGAATGCGGGAGAGATCATCCATTGATCATCAGTGACCTTTCCATAGACAGAAGGGTCCCCGTTGTCGTCTTGTCCCTCTTGATTATTCTCTTTGGTCTCTACAGTTATATAATCCTGCCAAGAGAATCAACACCTGACATAACAATTCCCAACGTCTTCATCACCACCAGTCACAAAGGGGTCTCTCCACCTGACATGGAGACTTCCATCACTATTCCCATTGAGAAAAAACTCACAGGGCTTGAAAATGTCAAGAAAATCAAATCCGTTTCCTCGGAAGGCTTAAGTTCAATAATTATTGAATTTACCACTGGAACGAACATCGATGATGTCATTCAAAAAGTGAAAGATAAGGTCGATGAGGCCCATTCCGACCTCCCCTCTGATCTTGAAGAGGACCCTTCCGTTTTTGAGGTCAACTTTTCAGACATGCCAATAGTTGTCTTTTCTTTAAGCGGTACTATTTCTCCCGCCCGGCTCAAAGAGACAGCCGATGATTTGGCCGACAGCCTCGAAACCATTCCAGGCATCCTCGAAGTGGAGGTCACTGGAGGACGAGAAAGAGAGATTCGGGTTGAAATGTTGCCCGAAAAACTTGCCTATTTCGGTCTTTCCCCCCAGGAACTTGAAAACACCCTGCGCAGTGAAAATCAGAACATATCCGGCGGCGTGATCCACATGGCCGATGGGCGCTTTCAACTGCAAACCCCAGGAGAGCTAAAAGAGCCCCAAGACTTTTTTGGTCTTATAGTTGGCACCCACGCTGGACTGCCTGTTTTCCTTGCCGATGTTGCAGAAGTGAAAGATGGATACAAAGATGAGACCAGCCGTTCCAGGTTAGATGGTAAACCGGCCGTCACCCTCAGTGTCAAAAAGCGCTCGGGTGAAAATATCATCAAGATATCGGACCAAATTGATCAACTTATCAAAGATCAGCAGCCAACTTGGCCCCTTGGAACTAAAATTACCAAGTTGCTGGACAGTGCCAAAGACATTCGCAACATGGTTGCCGATTTGGAAAACAACCTGATCACCGGCCTGATTCTCGTTCTTCTTGTTCTCCCCTTTGCTCTTGGCCTCAGAAATGCGATTCTTGTTGCTTTGGCTATTCCATTTTCCATGTTCTTGAGTTTTTCCATTTTGCAAGCCATGGGAATTACCCTCAACATGGTGGTCCTGTATAGTCTTACCCTTGCTCTTGGCATGCTGGTGGATAATGCCATTGTCATAATCGAAAATATATACCGATATACCAGTCAGGGGGTGGGCCGCTTGCAGGCCGCCAAACGTGCCACAAGTGAGGTGGCCTATCCGGTTATCGGCTCAACCATCACCACATTAGCCGCCTTTTTCCCCATGCTGTTCTGGCCTGGAATAATGGGGGAGTTCATGAGCTATCTGCCCCTGACCTTGATAATCACCCTCTCTTCAAGTCTCTTCGTCGCCCTGGTTATTAATCCGGCCCTGGCCTCCCTGTTCTTAAAGGTAGGGCCCAACAATACAACTCAGTCAAAAGATGCTGATCTTGGAGAGAATCCGGTGGCAATACGCGGACATATCCTTCTTTCATACCGATGGTTACTCAACAAGGCCCTGGACAGCCGAATAGCTGTTTTAGGCACCGCTTTTTCTCTGCTGGCCCTGGTCTTTATGGTCTGGCTCCTACGCATAGGTTTGGAAAAACCGGTGGAATTCTTTCCTGCCATTGATCCAATATCTGCATATGTCAACATTGATATGCCAGAAGGTGCGGACCTTGAGTTCTGTGATCGTATCGTGCGCCAGGTTGAAATGGCGATTGCAGGAATGCCCGCTAATGCAGGTGATAATCTCTATATTGATTCCAGACAATATACTAAAGTCATGACCGACAAGGAGCATTCAAAAAGTGACGAATCTCATTTCAGCAGCAAAAGCGATCTTGCCAATGTTCAGCATCTCTTTTCAACGGCCGTGGCCACAAACGACGGCATAGGTGATATATTTGGCGGTAATGCCCCAAATCATGTGGGGATCCAATTTATTGCCTTCAAGGATAAGATAAGTCCGGCCTTTGAGGATGTCAGCGATATACGCCAAAGGGTTAAAAATATCCCCGGAGCAAAGATAACAGTTGATGAGACCAAAGAAGGCCCGCCAACCGGGGCACCCATAAATATTGAAATATCCGGGGATGATTTTGCAGTCTTAGGCCTGTTAGCCAAGAAAATACGCGGGATCGCAGAAAAAACACCTTTTGTGGAAGATGTTCGGGATGATTACGAGGAAGGAACGCCAACCATACGGCTCAATATCGATAAGCAGAAAGCATCCATGCTCGGCCTCTCCTCAACTGCCATTGCCCAGGCCCTCAAAAATGCCTTTAATGGCCAGGATGTCTCCACCTATCATGAAGAAGATGAAGAATACGACATCACAATTCAGCTGCCCTATAGGTATCGAAACAACATAGAAATCTTGCAGAATTTACTGATCCCCTCAAGCCATGGGCGCCTCATCCCGCTCTCCACCATCGCCAGCATCGAGTACACCGGCAGTTTGGGTAGAATCGTCAGGATCAACAATAAACGAGTGGTTACCGTAAAGGCAAATGTGGATGAAAACAAAATTCCCGCACCAGTTGTGCGAGCCCAAGTTGAAAAACTCTTAAAGACCTTTGAACTCCCCCCCGGATATCAAATCAGCTTCACAGGTGAGCAGGAAGAACAGGAGGAATCAGAAAACTTTCTAAAAAAGGCATTTTTAGTGGCAATCGTTTTGGTCTTGCTCGTGTTGATTACCCAGTTCAACTCTGTAGCTCAACCCCTAATTATCATCACTTCAGTCATTCTCTCTTTGGGAGGGGCATTTTTAGGCTTGGCCCTTTTTAAAATGAGTTTTGGTATCATTATGACAGGGGTTGGGGTCATATCCCTTGCCGGTGTGGTGGTCAACAACGCAATTGTTTTAATTGATTACACCAACAAGTTATATCGAAGAGGTATGTCTTGCAGGGCCGCAGTTATCGCGGCAGGATGCACGAGACTGCGGCCCGTTTTGCTCACGGCAATAACCACAATACTTGGACTTATTCCTATGGTCACAGGTGTTTCGTTCGATTTTCACACCATGGCAATTTCCTGGGTAAGCGAATCAAGTCAGTGGTGGCGCTCCATGGCAATGGCAGTCATCTTCGGACTTTTGGTCGCAACCGGCCTGACCCTGTTTGTTGTTCCTATCCTCTACTCACTTTCTGACTCAATTCCAAAATCACTAAAAAGGTCCATAAAGTCAACATCCACTTTTTACTGGGAAATATACGATAGATTGTTTTAATTTTCGTAACTATTCAGCGAGAATTGCACAACATGGGTAACCTCCCAAGTGTAACTGTTCAGGTAAGCGCAGACTACGGATGTGCCTTAGATGTGTTCGATCAGGCCGGTCAGCAGATAAGCGAACAAAGTGAGACTTCGATACATCAGTATGCTGGCCGGCCTGATCGGGCGCAGATGAGGTGCAGCTGAATAGTTACTAATTTTCTGTATAACCTTTAGCTTTCATTCCCATTTATTTACTTTCTCAAAAATCATACAATTTATGTCAGATTAGATAGTTATATATACTTTTAGGTTGTTTTGTAGGTTAGAAAAAGATATATTTAGCTAATTTTTCCCATTTGGCACTATTACTGACCATTAACCGGCAACCATTATGTCTAATCCGGATAAACCGGAAATAAGTGCCTTAACAGCAGTCTACAACGCCTTGGGCGCATAATGCTTTTTGGAATTCTTACTTTTTTTTGACAGGATTCAAGGTATAAGGCACTAAATTGATCTATTTTAATGTCTAAAGATAAAGAGATATCTGCCACCGCCAAACTGCTGGAAATAATTCGTAGTGATGGTGAATCTGCTGAGACCGCCCCACCGAAACCGGATAACCTCTCCGCGCATAACGCCTCCCCAAAAGAACAAAGTCAGGAAGAAGAGATTCTCTTAGATCTCCACATTGCCTCCCCAGAGTCTTCCACACCAGAGCCAACCAAACCCCTCGACACTACAAAAGACAAAGACGAGCCAATTCTTACCCTTGAACTCGAACAACCAGATACCAAAAGCCCTCCTTCGCCACCTCCTCCTGAAGATAGCCATCCTCCTCAAAGCGCCGAAACAGCCCCCCAACCTACTCTTGAGGTGAAAAGTGCCGACAGCAAAGAGGAGAAAGAAGAAGTTGAAGATGATGACCTAGACAACCATATCACAAAATTATCTGGGCAGTTATCGACAGAAGAAAACCAAATATCCTCTAAAAAACCTGCCGCAAAAAAATTACCCTCAGCCTTTTCCAAGCTTAAACTTGCCCGAAAGAAAAAAATTGGCATAGATATCCAGCCCACGTGCATCAACATTGCCAGGCTGGACCAAAACAACCAGGAGGCAAAAGTTTCAAACTTCCTTGCCGTCACGATACCAGCGCAGGAAGAAAAAGAGAGTGGCCCCTTTTATGAAAGAGCGCCACTCATTGAAACATTATCTGCCAACCTATCTCTGTTCTGCGAGGGTGCAAAAAATCCTGAAATATGGTGTACCTTCGAGTCAAAACGCATCAAGATTCTTAATGTCATAATCCCGAAAATCCCCTCAAAAGAGATCCCCAATGCGGTATTATGGGCCACCAAAAAAGAGGTGGAATTTGACCTGGCCGAATATCTCTTTGACTATAGAATCATCAAAGAGATAGAAGACGGCAAACTCAAAAAAATCATAACCCTTGTCTATCTTTTCCATAAAGAAGAGATCCAAGGGGTCACGGCCATGTTCCAGAAGATTGGCTTTCCACTCACAGGTATCACTCACTACTCTTCTGCAATCAACAATATTCTCCAAAAAAACTACCTAGCCGATGACAATATCCCCACAGTACACCTAACATTTGAAAAACCTACCGCCCACATTGATGTCTATTGCCAGGGCACTCTGCTCTTTACCAGAGAGATAAAAACCGGCGTAAGCAGCTACACCGAATCAGTGTTTGACCTGGCAGGGGAAAAAGACTTAGTACTCGATGACCAGTCCGCATTTGAAATGACCTTTGACCGTTGCAAAACTTTAATTCCCTATTCTGCTGAGACTGAAAGCTCTTCTGAGAACAACACCCTTCTTGATATAACCAAAATTTCAACCAATGATAGATTAATAAGGCAGGTAAGCAGAACATTTGACTTCTGCTCTACTAATTTCAAAATACCAAGGGTCTCCAAGTTATTCAACTCAGGGTGCTTCACACTAAAGAAGCCATTACTTGATGAAATTCAGTCAGAACTAGATGTTGAATGTGCTGTAATAGACATATTTTCTTTAGATCAGGATAGACTCCAAGCAATAGAATCGTTACAAAACTCACCAGAAAACCTTAACCCCTCACCAGCCTACGGTCTCACCCTGGCCAACAATAGCAACACCCAGAATTTCCTATTCACCTACGCAGATAAAACCAGGCATCTTCAAGAATCTAGAAGCAACCAGCTAATATCCATCTTCACAATAGCTCTGGCTTTGATACTCGGATCAGTGGCTTTTTTCAATTACCAGAACCTCAAGGGCAAACAGAGCGAAATAAATACTCTACGAGAAAACCTAATGCACCAATATCAAGGGGAACCTCGTTCCAAAAACACCACTTATGCTCTAACCACCACCAATGCAATCGAAACGATTATTAAAGAGACCAACGACAAAGCAACCCGCTTTCGCATCATTGCTTTAGTAAACGAAATAACAAGTCAAACTCCTGACAGCATAAAACTGACCGAACTCACAATAGATCTTCGGAAGAAAACACCCCCGGCAAAATCCAAAAAGGATAAGGGGAAGAAAGCAAACAACAGTGTGAGTGTAAAGGGCTTTGCTTCAGGTCCACAGAAAAAACAAAACTTTGTGCTGCTGGGTTTTCAGAAAGCATTGGTCCAACAAGTTTCCATAAATTCAGCAAAGATTGCAGAAAGAGATAATATGATCTATCAGGGTGATGAAATTCTGAAATTCAATATACTGGTAGAACCAAGTAAGGGGATAATGAAATGAAAGGATTCCCCTTAGCTTTTTCAAAAAGAAATTTCGCTTTCCTAGGCATTTGTTTAGGCGTGCTGGCGCTCATTATCCTGGTCAGTATTTTGCCTCTGATGGCCAAAATAAAATTGCTTGAAGACGAGATACCGCAGGTTAAAGCAAAAATCGCTGAACAATCAGAACTTGCAGAGATAATAAAAACAATCGATCAAAAACTAATAGAACTTAACGAGATGCCAACCCTGCCGAACATCTCCCTGACATCTATTCCCCTAATTGAGACAAGTTCGGTTATCGGTGAAATTGAAAGACTGGCAAAAGAGGGAAATTTACGGGTAATCACAATTGAGCCGATTGTCCCTGAGAGCAGCATACAACTAAAAACAGTCACATTTAACGCAAGGATGCAAGGTAAGATTACTGATCTACGCTCCTTCCTCTTTGCCTTACTAAAAGTAACCTACATTGACAAGATAGAAAGATTAAAAATAATATCTAACGAAAACATTTTAGATATGGATTTAACATTCTCTGTGAGGCTTTCTTAAGGTGGAAAAGCGCGAGAAAATTATAGTAGCAATCTCTATTATAGCTGCGGTATACGGTGCCCTTGATTTCTTGGTACTCTCAAAAAAGGACGACTCCTCGGAGGTAATCCAGCAAAACAGCTCAGAGATTATAACTGCCGCCAAAACAAAATTATCCAGCCAGGCGATAGATGGTCAGGTACAAAATCTGATCAAGAAAATCAACTCCCCATGGCCGGAAGATATTTTCTTCCGCCGCCCCCATGATAATATTGCAGAGGAAGGGAGCAGTAATGCAGACAAGGAAGCTATCATACAACAGTTCACCCCTACCCTTTTCAATTATTCGGGCTTTCTGGAGATGGCAGATGAAAAAATTGCCATAATAAACGGTACGGACTACAAGCTAGACGACAACATTAAGGGATTCACATTAACCCAAATTTCTAAAGACAAGATTCAGGTTACCCTACAAGGCGAACCTTTTGATGTGGACATAAAACCAGAGCAAGAAGCTGGCACGATCACCACACAAAGAAAATGATACAATTGCAGCTAAAACCGGGCAGAAATAATGTCAGTCCTAAAGAGATAAACCAAGAAACCTCTTCACCCAACACCTGAGCCCTTTACCTCAGGACATGGCATACTCGAAAAACAAGATGGTGACACCTATGCAAATAAATAAGTTTAAACTGCACACGATCGTTATGGCCATAATGATCGTGTGCTCTACTGTTTTTATAAGTGGCTGCGTTAACAAGCAGCAGGAAAGTAAAGATGATTTTTTTAAGGAATGGCAGGCAAAAGCTGAAGTTTCCCAACCATATTTACCCAAAAGAGATGCGTTCATAGCTGACACAAAACTACAGCAAGCAGAATTAAAAACGGTTACTAAGGAACCAGCTGTCGATAAGGAAATTACAAAAGCAGATGACCTAATGAGGCGCCTGCCAAGTCAACTGATCTCAGTCCGCTTTGTTGACGATCAAATCCAAACGGTGTTACGAACCCTTGCCAGAATAGCAAACCAAAATATCCTACTTAGCCCCAACGTAAAAGGAACAATTAACACCCACATCACAGATACTCCCTGGAATAAGGTTTTCATGAGCATTGTCCAAAATTACAATCTTGTCGCCACCAAAGAGGACAACCTGCTGCATGTCATGAGCCTGGGGGATATAAAGGAGAAAATTTCAAGACAATCCCTTGAAATTGAGGCCGAACAAGTCTCACCCCTGGTTACAGAGTTGATAGCCATTGAATATTCTAAGCCCAGTGAAATCGCCACATCTCTTAACTTGCTTCTCTCAAAAGATGCGGCAGGTGCCCCACGAGGTTCTGTTTCCGTGGATTCCCACACCAGCTCACTTATTATCCGTGATACCACGGATAATATGAACAATTTACTGAAACTAGTTTACGATCTCGACAAACCGACGCCCCAGGTTTTAATTAAAGCCCACATCATTGAAACGACTAAAGACACGGCCAGAGAGCTTGGGGTAAGATGGGGAGGATCAACAAATGCCGGGAGCCAGAGGTTTGGCGATTTCTCTTACACCGTTGCCAGTGACTTCTTAGGTGAAGGTGCACTCCTGGGAATAACCGGCGCCGGTGCCGACATTACTTTAGATGTACATCTTTCAGCCTTACAGAGTGCTGGTAAAATCAATATCCTCTCCAGTCCTTCAATTGCGACCTTAGATAATAATCAGGCCATTATTGAAAGCGGCACAACCATTCCCTATCCCAGCGGCACCGATGACCTGGGACAGATTATTTACTCCCAGGCAGAAGCTACCCTCAAATTGACAGTAACACCACATGTGATATCAGGAGAGAGCATAAAACTAGAAATAGAGGCACAAAAAGACGAGGTAGATGCAACCAGAACCGTTGGCGGCACCCCATACGTCCTGACCAAGAATGCCAAAACAAATTTAATAGTCCAGAATTCCGCTACTGTTGTAATTGCAGGACTAACCAAAGAAAAGACTTCAACTCAAAATGACGGTGTCCCCATGCTAATGGATATCCCCATTATCGGTGGCCTATTTAAAGCCAGCAATACGGGTAAGGAGTTTGAGGATTTACTTATTTTCATCACCCCTACAATATTATCTAAAACAAAACAAGAGTTGAAAGATGCAAGATGAAAGAGAGATGGGAATTGCTACGATCACCTTGCAACTTCTACCTTTCAACTTTCAACTCGTCCCTTCCAACTTTCAATTAGGATATAAGATTTGCACAAGGTAAGAAAAAGACTTGGCGAAATGTTGCTTGATGAAGGTCTTGTAACCAATGAACAGCTTGAGACCGTACTTCAAAATCAAAGGGGCTCAGGACTGCGCTTGGGAGACTTTTTACTTGCCAAGAAAATAGTTACCGAAAATCAGATCGTTGACATGTTGAGCGACCAGCTCAGAATAAAAAAATTCGACCCGGACGAGTACCAAATTGGGCCGGAACTAGCTGCTTTAATCCCCCATGATATAGCCACCAAACACAATCTGGTTCCGATAGAAAAAGATGATTTTGTTATGACCATCACCATGTCTGACCCCATGGATGTTAATGCCCTTGACTTTATCGAGCAATATGCCGATATCGAAGTAGAGCCGATGATCTGTACAAAATCACAGCTTACCCTGCTGATGAACGGTATTTACGGAATTAGATCAGCAGTGGGGGATGTACTCGATGACCTCGACCAGGATTTTGACATCAAAGATGCCGAGGCGGAAGCCGAAGAGCCAGAATCCTCCAGCGAGCTGCATGACATGGCAGACGCAGCTCCGGTTATCAGGCTGGTTAACTCTATTCTCCGCCAAGCAGTGAATGAAAAAGCAAGCGATATCCATATTAGCCCCGAGAAGAACAGCGCTTCGGTACGGATGAGAATTGACGGAAAGCTGCATGAAGTCCCCCCACCGCCTAAAGCAACCCTGGCTGGTATAATTTCGCGTATAAAAATACTCGCCAATATGGATATTACCAATACCAGAATCCCGCTTGATGGTCGTTTCAACATCCAAGTAGAAAACCAGGAGGTCAGTCTCCGTGTCTCCACCCTACCTACCATCTACGGGGAAAACATGGTAATGCGTCTTCTTTTTGTCAGTGCCGGCGCCCTAGCCCTTGAAGATTTGGGACTTCTGCCGGATGACTATGATAATATTTTAAAACTTGCCAAACAACCCTATGGGATGATCCTCAGTGTTGGCCCCACAGGAAGCGGTAAATCAAGTTCACTTTATGCAATTCTACAAAAAGTTATCTCCCCTGAAGTAAACATCATAACCCTTGAAGATCCAGTCGAGTTCAGAATGGACGGAGTCCGCCAGGTACAATTGAATGTCAAGGCCGGAATGACATTCGCTTCAGGGCTTCGTTCTATATTGCGCCAAGATCCCGATGTCATTATGGTTGGGGAGATCAGAGACAGCGAGACTGCCAGCATTTCAACCCAGGCAGCCCTTACAGGCCATCTTGTTTTAAGCACCCTGCACACTAATGACTCAACAAGTACTATCACCCGCCTCAGCAACATGGGGGTTGAACCTTTTCTTGTTTCATCAGCTCTTTTAGGTGTATGCGCCCAAAGGTTAATTCGCGCCAATTGTACCTACTGCTCTAAACCATACGAACCTACAGAAAGTATATTAAAGTATTGGGGCCTTGAAGCTGACCCCACCGCCACCTACAAGAAAGGGGCTGGCTGCTCATACTGCTCACAGACCGGTCTAAAAGGTAGAATGGGGATTTATGAACTAATGCTGGTTGATGATACAGTAAGAGACCTGATTGTCAACGAAGCGTCATCCGGGGAGATCAGCAAGACGTTAAAATCAATGGGGAAACTTAAATTATTAAAAGATATTGCACTCATAAAGGTAAAAGAAGGACTTACCACCTTTGATGAAGCAGGAAAAACTGTACTTGTATAGATTCTATGAAAAATTAGCTTTTTCATAGCAACCTATAGTCGACTAATATCTGATCCGTAATCCGTAAATGGCAAAATTTGATTATAAAGCAATAAACCAAGCAGGCAAAACAATAGAGGGGACAATCGAAGCCTCATCCATTGATGCCGCTGGTACTATTTTATCAAATCAAGATGTTATACCTGTTAGCGTAAAAGCTGCCGCAAGTGAAAAATCAGGCGGTGCCTCCTCAAGCTTTATAGATAAGCTCCTTTCACCTATAAAATCTGAAGATGTTATAATGTTCACAAAGCAGATGCGGACCATGCTCAGAGCGGGCATTCCCATTATGCAGATTTTTGACATTCTCCAGGATCAAACCAAAAATACCGTATTGAAAGCTGCCCTAAAAGATATGGGCAATGAAGTCCAGGAAGGCCGCTCACTGACCTTTGTATTCAAAAAACACCCCAATATATTCTCAAAATTATATTGCGGCCTGATAAATGCCGGTGAAGTCAGCGGCACCATGATCGAGATACTTGAAAAGATAACCTCAATCCTGGAACACGAATACAAGGTAAAAAGAGACATAAAATCGGCCCTCGCCTATCCAAAGATGGTCATCGGTGTTCTGTTTGGCTCTTTTTTCTTCCTTCTTAATTTTGTTATCCCTAAATTCATCGGTGTTTTTGAGAAAGCAGGCTTAGACCTTCCTTTTCCCACCCAGGTATGCCTGATAATGTATAACGCTATGCAGCAATACTGGATGATTATGATAGGGGCAGTTGTTGGGGGTATATTTGCTGCAAAATATTATTTTAAGACGGATAATGGGGCCTTAAATAGGGATCGTTTTCTTACTTTTATCCCCATCATTGGTCCACTGTTTATAAAATCAGCAATGTCTAGATTTGCAAGCATCTTAAGTCTTCTTCTTGCCAGCGGCATTAGTGTTCTAGAATCTTTTAATATTATATCCGAAACCTTAGGCAATGCAGCAATCTCACATGAATTCAAAGGAATAGGAAAACAACTGGAAGAAGGCAGAGGGATCTCAGAGCCATTAAGAAACACCAAATACTTTCCACCCATGGTGGTAAACATGATCACGATAGGCGAAGAATCTGGATCTCTGGAAGATATGTTAAACGAGGTCGCCAAACATTATGACGAAGAAGTTGCCTATGCGGTAGGAGGACTTGCTGAAGCCATAGGACCCGTAATGATAATCGTCCTCACTGGCGTTGTCGGCTTCTTTGCCTTAGCTATTTTCATGCCCATGTGGGACCTTACTAAAATGGTCCAATAGCTCCCATGCCAAGCAATAAGGTATGAAAATATTCCCACCACATCCTAGCAATATCAAGAAAACACTTACCTTTCTCGCCCTATCCTTTCTTCTATTTGCCATTTACAGCAACAGCTTTGACTGTGGTTGGCATTTCGATGATTTTCCCAACATTACCCAAAACAGTAATGTGCAGCCGCATTCTTTGAGCTGGGCTGAAATAAAAAAATCATTCCATGGTACTGACAGCAACGCTATAAATCGGCCCCTTTCGTTTCTCACATTAGCTTTAAATTACTATTTCCATCAAGATAATGTCCTGGGCTATCATGTTGTAAACCTGCTTATCCATTTCTTAAGCACTGTTTTTCTGTTTTTATGCATCCAACAAGCCATATCAGCGTCAAGCACCTGTAAATTCAACAAAACCTACGCCTATCATATTGCCTTGCTGGCAAGTTTTATCTGGGCAATACACCCAATACAGGTAACAGCGGTCACCTATATTGTCCAGCGCATGGCAAGTCTAGCCGGACTCTTCTCCATAGCTTCCCTGTATTTTTATCTTTTAGCCAGATCCAATCAAGCCGCACATAAAACGTCTTTTTTTCTTTTCGCTTTTCTGGCGGCACTGTTAGCATTTGCCTCTAAAGAAAATTCATTTATGCTGCCAATCGTCATATTGGCAGCTGAGCTAATTCTTATTCAAGGCTTTTCAAAAAAAACTCTGCTGAAAAATTATAAGCTACTGCTCGGTTTTACCATTGCTGCTCTTCTGTTTATTGTTTTTCAGGACCTGGATTCAATCGTTGCAGGTTACTCTACTCGCCCGTTTTCCCTTTTAGAACGGTTACTGACCCAGCCAAGGGTAATTCTTAAATATCTTTATCTCATCTTCTGCCCAATTGACCAGAATTTCGCCTTACTTCATGATATAGAATATTCAAATTCCCTATTTTATCCATGGACAACTATCCCTGCTTTTCTCGCTCTGCTGAGCACCTTATTAATTGCGCTTATGAAGGCTGGCAGATATCCGCTTATATCTTTTAGTATCATATTTTTCTTTCTAAACCATCTGATTGAAAGCTCTATTGTGCCACTGGAAATGATATTTGAGCATAGGAATTATCTGCCCTCTATGTTCATCTTTGTTCCGCCCGCCATTATAATCATAAGGCTTTATCATTATTTTTCTGACAACAAGAACCTTCAGCAGATATATCTGCTATTTGCAATCGCTGTTTTTCTCCTTGTTGGCTACACAACCCACGCACGAAATAACATTTTAAAAGATGAAATAAGTCTATGGCAGGATAACATTAATAAATACCCCAACCTCATCCGACCTTATATTGATATTGGCAAAGCATATTTT
The DNA here is from genome assembly GCA_030145275.1 of Desulfurivibrionaceae bacterium. GTDB lineage: Bacteria > Desulfobacterota > Desulfobulbia > Desulfobulbales > VMSU01 > JAQYVV01. The sequence continues at coordinate 222,912 of JAQYVV010000001.1, read as the reverse complement.
GATGAAAAACAATACGCTAAAGCAATAGAATCAACAAAGGCCGGGCTATCTGCCACCAAGATGACGAAAAAGAATTATCCCGAAAAGATTCTCTACAATTTAGGCCTGCAATACATGGCTGTAAACCAACTTGAGAATGCGGAAATATATCTACATGAGTTAATAAAATTAAATCCCAATAATGCCAAATCATATGCCGCACTTGCTCAAATAAAATTTGACCAGGGAGACGATCAAGAGTCCCTTGATTTGATTAAAAAAGCTTTATCTCTCAACAAGACACAGGGGCAGTACCACTACCTTCAGGCACGAATTTTAACCCGATCAGGTTTACCCGAAAATGCCATAAAATCTGCTATTACCGCTCTAAAATTAAGCCCCGAGAACAAACTGCCTATATATGTGATGGGAGAAGCGTACAGATTAATGAATGACCTGAATAAGGCTACCCAGCATTATCTTGATTTCAACAACTATTATCCAGATAATATAGATGCACGAATTGCCTTACTAGAGATATTATATTTAGAGGGAAAGACAGAATACAGGGATGAAATACATGCAGAGATTGTCAGCCTTCTGAAAGGAACAATATTTCAAAAGGCCTTGCATAACTTCAACAATGAGTTTGATCTGCTTAATAAAAGAAGAGATAAAACAATAACGGCCGCCAGCAAGGCAGCAGAACAAGGTAGAATTCCATAAAAAAAGGGACAGCCCTAGAGCTATCCCTTCAGATTATAAAACTGCTATCAATGAATATGAATTAGTTAGGGGTTATATCACCGAATCGAGCTGCAGTTGAATTTGTCCCGGTGGTTCCTACAGTAAACTCCAAATTGTATGTATTCCCTGAACTATTGACAGTAATAGTTAGGTTAGTATCATCTACTCTAGCTATACCAAAATCATTCCCAACGTCTTCTTTGGTCTCGTCGGCCCAATCAAGAGCGACCTGCGCTGCCAAACCTGCCTTTGTACCATTACTTTGATCTAATAAATATTGGCCTTGATATTGATTGGCCCTCGCCTGCAGCTCGGCTTTTACCCCCGCCACAGTTTTCTCTTCGGCCTGCTCTTGCATACTCATATATTTGGGAACAGCAACTGCGGCAAGAATCCCAAGTAGTACAAGAACTGCAATGATTTCAATTAAAGTGAAACCCTGCTGATTAGCTAAAATCTTTTTCTTCCCCATAACTTTTCTCCTGTTTGTATTTTTTAATTACAAATCCATAACTTTTAAAGTTTTATTTAGGTGCTAGTGCTAGATACGTCTTAGATAAATTTGATTCTTTAAGTAAGGCCATTTTTTTATACCATTTAGACATCATAAATTAAATGACTATCGACCATATTTTGCGTATGCAAACGATTATAAACTTTATAATTTTGGTATAATACCACACCCTTGGATGTTTGCACCATTTTTTAAGTGGTAATTTTATGGTATTTATTAATAATAACGATATGCTGCTTGTGTGGAGAATTCAACAACACACAGCTACAACACTGTAACAATAAATTATCCAGAGGGCCCGCGAAGGCTGTTGGGTCCGCAACTTCATCACAATATCGCCCAAGAATAGATAAACCTAATCTTTCTAGGGTCACAATTTCTCCCTGAAATGAAAAAAAACCTAACCATATACCCCTCAAACAATCAGGGTTTCACCTTAATCGAAGTTATTGCGGTATTAATTATTCTTGGAACCGTAAGCGCCATCGTTATCTCTAAAACCGGCAATTTTGCCTCTGGCAATGATGTGATAATGGAGGCAGAAATTTTAAAATACAATTTACGATATGCCCAGATGAAGGCCATGAACTCAAAAGACGATGAGATCTGGCAGATAACTTTCCCAGACGCCTCAAGTTACGTACTGCAACAATACAACAGTGTGACATCCTCATGGGACAACGAGGATCTTCCCGGTCAAACAAGCGCCACTCACACATTTGCCAGTAATATAAGTGCAACAGCCTACCCAACTTCTCGTTATAACAATTGGGGAACCCCAGTTCAAAATGACCGAACCACTGCCGAAACCGCAAATCTGACCATAACAGTGAGTGACGGGACTAACTCAAGATCCTTAATAGTAACAAAAAACACGGGCTTCACCCACCTGCCATGAAACATTTTAATCAGCTACCCCCCAAGGTTCAACACGGGTTCACCCTGATAGAAGTTATTTTAGCCCTTGTTCTCTGCGGGATTTTGGCAGCAATGATTGCCACGTATATTGGCCACTCCATGAGCAGAAGTTTTACTCCTGGAGACAATCTCCGTGACACCTTAGACATTACCTCAGTTATGGATCGCATGAGGCTTGAATATGATACAAATGCAGGCATGAGCATCAGTACCCTAAAAACCGATGTCGGCACGACTGGCTCCAATCCTCAATCAAATAGATTTGGCACCTACAATGTCGCATATAACGACTATGTCCAATGTGATGCGTTGACAACAACAACTTTCACCTCTGACAGTGGTTGTGCCCCCGCAAGTGATCTTTGTGTTCTTCTGGTAACGATAAGTGACCCGGATCAATCCGGCATAAAAGTGAGTAATATCTTTACAGAGTAAAATGTTTGATCCTTGAAACTGGAAATGCCAGCGCAGCCCAGACAACTTAACATATTGATTTAATTATGTATTTACCCAGCATCACCAGGAGAATATTTAGCGCAAGAAACCAAGCGCTTAACAAAGAAGCCGGGTTCACCCTGATTGAGATTATCATGGTCCTTGTTCTCGTTGGCGTAATAGGATCTGTAGGAACATTTGGGCTTACAACTTTCATTAAAAATTTCACCATATCCAAACAGGGAACCGACACCACCAGCGCAGGTCAGATGGCAATGTTGCGAATAGCCAAGGAACTTATTGCTGTGTCAGCCGCCAACGATAGCGCCTCGGAAACCGATGGCAGCAAAATCAGATTCACATCCAACCATGGCGGCACAGACCGCTTCCTAAAATTAGAACTTTCAGGCACAGACCTCAATCTTATAGAATATGCCGACGATACCACCACAACTGCAACTTCAACCGATCTGCTGGCTGCCGATGTCTCCTCTTTAAGCCTGCAATATTATGACTGGGTGGCCGACAACGACACCTTGGCAATCTCACCAACAACCACCTGGAACGTCAAACCTTGTTCATTTGTGCTTCCAGAAACTAATTTCAACAAAAGCAATTGCGACATTCAGGACAGACAACGAATAGAGTTCACGGCCCCAACAGACACCTACATTATATACTACGGAGGTAATGAATATTATACCTGCTTAGGAAATGGGTTATACAAAGCCAGTGGTGCCGCCACTCTCACCTCTCCCCCTCAAGATTGCGGTGGTACCATTAAGGGCTGGATAGATGAAGGCCTTCCATATTATGATGAGAAATTCTATGTCTATCCTGCAGACAGCCCAGAGTGTTTCCTGGAATTCAGCTTTGAAGATAATGATTGCAGCGTTCAGGGAGATATCGCTGACAACCCTGAACCTTCAGGTGGGGCAGCTTCCAACTGGTCTAGTCTTATCGAAGTTAATCTACTGATGGAAGGCCTCAGTGATCCTTTTACTATCAGGGTCGCTCCACGTAATATATAGGATTAGAGGTGGAAAGTGAGAAGTTCTGAATTGGCATATTTCCTGAGCAAGATTATCGCTCAGAATAAAGAAAACGCTGGGGAAAGAGGCTCTGTCCTCGTAATGATCATCATTTCCATTGTGATCATCGCAAGCATCGGAGCGGCCATGCTCACAACCTCGACTTCGACCATGTATACCCAGATCGGCTCTGTTGACAGCTTGAACGGTTATTTCCTGGCAGAAGGGGGAAGAGACTATGCTTTAAATCAGATAAAATGGGAGTTAGCAAACAACAGAAGTCCGACATTTAACAGCTCACGAAGTTGCGAGATATTTAATAACGATGACTGTACCTCGGCAACACCAAAAACTTTTTCCCTACCAGATTCAGTCGGACAGTTCAGCCTTTCCCTTACACTCGATCCCACTGACTGTGACAACGATGATATCGCATGCACCTACATTCTGACCTCCACAGGCATTCCAAACGCAGGGACCAATCGTGTTCTCACCTTTGAAATCAGCGCCGATTAACGCCCCCCGTATTTCTTTTTTACCGTCATTCCATTTTAATTAATACTGTTTAATCTCCAGGTTGTTTTTCTTGTCCCAATAAATGTCTGAAGGATTAGGGAAGGCACTGACACAGAAACCGGCTACACACTCATAATCTGTGACGCAATCAGCATCGCTGGAACAGTTAGGCAGCAGGACACAAACATTTGATTCACACCCATAATCTAAGGCACAATCGTTTTTGTTCTTGCAAGAAGTCAGACATTCATTATCATCACACTCGTAGCCGCCACAATCAGCGGCGCTGCTGCAATAATCATCACTAATAACACAGTTCCCTGATGTACAATTATAACCGTCGGCGCAATGGGCTTCAGTCATGCAGGAAGTCCGACAAGTATTACTAATACAAACATATCCGGCACAATCACTATCATCTTGGCAGGAATCGTCACTACTACTTTCGACACACGCACCGCCTGAACATTCGTAACCAGAGGCGCAATGGGTGTCGTTGCTGCAAGAAGTCCAACAATTATTAACGTTCTGACAAACATAATAGCCACAATCACTGTCAACACAAGCACCGGCAGCCGGGCGGACAAAGTCTAAAGCAGTAAAATCGGTCCATCCATTGATTGCTACACCAAACAGACCAGTATTAAAACTCGCCGTTAGGGCGAAGATCATTACAGACAAAGCGATCTTAATAGCTTTTTTCATCACATTTTCTCCCTTGCATATTTTTCGGAAATACTATTTCCCAATACCACAAACGAATCGCCTTTACCAACTCTAAAAGAGTTGACAGCATTGACACAAGCAAACACTGTTGATTGCAATTTCTAATTAATGTAATAGAATATGATCTGCATTTGCCCTGGGCCAAAGTTTTTTAAGCAGTACGTTCCCGCTGGACTAGGCATATTACCGAAAAATACGCCACAGAGGAAAACAAACTCCATAGATGGAATATTTCACTCTCCTAAACCTGAAAAAAGAACCTTTTTCCAACTCCCCGGATCCAGAACTCTTTTTCCACTCCTTTCAACACCAGAACTGTCTGCAAAAACTCGAAATTGCCCTGCGCCTGCGCCGTGGTCTGAGCGTTGTCATCGGCCACATAGGCACCGGCAAAAGCACCCTAAGTAGACAGCTTGTGAGAATGCTGGCTCGGGACAACGAGAAGATAATCTCCCATCTAATTCTAGACCCTGAATTCACCTCACCAAAAGAGTTTCTAAAAACTATCCTAAAAACCTTCGGCATCGGCAACTCTGCTAAAGATTCCGAATGGCAGATGAAAGAGGACATCAAAACCTACCTTTTTAAACAAGGGGTAGATTTGCACATGGTTCCAGCCTTGATTATTGACGAGGGCCAAAAACTGCCGGATTTTTGCATTGAAATCTTGCGAGAATTCCTAAACTACGAGACCAACCAGCACAAACTGCTGCAAATAATTATTTTTGCCCAGGAAGAATTTCAGGAGGTTTTAAAGAAAAAAGCCAATTTCGCAGACAGGATAACAACCCTGCAACATCTTACCTCGCTAAGCTATACGGAAACCCGGCAAATGATCCAATTCCGGATCAAAAAAACTCAAGCTGACCCTGCCAGTAAATTGCAGTTGTTTTCCCCTGCTGCGTTTCTTGCCATCTACTTAATAAGCGGTGGTTATCCACGTAAAATAGTCATGCTTTGTTCTAAAACAATTTTTAACATGCTGGTAAAAGACAAGAAACAGGCGAGCCTGGGCTTGGTGCTAGCTTCAGCCAGAGAGACATCCTTTCCGCTTTTCAAAAGTTACAAAAGAGTGGCCGCAGTTCTTATTGTCCTTGTGCTGGCAGCCACCTCCCTGTTTTCTAAATTAGAGCAGAACTCTGCAAACTCAAGCCCGGAGATATCACCTGTTCAAATAATGCCAGTAAAAAAGGCTCCTATCAATGATGTAGCCAGGCATAACACATCGGCTCAAATCAAAGAGCCAGTTAAAGATAACATCAAGGCCGTAGAGGTATCGTCCCCAAAGAAATCCCCCCTGAAGGTATCAAATACTGAGACATCTGCCGCTGAGATACCAGTAGTAGAGGAACTGATCGTTGAAGTACCACTGGAAGAAGAGAAAAAATACAAAGAAACATCCCCCCCATCCCGTCCAGTTGTTCATATTGAGCCTGCCAATAAAAAGACAGCAGCAATAGAAAAAATTTCCCCCACGAAGATTAGAAAACTAACATTGCCTCCAGCAAATTATTTCCCCGGCAAGTTCCCTGAGGCATCAACACGGCTTATCGACCCATCTGAGCTTTACGATAAGAGCCGCCTGGATCTAAAAATTATGCGAAACGAGATATATGCCAGACATTCATACATTTTCAACAGTGACATGATGAAAAAATACTTTAGTGAACAGACCTGGTACACAGGCAGCAGCAGGAATATTGATAACAGGCTAAGCCAAATAGAAATAGAAAATATGGCCACTATCAGTGCTTATGAACAGAAGTTGAAGAAACAAGATTATTCTAGATAACAACCTTTCTGGATCCCCGCTGACAACATGCGGGGATGACAGCATAAACACCTCGGTCACCAAATAACCTCTGGTCTAATTAATAAGACTATACCACAGGTAAACAACAGACTCCGAGGGGCATAAATACCCTCAGGTAAGCGACAGACTCCGCGGGGCATGAATCCCCAGAAAAGTATTACTCTGGTGCTTTAAAAAAACGAAGCCGTAAGGCGTTGCTCACCACGGAAACAGAACTCATAGCCATTGCGCCTCCCGCAATCATGGGATTCAAGGTCGGCCCTCCGAAAATATAGAGAAGCCCTGCTGCTACCGGAATTCCGACCACATTATAGGCAAAGGCCCAAAATAGATTCTGTTTGATATTAGTCATGGTTGCCCTGCTCAATGAGAGAGCAGTCAAGACCCCGTCAAGATTTCCCTTCATAAGCACAATATCACCGGACTCAATCGCAACATCGATTCCTGTTCCCATGGCAATGCCCACATCTGCCTGGGCCATAGCCGGCGCATCGTTTATGCCATCCCCCACCATCGCAACCTTATAGCCTTTACTTTGCAGATCAATAACTTTATTAGCCTTGTCCTCTGGAAGAACCTGGGCCATGACTTCATCAATACCTGCCTGTTTTGCTATAGCATGTGCGGTTGCGGCATGATCTCCGCTGATCATTACGACATGCAGCCCCATTGCGCGCAATGCTTTAACGGTAGGAGCACTCTCCGGCTTCAAACGGTCTGCAATGGCAAGCAGAGCCGTTGCCTCACCTTCTAAAGCGAGATACAAGACTGTTTTACCCGCTACAGCAAAAACTGCTGCCTGTTTCCTGACATCGTCCACATTCTGAAAACCGATAATATTATGGTCGACCATGAATTCAATATTGCCGAGAATCAGCTTGCGACCAGCAACTTCCGCTTCCAGACCACGCCCGGGAACTGCTTTAAATGAATCAGGAACTGTCAATTGTATGTTTTTTTCGCTGGCACTCAAAACAACGGCCTCAGCCAAAGGGTGCTCTGAAACACTCTCGGCACTAGCGACAAGATGCAGCAACTCCTCTTCCGTATATGTGTCACTAAAAGTGACTAAATCAGTAAGCCTTGGCTTTCCATAGGTCAAAGTCCCGGTTTTATCAAAAACAATCACATCAAGCTTACCTGTTAACTCCAGAGCGCCGCCACTTTTTATCAGAACACCAAGTTGGGCGCCCCGGCCAGTACCGACCATGATTGAAGTTGGAGTAGCAAGCCCCATGGCGCAAGGACAGGCAATAACCATCACCGCCACAAAAATTCTCAAGGCAAAAGGAAAATCAGCTCCCCCTAACAAATACCAGGAGAGACCGGCTACAACCGCGATTAGCATAACGATGGGAACAAAATACAAACTTATTCTGTCTGCCATATTGGCAATTGGCGCTTTGGACCCTTGAGCTTCCTGAACCATTTTAACAATTCGGGCCAAAACAGTATCCTGGCCGACCTTTTCTGCCTCAACCTGCAACGAACCATTTTTATTCAAGGTGGCGCCAACAACCTTGCTCCCTTTTTTCTTGCGCACAGGTAGACTTTCCCCTGTCAACATTGATTCATCCACCGAGGACTTACCTTTTCGCACCAAACCGTCAACAGGAATCCTTTCACCTGGTTTTATAAGCAGAAGGTCCCCGGCAACAATCTCTTCCACCAGAATCTGAACTTGCTCTTCACCCTTTAGCAAAATAGCATGATCGGGAACCAGCTGCATAAGCTGGCTTATTGCATCAGAAGTTTTAACCTTTGAGCGAGTTTCTAGATATTTACCTAGTAAAACTAAGGCAATGAGAACACCGGCAGACTCAAAATAGAGGTCCATAACCCTTTTCATTACCTCTAAACCAAGTCCGATCTCAACAAGATTCCACAGACTGTAGGTAAAAGCAGCACCAGTGCCCACGGCTATCAAGGAGTCCATATTTGGGGCGCCACGTAACAAGCTCGGAAATCCCTGCAAGTAAAAATTCCGTCCGGCCCACATCACAGGCAACACCAATAATAACTGCAGAAAGGCAAAACGAAAGGGTGAATGGTGGGGGCTGATAACGTCCGGCAATGGCAAACCAAGCATCTCCCCCATTGACACAAGCAGAAGGAGCAGAGCAAAGCCAAAGGCAGGGAAAAGATTTTTTCTCATTCCGGCAAGCCTGGCAAGAGTTTCTGCTTGCCGTGCTACAAGAAGAGATTGAGATTGTCCCGCTAAAGGTTCACTGTTAAAACCCAGGCCCTTAATGGCTTCTCTGATCTGGCGCTGGCTTGTCAGACCTTTTTCAAAGATAAAAACACCAGATTCGTTAGCCAGGTTGATAGCCGCCTTTCTAACACCAGGCATCCCACCGACGACCTTTTCTATGCGTGATGAGCATGAGGCACAGTGCATCCCCTTAATGCTCAATTCAATCTTCTCCTCTTTTTCCGGAAGAACCAGCTCAAAGCCAAGATCTTTGATTTTGGCAGAAATTTCAGGCAGAGTTATTTGTTCGGAGTCCCAGCCAAGATCCATACTTTCTGCCGCCAGATTCACAGAGGCCTTTTCAACGCCGACAACATCAGAAAGAACACGTTCTATCCTGCTTGAACAGGAAGCGCAGTGCATTCCTTTAACAGGTACATTTATATTTTCTATTTTCATGTTTTTCACCTATGAAGAGGGCATCAGAGAATGGAGATACTCCTGGTTTAAAATTACATTTTTCATTGATTTTGCTTCAATGAGAAATATATTATCTCTTAGTGAACCCTTAGGGCCTGTAAAGAAATAACCTGGCCAATCTTACATCTTATCTTCGGGTCATCTTTGAAGGTTGCTCAATCACAAAATCCTCAACGTAGCCCTGCTACGCCTGCGGTTTTATTCAATCGCCACACCCAAACCTGGCCCAAATCTAAGCGTAATATCAGCCAGGTTATTTCCTTACAGGCCCGTAGTTAAAACGTTAGCGATCAATTAAGTGCACCCAAGATTGCATAACCCCGAGTCCGTAAGCGTTTCAGGGGCACCCTGATGTGCGTGATCGAGCCACGCGATTATACCCCCTGTATATCACGGGGTTCGATCACGTGCAGCAGGGTGTTCATGGAGCGCTTACGTTAAAACACTAACCACTCTAAGGAGAATAACAAATGACAAAGATAAAGGTATCAGGAATGAGCTGCGGGCACTGTGTGGCTTCAGTCACCAAGGCCTTAAGCGAGATTGATGGAATTACAGATGTACAGGTTGATTTAGATAACGGTGCAGCAACGTATAGTGAAACAAAACCAGTTGACCTTGAGGTTGTCAAAGGTGCGATCACTAAAATAGGTTTTGGGGTATCCTAGACAAAAAAAAGCAGATGTATAATGAGCGAAGGTTTGGTTAAGAGTAACAGTAAAGATTAAGGGGGGGGAAGCTCTCAAATATTTAACTTCGTCAACCTCGCAACTTTCATCTTTCCCCTATTCCCTAAACGACGTATACTTTTTCAATGCCTCTTTTAGGCGGATAACTTCAGCAGGAACCGTCCCCCCACCTTGTTCGACATCATAAATTGATGCGCCGTAAAGAGATTCTGTTGACTCAATATCGACTTGAATAACGGCGCCCTCCAGGGCCAGGCCAGCAAAAAGCCCTCGGCTTCTGGCATATGAATAAATTTCAGCATTAAGCATTATGTCAGTGCCGACCTCGGCCTGCCGCCCAACGGGACCAGCTGCCACTGCGACATCAAGTCCCAATGTAAACTTGCCATTGCGAATTTTATCAATGCTCTTCCTACTTTTGAAAACAAGGATAATATCGGTGGACTGGACCCCTATTTGCCAGCCGAAACTCCCTCCCATAAGAGAAATAAGATAAGGGCTTTGCCAATTCCCTTCTTTATCCCGCACAGCCACAAGGCCCTTGCCATATCTTGCTCCCACCACAAAACCTGCTTTCAAAACGCTGGGAATGATCGCAATTCCATAACAATTCCTGAGCAAAGAGGGCGGAATTTCCTTTTCAGGAATGTTTGTGATATCAGTTAAAACCGTGGTCGAATCAACAACCTTTTTAACGGAATCAGAAATATTTAAAGCCCAGGCTGGAACAGTAAGGATAAAAAAGGATAGAATACAGACATAAAATATTCTTAAATTCATTATTTTCTCCAAGTATCGTTAAATGTTTCAGAAAGAGAAAAGATCCTCTCATTCTCCCTTCGGCAGGATATAAGCACAGACTTAGATCCCCTTCGTTTAAACTGAGTTCGGGTAACAGTCCTTTTAGATATTGACTTTTTTTGATGCCCATGCAAAGCGTAGATCGGATTGCTATACCCTCTTGCTACTTTTCACGACGACATCAAGGGTATCATAACAGTCAAAAGGCTACTTTCCGACATGTAATTTACAGTACAAAAAACTAATTGTTACTCTGAAACCTTTCAAACATAAGTAATCACGGACCTGAGCAGATGACAGGCAGGATTACATTTTCTTTCGCTGCCACTTATTCAATTCATTAAAGGGTGGAAACGTCTTTAAGTAAGTAAGAACTTGACTCTGTGGGATAGCCGGTTAGGTTGTGCATGCGCGCCATTAAAAACCATAAGCATCGCTGTTTATGGTTTACTCTGAAGCAGATTTACGAAGGGCATGTACCAGCGGGCAAGTTTCGAGACAAACATCTTTCCCTTTGCGGTATTCGTCCAAGATTTGAACGGACTGCTGGGCCAGTTCGCGGCGAACTTTCCGGCGTCGGCCTTTAACCCGTGCAATTCTCATTGATTCGTAAACCGTTGTCCGGTGGCGCATCCATGCAATGGCGGCAGCGCTGGCACGCTCTTCAATCGGTATCCTTTCTGTCCTTGCAACCGTACCACTGCCAACAGGCGCGGCGTAGCGGGATATCGTTTCGGCAAGCTGTTCTGCTAGTGACTTGTAGCGTGGATGAAAGTCCAACCACTGAAGCAAGGCCAGCTGAAAAGAGACTGCGTAACTATCTTGCTTTTTCTGGCGCCGCTTCAGTTCGGACGCGCGCTTCAGGGCATAAGCAGGCTCAGAACGTTTTTTTGCAACGATGTTTTTTGCCTGCTCAATATTTTCACGAGGCGCCCAGACACCGTCAGAAAAAGTTTTACCTCCTTTTTTACGGACGGCAGTCCAGGAAGGCCCCAGTGCCTTGAGGGTTTTGGTAACAGCGGCATCGCCTGGTTTCAAACAAGCCCAATTGGCCGGAATATCGAGGCGCTGCCCTGCTTCCGTCACCACAAAATTAAGTTTAGGGTGCGGTGCAGAGCGTACAGTAATGGTTGCGTCAGTCATCATGATGTGTGCTTCTTAACAGAAGAAAACAAAGATCGCGAGAAAATCGTACGATGAAAGTTATTATCGCAGAAAAGCCGTCGGTTGCACGAGACATTGCGGCTGTTCTCAATATTACAACCAAAAAGAAAGGCTATATCGAGGGACGCGGATGTACGATCACTTGGGCCTTTGGGCATCTGGTAACACTTCAGGAGCCAGGTGCATATGATCCCGCTCTCAAGAGGTGGTCACTCGACACCCTGCCGTTCGTTCCGGAAAAGTTCAAACTTACTCTGATTAAAAACCGTGGCGTCGCTGAACAATATCAGATAGTCAAAACATTGTGCGAACAAGCCGATGAAATTGTCTGCGCAACTGATGCCGGTCGGGAGGGAGAACTGATTTTTCGCTACATTCTTGCCCTCTGCAATTGCGAAGACAAACCTATTCGCCGCCTCTGGCTAAACTCACTTACACCCGATGCGATTCAGGAGGCATTCAAGGATCTTCGAGACGGCCACGACTACGACCCTCTCTATGCCGCCGCCCGCTGCCGCAGCGAGTCTGACTGGATTGTCGGCCTCAACGCGACCCGTTACTACACCGTCCGACATGGACAGATAGGCGGCGGATCTGATCGCGTTCTCTGGAGTATCGGCCGGGTGCAGACGCCAGTTTTGGCGATGATCGGGGAGCGTGATGATGCCATTATGCAGTTTAGGCCGCAGCCTTTCTGGGAACTCACCACCCACTATCGTGAGGTGGTGTTCAAATACACAGGCAAGCGTTTCGAAAAACCGCAGAAAGCGCAGGAACTCCTAGAAGAAATAACCGGGCAACCGTTTGAAATTACATCTATTGCAGCTAAAGAGAACAAAGAACAACCGCCGCAGCTATTTGATCTCACCACCCTGCAACGCGAAATCAACAAGATGCACGGGCTCTCGGCAGCCGACACCCTTGCCGCCGCCCAGAATTTATACGAAGCTAAGCTGATCACATATCCTCGAACCGATTCACGCTACCTCAGCAAAGACATGAAAGTGCGTATTCCCAACATCATGGCACAGCTCAAAACCATTCGCACTGAACAGATTGCGCCGCTCAACCTCGCGAAACTAATGTTCACCAAGCGGATCATCGACGACACAAAAGTGACCGACCACCATGCCATCATTCCCACCGGGGTTAAGCCTCGCAGCCTTGGCACCAACGAACAGCTGGTTTATGATAAAATTACAACGCAGTTCATTGCCGCCTTCTACCCCGTCTGCGTTAAGAATGTCACCACGGTCAACGGCAACAGTAAAAAGGTAAAATTTCAGGCCAAAGGAACACAGATTGTCGAGTCAGGCTGGACCATTCTCTTCCCGAAAAAGAAAAGGAAACAAAATGCTGCCAACGATCAAACTCTGCCTTCTTTTGAAAAAGACGAAACCGGTGTTCATGAGCCATTCCTGCGCGAGGGCAAGACCAAACCGCCCCAACACTTCACCGAAAATTCGCTGCTTGGCGCTATGGAGGCAGCTGGTAAATTTGTCGAAGATGACACTCTGCGCGAAGCCTTAAAAGAACGAGGCATCGGAACACCGGCTACCCGTGCGGCTATCATCGAAACTTTGCTTCGGCGCAATTATATACGCCGCGAAAAAAAGCAGCTTCACTGTACAGACATGGGTCACTGCCTGATTGCACTTATTCAGGATCCGTTGTTAAAATCTCCAGAAATGACCGGCGAGTGGGAAGAAAAACTCAAACAAATTGAGCGGGCCAAACTTAACCCTGATGATTTTATGGCTGGAATTTCCAGCTACATCCGTAGCCTCATCAAGAGCAGTTCAGCCGGACGTCTTGACACTGGGCGATGGGGTAGCTGTCCGCTCTGCGGTAAAGAGGTCATCAAAGGGAACCGAGCCTACGGCTGCTCAAGCTGGAAAGAGGGATGTACATTTGTTTTAGACCCAGTTTATAAAGAATTAGCCCTTGCACCCAAACAGATTCAAACCCTGTTGCAGCGGCGCATCCTGCCGAAGCCAATTATAATTGCTGGCGAACCACGCATCCTCATCCTCTCCACCCAAGGTATGCCTGTTGATCTGCGGCTGCCCTCCGCCGAAAGACAGAAAAAAGAAAAAAACCGAGTTTTTCAAAAGAAAAGCTAACTTAGCATGAAAATCCACTGGGCTTTAAGTAAATTTCAATACCCTGGCTTAAAATCCTACTGGGTTGAATAACGAAGACTAGATTATCATCCAAAAAGCAATTAACGGCACTGCGGCACAATACTGACAACGGGCCAAAATCACTCCCTCCCGTGCTGTTCACCCCAACTCCGAAGGCCGATTTTTCATCATTCACATTTGAGTCGCCTTAAGAAGTGACTTCACCTGCATTACCCCTTTAACACTCTTTGCGTGTGAAATAGCCTTATTAATTTCCGTTTTTGTGCCCACCAATCCCCACAACACCACAATTTTGCACTGAATCGTCTTAATATCAATATTTGTAGACCATATTTCCTTATCTTTAACTAAGGCTGTTTTAACCTTCAACGTTATAGCAGTATTATCTGTGAGCCCACATGATTCGCTCTCCTTTTTGGCAACAAAGTATGTAATAAAACCACAAATCTTTACGTGATATTTCCTTATATCACATTTATGGTGTTGATTCTTGAGTTTACCTTCTGGTACTGCATGCAAAAATTGATGGCCTCGGAAATCATCATATCCCGTCCTCCTTTCATAAAGTTAAAATTCTCCTTTTATGAAACGATTCGGATTTCCGTTGGTAATCTTGATATTTCTAAGTTAGTAATAGGTAATTGTGAGTTTTTGGAAATATCTTGACCGCTGATAGTGCCTGAATTTTCTAAACTTACATGGAAACTGTAGACTCTGAGGGGTGGAAAGACCAGAAAAGGATATGTTGACCGAGTGCCTTTCTTTCAGTCTGGGCGATTATATATGCCGAAGGTTATCTTGAAAATCAGGGAATTTATTTATGACTATGGCAAGCCATATTAAATTAGCATCTCCTATACTTTTGGACATCCGACTAGCAATTATTAAATGGATTGTGATTTATTCACTTTTAGAAATGTTCTTACCATACATGGATGAGTATTCCTCAGGGTAAAGCTTTCGGGCGCAATCAGGGCATATACTATGACTAAATTCTACATCTGCGTGCTTATGGATGTAAGATTCTATTTGATTCCAGTAGCCTTTATCATCACGTATTTTTTTACAGGAACAACAAATGGGAAGAAAGCCACGTAATGTCCTGATCTCAGCCAATGCCTTTTTAAGTTCGCCTATTAACCTCTCACGTTCCTTTTCTATTGCTTTACGCTTTGTAATGTCATACACAGTGCCAAGCATACGGATGGGTTTGCCACTTTGGTCATGGAAAACGTCTCCTTTTTCTGAAACCCATCGGACGGTACCGCTTGGCCAGATAATCCTATGTTCAATATCATACTCCTCGTCTTTCTCTATGGCGACGTTTACAGAGTCGATAACATACTGACGGTCATCTGGATGCACACTTTCCAAAAATGCTTCATAGGTCCTCCCAAACTCATCTTGGCCAAATCCAAATATGGGTTCAATTTGTTCTGACCAGTGCAGCTCTCCAGTTTGGATATTCCAATCCCAACTCCCGATATTTGCCGCTTTCTGAGCCATGGCATAACGTTCTTCGCTTAGATGAAGGTTCTTTTCAATATTTTCTCGTTCTGATACCATCTTCTGGAAGGCTCCTGCCAGTTCAGTAACCTCTTTTCCTCCAGTAATTGTTTTTAAAGGCTTAAAGTCCGTTTTGGCTCCAAAAGCCTTTATGGCAGCAGTCAATTGACGAAGAGGTATTATCATCTGTCGGCTCAATAACAAGCCAATGGCTGTACTGAACAAAACTGCAATAAAAATGATCAGGATGATTTGCGGTCGTAAACTGCTGACTTGTTCGTGAATGGTGGCTTCATTCAAGCCAATATGTACGTATGTTGAGGCACCAGCAAAAATTGGTATACCAATATCCAGTATCGCTCCTTTATTGCTAGAAATAAGAGATGTATGATATGTTTTATCTGGATCATGAGCAGATACTTTCTCTAAGAGTCCTTGGGGAACACCCTTGTTAAAAGTATGAAGCGACATTACCTGCTTATCATAAACAAATGCATATTCAACATCATCATTATTTTTAACGGTTGCCAATAAAGCATCACGAACTAAAAGCATTTCCCCATACATCACATGTTGGGCAACGTGTTCTGTGAGAGACTGAGCTATTATTTTCCCCTTCTCCTCTAAACTGGCCCGCAATTCTTTCTCCATCAGGCGATTGGCCAAGAGGAAAGAACTGCCTCCGAACATTACTGCTACAAGGAGTATCAATAAAATAATCTTTGTATAAAAACGCATGGATGAACCATCTTTTATTGGGTCTTTATGAGATCAAACTCTTTTGCCCAATCACTGAGTTCGGTATAGTCTTCAACTTTCGCTTCCACAAAACCATTAGGCATTTCTGTCTTATCCCACTCAAAAAGCATATGCTTGTGTCTACCTTTTGGGTCAAAGGCAAGAAGGGCTTCTTTTACCTTCACCGTGACTACAGATGGAACATTTTTATTAACTGCAACGCCGCTTGACGGATAGTATTGAGATGTATAAATAACTCGAACGAGGCCATCATTTTTCAATTCCAACCCCAGAGTGTCTTGGATTCCACCAGCATCAAATTCTCCTGCAATTACAGAATTTGCACACTTATAATGTGATCCTGTCCAACCGTGCGAGGCAAGATCATTGAGAGTGATGCCATGCTCAGCAAGGATAATCCGAGGAATCAGATGCCCTTGAGTCGATGCGATATCGCCAAAAGCGAAACGTTTACCGCGAATATCTTCGATTTTGTTAATAGGACTGTTAGTGGCAACAATTATACAGGATTGATACTCTGCTTTTCCTTGTTTATTCAGGCCACGAACTAAGGGGACAATATCGTATTTTTCATTGGCCTTTATAAAAGAACCGGCACCTATAGCTCCAAAGTGAATTGTGCCTTTGCCAAGTTCATCGGATATATGGGCGCCGCCTGGGGTAATACGCAGTTTGAAATGGTAGCCCGTGGTCTCTTCAAGGTACTGGATAAATGGCGTGTACTGCTGCATGTCATCTTTAAGACTTCGGCGAGGATCAAATCCAAAAATAAACTGTTTTCTATTCTTTTGCTCAAGGCTCTTTGAGTGTTCGTTTTCACTGACGACCGTATTAAAGTCAATAATTTTTGTTTCAGATTGGTTGTCACAACCAGCTAGCAAAAGGAGCATCTGGAAAATAAGTAGTGCAACTTTTACGGTTGTTGCGGAGACAGGTGAAGTGTGTAGCACGGCAGAGGACTTTCTAATTTTTGTTGAGAGTCGCATATTTTTTACTGACTTGCCTTTAAGATTAAAATGTCAATTCAAGGTCGGAGTGATCGGGAAGATAACCGCCATACATCATAGCGGAAGGCCTCTCCTTATTATTTCTCTAGCTCATAAGTGATCTTACAAAAAGGTTATCACAAAAAATGTTGAATGTGAAATTTAAATACAGGGGGAGAGGAAGTGAGAGTGGTCAAGCTATGTCCTGGCGATCTTGATTATCCGAGGCGACCTAAAAGTTCACAAGTTATCTGTGGAAGTTTACTGCCCCCAAAGTTCACAGTCGAGTAGCCCGGAGGAATCTCACCCCCAGGCTCTCACAGACACGGACGTGAGCCTCTCAACTCATCCGGCTCCTATTGTCCAGCCGAAGGCCGCATCCCAAGTATCTGCCAATGCGCAAATAACTGGGAATTACGAAAAGCTAGGCGACCTAGCCAATGCGTTGCTTTTCGTTGGCGTCCTCTCAAGTTCTTATATTTCCTCATGGCCCATTTTGTTATTATACGATTCAGGATATGAAATACCTTATACATTTCTGATTTATAAAACTTCGCATAATAATTTATCCAGCCTCGCACCTTGGGGTTGAACATTCGCGAAAAGTCATCAAGAGACTTGTCTGTGCGATTATGAATCCGCCAGCTTCGCATTTCATCACATATTGATTTGGCCGCTTTATTACTCATGGCTGGCAGGAAGCCGACAAAGAACTTACCCTTTTTGCTCCTTGCTACTCTTGGCCTAAAAGTATAACCAAGGAAGTCAAACTTGCAGTTTGGGTAGTCCATCATCCTGCTATCCTCCTTACAATAGACAATTTTTGTCTTTTCAGGATGTAACTCCAACCGGCATTCTATAAGCCGCTTTTCAATTGAGTGGCGCAATGCTTTATCCTGTGACTCACTACTGCAGTGACAAACCACATTATCGGCATATCGCTCGAACGGAACTGTTGGGACATCCCGTTCCATCCACTTGTCGAAAGCATAATGTAAAAACAGATTGGCCAACAAAGGACTTATAACTCCACCCTGTGGAGTTCCTTTGTCGCTTACTTCAACCATGCCGTCAGGATATTGAACAGGGCATTTCAGCCATCGCTCAACATACAGCAAAGTCCATCGGCAATCTGTATGTTGCCGCACTGCCTTCATCATAAGCTCATGGTCGATATTATCAAAGAAACCTTTGATATCCAGATCAACCACCCATGCATAACGCCAACACCGTTGGCGTGCAACCCCAACCGCATCAACGGCAGACTTACCCGGACGATATCCGTATGAGTCTTCATGAAAATGTGGCTCCAACAGGGGCTCCATGGATTGTTTGACAACCATCTGGGCGATACGATCAGCCACCGTCGGGATCCCTAACGGCCGCATCTTACCATCTCCTTTTGGTATCTCGACTCGACGCACTGGAGGTGGGAAATAACTCCTAGAGGACATACGATTCCACAGTTTGTAGAGGTTATTTTTCAAGTCCTCTTCAAAGTCGTCTATCGTCTGCCCATCAACACCAGCAGCTCCACGATTTGCCTTTACTTTCTTAAATGCATCCCAAATCTGCTTCTTAGAAATTTGGAACGGCTTTGCTTCGTCCAAAAAGATCCTCCCGATTTTTGGTTGTCTTAATGTTAAAAGCTAAACAATGTAGCCCCTTCGCTCCACCCCCATTACAGGGACTTCGTCACTACTACAAGCTACTCCGCCCCTGTGCTCCGCATCGGTACTCTCATCCTTATGGGATCTCCACTTGGATTTCTCCCTTAGCATCAGAACGACAGGTTCCCACGTTCCACACGAAAGCCAAAATCATGTTCACGCCACCTTTATGCCGGACGCCGCTCGGGCAATAAACAGGCACCCCCCGAACTTATCCTGGGATGGAAATAGTTCCCAGTTTTGACGACATCTATACTTTTTCGACACCTCATCAGTGGTTCGGTGTTACTCGTCTCCATGATCCATACCTGACCCAGTCTTGCTGGGCCTTTTCCTTAACACTCACCACCATGGCTCTTTACCACAGCAGCTTAAGGTGGTTTGAAGCCTGCTCCTGCAAGCCGACTCCGAGGGACCTACCCTCATCTTTCGTGCAACCTCGTGGCGCACTACCTCCTAAGTTTACGTAACAACTATCTGTACGGTTTGACAAGCCATTCTGGCCAGAATGAATGTCCATAATCTCGAATCAATAAAATTTTATCCCCTGCACATTAATTTGTGTGGGGGATTTTTTTGACACACCCTTATTTTTCAGCCATTCCCACATATTAAACTTTTTGTTTATATCGCCCCGGGGTCAAAATAGGGTCAAAAAACAAAAAAAAAGGACTTACAACAATTAAGCTGTAAGTCCTTGTATTTTAACTGGTAGCGGGGGCTGGATTTGAACCAACGACCTTCGGGTTATGAGCCCGACGAGCTACCGAACTGCTCCACCCCGCGTCAGAGGTTGGCAATATAACTGATTCCTATAATAAGTCAAGGACGATATTCATGCTTTGGCAAGTTCCGTCAATTTGGCAAAGACATCACTTGGCATTTTAGCAAGTCGCCCTTCCCTGTTTACTACCGCGTGAACCGTGCATCCTTTGACCAGGAGCTGATTACCCTCTTTTTTTTCAATACGGTAATTAAACCGGCAGGAGACCTTTTTAACTTCGGAGAGGGCTGTTCGGACAACGATGAGATCATCGTATCGTGCCGGTGCTTTGTAACGGCTGTAACATTCGATAACGGGAAGAACAAAGCCTTGTTCTTCAAGCTCACGGTAGGTGACCCCGTTTTCTCGTAAATACTCTGTGCGCCCTTCCTCAAAATAACGCAGGTAGTTGCCGTAATAGACAACTCCGCCAGAGTCGGTATCTCCATAAATAACCCGGCACTCATGCACATGGGCAGAATCTGGCAAGGTAATTTTAATCTGATCAGCCAATCTCTTCCCTATTGAGTAATGTTTTCATAAATTCACTGCCGTTGGCAAGAACACTACCATGTTTATTCGCATCTTTTTCGGTGTAGCAATGCCCTGATTTTTTCTCTTCATGTCCTGAAGCGTAGATCGCAATCGGCACAGGCAAAGCCACATGGGTTCGCAGTTCGACCGGGGTATAATGATCCATGGTAATTGCCAGACGAAAGTCATATTGAGAGGCTGCCTCAAATATTGGTTTTACGATGAAACGGTCAAAGTCTTCGATGGCTCGAATTTTTTCTTTGAGAAGCCCTTGGTGAGCGGTTTCATCTGGCGCTTCAACATGGACAAGAACCAGATCCTTTTCTTTGAGCATATCAAGGGCAGCTTCTACTTTCCCCTGGTAATTGGTATCGAGATAGCCAGTTGCTCCTGGAACATTGACTATTTCCATTCCGGCATAGACACCTATCCCTTTTAAAAGATCAACCGCAGAAATGAGAGCGCCGCTGACACCAAACTGATCCGTAAGGGTTGGCATTGAAGGGGCTTTTCCTTCGCCCCAAAGCCAAATAGCGTTGGCAGGGTTAAGTCCCTTTTCGATTCTTTCTTTATTTACCCGGTGATCGGTAAGGATGACTGCTGCTTTTTCCATGAGAGCATTGAGATCAGGGAGATTTTGATATTGTTGCAGGAAAATGCTGACATCGGCACCAATATGATCGTGGGGCGGCACAGTATCGAGGTTTTCAACCGCACCTTTTCTGACCATAAGGTGACGATAACTCACTCCTGGATGGAAATGAATCGTATCATCATTTAGTTCAGCGGCAAGAGCACCAATAAGTTCACTGGCCTCTGCGGTGCTGATGTGCCCGGCACTGTAGTCTTTCATGAAAATGCCATGATTGGGACCATCTTCCAGGGTCACCAGATTACAGCGAAAAGCGACCTCATCATCACCAAGACCAACATTCATGCTGGCAGCCTCAAGAGGTGACCGGCCTGTGTAAAATAGTTCTGGCTGATACCCAAGCAGTGAAAGGTTAGCAACATCACTTCCCGGCGGATAACCCTCTGGCACCGTTTGGAGCAGAAAAAGATCTCCCTGTGAGGCAATAGAGTCCATGGCCGGTGTATCGGCAAACTCAAGAGGGGTTTTATTGTTCAGTTCAGCGACAGGATAATCTCCCATCCCGTCCCCAACGAGGATTATATACTTCATGCTTATTCCAAGATCCTGATTTTAACAGTTTTTTCAACACATATATCCAAGGAATCAATTTCAGCGATGGCAGCCTGAACCGCTTTCTCTTCAGCTTCATGGGTCCGAATAACTATCGGAACAGCGCCTGTATCCTGTCGATCCTTTTGAATAACCGACTCGATACTGATATCATTTTTTCCAAGAATTCCGGCAATGGTTGCCAGCACCCCGGTCTTGTCCAGGGCGGAGATTCTAAAATAATAGGGGCAACGCAGGCTCTCCATAGGAGTAATGGAGCAGTCTTTTATCATCTCAGGCAGGTAGGAAAGAGCAGGGACCCGGCCTACCGAACCATTGGCAATGTTTCTGGCAATATCAACTATATCTGCGGCAACAGCGCTGCCGGTGGGCATTTTCCCAGCACCCATACCATAGAGCAGAACGTTGCCAACCATATCACCCTTAAAATGGATGCCGTTGTAGGCACCGTTGATACTTGCCAGCATATGATCGTCAGGAACCATAGTCGGATGCACCCGCGCCTCGACGTGGTCACCATGGTTCTTGCTGATGGCCAAAAGTTTCAAGCGATAGCCAAACTTTTTCGCAAAAGATATATCCACCGGTTTAATTTGCGAAATCCCCTCGGTGCTGACATCTTCAAGGCCAATGTTAATTCCATAAGCCATCATCATCAGAATTACGAGTTTATGGGCCGTGTCTATTCCTTCAACATCATAGGTCGGATCAGCCTCGGCGTACCCTTTTTCCTGGGCATCTTTCAGTACCTCATCAAAAGGAAGACCATAATCGGTCATCTGGCTGAGAATATAGTTGGCAGTACCGTTCATAATTCCCATAATCGACAGGATATTATTGGCCGCCAAGCCCTCTTTTAAGGACTTGATAACCGGAATACCTCCTCCAACCGAGGCTTCAAAACCAACTTCAACCCCTTTTTTCGCAGCCGCCGCAAATATTTCCCTGCCATGAATGGAAAGAAGTGCCTTATTTGCCGAAACAACGTGTTTTCCCGCCTCAATAGCCTTCAGCATAAAAGTCCGGGCCGGTTCAAGTCCGCCTATTAATTCAACAACAATGTCGATCTCAGGATCGGTGAAAATTTCATTTGCGTCCTTTGAGAGAATAGTTCCGGCAAATTTTTCAGGAAGCGCATCGGCGACAATGTCGGCAACTGTTTTTAAAGTTATCTTCAACCCCGTCTTTTTCTCCAAGTTTTTTGCCTGTTCAAGGAGAACTTCCGCAGTACCACTGCCCACCGTTCCAAAACCAATTAAGCCAACTTTAATTTCTTTCATTAATATACCTATTCAGTGTAATAATTGTTGTTCATAGACGTGATGGTCCCGTAAAAAGTCGAGCAGCCAGCAGGATGGCTAAGCATAAAAGTTCGATATACAGGTAAGCGTAGACTCCGAGGCGTGGTATTTTTGACAGGGCTTCGGTTATACATATGGTATACCGAAGGTCTGTCAAAAATCCATTTATGCCCCTTGTGGGTACAACGCAGTAGATCGGACTTTTTGCGACGCCATCAGTCTTATAAAATATGCACATCTTGATAACCTCTTTGCTATATGTTGTCAAAAAAATAAGTTATAATCGGGAAGCGCTCCATGAACACCCCGCTGCACGTGATCGACCCCGTGATATACAGGGGGGATAATCGCGTGGCTCGATCACGCACATCGGGATGCCCCTGAAACGCTTACGGACTCTGGGTTATGCAATTTTGAGAGTACTTAATTTATCGCTAACTATAATCGTCACTATCCAGGAGACCCATGAAAAAAGACACTAATTTTTCGCCTGTTTTTTTCGTGTGTTTCGTGTGTTTTGTGTGTTTCGTGGTAAAAAAAGAAAACCAGCCAAATGCCCCCCATTAAATCAAATCAACGAATGCAATTTAGAAAAGCGGTCACGCTGCTTGGCCCCATTTTCAAAAAGTATCGTTCTCAACTCATACTCGGGTTGAGCGCTATGATACTGGTTGACATCCTGCAACTCACTATCCCACGTGTTATAAAATCTACCGTAGACGGCCTGAGCCAAAAAACCTTTGAGCAGGCAGACCTGGTGCAGCACGCCTGGATTATTTTTGGCCTGGCCGTGGGGATAGGCTTATTCAGGTTTATCTGGAGGTATCTGGTTATAGGTTTTTCAAGACTGCTGGAAAGAGATATCCGCAACCAGCTTTTTTCCCATATCCTCACTTTAGATAAGGCATTTTTTCAAAAGAAAACAGCCGGTGAGCTGATCGCCCTTTCGACCAATGACCTTTCTGCGGTGCAGCTCGCCTGCGGCATGGGCCTGGTCGCCTTTGTCGATGCCTTCATCATGCTGCTTGCCGCAATATCGTTTATGCTCTACATCGACCCGACACTCACGCTAATTGCACTTTTCCCCCTACCTCTGCTCGCCCTCCTGACAAAATCACTGGCGGGAAAACTGCATACTCGATTCAAAAAGGTGCAAGAACATTTTTCCACCATAACCCAGTTTGCCAGAAGTGCCATTTCTTCAGTACGACTCATCAAAATTTATAATCAGGAAGGAAACCAAAACAGGCAATTCAACCAATTAGGCAAACAGTATGTCGGCCACAATATTAAGGTTGCCAGAATTCAAGGGGTCCTTTTCCCCGTCTCAACCATGATCGCCAACGTCAGTCTCATGCTTATCGTTTTTTTTGGCGGACGCATGGCAATTGCAAACCATATCAGCATCGGAGACTTCGTCGCTTTTATCACCTATCTCTTTATGCTGACCTGGCCCATGATGGCGATCGGCTGGGTGGCCAATCTCTTCCAGCGAGGCCTGACTTCACTTGAACGAATCAAAGATATTCTTGACGAAAAGCCGCAGCTTTCGTTGGAAGCAGGAAAAGGTGTTATTTGTACTCCAGAAACGGTTTCCATCAAAAACCTCACCTTTGCCTATCCGTCAGCGAGCAAACCTGTTTTGAGAGATATAAATATTCACCTTCCCCAGGGACTTTTCGGCATTGTTGGACGTACAGGCTGTGGAAAATCAACTTTATGTGAACTGCTGGCGCGACTCTACAAGATACCTGACAATACCATCTTTTGGGACCAGGAAGACACCAATAGTCTCTCTGTTCCTGCCACACGCTCGATGATTTCTTTCGTACCCCAAAACACCCATCTTTTTTCAGACAGCATCATTTTTAACATATCTCTGGCAAAACCTGAGGCAACCCAAACCGAGATTGAAGCCGCCGCGAAAACGGCCTCAATTCACACAGAAATACTCAGTTTCCCCAAGGGCTATGAAACAAAAATCGGTGAAAAAGGGGTAAAACTTTCAGGCGGTCAGAGGCAACGAATTGCCCTGGCCAGAGCTATCCTTGCCGACAAACCTCTGATGATAATTGATGATGCTCTTTCAGCCGTCGATGTGGATACTGAAAACAACATATTGAAAAATATAGGCTCACTTTTTCAAGACAAAATTGTTGTTTTTGCCTCACACCGTCTAAACCCACTGGCCCAGGCACGAAAAATAGCCGTACTGGAAGAGGGCAAAATCACAGCAATTGGCTCCCACAAAGAGCTGCTGGAGAAAAACGAGTTTTTCCGAACCATTTATGATCATCAAAATAATACCGGAGCCGCCACACATGCATAAAGGTTTCGGATATTTTGAAGAGGAACGCCTGGGTAAAACCAAGGATATTACCATCTGGCTCCGCCTTCTCGGCTATATAAAACCATATTGGCTTGGTGCCCTGGCCGCCGTAATTCTATCAATAGCTGTTATTGGCGCAAGCCTTGCCCTACCCTATCTGGTCCGTCTCGCCATCGACAATTATATTATCAATACTGAAATCCTCACAGCTATGAGGCTTACTGGTCTTTCACATCTAGCCCTTGTTTTTTTTGTGGTGACTGGTCTCGGCTTTTGCGCCAATTTTTTCCAGGTAACCATCCTTGAGTGGACCGGACAGCATTTTATGCATGACATGCGGCAGCAGCTCTTTCAAAGCCTGCTTGCCCAGGACCTTGACTTTTTCAACAAAAATCCCAGCGGCAAACTGGTTACAAGGCTAACCAACGATATTCAAAACATGCATGAAATGTTTACCTCAGTCATAATCACCTTGTTTAATGACTTTCTACAGCTTGGCGGCATATTGATCATTCTCTTTTGGCTTAACTGGAAACTGGCCCTGCTGATGACCCTTTTTCTGCCCCTGGTTATCACAATCAGTTATTTTTTTAGCGTAATGGCCAGGGATGCCTTCAGGTCAATCAGGACAGGCATCGCAAAGATTAATTCATTCCTGCATGAATCAATCACCGGCATGGAGATCCTGCAAACCTGCCTCAGAGAAAAAGATACGGAGAAGCAGTTCTTCAGCCAAAATCAGGATTATTACGAAAAGACCCTGTATCAGATAAAGATATTCGGCATTTTCATGCCCCTAGTCGAGGTCCTTGGTACCGTTTCATTAAGCATTATAATTTTTTACGGAGGCAGTCTTGTTCTACCTGGAGATATGACTCTTGGTGTCTTTACAGCCTTTATCTTTTATATGCGTCTTTTCTTTAAGCCTGTGCGAGAATTATCACAAAAATATTCCATTGTCCAGTCCGCCATGGCCTCCGCCGAAAGGATTTTTGAACTTCTTGACAGAAAAAGTGTCCTGCCGCTTGCCGAAAACCCAAAATCCATCCAAAACTGTCGCGGCCAGATTCAATTTTCCCATGTGACCTTCGGCTATGAACCTAACGATCCTGTTATTGAAGGTCTCTCCCTTACAATCCAGCAAGGTGAAGCAGTTGCCATTGTCGGGGCAACGGGGAGCGGCAAAAGTACCTTAATCAACCTTTTGGAAAGACTGTATGACCCTGACCATGGAAGTATCATCCTTGACAACACGAATGTAAAAGAATTAGAAATAAAGTGGCTGCGCGACCAGATAGGCCTGGTATTACAGGATGTCATTATCCTCCCTGGGAGCATCAAGGAAAACATAGCTTTTGGCCTTGAAATATCCGATAATCATTTAGCCGAGGTCGCCTCCAAAGCCCAACTTGACAAGGTCATCACAGAACTTCCTGATGGAATGGACACCATTATTGGCGAGGGAGGATTTGAACTCTCAGCCGGCCAGAAACAGCTTCTTTCTCTTGCCAGAGTTCTTGTTCGAGACCCCAAAATTCTTATCCTTGATGAGGCCACGGCTAGTATAGACTCAGCAACAGAGATCCTGGTAGAAGAAGCGGTCAAAAAAACCATGACAGGCCGAACCAGCATTATTATCGCGCATCGCCTTTCAACCATCAGGAACGCTGACCGAATAATCGTTATGGATGCAGGGAAGATCGTTGAAGAAGGTGACCATCAAAATTTACTCAAACAAAAAGGACTTTATCACCACTTAATTTCGCTCCGGATAGACGATGAATAAGAATAATTCAAATCCTCAATAACATGACAATCGACACTATTATACAGCAGGCAATAGCCACAACCAGAGACCTTATTCAGATTCCCAGTGAGTCATCAAGTCACACGGAAACCAGCGCCTCCTCCCCGGAAGCAGGGATAGTTCAATACCTGCACAACGTATGCGTCGTTGAGAATATAAAATGGATGGTCCAAGAGGCCCTGCCCGGAAGATATAATTTTATCTGCCGCTTCCCGAAATCAGATGCCCCTAAGCTTCTTCTCCTCGCCCACATGGACACCGTCAGTGCTCTGGGGATGCAAACCCCGTTTGCCGCGTCTTTAGAAGACAATAGGATTCTCGGCCGAGGCGCCTGTGATGACAAAGGCCCCCTTGCCACTGCCTTCTCCACCTTAACAGGATTAACGAAGCAAAAAGTGCCCCTCAATTATGATGTAACCTTGGTTGGTACGGTAGATGAGGAGTGCTCCATGTCAGGTGCGGCTATGTTTGCCAAAATAGGAGAGTCCTATGATCTATGTATTGCCCTTGAACCAACGGGCCTACAGTTGATCAACGCCCACAAGGGAGTATACCGTTTTCAGGTCACCACCAAAGGTGCGGCGGCCCACTCATCAACCCCTGAACTTGGCGATAATGCCATTGTAAAAATGCAATCCATCATGGGTGACCTTTTGGAGTACGGGGAAAAAATAGGCCGACAGACTGACCCGGAGCTTGGAAATGCAACCTTGGCGCTGACCCAGGTAAACGGGGGGACTGTAATTAATATTATTCCTGACAACTGCACCCTGTCAGTAGACATCAGGCTGCTGCCGATTCAAGGCCCCAAAGAAACAGGGGATGAATTGAAAAAACTAATTGGCGACCGAGGTTCTATTCGAAAGATTTTTGCAGCCAAGGCCATCCATTCGTCTCTTGAGGAAAAACAGATTCAAAAGTTTCTGCAAAGTATTAAGCAGACAGGCTTTTCAGACCAACCAACAACGGCATCCTATGCCACCGACTGCTCCAAGCTAACCAATAAAGGCCCAGGCATTGTCTGGGGACCGGGCTACATCGACCAGGCCCATAAACTTGATGAGTATATTGAAATTAGTCAGATAGAGGGGGCCTGCAAGATTCTATCCCACTTTCTGGCAGGCAATGTGTGACGTGAGGCAAGCGAAGACTCCTAACTTGAAAGTGAGCCCAACACACCTCAATATCTGAGACTACTTTTAGTTGAAAAATTTATGAATTTTTTCCGCCAAGCTGACATTAATCCCCTCTACTTGATTGAGCTTGGCAATGGATGCTTTTTTTATTTTTGTCAAACTGCCTAGCTGGCTAAGCAAGGCCTTTTTTCGCGCTGGACCTACACCTGGAATGGTATCAAGCAAAGAGGCCATTGCCTCCTTCTGTCGCCATTTTCGGTGAAATGTAATCCCGTACCGATGCGCTTCATCCCTTAGTTTCATAAAATAGAGAAGTACACCTGAGTGGCGATCAAGGATTATGGGATTTTTTCTGCCAGGCCGATACAATTTTTCACCTTCTTCATCCCTTTCTTTTGCGATCCCCACAAGTTCAACTTTGTCTTCCAGAGCCAATTCCTGTAGAACGGCAATGGCCTTACTGAGCTGTCCCCTGCCACCATCGACAATTACAAGATTTGGTAAAAATTCACCTTCAACAGCCCTATTTAAATGCCTGAGCAAGGTTTCTCGCATGGAGGCGTAGTCATCGGGTCCTTCAACAGATTGAATCTTATAGTGACGATAAAAGGCACTCTCTTTTTCACCACCCAGAAAGCTGACCACTGCGCCAACAGACTGTTTTCCACCGGTGTTTGATATATCAAGGCAGATAACTCGATCAGGTGCAGAGCGTAGTTTCAATTTGTGGATAATATTATCCGACATGGAGTTCCATGATTCAATCTTTGCAGCCCTATCTTTAAATGCCTGCATGGCATTTTTTTCTGCCATTGCGAGCAATTTCAAGCCGTCTCCCCGCTGTGGCACCCGTAAGCTAACGCTGCTTCCTTTTTTTTCGGCAAGCCACTCCGTCAAGAATATCTGATTAAGCGGCATGAAGGGTAGAAAAATTTCTCGCGGCACATCCCTGTTCTCCGCATAAAATCGTCCCAGGACTTCAGCCATGATTTCTGCATCACTGCCGACTGGATCATTAAAATAGTATTGCTGATATCCATTGATTATTCCGTTCCTGACATGCAGCACCGACAATGCCGCTGTTTCTTTTTCCTGCCAATAACCGTAAACATCACGTTCAACGTTCGGCTTAGAAACAACAATCTGTTTCTCAACCGTTTTCTCAAGGGCGTAGATTTTATCTCGTATCTGCCCTGCCCTTTCAAATTCAAGACTTTGGGACGCTGCAGCCATTTCCTTTTTTAATTTCTGCACTAGTTCCCTGTTTTTCCCTTCCAGAATAAAGAGAATTTCCTGGACTACCTGAATATACTCGTCATGGGAGATCTTCATAAAACACGGGGCCAGACAGCGTTTCATCTGATAATCAAGGCAGGGTCGTTCCCTTTTTTTAACTGTTGCGCCCTTGCACTTTCGTAAAGGAAATAATTTATTCAGATAGCGAATGGTTTTCCACATGGAAGAAGAGGACGAATAGGGGCCATAATATTTGGCGCCATCTTTAAGCCGCCTTCTGCTCATAAGAATCCTAGGCCATTTTTCCTGAACCGTAACCTTGATCAAAGGATAATTTTTATCATCCCTGAGAATGATATTATATTTTGGTTTTTCTTTTTTTATAAGAGAAGCCTCCAGGATGAAGGCCTCTTTTTCTGTTGATGTCAGAATGGTATCGATGCAACGGATCTTTGCAAGCATGACACCTGTTTTGGAATAGTCTGATTCCAGGAAGCGGGTATATGAGGAAAGTCTTTTACGCAGGTCTTTG
The DNA here is from genome assembly GCA_030145275.1 of Desulfurivibrionaceae bacterium. Lineage (GTDB taxonomy): Bacteria > Desulfobacterota > Desulfobulbia > Desulfobulbales > VMSU01 > JAQYVV01. The sequence goes on along the minus strand of JAQYVV010000001.1, from coordinate 193,001 downwards.
GCCTTGCCAACATAAAGAATATTATTGCTTTTATCCTTCATGAGATAGACCCCTGGCTGCTTAGGCACAGAACGCAGAAAGTCGCTTGTCAGGATTATCTTTTTCGGCATCAGGAGGTAAAAAAGTCAATCATATGGGTGGAAATAATAAAATAAGGGTGGGCAGTTTCCTGGACAACCCTTTTTCTAAAGATGGGAAACCATGGCCTAAAGTGGGTGGCAAGAAAACTCTCTAACCCTTCATGATCCTCTTCAGCCAAAATAGCCATAAACTCAAGTTCATGAACCAACCAGTCAGGCTGCTCCTGTTGATCAACAAGATCAAACCCTTTTTGCTGATAAAAGCGTACCGTTGCATCAAGCAATTGCCTTTGTCCTCCAATATCAGCGCCAATATAAATTGATCCATAGGGAGGAGCAATAACATGGGGATGGGCGTTGATAAACAATCTGGTGTAATCTGCTTGAAGCATTTCCAGCCATGCCTTTTCCTCAGAGAGAAGATCCATGCACGGTTTACTGTCGGGAATATCAGGTATTTTTTCAGCGATTTGAAAAAAACCACTAAAAAACTCCTGCCCCATCCAGATTTTTTCTGGATATCGCATGCTTTGAGCCAGAAATCGATAGATATCTGGCATTCCTGTAGTATGCGCTTCATTTTTACCATTCATGATTTCGATTATTTACCCTAACTCTGAGGGTAATAAAATGATATTTACATAAAATAAATTTTTTCTAGTTATACTTTTCTATAAACATTCACAAAGTGATACACTTTGTACAGGTTAGACATCGTGTTCAGTTATTATAGATTAATGGTCTCGCATCTCAAGGTGTTGTTTTTTTCTGGTGTTCTTGAGCCAATCTGGTAAAAAGACTTAATAGTTTGATTACTGCCTTTTCACAATAAAAAATAACAGGAAAATCATGTCTCAGGAATTGAACAAAAATCTCGGCACAACAAACGTCATATGGCAATTGGCAGATTTATATCCTTCCCAGAACGACCCTCAACTTGAGAGTGATATATCCTTTTGCCAGTCGGAAGCCAAAAGACTTAATTCCCAATATTCAGACAAGGTTGCAGATTTAACTCCCAGCGAACTTCTCACTCTCGTGGATAATTTGGAAAATATTTCAGTCAAAAAAGGAAGAATTTCAACTTTTGCCTTTTTGCATTTTGCAACCAATACCAAAGATGCAAAAGCCAGCGCATTTCTGCAAAAGGTTCGTGAAATCAGCAGTCAAATAAGTAAGGAAACAGTTTTTTTCGAACTGGAGTGGAACCAGATCAGTACAGAGAAAGCAAGTACAATATTAACAGACCCAATACTCGCCAAATATAAACATTATCTTGAGGGAATGAGACGATACGCGCCTCATCTTCTCAGCAGAACTGAAGAGAGCCTTCTGATGGAAATAGCACCCGTTGGCAGGGGGTCTTGGACCAATCTATTCGATAAGATCATGGGGCACCAAAAATTCGGCAAACAGGAACGGACAGAAGAGGAGGTTCTCTCTGATTTGTACAGTCCTGACCGAGAAACTCGTAAAATTGCAGCAGAGGACTTGACAGGTGGACTAAAAAGTCAGTTGCACATTCTTACCCATATAACCAACACCCTGCTCGCTGACAAAATGATAGATGACGAGATCCGAAAGTATTCATCCTGGGTCAGTTCCATGAATCTGTACAACGAACTTCCCGATGACACCGTGGCTACTCTTGTCCAGACAGTTACCTCCCGCTATGATCTGCCGCAAAAATATTACAATCTCAAAAAATCACTTTTAAACTACGATGAACTTCATGATTATGACCGCTACGCTCCTCTACCTAACCTGCCGGACAAACACATCCCCTGGTCCGAATGCAAGGAGATCGTCCTGAAGGCTTTCCATGAATTTTCACCGGAAATCGGCGATATAGCCGCACTTTTTTTCGACAAGAGCTGGATACACGCACCCATCGTGGAAGGTAAAAGAGGCGGCGCCTTTGCCCACCCCTGCACACCCGAGGTGCATCCCTATATTTTAGTCAACTATACAGGCAACATTCGCGATGTCTCCACTGTTGCCCACGAACTCGGACACGGTGTGCACCAATACCTTGCTGCCAAACAGGGATATTACAATAGTGACACGCCCCTGGTTCTTGCCGAAACAGCATCTGTGTTCGCAGAACTTCTCGTTTTTAAAAACCAATTGGCTCTTATTGATTCGGAGAAAGAGAAAGCCGCATTCATCGCCCAAAAAATTGAGTCCATTTTTGCAACGGTATTCAGGCAAATTGCCATGAACAGATTTGAAGATCTCAGTCACAATAAAAGACGCGATACAGGAGAACTGTCAAGTGAAGACCTGTCCCAGTTCTGGCTTAACACCCAAAAAGAGATGTTTGGCGATAGTGTCACGCTTTCAGACGATTATGCCCTCTGGTGGTCTTACATCCCTCACTTTCTAAACTCACCCGGGTATGTCTATTCATACGCCTTTGGAGAGCTTTTAGTCCTCTCTCTCTATCAAATATACCAAAAAGAGGGCGATGTTTTCGTCGATAAATATAAAGAACTTCTTGCCGCTGGCGGCAGTCAATCTCCAAAGGAGTTACTCAAACCTTTTGAGATTAACCTAAATGACAAGGAGTTTTGGCAGGGGGGACTTAAACTGATTGATGAGATGCTGGATGCTTTAGTCCCTTAGAAAGTATTTTATTTGCCAATGTTAACCGTTTAATTAAGAAAAACAGATAACATCCGTGTATTGATTTAACTATCTAATTATATTGACATCAACTAGAGTCACTCTTAGTCTGATATTGTGCATATACTAACAACATATATAGAGGATTTATGTATAATCCAGCAGCCTTTCTCATCTCTCTCACGGCCCTAACCAGTATTTTTAGTTTCTTTTTCGGGGGATATTTTCGGGAACGGGAACGAGCCTACCAACTCTGGCTGAAATATGTAGCTTATGGTCATGAAAAGCCTAAAGGTTGTGATAACATAGAGATCTGTGCCGAACTTGAATCAAAAAATCGTATGTTTTTTCATGCCAAGGGACTCCTTCTCATCCTCATCATTCCCATCATCCTCGACTTTGTTGTTTTTCAATTTTATTCCTACCAATTTCTCTGCTCTGAATCCTCATATTATGACCCCCTGGTATTCAAGGAGTACATTTGCTTCACCATCATCATGGGCATTATTGTTATCATTAATGGATTGGAACTTGTCTATATCCAGGTGGCATTTACGAAGATTTCCCATTTCCCTTTTTTGAAACTACGTAGAAGAGTAACCGGTCAGGACAGACTGTCCAAGGTGTGGATGTTACTGGAATGTTCGAAAGCAAAAGAGCCTGAATATAACCGACATAGAATCCCCAAGAGTTTTTATGACAACCAAGATTTCTACTCAAAGGAAAACAAGTCGGAATAAATAGGAGAGACACACCACGTTTTATAATTATCTCTTAACTTATACTCATTTTATTTATTTGTCTTAGGCCTCTGGTTTTGTGTTCAAAAACTTTAGTAAAAAAGTTCCATGTGTATACCTAAAGAAAATTCTTTAGAAATCCCGCCAAATCAAGAATAAACTTCATCAGTATTAGAAAGAGATCTATACGTACTGCACCCTGTACTCTTTCCCCTCGGCTTCAACTAAGTCACCATCTTTCATTTGTCGGCCGCGTCTTGTATCCGTGACACCATTCACCTTAATTTCACCCGACTGTACCCTTATTTTTGCTTCCCCACCTGTTCCAACTATACCCGCAATTTTCAGAAATTGACCAAGCCGGATACAATCCCCTTTCACTTGAACGTTCATTGAATTCTCCCCCAAAATTCACTGCTGAGTAGCTGTAAAAAAAACAGTTTAAGATGATCTATTGCAAATATTCGGCATAAGCTAAAACAGTTCCATAAACCGAATTATCCGTAAATGTTTGGCAGGGCTTCATATCGGAGTCTACGCTTAGCTCGTGCAGATAAGCGTAGACTTCGGGCAGGCTGGCGTAGCATAGTTGGCTATGTGAGACAGCCCGATTGCACCCCAAGGGTACTTCCGTTGGGCGTGTGAAGATGGAGTCATGCCGAATATTTACGATCTATTTATTTCCTAACGGCCCCTAAATGACTTTACCTTTTAATTGGAACAATTTACCATCTTCAAACAGCATACCCTAAGTTAGACAATTTTCTAACTCAATATTGGAGAAATTTACATCCAAAAGACAATTATGTTTCTCCCCACAACACCGCAAGAACTCGATGAACTCGGCTGGAAAAACCTCCAAATTATTCTGGTAACCGGCGACTCATATATTGACAGTCCTTTTATCGGGGCCGCTGTCATTGGCCGAGTCCTGCATGCAGCAGGATTTCGAGTTGGGATTATCGCACAGCCTGATTTAGATAGCGATGACGATATCTGCCGACTGGGTCAGCCTGAATTGTTCTGGGGTGTTAGTGGCGGCAGTGTGGACTCTCTGGTGGCAAATTACACCGCCCTTAAAAAACGCAGGAAATCAGATGACTACACCCCCGGCGGCAAAAACAGTAAACGCCCTGACCGTGCCGTAATCTCCTATACCAATCTTATAAAAAAATATTTCAAATCCGACAAACCAATTGTTCTTGGCGGAATTGAAGCAAGTCTGAGGCGCATCGCCCATTATGATTTTTGGTCAAACAAAATCAGGGGTTCGATCCTCTTTGATTCAAAAGCCGATTTCCTGGTCTACGGCATGGCTGAAAAAACCATTGTCCACTTGGCTCAAGCACTGAAGGATAAAGACGAACAAGCTGCCCAAAACATCCCTGGACTTTGTTATAAAACACACGAACCTGTAGAGGATTTTATTCGTCTCCCAGACCTAGAAGAGGTCAAGAAGTCAAAAGAGTCCTTTATCAAAATGTTCCATCTTTTTTACGCAAACAATGATCCCCTGAATGCCAATGGACTTGTGCAAAAGCACGGCGGCCGTTTTCTTATCCAAAACCCTCCTGCACCCCATTTAAAAACAGCGGAACTAGATCAGATATACGAACTTGATTATCAACACGATGTGCACCCATTTTACAAAAAAATGGGGCATGTCCGTGCCCTCGACACCATCCAATTTTCAATAACCAGCCACCGAGGCTGCTACGGTGAATGCCATTTCTGTGCTATTTCCGTGCATCAGGGACGAACTGTTCTTGAAAGAAGTCCAACATCCATACTTCGTGAGGCGAAAAAATACACTCATCATCCAAAGTTTAAAGGCAACATTTATGATGTTGGAGGACCCACCGCCAATATGTATGGCTTTGAATGTGCTAAAAAAACTAAAAAAGGCTCCTGTAAGGATAAACGCTGCCTGGGCCAAAAGGTTTGTCCAAGTATGCCGGTGAACCACCAGAAACAAATATCTCTTCTTAAAAAACTTCAACAAATACCAGGGGTAAAAAAGATCTTTGTAGCCTCAGGAATCAGATACGATCTGATCCAGGCAGATAAAAATTACGGCCATAAGTATCTGGCAGCATTGGTCAATAATCACATATCAGGACAGCTAAAAATAGCCCCTGAGCATACAGAAGACAAGGTTCTGCAAAACATGGGTAAACCAGGTAAAGGTCAATTGCTCAAATTCAAAAACCTATTTTACCAACTGACCCAAAAGGCCCAGAAAGCTCAATTTTTGACCTATTATTTCATAGCGGCATATCCAGGCTGCCGAGAGAAAGATATGGTTCAACTGAAAAAATTCTGCTCTAGTGAATTGAAAACGATACCTGAACAGACACAGATATTCACCCCCACTCCGTCAACCTACGCCAGTCTGATGTACTATACTGAGCTGGACCCATTTACGGGGAAAGCAATCTTTGTAGAAAAGAACGATAGGCTGAAAGAAAAACAAAAAAATATTGTCCTGCGAAAGTTTCGTAAATAAAATCGTAAATATTCGGCAACACTCCAGCTGTGCCCGATCAGGCTGTCTCACGTAGAACTACTACGCTTCGCCAACCTGATCGAACACATCTGAAGCGTTGTCAAACATTTACATTTTGGTGGTTGTTGTCGTTTCCCAGTGTTAGCCGAATAATTATATAAAATCGTAAATTTTACCAATTTTATCTTGGATAATATAGTTGCGAAAGGTCAGCAGAATAGGTATCTTTCCAAAAAAGCGCCCAATACCCTTAGTTCTTTCGTTTTTAGTAACTATTCAGGTCACCGCCGGATAGAAGCTAAAGCCACCGAAATGTAATTGTTCAGATGTGCTTCAGGTGTGTTCGATTGAGTCTTTTAGCTATACATCAGTATGCTGGAAGGCTCAATCGGGCGCAGATGGAGTGCAGCTGAATAGTTACCATTTTTAACCAGTAAGACCACCAGGACACCCCTTATGAAGATTAAAAAGGCAGTTTTTCCCGTTGCGGGGCTTGGCACCCGTTTTCTTCCTGCTACCAAAGCAATGCCCAAAGAGATGCTTCCTGTTGTCGACAAACCTATTATTCAGTATGCCGTTGAAGAGGCATTTGCAGCAGGGATTGAACAGATTATTTTTGTGACAGGCAGAGGCAAAGGTGCCCTTGAGGACCACTTTGACCACTCCCGTGAACTAGAGGAAATGCTGTCAACTAAAGGGAAAGATTTTTTACTGAAAGAATCAATTTCAATGGTTCCTGATCAAGGCAGAATTGTTTATACCAGACAAAATGAACCGTTGGGCCTAGGACATGCCATCTGGTGCGCAAAAGATATTGTCGGCGATGAACCTTTTGCGGTCCTCCTGGCTGATGACATGATAAAATCCGAGGTGCCTGTCCTGACCCAGATGGTTAAAGAGTTCGAACGGTTGCGCTCTTCCATGGCTGCAGTTATTGAAGTCGAGCAAAGCGAAACGGATAAATATGGTATCATAGATGCGGAACAGGACATTGATCAAATCCTGCGCATAAACGGCCTGATCGAAAAGCCTTCGCCTTCAGAAGCCCCTTCTAATCTTGCCATTATCGGCAGATATATTCTTACCCCCAAAATCTTTGATATCCTCGGCCAAAAGCAGACAGGGGCCGGCGGTGAGATCCAGCTAACAGATGCAATGTCCATTCTTCTCAAAGAGCAGCCAATTTTCGGTTTCAAGTTTAAAGGGACAAGATTTGACTGTGGTGACAAAGCTGGATTCCTAAAGGCTAATATAGCTTTTGCCCTGGAAAAACCAGAATTGCGGGATCAATTAGTGGCCTACATCCAATCTCTGTGCAAAAATCATGCTGGCTAGAAATATTAGGCCCTTCGGATTTCAAACCAAAAATATGCGCCAGTCCTCCTTGCCGAAGTAGCATTTTCTTCACATTTACACTTCTATCTCATCTCCAGACTCAGTCAGCAATAAAGATTACTTTCATTTCTTTCTTTCCTGTACAAGTTACTGTATATTACTATGTTCGCCGTTTTCACGTTACCCTTTGGTCAAGAGAGCAGACACTATCTCATGCAAAATAATTTTTCCACCTCAGAATCATTCGACAAAGTTTACCTTAAACTCTCACGATTTGAGCAGATTATCCTGCAAATATGTTCGATCATTTACGAGCCATCTGACTCTTCAACAATCCTTCGATGCCTGTATACATCAAAGATCCCCACAAATCACAGTTTTCAGGACTACCCCAGGCAAATAAACTTTTGCTATAAAAAACTGAAAAACCTTGGGCTGCTCAGGTCAAACTGGCAGTGCAACATTAACTGTGTCGAACTTGCCAGTCGCCAGGCGGTAATTGAAAATTGTTTTGAGAAAATCACCGATGCAGTCCGTAAAGAACTGCCTGAACCAAAAGCCCCCCCTACAGGTGCTCCCCTCAAACACTCGCTCCGAGACTTACGAATAGATCTGTACAGTAATGACATTGAGAAATTTCACCGCCAGCTTATTACTCTGCTTAGTGAACAGAAAACAGGGGCATCTTTTTCTACCCATCCTATGGTCACAATTTGCAATAACCCCTTTGACCCTCGATGGTTTTCCACTCTTCCTGTGCACATCCAATTTTTTGCAATGCACGAAATCGTCAAATTCTCAATTATGCATCTTGCCCCCCTGGATGAACAGCTTCTGTACCTACAAGACGAGGCAAAAATATACTCACACGACCTTCTACAACACCCTTCATTTTTATACCTTCTTATCTCTGTATTGCTTCTCCAAGGCAAGATAGAACAGGCTGAAATTTATATTAAAAAAAATGAGGAACAGTTAGATAGCCTAGGTTTAAAGGGATGGTTAGCCTTCCTGCAAGGAAAGAACAGCAAGGCCCTTCAATTTTTCGAAGAGGATCTTAGCGCTTTACATGAACTAAACAAACGAGACGATACTTATTTTACCGGGTTTGAAGGGCTTATTTATGTACTTTCTCTTCTCAAAAATTCCCAACCAGAAAGTACACCTCAAATAAACAGAATACTCCTCTCTGGAGAGACAAGCCGTCTCTCAAATAATTATAGATTACCCTATGAAATCTTGAGTGATATTGCCTTTGGCAGGGATACAAAAGAGTCGTCAGACTCACTTGAGCCAGTGGAATTAGCCTCTAAAAACAGTGCCTACCTCCTCCTCTTATCGCTAAACAACTACCTTAAAAAAGGACAACTATACAGTGGTTTAGAAGGAACACTCAAAGACAGTTTTGAGTCTGCATCAAAAAACGGTTATCATTGGCTAGCCATGGAGTTTGCCGAAATCCTAGCTCGCACCACTGAAAACAACAATTATAAAGAACTCGCAGAAAATTTCAGAAACAAACAGAAAACAATAACAATTGCCGATGCAATCAAACATAAAGAACGATGGAATATCGCCCTGGATGAACTGAACAAATTAAACGCCAAAGCCACTCATTCCCTTCAGGCTGGAACACGTCGACTCGCCTGGATGATTTCCATGGACCGCGATCCATCCTCTATTCGAATAATTCCAAAAGAACAGCGGCTTTCAGATAACGGCTCTTGGAGCCGAGGACGCACTCTTTCCGCAAAGCGTCTTTTCCATCAAGACGACATCGATTACCTGTCAAAACAGGATAAGCACATCAGCTCCTTCATAAAAAGGAAACAGTCTGCAACTGGGGGGATTCTGTACTCCTTCGACATCAAACCGACGCTTCTTGCCATGGCAGACCATCGAATCATATTTTGGGCTGAGACCCCACAAATTCACCTTGAGATCAAAAAAGGTGAGCCTGAACTGAGAATAACTGAAAGCGACGAATCTATCCGGCTTACCTTTTATCCTGTGGTACACGAAGAAAAAATTATTATCAAAAAAGAAAACCAGACATTGCTTAAAATTTTTGCCGTATCTGAAGAACAACAAAAAGTAGCAGGGATTATAGGCCAATACGGGGTAACTGTCCCTAAAAATGAAAAAAACAAATTATTGCAAACCATTGGCCGAACCGCATCCTTTCTTAATGTTTTTTCAGACATTAGCGGCATTGACACTTCTCACAAAAAGAAAGAGTCAGACAGTCGCATCCACATGCTGCTGACTCCTGCTGGAAATGGTTTCAGCTTAAAAATGTTTGTTAGACCTTTCAATAGCCAAGGACCATATTTCCTTCCCGGGCTCGGGCCTGTCACCATTTTTTCAGAAATAAATGGCGAGCCTCTTCAGACAAAAAGAAATTTAAACATTGAAGGAGAAAACGCCAAGAATCTTCTCAATGCCTGTCCATTATTACATCTCTACGAAGAAAATGAGATGGAATGGGCTCTCCCCTCTCCAGTGGAATGCCTGGAATTTTTGTACTGTGTCAAAGATGATACTTCCGTAATTTTGGAATGGCCCCAAGGGGAACAATTAAAAATCAGCCAATCGCTACAGAGCAGTCAATGCCATTTAAAAATCACTAAAAAGAACAAATGGTTTGAGGTTGATGGGCACATAGAGATGGACGAAGCTGAAATTATGACAATCAGTGAGGCCCTTGAATCAATCCGGCACTCCAATTCACGATTTATTCAATTGAGTGATGGAAAATTTATCGCCTTGGCCGAAGAACTGTACAACTATCTGGAAGTACTTGAAACATCGACAGGGGAAGAACACAACAGTTTACGCTTCCTTCCCTTTGCCTTTATTAATTTTGACGAATTTTCCGAGGCTGGTTTTCATATCGAGTCAGACCAGGATTGGAAAAGTAAATTCAAGGATATACAGAACGCCGAAGGTTTAGACCCGGAAATACCATCCACCTTAAAAGCGTCTTTACGTGACTACCAAATAAAGGGCTTCCGCTGGATGCTAAGACTTAGCCAATGGGGGGCCGGTGCCTGCCTAGCTGACGACATGGGGATAGGAAAAACCATTCAAGCCCTGGCAGTGATTCTAACCAATGCCGCAAAAGGGCCCTCCCTTGTTATCGCCCCTACCTCCGTATGCTTTAACTGGCAAGATGAAATGGATCGCTTCACGCCAACGCTTTCATCTCACTCCTTTAATGGTGAAAACCGCCGAAAAACGATTGAAAAGCTTGGGCCATTTGATGTTTTTATCACAAGCTACGGCTTGCTCCAGCAGGAAGAGGCCATAAAAAACAAAAAATGGCAGGTTATTGTCCTTGATGAGGCTCAAGCCATCAAGAACTCCCACACTAAAAGATCTGATGCGGCAATGGCCCTGGATGGTGCTTTTAAGATTATTACGACGGGAACTCCAATAGAAAACAACCTGGGAGAACTCTGGAATCTCTTTCGCTTTATTAACCCCGGACTTCTTGGCAATATCAAACAATTTAATAAACGTTTCGCATCGCCCATCGAACGAGACAAAAATCAGACACAAAAAAACAAACTTAAAAATCTTATTGCACCATTTATTCTGCGCAGACTTAAATCTCAGGTTTTACAAGAACTGCCAGACAGAACTGAAGTAAACCTATTCGTCGATTTTTCAGCTGAGGAAAAGTCCTTTTACGAGGCCTTAAGAAGACGAGCCCTAGAAAAGGTTAGTGACTCAAACCACCAGGGAAGAATGCGAATTCAAATACTTGCCGAAATTATGAAGTTGCGCAGAGCCTGCTGCAACCCACGGCTTATTCTGCCTGAAACCGAAATTGAAAGTTCTAAACTCGCACTCTTTGAGGAAACGATCTCCGAACTCCAGGCAAACAATCATAAAACCCTTGTGTTCAGCCAATTTGTTGGCCACCTGAGCCTCATCAAGGAGCTTCTTCAGAAAAAAAATATCTCCTATCAATATCTTGACGGCAGCACACCTCCAAGGGTCCGAAAAACTAGGGTCAACGCCTTCCAAAACGGCATTGGCGACGTTTTCCTTATTAGCCTTAAGGCCGGTGGTGTTGGCCTAAACCTCACCGCCGCTAATTATGTCATTCACATGGACCCATGGTGGAATCCTGCGGTTGAAGACCAAGCATCAGACAGGGCCCACCGAATCGGTCAAAAAAACCCGGTAACAATTTACAGATTGATAACCAGGAATAGTATTGAGGAAAAGATCATAAAACTGCATCAGCAGAAAAAGGACCTGGCAAACTCACTCCTGGAAGGCACAGATATCGGGGAAAGTTTTTCAGCGGAGGCATTGCTTCAACTCCTGCAAGAATGTTGATGTTTGATGACGGCCCAGATTCTTTCCCTGGCATTTCGGTAAAAGCTTTCGGCGAATTAGCCAAACTTATATATTCATTGAATAAATAAAAAATTATTTGCAATGTTGCATAATAAAATTTTATAATTCTAAGGCTAAACAGATTTTATGACTACTCCTGGTCTTATAACATCTGAAGCCTTAGGATGTATTGGCCAAACCAATACTGCAATCGGCACCCTGACCAACTCAATGAGCTTCCCATGACCATAAAAAAGAAAACTTTCATAATCACAGTTGCTTTTATAATTACTATGCTGGGATCGTTAACCATCCAGTTTAGGTTATTACAGAACATAAATACTGTATGGTCAGAATATCAGACCAAGGCAGTGGCAAGTCAACAATTGCTGGCGGAGGTCAAGTCACAATTCGGCTATGGCGGCTTTATTCATAATTTCAAAAATTATGTTTTAAGAGGTCAGGATAAATATGTCGAAAAATTTAAAAAGAACGAGACGTTTCTTTTCAAGGCATTAGAAGATCTTGAGAGGATAGTTGATTCTCCTGAAGAGAAAGAAGCTACTGAAAATATCAGAACTGTTGCCACTAAATATAAAAATGCGATTGATACTGCAGTGCGGTTAGTTGCTGAAGGAAAGACAATCAGCGAGATCGATAAAACTATTAAAATTAACGACACTCCCGCCTTTGAAGCCTTCAAAATCATTACGGAAAAGTCTACCGCACTTGAGATTAACAAGAAGGATGAAATGCAAAAAATCCTAAAGAGGTTATCAATCTTTCTTGTTTTGCTGGTTTTAACAACAATTGTTTTCTTCATCGGTTTTATTATGATCCTGACTAACTTGACCAAACGTCTTTCTAATCTCAAATACTTCGCAGGCCAAGTTGGAGCAGGGAACCTTGTTGCCGTTGCAAATATTGAAGGAAACGATGAACTTACTAGTATCGCAAAAGATTTTAATACCATGGGGCTTAATTTAAGAAAGATGTTTGAAGAAATAAGCAACACCTCTGTGGAATTAAACGCATCTTCCGCAAAGCTCCTGAAAGTTTCAGGGCAAATGGCTGAAAGCTCTGAAAACACCGTTGAGAAATCCAACAGTGTGGCTGCTGCCTCAGAAGAAATGAACGTTAATGTGGAGTCTATTGCTGCTGCCATGGAAGAGGCTTCAATCAACGTCAAATCAATGGCTTCATCTTCTGCCGAGATGTCCCAAAATTTGAATAAAGTTACAGATAATACCAACCAAGCCAGAAATATTAGCATAGAAGCGGTTAATAAGACAGAACAGGCCTCTACTCAGGTTAACGAGTTAGGTGAAATTGCCGAGGAAATTGGCATGGTAACTGATACTATTAAGGCTATTTCCAATAAGACTAATTTACTAGCTCTTAATGCCACCATTGAGGCGGCTCGCGCAGGGGAGGCAGGAAAAGGTTTTGCCGTAGTTGCCAACGAGATTAAAGACCTGGCCCAACAAACCGCTGAAGCAACCGATGATATAGCAAAAAACTTGCAGGGAGTTCAACAATCTACCTCCAATACAGTGGCAGAGATTGGAGAGGTAACCGATGTAATCTCGAAAGTAGCAGAAATTGTAACATCAATATCTGAAGCAGTGAAACAGCAGAATGACAACACTTCAGAAATTTCTGAAAATGTTGTTCAAGCTTCCAAGGGGCTAGATGAGATCAGTGAGAACGTTAATCAAACCTCAGATGCCGTTGGCCAGGTTACCATGGAAATATCGGAAGTCAACGAAGGAGCTAACGAGATTAGCAACTCTAGCACTATGATCAGGACGAGCGCATCTGAATTAAGTGAACTTGCAGAAAAGCTAAAAGGGATGGTTGATAAATTTCAAATTCATTAACTGTAATTTGCTGATAGCTCGACTTATATTATGCTTACCTAGTTTCACTTCCAAGATCATCTGAAAGCGTGATTATTTTATTATATACATCCTCCAACAGGGTGTCCAATGGCTTGGTAGTTCCACCTCTGGCCGCTTCTTTGGTAATAGAAATAGCCCCACTTAAGGCCCATTCTTTCACTTCTTTTGATGCCATGTATTTCTCCTCTGTTTTTATTTTTTCCTGCGTTAGCATGAAAGCAGTTTTATGGTCTGTAAAAAAACCTCTGGCATGATGATTTATGGGTGACAAATCAAGGGGAGAGGAGCGATAGAACTTCGTCTACGTCTTCAAAAGTAAACGGTTTGGCAAGGATTTTCAGGATGCCGAATTCCCTGGCGGCTTCGGCAATTTCAGTGTCACTGTGACCAGCAATTACCGCAACCGGAGTATCGATCCCCAAATTACGTATTTTTCCCAGCAACTGCAACCCCGTCATTCTTGGCATCCGAACATCGGTGATGACAAGATCAAATCCAGGCTGAAAAGAATTGAACTCTCTCCACCCCTCCTCACCATCATCAGCACTCTTCACCGTATGCCCGATCATGGTCAGATATTGAGTCAGCATCTGGAGAATTCCAGGCTCATCATCTATACATAGAATATTCATCATCAACCTTTCTTTTTGAGTGGAAATTGCATCCGGAATACTGTTCCTTTACCGGGATCTGAATCAAACTCCAGACTAGCGCCGTGCTTTTTCATTATTCCATAACTGATTGCCATACCAAGCCCCGTCCCCTCACCTATTTCCTTGGTGGTGAAAAACGGATCGAAAATTTGCTCGCTAACATCGGCATCTATCCCATGTCCGCTGTCGGCGAGCTCAATAATGACATTTTCCTCGTCACAACTGGTAGTAACAGTAATATTTTTCTCAACACTCTCCTCCAGGGCATCTCGAGCGTTTGACAGCAGATTTGTTAAAACCTGCTCCACTTGAATCCTATTGCAGGTCAACAATGGAAGATTATCTGTAAGCTCAAATCGCACCTCTATACCCCGCAATCGCAACTGTTCATTAAATAGGATAAAGGAATCCTGGACGATCTGATTAATATCTTCCGGAGTTTCCTTTATTGAGTCAGGGTTACGGCCAAAAATCTTCAAATGATTAATAATTTTTGCAGATCTTTTCACCTGTTGGACAATGGTCGCGAGGACGCCGCCAATCTCCTCATATTTGTTCAATTCCAACAGTTTTATTCCCATTTCAGCATTGAGGCTGATGACCACAAGGGGCTGATTGAGCTCATGGGTAATGCCGGTGGCCATCTCTCCAAGAGATGCAAGTTTGGCAGATTGCACCAGTTGCGCCTGTGTCTCCTGTAATTCCAGGTTAATATGCTTGAGATGTTGATTTATTTTCAGTATTTCTTCTTCTGTTTTTTTCCTCTGGCGAATATCCTGGGCCACACAAACATAGTCACTAATCGTATCACTGTCAGCAATGATCCCGGTGCCTGAAAATAGTACCGGGATCAATTCTCCCTCACGGCTCACAAGCTCCAGCTCAATGCCGGTCTGCGACAGCAGCATGGGATGGACTCCCTTCTCAGCAGCAGGCAAGATATCATCTGGATGCGCAAAAAGGTCCAGGGCATGGCGTTGATATATCTCCTCTTCGTTATATCCTAACATCCGAAGTCCGGCTTGATTCATTAATTTCACCCTGCCTTTGCTGTCTAAAACAAACAGGGTGTCCCCCACAGAACGGATGACGGAGTTGAAATAGTTCATTGAGACCACTGTCTCATTAAGGGTTTTGGTCATGAAATTAAAGGAATCTGCCAGGATATCGAATTCATCGGCCGAGGCGCTTTGTAACTGAGTGGAGAAATCTCCTCTAGCGATGCGGTACGCCCCTTGCTGCAATACCCGCAGTCTTGAGACCACCGTAAAGTGAATGAAAACATAGAGGGCTATTAACAGAAAAAGAAGGGAGAGGATAAGAAACAGCAATGCCCCCTGATTCTCCCATAAGGTAAAAAGAAATTTCCCCCCCAGGTCAATTTCTATAACTGCAGAACCGAGGGGAGGATTGTCCGGATTAATTGAGGGAATACGCTGGATGATCCGCAAAACATCTTTTTGAGGGGATTCCTCAACTATGAGATTGGCCAATCTACTTCCCCGCTCTTCTCTCTGAAGAGCAAAACGGCAAAATTGTCCCTTCTCTTCAAAGTTGGTTGCGACCTGAACTATTCCTTCAGCATCACACACGCAAATTTCATGGATATTAGGTCCGGATCCAACCCCCACAAGATAAGGCTGCAGCCACTGTGAATCCATGCCCTGTAGCTGTATAAGCTGAACAAGGTTGCCAAGAATAGTCTCACCTATAAGTTGTGCATCACGCCTGTTCTCCTTTTTCTCAGCATACCAAAAGCTCACGCCTAAAAAGAGAGAAATTCCACCAAACAGAAGTAGAATAAATACGGCAAATTTGACAAAGAGAGAGCATGAGGATTTTGGCATAATAGGAGCTCTTTTACCTATCTTTAAAGTTTTCTTTTTTCACTCCGAAATATAGAAAGGTATGCCAGAGAAGAAACAAACATCCCAATCCTAATAAAATTCCCGGCACCCAGCGACAATGCAAATCCAACATAATCAGGCGAGTTTTCACTCGTTCCATGAGCCTCAGATCGGTATTCCCCGTTGTCAAACCAGACCAGATAGACACCAACTTGATTTTCTCGCCGGTTGTCCCATCCACCCAGTAATCACCGGGAGAGATATCCTCCATGTGGACAATTTCACCGGTACGCGGCTCCACCCATATCTCGTTGTAATAATCAAAAGACATTAACTTCACATCTCCCGGCACCCCTTCTAAGGCATCGACAGATTCTGCCAGTTTGTACAATTCGGTAAAATCGAGCACGCCTTTATAAGTAAACACATATATTTCCACCCCGGCCACCTTATCCTCCCGCTCAAACTCCAGGGAATATGGCCATAGAGCATAATTGAATGAACGGTAAGTTCTTTTTTGCGTATTACTAGGCAGAATGTACTGAGCCCCCACAGCCTCTGGATGACCAGGGTGGGAAAGAATAGCACCTGTGGTCGGATTCACCGTAAAACGCAGTGTGGATGACCAGGTCAGCTCTCCTGAATTAACATCCCTGGTCAAAAAGACATCTTCGATAATCGCCCGATTGCGGTTCCATTCAACGACTTTCATGGAACGCTTATAGACATTAACCTGGGGCTTTTCCGGAATTTTTTGGGAGGCGTCAATATAGACTAGACCACCAAGATATTCAGCTTCAAAAGCCCAATCCTGGGGAATACGGATAGTAAATCGGGGCGCGATAAACAAAGCGTACAGCCCGGCGAGAGCTATACAGAGAAGAGCACTATACAAAAAAGTATTTTTCATTATAGATTATGATAAGAAATTACTTTTTGGGTGGCCTGATACGAAAATAAAAGACAACTGCCATGCCTCTTGTAGACCTCAGCAGCAACAACGTCCACCCCGATCAACTACCACTGAGTGTTACTTCTTTTTATAATTTTGTCAACCCATATGCACTAGCGAACATAATGCACAGATAAGCACCTGAAAAAAACATGGGATGAAGGCTCAATTAGTTACGCCCAACAGGAACCGCTGACCCTGACAACCTAATTAATTAACAACTTTGTAAGAGAAAGAGGCCTAAACAATATATTATTTCTTGACTTGTCCCCCTTGTTTCCCGACAATATAACTAAATTTTATTTATCCATCAAAAAAATTCAACAACGGGAGGCAGTAGATGGCAAAAAAAATCTACAAGATTATTGAGTTGGTTGGGAGTAGCACGAGCTCGTGGGAAGATGCGGCAAAGAACGCAGTCGAGACGGCTGGGATCAAACTGAAAGACTTACGGGTGGCCGAGGTTGTAAAACAGGACATGCGTGTTGATAAGGGGAAAGTAGTCTCTTACAGGACCCGAGTTAAAGTTTCATTCAAGTATCGAATAAAGAAATAATATGTAGAAGTTCAGACTTGACCTGACAGTTACCAGTTTTGACCAAGTGTCTGTCAGGTCAAGTTTAAGCTACAAGTTTTTCGTCCCAGAGATCCTTGCCTGAGTGTTACTCAGTTTAATCCTGTTTAGAAATTACTCCCTGTTTAACTAGTTCATCCCATAATTCGATAGCAAGTTCAACTTGCGCATGATGGGCTGGGGTCTTTTTCCTCAATAACACCAATCATAGCTGCTATTTTTTTTACGGAGGTTTCAGCAATAAATTTGTTTTTGTTTTTTAGATTCATAACATTCCTTATTTTTTGGTTTAAATAAGTATTGTGTCCCCGGAATTAGTGTCCCCGGAATTACCCTTTATCCTTTATCCTGTGGTAAGCAACTTTGAATTACCACCAAAATCGGCAGGGTTAAGCGGTCGGTGTGTATGTAATTGTTAGCACTTGGATTTGCCTCGTTACTGCAACACAACGAGGCGTAACGACTTGTAATTAATCGTTTTTATGTTGTTCTTGTGTTGTATGGTTTTATTAATATTTCTGCTGAAATACCCAAGCCTTTTTGTAGTTTTCTTATCATGTTGATTGATAGAGAGCGTTTCTTGTTTAATATTTCCGATACTCTTGCTCTTGAGCCAAAAAATGGAATTAAATCCTTGCGTGAAAGACCCTGGCTTTCCATTAGATGAATGATAGCTTCAACTGGCTCGGGAGGCAGAATAGGATGATGTTTTTCCTCGTATGCCTCTATTAAGGTAACAAGAACATCAAGGCTGTCACCTTCAGGTGTATCTATTTTTGCGTCCATTAAATTTTCAACTGCCTGCAATGCTTCAGTGTAATCAGTTTCTGTTTTGATAGGTTTAATATTCATGTTTCCACCTCAAATAGTTGTTGCGTCAATTTTGTCATATTCTTTGTGGCTACCCACAAAACAGATATAAATGATACCGAAATCATAATTGACTGCTGCCACAAGACGGTATGTGTTACCTTTAATATTGAAAATGACACGATTATTGGCAACAAAGCTGGCATTTCTATAATCGCTTTTGATGTCAGTTGAAGTTTTCCATTCAGCTAATTTTGCTTTTGCGTGCCAAGCCTTTAATGACTGTTCGGCATCTGAATGGACTCTACAAAACTCTCTCAATATTTTTTTAGAAATTATTCTCATATAAAAGAATATAATTAGTTACCATTATGGGATCAAGTTTTATTTTTAGTTTTGATTGAGTTTCGCCACCGAGACAACATGAACGGGTGAATATCCAATGTAATGGCAACTTCTTTTACTTGCCCCCCCCCCTGTAAGCTTAGCTGGACAGCTTTGACTTTGAACTCATTTGCATACTTCCAAGTCTTCCTGGGCTTGTTGACTTTTGGCATCTGACACCTCATCTTTTGTTTGATTTTGGTGTCCGTAAAAACGGGGGAGGTTCAGGGTCTGGTTAATTGGCCTTGTTATGCCTTCAGTTTGAATTGTTCAGCTAAGGTTTGGATTTTCTCTCCGTCAATAAACGTAAACTTAAATAGACACGAGACTGCAAGGAACAATTACGTTTTTAAATGCAGATCCTAATAAGCATCTGGGCAACCAAAC
The DNA here is from genome assembly GCA_030145275.1 of Desulfurivibrionaceae bacterium. Lineage (GTDB taxonomy): Bacteria > Desulfobacterota > Desulfobulbia > Desulfobulbales > VMSU01 > JAQYVV01. Next base: position 173,857 of record JAQYVV010000001.1, on the reverse strand, counting down.
GTATATGGTACAGGGAGTTATTTGGGCGATGCCATAGGAGAACGTACAGGACAAAGGATAAACGTAATAATTTTTCAGCTAATTTAAATTAAGCCACTAAATTATTTTACCTTCAAGTTTGGGTATAGCTTTTATACTTAAATCTGTTGCTGCTAGCAACCAGGGTTCCGCCCTACTTTCTGCTGTTGCAACGTGGATTGCATCAGCCCATTCTAGAGGCTTAACGTCTCCATTCGGCAATGAAATTTCTCGAGGTAAATTGCTTAAATGAGGGAATAAGGAATTGTCCACATTAGTAATATAAAACCAATCAGGGTAATTTTCTATAAAGGCGGCAAATTGTTCAACTGTAAAATTTTCTCCAACTATTTGGTCAAATTTTCTGGATATTTCTACAAACGCGAAAGAGGACGCTATTACCAGGCCACCCCGTTGCCGTCTACACCGATACCCCTGGAAAAAGATACATATCGGAGAAGCAAGGTCGATGCTAAGAAGACCCTGCGAAAAAAAAGTGAAACACCAGGGTATTCGGACTCTACATTGTCGAAGATAAAGGCATGATAAGCGGCGTTTTCAAGGTGGCAGTCCTGTCTGGCACAATCACAAGCAGTCCTGTTCTCTCTATGAAAGATTTTTTTGGCAAAGCCGCAATTTCACAAGACCCAAAGGAACACATCAATCCGTTTACCGAGTCGGAGGTAGATATCTTTCTCGACAAGACACACAAGTTGTACCCCGAACTGTTTGCCTTTTATGCCACCGCTCTTGGTAGCGGCTTGCGCCTTGGGGAGCTGTTGGCCCTTGGGCCAGAGCATGTGGACTTAAAGAATGGTGTAATCAAGGTTGCAAGGGCAGTAAAGCATGGCACCGCCAACACCCTTGGGCCTCCTAAGTCAAAGGCATCATACCGAGACGTAGAGATAGGCACCGAGCTTGTTGCCACTTTGAGTGGTTCACCTTCTGGGCATAAAAAAACAAGCCCTCAAGAACGGCAAACCTAATAAGTTCCTTTTTGCTGACGAAAATGGCGATATGTTGAACCGGAAAGATGTCTCTCAAAAGTATTTCCACGAGGTTCGTGAGGCCGCAGAATTGAAGAGAATACGCTTTCACGACCTCAGACACACCTACGCTACTATCTTGTATTCAAGGGGAGGCTATGATTGTCTTCTTTACTTGTCCGAGCAACTAGGACACAGCAGTATTGACTTCACCCGCAAAAGATACGTCCATGATAAAGCAAAGAGCCAAAGACACTTGTTGGACAAAGTAGTTGGCAGGACGTAAATAATGCCGCAGATAAAACAGGCTGGTACCGAATTGGTACCGAAGTGGTACGGGGCAAAAAAAAAAGGACTCAGAAAACTCTGAATCCTTTAAATTCTGGCGGGAGCGACGAGACTCGAACTCGCGACCTCTTGCGTGACAGGCAAGCGTTCTAACCAAACTGAACTACGCCCCCAGGAACGGAATGAAGATGGTGGGCGATACTGGGCTTGAACCAGTGACCCCCGGCTTGTAAGGCCGATGCTCTCCCAACTGAGCTAATCGCCCGTTCCGTTTGTGCGACATTATTTAACAAGAGCCCGATGTTAAGTCAAGCTAAATAAAGAAGAGAAGAAGTAATTTTTCAAACTAAACTTCAATGAGCAATATTACCTGCTTCTACTGCATCTGTTGACAATAAAATATCAGGGCAAAAAAACTCATCATTGCAATTTCTGAACAGTTTTTCACCTTTTTCGAACACAAGTGCTTTAGTAAGCACATCATCCACATGTTCGACTAATTCAATGGTAAGACTCTTTAAAATTTTGGCTGGTATCTCTTTTAAATTTTTTTCATTCTCTTTTGGAATAAGGACATGGGTAATATTCCCCCTGCGGGCAGCTAAAAGCTTTTCAGTAAGACCGCCGATCGGCAGCACCCGTCCTCGCAAAGTCACCTCTCCGGTCATGGCAAGGTCCTTCCTGACCGGTCTCTTCAAAAGAGCGGAGACAATCGATGTTGTCATGGTTATTCCTGCGGAGGGGCCATCTTTAGGAATGGCGCCTTCCGGCACATGCACATGAATGTCAAGTTTCTGATAAAAGTCCGGTGAAATGCCAAGACGCTGCGCTCTTGATCGAACATAACTCAGAGCAGCCTGGGCAGATTCCTGCATAACATCACCAAGCTTACCAGTTATTGTAAGTTTGCCGCTACCAGGCATCAGGACAGTCTCTATTTGCAGCAGCTCACCGCCAACCGAGGTCCAAGCAAGTCCTGTGGTTAAACCAATGGCATCCTTTTTCTCAGCCAGACCAAAGCGGAATTTGTGAATACCGAGGTACCTAGAGACCCCCTGGGGAGTTACTCGATATTTTTTAGAGGTTTTATTTTGTTGCTTATCCCTGGCAATTTTTCTATATAAACTAGCGATATTACGTTCTAAATTCCGCACACCAGCTTCACGGGTGTAATATCTTATAACTTCAAGCAAGGCATCTTTTGTGAAGGTCACTTCTCCCTTGTTAAAACCATTGGCCTCCATCTGTTTGCTTACCAGAAAATCGGTACCAATGGAAAGTTTGTCTTCCTCGGTATACCCTTCTAGCCTAATTACTTCCATCCGGTCCTGTAGGGGGGCAGGAATAGCGTGCAGATCATTTGCGGTCGTAATAAAAAAGATATCTGAAAGATCATAATCCATGTCAAGATAGTGATCATTGAAGTTATAATTCTGTTCAGGATCAAGGACCTCAAGAAGGGCCGACGACGGGTCTCCCCTGAAATCCATGCTCATTTTATCAATCTCATCAAGGCAAAAAACTGGGTTATTCACCTTAGCTTTCTGCAGGGATTGAATAATCTTGCCAGGCATCGCACCTATGTAAGTGCGCCTATGCCCTCTTATCTCCGCCTCATCACGAACACCGCCAAGTGATTGTCTGACAAATTTTCGTCCCATTGCCCTGGCAACAGATTTACATAAGGAGGTTTTCCCAACCCCTGGAGGACCAACAAGACAAAGAATTGGCCCCTTCATCTTTTTCACCTGGGCCTGTACCGCCAGGTATTCAAGAATTCTTTCCTTCGGTTTATTCAAACCAAAATGATCTTCATCAAGTATTTTTTCAGCCTTGGATACATCCAGTTTATCCTTGGTCTTCTTTTTCCATGGTAAACTGAGAATACAATCAATATAGTTACGTACAACTGTCGCTTCAGCAGATGAAGGAGGCATCATCTTAAGCTTTTTCAACTCTTGACCAGCCTTCTCACGCGCTTCTATTGGCAGTAGCTTCTTTTCAATCTTCTCGGCAAGCTCGTCATTCTCACTTGATGGGTCATCGCCGCCGTTCCCTATCTCATTCTTAATAACCTTTATCTGCTCACCAAGATAATAGTCACGCTGGGTCTTTTCCATTTTGGTTTTCACTTTGGAGCGAATATCCATTTCAAGGGAAGATATTTCGATTTCCCTGTGAAGTATGGAAGAAATGAGTTCCAGTCGATCAATAACTGTAAAGGTATTGAGAATGGCCTGTTTCTCCTTCGTTTTAACAGGCAGATGAGAAGCCAGAACGTCTGCAAACTTGCTTGACTGTTCTATTTTCTCAATGGACTTGACAACCTCTTTAGGAATTTTTTTGTTTCTACCCGCATACTCTCTAAATGCGCTTAAGATTTCACGCATGTATGCTGCTACATGGTATGAGCTATCTGGTAATTCCAGAAACTCATCTGCTGTCACCATATAATAATCAGGGTTAGGGGCAAAACCAGAAATTTTACCTCGTCTTTTCCCTTCAACAAGCGCCTTGATTGTACCATCTGGCAATCTAAGCAACTGGAGAACCGTGGCTATTGTGCCAACAACAGCCACGTCTTGTTCTTTCGGATCTTCAATACTTGAATCGACCTGAGTGGAAAGAAAAATCTCAGTTCGTTTTGACATGGCATATTCAAGAGCCTTAATTGATTTATCACGACCAACAATTAACGGCGCTACCATATGCGGGAATAACACGATATCCCTAAGTGGCATCATAGGATACATTTTTTTCTCGGAATCGGGCTGACTCATAATATCCTTTATGTCTTGTAACTATTCAGTAAACGGTAATTACACTTTAGGAAAGCGATCAGTCCCTCCAGCATAACTCACCTGTAAATTAGGCGCTTTTCTTCTCATTTTCATAGAGAACCACGGGATAATCACCGTTGAGGATAACCTGTTCGCTTATGACACATTCACGAACATTTTTTTCTGACGGAATCTCATACATGATATCGAGCATGGCCTCTTCCATAACTGATCGTAAGCCTCGTGCACCAGACTTTCGTTTCGCGGCTTCCTTGGCAATGGCAGCAATGGCACCTTCGGTAAAGCGGAGATGAATATTATCGAACTCGAAGAGTTTTTCATATTGTTTGGTCAAGGCATTTTTAGGCTCTTTTAAGATCCGAACAAGATCTTCCACTTCCAGTTCATTCATGGTAGCGATTACAGGAAGACGCCCGACAAATTCTGGAATAAGCCCAAAACTCAACAGATCTTCCGGCTGGACCGAGGCAAGAACTTCTCCCATCTTCTTTTTCGTTTTCCCCACAACTTTTGCACCAAAGCCAATAGATTTTGTGCCTTTTCTTTTGGTAATCACTCTGTCCAAAGTGACGAATGCGCCGCCGCAAATAAAGAGGATGTCAGTGGTATCTATTTTAATATATTCTTGTTGTGGATGCTTCCTGCCACCTTTAGGAGGCAGACTTGCCACTGTCCCTTCAATAATTTTAAGCAGGGCCTGCTGGACCCCTTCACCAGAAACGTCACGAGTTATTGAGGCTGAATCACTTTTCTTGGCAATTTTATCTATCTCATCGATATAAATGATCCCCCTGCAAGCCCGATCAACATCCTGGTCTGCTGCCTGAAGCAGATTGACCAATATGTTTTCAACATCTTCACCCACATACCCTGCTTCGGTTAGGGTGGTTGCATCAGCCATGGCAAACGGAACATTAAGAATCCGGGCCAAGGTTTGGGCCATCAAGGTCTTACCGCTTCCGGTGGGACCAATAAGAATAATATTACTCTTCTGCAGTTCTACCTGGTCATCCTTTTGTTTTGCTGTGCTGATTCTCTTGTAGTGATTATGCACTGCAACAGAGAGGACCTTTTTGGCATGTTCCTGACCAATGACATACTCATCAAGAACCGCTTTGATCTCCTTTGGCTTCAAGACATTGCCATCATCAAGCAATTCATCTTTTTGGCCAAGGTCTTCTAGGACTATTTCATTACATAGTTCTATGCATTCATCACAAATGTATACTGTGGGGCCGGCAATAAGTTTTTTTACATCATCCTGACCTTTGCCACAAAAGGAGCAAACCACATCAAAATCATCTTGGTCTTTAGCCATCTTTGGACTCCTCATCAACCGTTTGACGTTTAGTCAGTACTTTATCTATAATCCCATACTTTTTTGCTTCAAGAGCACTCATAAAATAATCACGCTCAGTATCTTTTTGGATTTTAGCCATTTTCTGCCCAGTATGATCAGCCAAAATTTTATTCAGATCCTTTCGCATCCTGATAATTTCTCTGGCATGAATATCGATGTCCGACGCTTGACCTTGATACCCTCCCATTGGCTGGTGAATAAGAATTCTGGAATTGGGGAGTGAATATCTTTTTCCAGCAGTTCCGGCAGCCAACAAAACAGCACCCATACTCGCTGCTTGTCCCATGCACAATGTGGCGATATCACACTTGACGTAATTCATGGTGTCATAAATGGCAAGTCCGGCTGTGACCACACCACCGGGTGAATTTATATAAAAGGTGATATCTTTGTCAGGGTCATCTGCTTCCAAGAAAAGAAGCTGTGCAATAATGACATTTGCGACATCATCATTTACGGCCGTGCCAAGAAAAATAATTCTCTCCTTAAGCAACCTCGAGTAAATATCAAAAGCCCGTTCTCCGCGAGGACTCTGTTCAACAACCATTGGGATAAGACTCATTTTTACTCTCCGTCTGCCTCGTTTTCATCCTGAACAACATCGACATAATTGATTTTTGCTTCTGCTTTTAAGAATTTAAGTATTTTTTCACTCAAAAGCTCGTTCATAAATGGGAGCATGTCATTTCTAGTCTGAAAATACTTTTTAACCTCATCCATAGGCATATTATACTGCTCGGAAATCCTGGCCAAACCTTGCTGAATGTCTTCTTCTGACAGCTTGATTTCTTCCACTTCTGCAATTTTTTTGAGCAGAAATTCACCTTTAACTCGTTTTTCAGCAGACTCTTTATATTGCTCTGCCAGTTTTTCTTGGTTAAGTCCTGCTGATGCGAGGTTAAGACCTTGCTTTTCTAAATTAGCCTCAAGTTCTTTTATAAGCTCATTAATTTCAAAGGCAACTAAACGAGCTGGAAGTTCAATTTCATGATTTTCAAGAAGTTTGAACATTATCTTATCGGTAATATCACCAGCTTCTGTCTTTTCTTTTTCTTTTAGGATTTTAGCAGAGATACTTGCCTTCAAATCATCAAGTGTTTTAAAGTCTTCACTGACATCTTTGGCAAATTCATCGTCTAGATCTGCCATTACTCTCTCTTTTAGATCTTTGACTGTAATCCTGAACTCTATATTTTTACCAGCTAGCATTGGGTTGCCGATATTCAGTGGAAAATCTACGGTACGAGATGCCTCTTCTTTGTTTTTGAGACCGATCAGCATGTCCTCAAACTCTTTCCCGTTCCGACCAGAACCAAGATCTACTGAGTATTCAGTACCGGCAATCTGGGAAATCTCTTTTCCCTCTGCATCAAATCCTTTGAAATCAATTATGAGCAGATCGTTTTCCTGGGCTCCACGATCATCATCAACACTGCGAAGCGGCGCCATCTCTTTACGAGTCAATTCAAGAGCTTTCGCAATTTCTTCATCGGCAACTTCTAGTTTCCGATGCTCAATCTCAAGCCCTTTGTAATCATTTAAGTCAAACTCAGGCTTAACCTCAACTTCGGCCTCATAGGCAAACGTGCCGTCTTCTTCAAAATTATGGGATTTTATATCAGGATGGACAACTGCATCTATTTTAGTCTCTTCAAGGGCCTCAAAATAGCTGTCTTGGATGAGTTTTTCTCCAACCTCGCCTCTGATTTGATCACCATATGTCTTTTCAAGCACCTTTTGAGGAATTTTACCTTTCCGAAAACCCTTTATTGCGGCTGTTGATTGAACTTTTCGGTAAGCTGCCTCTATTTTTGCTTCGACTTTGTCTTTGGGTAAAATAACATTTATTGACTTTCTCAATGACCCTAAATCTTCAATTGAAACTTCCATAAACCAAATCCTTTTCGTTGTGTAACCTTTATAAAATTAATGCCGCTGCAATGCACAACGGCAATCTCTCTTCTCAAAACTGTTTCAAAAATGGTTCGACCCCTTGAGCCAGAAAATAAGAAAGGGGCACAACCCCCTTCAGGCAAGAATCTGTAATTTTTCCACATATTTTATTCAGACCAAAGCGCACTATAATTATCAACTATCGAAAACACAAGTCTGGCTCATTATTTCTTTTGAAAAAAAGACGACTCTTCAAAAGAAAAGGCATCACCTATAGATAATTAGAAAGAAGCCATCCCATACTTATATTTACAATTTGGCCAACATTTAACTTGCCCCCTCCCCCTTTAGCAAAAATCTTTCATGCTGTCTTTTCTCTTTCAGGGTACTTATCTTTTATGTATTCTATCTCTTAGTTTTCAGGGTTAAAATAATATGTTCAAAGAATATCGTTTATGTTGCATAATTTACCAAGCAAACGACACACACTCCTTAGCAAATATTTTCATGTAACAATTACAATAGATTACCTTTTGGTAATTTAATTACCTAGAGTAATTTCACTTCAGCAAACAAAACATGATGCACAAATATATCCTTATTTTTTTCTTCTGTTTACTGCCATGCTCAGGCCAAGCAGGAAGTCTTCCTTTTCTCGACAACGAAAAACTCAAATTCAGGATCAGGTGGAGTTTTATACCTGCGGGTGAAGTGACTTTAGAGATAGCCCCGCAGACTGCAATAGAAAACCAAGAGGCCCGTCACTTTATCTTAACAGCAAGAACATATGAGGCTATTGACCTGATTTACAAATTTCGGGAGAGAATTGACTCATACGTTGATCCGGAGATAACCCAGTCACTACTGTATAAAAAAGTCCAAACTGGAAAGAATAAGCGGGATGTCCAAGTTGTTTTTGACTGGAAGAAAAACAAGGCCCAATATTCAAATTTTGGCAACACACAAGAACCAATCAATCTATTGCCCGGGACTATAGACCCCCTTTCAGCACTCTATTACTTGAGACTGATGGCGCTCGACACAGGCACTCATTTCCAACGCCCTGTCACCGATGGCAAAAAAGTTGTGCATGGCCAAGCTAAGATTATACGAAGAGAAAATATTAATGTATTCGGAACAACCTATGACACCTACCTGCTGGAACCAGATATGAAGGATGTGAAAGGCGTTTTCGAGAAAAGCAAGAACGCCAAAATGCTTATCTGGGTAACTGCAGATAAGAGAAGAATGCTGGTAAAGCTCAAAAGCAAGGTCGTAGTTGGCAGCTTTGTGGCCGAACTTATCGAGCACAATTATCCTGCAAAAAAGGTAAGCGCTCCATAAACACCCCGCTGCACGTGATCGACCCCCGTGATATACAGGGGGGATAATCGCGTGGCTCGATCACGCACATCGGGGTGCCCCTGAAACGCTTACGGACTCGGGGGGTAAGCAATCTTGGCTGCACTTAATTGATCGCTAACCCATAAAGTAACTGTAAGGTGTTAGGAATTAGGGGCAACGACAAACTGCCCGTCACCCTGGTACTCACCTTCAATTTTTTTCCCATTTGCCAGGGTCAAAACACCTTTACCAAACATTTTCCCTTGAGAAAAACCTCCCTCCCAGACAGAACCATCTGGAAGAGTTAACTTACCCTCCCCATAAAATTTGGCATCAACAAATCCCCCCTCGTACTTGCCTCCATCAGGCTGAGCAAGAACTCCATAGCCATTAAACTGTCCCTTTTGAAATTGTCCTGAATAGGTCAAGCCATCAAGAAGAGTTAGAACCCCCTGCCCATCAAAAAGCCCCTCTTTAAACTCACCCTTATACACCCCGACATTAGGCCTCACTAGAATCCCAGTTCCCTCAGGCAGATCATTGGTTATTTCACCAGCATATCGACTTCCATCAGCCAGTTCGATTGAACTTTTTTCCTCTTTGCTGCTCTTCTCTTCCATGGGACACAACTCCTTCGTTCAACTTTTGGTTTTCTTACTAGAATGGCTGTGGGTTAAACATAATTACTGGGTGCATCATGATCGATAAATGATTACCATTGCACCACCATGAGTGAAAAAATTAAAATCCTCTTTCTTTGTACCGGAAACTCCTGCCGAAGCCAAATGGCTGAAGGATGGGCAAAAAAACTACACTGCAATATCGAGTCATACTCAGCAGGCATTGAGAAGCATGGTTTAAACCCTTATGCTGCCAAGGTTATGCAAGAGGTTGGGGTGGACATTTCATCTCAGTATTCTAAACTACTGGATGATTTGGGGGAACATATTTTTGACTATGTTATTACCGTTTGCGACAGCGCCAGTGAACAGTGTCCCATTTTCCGAGGCAAAGGGCGTATAATGCATCAAGCTTTCCCCGACCCCCCGTCACTCGCAGAGAATGTAAATTCTGAAGATGAGATACTGGCGATCTATCGACAGGTCAGAGACGAAATAAAGGATTTCATTCAAACTTTCCCTATAACCCTCACATAAACAGAAGACAAGAAATGGAGCCACTTACCGGAGTCGAACCGGTCACCTTTCGATTACGAATCGAATGCTCTACCAAGTGAGCTAAAGTGGCTCTCTAAACTTGCGATAATCGTGGAAAATCTTTACACCAATTTTTTCTGCCTTGCAAGCATTCTTCCATGTCCCACCAGTACCTTTCACCCTCGCTCTCCCCACAGGGTCGAAGAACTTTCAGAAAATAGGCCCATTGGAACTCTCAGGAGAAGATATATGGGGTCCGTTTAAATTTTGTGCCAGTAGATTGTGTTTTGCGCCAAGAGGATTTAAAGTAAACTATTTAAAAGACCACCCAAAGTGTACCAAAAACTTTCGTGCCCTCAGAAGCCTAAATGGTTACAGTCTGGAGTTAAGGGTAATTTCCGCCTACGCTGAATAATTACAAAAAACTATACCTTATATTAAAATGCCTAAAAACTTATCAGATATAACAATTTTGCTAGTCGATGATGATGAAACACACAGGATCATGCTGCGTGCCATGCTCAACAAATGGAAATGGTCCGTCGTTGATGTGGATGATGGCACGACTGCAGTTGCCGCCGTAAAAGAGCGTCCTTTTGACGCCATTTTAATGGATGTCAGAATGACCAAAATGGATGGCATGGAAGCCTTAGAACATATTCACGCTTACAACCCCGCCATCCCAGTTATTATTATGACAGCTTACTCCTCAGTGGACTCGGCAGTTGAAGCCATTAAAAAAGGTGCTCGAGACTACCTCACCAAGCCCCTTTCCTTTGACAGATTAAAATTGACCCTTTCAAAGGCATTTGACCATAAAGAAGTTATTGAAAAACAAGAAGATGCGAAAGCAAATGGCCCAATTGCAATTAATACCATAGGCATTATAGGAGAGTCACCTTCCATGCTTGATCTCATGGATATGCTCTCCTTTGTTGCCCCAACCGACGCAACAACCCTGATTACCGGCGAATCAGGTACCGGCAAAGAGCTTATCGCCGCCGCCCTGCATAAAAACAGCCCTCGACTAGATAAACCTTTTATCAAAGTTAATTGCGCCGCCTTGGTTGAAAATCTTCTCGACTCAGAACTGTTCGGCCACGAAAAAGGGGCCTTTACAGGTGCTGATAAAAAAAGAGAGGGGAAATTTATTCAGGCAGATGGGGGCACACTCTTTCTTGATGAAATAGGAGAAACATCCCCTAGCATGCAGGCAAAACTACTGCGGGTTCTCCAAGAAAACGAACTTCAGAGAGTGGGGGGGCACGAAACAATAAAGACTGATGTCCGCCTTATTGCTGCAACCAACAGGGTGCTCGAGGATGAGGTTCAAAAAGGGAACTTTCGGGAAGATCTTTTCTACCGCCTAAACGTAGTCGCTTTAAACGTTCCTGCACTGCGGGAAAGAGCTACAGATATCCCACTTCTGGTTGATTATTTTGTCGAAAAATTTGCTCAAAAAAATAACCGTAAGGTTGAAGGAGTTACTCCGCTCTGCATGGACATGCTGATCCACTACTCCTGGCCCGGCAATGTCCGCGAACTGGAAAACGCCATTGAGAGAAGTGTCATCCTCATGCGAGGTGACTATCTCGATGAAAACGGCCTGCCCATTCCTATAAAGAATGCATACAAGCATCAGGACGAGAAGGCTGGCATATCGTTTTTCTCAGCACCTGACACATTAGAAGATGCCGAAAAAATGGTCATTTTAAAAACAATGGACGAAACAGGCGGAAACAAAAGTGAAACAGCAAGACGCCTCAATATCACAAGAAAGACCCTGCTGAGCAAGTTAAATAAATATAAGAGCAAGGAGTAATACCTTGCGGTATTGAAACTTGAAATTTGTGGTCAGTTGTGATCAATTAGGAAAGATTCAAATTCCCGATTTTCAGTTTCCAGTTTCAAATTTTAACTCCTGTCACTTTCTGGCAACAATACTCAAGGCCGTCAATAGATCCTGGGCCGCCTCAAAGGTTGTGTTTTCCTCAAGCACGACATGCTGACAAAATTCACATGTCGAACAACTTTCATTCTTACTGGAAAACGATCCCTGAACTTCCCCACCGCAATAGGTTCCAGCAATAACCCAGCAGGCGCGACCGGCGTTATCCCCTCGGTGTATCCCGTCAAGGCTTCTTTCTGTTGCTGCTGGACACTGCCCAAGCTCAGATTCATTCTTTCCGCCTGGCTCTCGCCCGCATTTTTTAAATTCCCAGCAATTCAAGGGTTTTTCACTCATATAAAGCTCCTCTTCTATAAAAAATTAGCCCCGGATGGGCTTTAATTATAAAGCAAGTATCCATTTGATATTACAGGAATTCACATTACGTTCAAGTAAATATTCGGCTTGATCAAAAAGTTAGCATTTTTTGCCCAAACCGTAAATGTTTGGCATCGCTTCACAGGGAGGTAATCAGGCTTTTCAGCTATACATCGGTATGCTGGACAGCCTGAGTGCCTTTCTGTGGAGTGATGCCGAATATTTACACTTTCAAGCACTCATTTCCTGATAAACTCCTTGATCTTCTCATTATCTAGGGGATACCCTGTCAGCATCTTCTCTTCGCGCCCCATGCAGAGAACCTCACCCTCCTCAATCCTTCCATGACTATTCTTCTTCCCATAGCTTGTTACCAGATTCGCAGCCAACTGCACATCTTCCTTTTCAGTCATCCCCCGTAACAAGGCTAGAGGCCCAGGTCTAACCGAAAGTCTCAAAAATATATCATCTGGAGTGACCAACGATTCAACTATACTATTTTCAGCCTCATCTCTTCCCATAACCAACCAACCGCCACCAGGAAGTAAAAATTGTCGGCCTACCATAAGGGCTAGAAGATCAGACACAGTTACATCTTCATGTTCGGCATAAAACTTTTTTATCCTTTTGCTCTTAATCGGGTCAGTAAGAATACAGCCGCCAGCCGGGGCAGGATAATCACCTATACCAAACTCCTTGGCTAATTCAATCTGCCCGGTACGACTACGTCCAGAAAGATTATACAAGCGGTCTCTGTCCACAAGCCCTTCCAGCTCTGGCTTTGTCGGTTCAAGATTTTTGGCACAAAGGGGACGCAGTAAAATACTTCCTCCATCTTCGTTTTTTTGCATGTTTTTGGAGCCAGAAGAACCACAACCACTGTCACGCTCTATAACCCGCAAAGTATCACGCCTCTGAGACATTGGCCGTTGGCCTAGAACTTCACCTGTAATAAGAAAGGAGGCCCCATACTTAGCCATCATCTCTTTTGCCTTGGTTACCATGAAAATTTTACAATCCACACATGGATTAAAATGTTTACCGTATCCATGGGCCGGATTTCTAATCATTTGGATGTATTCAGTACTGATGTCCTCTAAAAAAACATCTATACCGTGTTTTTCCAGAATTTCTTTTTTGTATTCATCTTCCCGTGCCAAAAATTCATAATCAAAAAAGGGAGAGACAAATTTCACCGCATACACTTGTATCCCTTGGGCCGCAAGCACCTTGCAGGCAAGAATGCTGTCTAAGCCACCCGAAAAAAGAGCAAGAGCAGTTGTCACATTTTTCCCCTTAGACTCCATCAGCAAATCCCCTACCTGAATTTCGCCCTATTAACTCGGCAGCAAAGGCCAGTGATTGTTCTGAAACTGTTTTACCGTCAAGCATACGAGCTAGTTCAGAAACCCTTTCCTGACCTATTAATTTATTGATCGATGTTTGGGTCCGTCCATCGCGAACATTTTTTTCAACCAGGAAGTGTTCCTTGGCCCCAGAGGCTATCTGAGGCAGATGGGAGATACACACAACCTGATGGTGAGCCGCAAGTTCTCTAATTTTTTCGGCAACCGCTTCTGCGGCCTTACCACCAATTCCGGCATCAACCTCATCAAAAATGACCGTTTCAACCATATCTTTTCTAGCCAAGATACATTTCATGGCAAGGGTGAGGCGGGATAACTCTCCTCCAGAAGCAATTTTAGCAAGAGGTTTAGGAGGTTCACCAGGGTTAGCAGAAAAAAGAAATTCAGGCTTATCCCAACCTAATTTAGTCAATTGGAGCAGGTCATCCGTATCACGTTTCGAGAAAAGAACCTTGAATTCAGCCTGCTCAAAACACAAACTCGCCAACTCCTTTTTTATACCCGCAGCCAGTGTTTCCCCAACAACCCGACGTTTCTCAGATAACTCAAGAGCCATTTCACTGAGTGAGGCTGAGGCCTTATCGTATTTTTCCCTAGCCTCTTTAATTAAAATATCCATGGATTCAAGATCGGTAAGTTCTTTTTCGATATCATCTGCATATAGCAATACTTCAGCAAGACTTACCCCATATTTACGCTTCAATTTCTGCAGCAGATCGATCCTAGCTGTGACGGTTTCAAGCATTGCAATATCGTTGGGAATCTCATCTAGATAATTACGTATGCCTGCAATGCTTTCTTCAACAACAAAACTTTGTTCCGCAATCATTGAGGCAAGATCCTGCAAGCTTGCATCAATCCCTGCCATACATTCAATCTCTTTGCGAGCAGTAGAAAGTGCTTCTCCTGCCCTTTCATGCAGCAGGGCATAACATTTTCTCCCACGTTGACGAAGTTCATCAGAACCTTTCAGACGCTTCTTTTCATTTTCAAGGTTAATATCTTCCTCAGCAATTACTTTCGCCTCTCGAATCTCTTTGAGCTGAAAGACTAGAAAGTCACGACGCTGCTCTTTTTCCCTCTCTTTTCCGCAGAGACTTTCATACCCATCTCTCAACTCCTGCCACTCCCTGAAAAATGCACTAAACTCCTCTCGTGACCCCCACAAATCGCCGGCCAGATCAATAAAATCAAGATGATGACGCGGCAGCAATAATAATTGATGATCATGCTGACTTGCAACTGATAGCAGGTATTCTGAAATCCGCTCAGCTACCTTGGCTGTCGATAGGCCGCCATTGAGATAGTATCTACTCTTGCCATTTCGTGACAAAACACGACTGAGCAAAAGTTCCCCTTCGGTTTCAACCCCCATATCAACAAGGGCTTTAATAATTTCAGGTCGGCCTTGAATTTCAAAAACAGCATCAACCCGGGCTTTTTCTTCACCTTGACGTACCCAGGCCGCAGAAGCTCTTTTTCCAGACAACAGATCAATGGATTGCAAAATGATAGACTTACCTGCCCCGGTCTCACCGGTAAAGACAATCAGATTGGAGTCAAAAGAGACATGAAGCTCATCAATAAGAGCCAAATTTGTAATTTTAATTTCTTTGAGCATATTATATTAAATATATATTACCTGTACTGAGCTAATTTATCATGAACCTAGGAGCCTATCGCTAACCTGTGGGGGATAAAAACACGATTTTTGCCAATAAGGCACAAAATCAAGCAATTTAATAGCAGAGATATGTGGCCTTAAAATACCTTATTTAATCAAGAAATAAAACCTCATAAGATAAGGGTGTAGAGTTATAAGCAAAGTAATCGTTTCTAACTAATTTATAGAAAAAATAGGCATTTTATGGCATATTATAACTATGTTTTCAAAAAAATTGTCAGATACCCACCACTTTTGCAAGCACATTTTTCTTATCTTTCTTTCTGCTACCCTTATTTCCTTTCCGGTTATTCATCCTGCCCAAGTTCAAGCCTTTTCAATCGGTGATGAAAAAAAGATGGGCACCGAACTCCTTAGTATTGTTCGTAAAAGTTTTAATATTTTAGATGAACCTGATATCAGCCAATATATTAAGAGATTAGGAAATGAGATACTTCAGGTTACCGGTGTCCAATTCTTTGATTACCATTTTTTTGTTGTCGACAATGCAGAATTTAATGCTTTTGCAGCACCATCCGGGATCATCGTTATCCACTCAGGCCTTATTGAAGAGATGGAAAACGAAGGAGAACTAATCTCGGTAATGGCCCATGAGTGCGGTCATGTCACCAGCCGTCATATTGCAGACCGGATGAAAAAAATGACAAAAACATCCATTGCGACAGCGGCATTGCTCATAGCAGGCGTAGCCATAGGCAGTGGGGCTATCTCCGAGGCTCTCATCACAGGTTCGATGGCTGCAGGCACCTCGCTTAATCTTAAATTCAGCCGCCGGGATGAAGAAGAAGCCGACCGTCTTGCCTTTGAGTGGATGAAAAAAATGGGCACAGACCCTTCTCCCATGACCTCCATGCTGCATAAAATGCATAAAATCAGCGTATACCGGATGGGCAATATCCCGCCATACCTCCTGACCCATCCTGAACCGAGAAGACGCCTTGGCTATGTTGAGGACCTCATATTCATAGATGAGAGCAGCAAAAAACTTGACCAAAGGGACAATTTCCATTTTTTGCGAATCAAGCAACGAATTCTATCCCTCACAAAAAAGACATCCACTCTTTTCAAGAATGCAAACCGCACACTTTCAGAACCAAAAAGCAGTGAAATTGAACAAATAATAGCCCATTACGGTCTCTATCTTGCGAACCTCAATGAAGCAAACTTTGTACAGGCAGAAGAGGAACTGCAAATAGTCCTTGCCGCTTACCCCTCTGAAGCAATTTTACAGGCAGACCACGCAATGATATTCTTCAAGGAAGGGAAATATGACAAAGCCCTTCAACTCTTCCTAAAGGCTCAGAAGCAAGATCCTTCAAGTGACTTCACCAACTTTTATCTTGCTAGGACATGGCAGGAAATCAGTGAGAATGAGAAAGCATTACGCCTCTTAAACAACCTGTTAGTTGACAACCAGGATCACTCAAAACTTTACTACCAGATCGGTCAAATCAAGACAAGACAAAACAAAAAGGGAGAGGGCCATTACTATCTGGGCCACTATTTCTGGTACGAAGGTGATCCCAAAATGGCAAAATCCCACCTGGACCAGGCAATTTCAGACAATGGGAGTTCAAAGACAATTAAAGAAAAAGCACGGGCGTTTAAAAAGAAAATAACAGAGATAGAGAAAGGATAGTTACGAAAATTACTTCTTTCCCCTGATTTTTTTGATAGCCATAACCGAAAAATCTCGAAAGAGGCGAACATTTTTAACATTCTCCTTATCTAGCATGGGCCTGGCATTCATTCTGTCGAGATAAATCAGGCCTATTCCCTTACCTTCGAGACAAATAGGGAACAAATACACATTCCTCCCCCTAACTAGATACTGTAAATTTTCAGGAAAAGCGTTTTTTCTGTCACCGGAGATGGCCATGTCTTTTCCCAGGCGAAGAGCATTAGGTATAGCATATTGGCCTTTCGCCAGGACATGTTCAAACTTTTCAACAGTATTTTCATCAACATCACCCAGCCCAAACCTTCCAACCAGGGATACTTTATCCGCCTGCACAGTAACAATGGCCAAAATAACCCGATCAAAACCGATTCCCATATAAAGGCCTTCCAACAGGTTTGCATAGAAATCATTCAGATTAAATGATGCCCCCATCATGGTCTCGGTAATATCTCTTATATAATCATTTATAGACTTATCAGGATTGCTTGGCAGTTCACCGAGCTCCTTAGCAGGTTCAGGAGGAGAATCTTGCCCCGCACCTACGGTTGCCTCTTCGTCCACAACCATTTTTATCTTCGATTCATTCGGCTCCCTCAGCTCACTTGCTTTTGCAGAAGAGAGGACCCCCTTTTTAACGTTCCTGGTAATCCGTTTCATTTTGGTGCGAATTTGGAGCTTACTAAGTCCAAAGCGAATGGAATCAGATACATCCTCAGACTCATCAACACTGCACTGCACCTTTTTAACAAGTTCTTCGGCATCAACAGAAAACATCTCACCGTACTTCTCAATCAATGGACCAAGACTTGAGCCATCACACACATTATCAATTAAGGTATTGGAAAAACTGGTAACGTTCTGCAGATATCCCTCGGCATCATGTTTGTTCTTCGGCTCGCCAGGAGTGGACTCCATTGACAAAATAACATTCTCGGAAAGATTCCAAAACTTCGCGACCTCCTCACCTATTTCCAAATAGCTTAAATCGGACAGTATAGACTTTGAGGCCTTGGTATCGTCCATTCCGGCGGCAATTTCCTCCTCTATCTCCCTATATTTATCCGGCAGATAGATACACACAATGATCTTGCCCAGGTTATGCAAAAGAGTACAGATAAAAGCCTCTTCAGGAGTAACCGGCAATTTTTTTTCCGCAACCATGTCTCGGGCCTGAATGGCACTAAGAAAGGAGCGGGTCAGAAGTTTGCTGATGCTCTCTTTATCAAGTCCCGACTTAACAAACTCTTCAAACAGGGCGATTGCCGTCGCCATATCACGAACTGCGTCAAAGCCAAGGACAGAAACAGCCCTGGATATTGAGTTGACCGTACGGCCCATTGAATAATAAGCAGAGTTCACCACCTGCAGAACTTTGTTGGTCAGGGAGTAGTCTTTTAAAATGACTTGTGACAATTCATTGGCGGCAGAACGACTGCTACAGGTAAGTGAAATAAGTTCCTGCACGTTCGTGGACATGGCAGGCAATTCAGTCATGGACATTTTTGCAAATATCTCGGCCAACTTGTCTGACGATTTATTTTTTGTATCTGCTGGAGACATAAGTATCAAGAAAGATTTGAGTATAATTTAACGACATAATCAAGTAGCCAGGCCTTTATTTGAAATAAAAATATCTTAACAAGAAAGAACCTATGCTCAAAACAATAAGACGCTGTTTGTCTGAACCCTCAGGGGGCATAAATGTTAAAATCGTGTTAGTTAAAAGTATGGTAGTCAGGAGACTATTCACATAATTTCAGCTTAATATAGTCAAGCATAAGCGACTAATCATGCATTTTCAATTTTTTTCTTATCTGACGTTGAATTTTATGCTAGTTTAAAACTGTCGAAATTATTCAGATAGACCACACATCACTGCTTTCGTAATAAAGTTGATTCACACCCAGATCTTTACGCATAGACAAAGATGGTGATACCATTAAATAAAGGAGTTTTGCAATGGCAGACTGGTTAGTTATACTCAACGACAAGATAATAAAACAATTTTCCTTAAATGAAGGGGAAAAAGTCACAATAGGAAGGGGACGTGAAGCTGATATCACCATTGATAATACTGCCATTTCCAGACTCCATATCGCCATAGAATCAACTGCAGGAATATACCTAGTCTCTGATCTGGGAAGCAAAAACGGCACCTTTGTTAACGGAGAAAAAATCCAGGCCAATGAGCCTATTTCAGATTCAGCCCTAATAGAGTTCGGCAAATTTCGCCTGACTCCAGCCTCCGGAACAGATGAGGCCATGAATATTGCTGATTCCGTATCGGCAAACATTATGGACCTTGACGAGGAAACTGTTTTCGTCACT
Source organism: Desulfurivibrionaceae bacterium (assembly GCA_030145275.1). GTDB lineage: Bacteria > Desulfobacterota > Desulfobulbia > Desulfobulbales > VMSU01 > JAQYVV01. The sequence continues at coordinate 154,684 of JAQYVV010000001.1, read as the reverse complement.
GGTGGACAGGAGGGATTACGTAGCGACAATAATTTTTCACAACATGGAGAGAAAGCCCGCCTCACTCTCATAAGCGGTAGCGGCTCCCCGAAAAACCTGCAACTCGAAGGAAAAAACAGCATTAAAATTGGTAAAGAAGCGTCCTGCGATCTTGTGGTCCCTGGATTTTTTGTTGCAAAGGCTCAATGCTACATATTTAAGAGAGAAAATGATTTTTTTCTGGTTCCCCAAAAAAGCTGGGTTGGTACCTTTGTAAATGACCTCAAAATCACCGATGAGCGAAAGCTTGCTCAAGGAGACATCATCAGAATCCGCCAAACATCAATTAGATTCAACCACTAATCGATGCTTGGCAAAGTTCTTAATAGTCTGAAGGCCAAGAAAGAAAAAACCGTCCATCAAGGGACGCTCGGCAGCCTCAACAAAAATGATCTAAAAGAATGGCGCCCCGGTGACATTATTCTTGACCGCTACAAAATCGAGAAAATCTTTTCCGGCGCCATGGGAAGGGTCTATATAGCTGAGCACTTGGGCTGGAAAGTTCCCTTGGCTATTAAAGCACCAAAAGCAGAAATCCTGGCGAATAAAGAGGGTATCCAAAGGATCCTGACAGAAGCAAACAGCTGGGTAAGAATGGGCATGCATCCAAATGTCGCGACCTGCTATTACGTTCTCAACATTGATGAAACCCCGTACCTCTTCATAGAATATGTGGACGGGGGTGACCTTAGCAGTTGGCTTAAAACAGGTCGTTGTAAAGACCAGCGCACTCTTTTAAACATGGCCATCCAATTTTGTCACGGCATGGAGTTTACCCATTCAAAAGGGATCATTCACCGTGACATAAAACCTGGGAATATTCTTCTCACCAAAAATGCCTTACTAAAAATTACAGATTTTGGCATTATTCAAACAACGAACAGTCAAGGCAAAGACAAAACCTTAACAAAAACCTCATCCGAACAGACCGTCGGTTTCAGGGGAACCCCAAGCTATGCCTCTCCTGAACAGTTCAGAGACACCCATAGTGTCGATCTGCGCAGTGATATTTTCTCCTTCGGCATTTGCCTGTGGCTCATGTTCTGCGGCCGCAGACCCTATAAAAACAACAATATTCAAGGTAAAGCGGTACCATCTCCATCAGACCCTAAAACCCCTTTTCCAACGGCATTAAAAGACCTACTGGTTAAATCAGTAGAATTTGATCCTGAAGACCGCTTCCAGAATTTTTCAGAACTGCGCAAGGCGCTCAATGAAGTACATATTATCCTTTTCAGGGTACCCTGCCCTTTCATGGAGCTGGACTTTTCCGACTTACAAGCTGAAAACCTGAACAACCGCGCTGTTTCTTTTCTCGAACTTGGCAAAGAGCAAGAAGGTAAAAAATGTTTACAAAGGTCCTTGGACATAGATGACACTCTCCCCGAGGCGATTTTCAACTCCACTCTGTTCAAATGGAAAGAAGGGCTCTCTCCAGCCTTACTGCACAAACAGACAGAAACCTTCCTAAAGAGATATCCAAAGGAAAAAATGTTCGCCACCCTGGCCCAGTCTTTAAGGTGCGACCTGCACAAAGATGTCTGGATCATTGAAGAACAAGATAGAGATCCTGAAGATCCTCCCCCCCCGCCTCCGAAGACGTACTTCCCTGAATACCTTCTCTGCCTGCCAAAGAATTCTACCGACATTTTCCAAAGCAGCCAGCTGAACAAGGCCGCAAAAACGAACATGATTAATCTCTTAAAAAATAAACGGCACCAAGAGTGTTCAGAAATACTGTTCAAGGTATGGGAGAACAAGAAATTCAAAAAGGATTTTGAGTACCACAAGATATACGAACAACTAATAAAAGTTGGCGCCAAAAAAAAACTAAGAGCAGTAATAAGATTAAAAACCTTAAGAAACTGGAACGTCCCCGCTCAAAACATTTTTTGCCTTCCTGGAAAAAACAAAATTTTTGCTCTCTGCCTAGATGGAAAAATCCTTATTCACAACCTGAACGGCACCAAAAAAGCAAATATTCTCGGCAACTACAAAACCATCTGTGCTGCAGCTCTAAGCCCCGACAGCAATCACCTGGTTATTGGACTCAAGGACGGGGGAATCGAACTTATCTCACTTGTCTCAGGCAAAACCCAAGCAAAAGTTAACGCTCAAGGCCTCATAACCTCCATTGCGGTAAATGCTACAAACACACGCATAGTTGTTGGTTTTTCTGATGGGCACATCCGCATTTATTCACTGGCCAGCACCGATGAACGCGATTTATCTACTGAGGCTGGGGGGGCAGTTACAGCTCTTAACTGTTTCAATAAGAGTGATGACTTTATTTCAGGCAGTGAAGATGGTACTATGAGATTTTGGTCGATCAACGAACCGGAGCCTATTACAATTATAAAGGCCCATACAAATACTGTTAAAACATTGTCTCCTTCAAGCAACGGCCTCTTTTTTGTCTCTTTGGAAGCCAAACAGATTAAATTATGGGACAGGCTGACAGGACAATGCAAAAATAGTCTCGGCACCGATGAAGACGATTTAAATGCGGCTTTGGTTCTGCCGAATAGCAACTACTTTGTCTCTGCAGGCAACGACGATATCATTAAAATTTGGACACCCTTATCAGATAAACCTGAATTCCTTCTTGATGGGCGGGGAGACGGCATCACTACTTTGGCGCCAGGCCCCTCTCCGCACATATTTCTAGCCGGCGGTAAAAACGGTTCAATTATTGTTTGGATGTTAGTCTATGATCTTGAATTTTCTTAAAAACCTGCTTTTAGGTAAAAATTTTCGTCTTTCAGCCTCCGGACGCACCGATACGGGTAAGAAACGGCGCCGAAACGAAGATAGTTTTTGCATAATGCAAAACAGAAACATTTATATAGTTGCCGATGGCATGGGAGGTCATAATGCCGGAGATATTGCTAGCAAAACAGCGGTTGACACCCTCGCTCAATATTTCATCGACAACAGGCTAAACACAATAACCAACCAAGAGGCCATTCGACACACCATGATTGCCGGCTTCATCCATACAAATAAAAAAATCATGGAGATGTCTGCCAAAAATCCCGAGCTACAGGGCATGGGGTGCACCATGATCGCCTGTTTTGTCGAAAAGGACTCTACTCACCTCTGTCACGTAGGCGATGTCCGGGGGTATCTTGCCAACGCCGAATCCCTTCAGCAACTCACCAATGACCATTCATATGCAGCGGAATTCCGGCAAGTTTCCCATAAAATAACAAAGACAAAAAACGGCCCTCCCAAAAACATCCTCAGCCGAGCAGTGGGATTTACTTTCACGGAAGATCCAGAGTATAATTTTTCTAATTTAAAATCAGGTAATCGAATTTTCCTTTGCTCCGATGGCCTTTGGGGAATGATTGATGATTCACAGCTCCATAAGACCATTCTCTCCTCACCTTCTCCGGAAATAGCCTGTGATACCTTTATTGAGATGGCTAATGAGGCCGGCGGTAAAGATAATATAACAGTCGTAAGCATTTTTTTGGATTAGAGAGAGCAAGGTAAATGAGCCAATCTCGACGAGCCATAAATTCCAAGAAATTACCTCTCCTGACTGTAGCTCTTATCCTACTGCTATGTTTACTTCTCTTTTGCAGCTGGCTCTGGCTGCAAACAAAAAGAAGCATAGCCGCAAATGGTTCCAAGTTGATCCAGGAAAGGCTGGCAGACGTTCTTGACACACCTATCTCATTGAGCAGTGCTGTACTATCGTTTCCTAACCATCTGCTTATCAATAATATATCTATTTTTGATAAAGAAAATTCGGCAACCCTACTTCAATCTCCTCGCCTTGAAATTGACCTTTCGCTCTGGTCCATATTAACGGGCAGCATCAGGCCGAAAAACATCCAACTCGTTACCCCCCAAATCACTATTGCAAACAGCAACAACACCTCCCTTGCTGAAATTCTGCAAGGGGTATTACCTAAGAGTGCCGGCAATACTACGCAAACAAAACTTTTAAAACCACTATCCTGGCCAATACTGCTAAATCCCAATCATATTGAGATCCTTGAGGGCCAAGCTCACATAGAAAATGAACGAGACACACTCCCAAACATCGACGGCAGTTTCAACCTGACACTCACCAGGTCACCTAATCCTGAGAAACTCGACCTAAAATCAACAAATATTCAGTTTAACGATGCTAATATTTTCTACCATGGTGTACAGGGAGCAATGACCGGTGAAATTACAGTCGATGCTTTAGATGCCCACACGCAACTGTCATTTCATCTCCCAGGCAATGAAAAAATTAACCTTGAAGCAAAAGTGGAAGAATATCAGAAAAATGCCAAGATAACTTTCAGCCTGGAGGCGGAATCTTATGATCTTAAGAATCTCGCCATGATTAAATACCCGCTGGTGCAGATCTCCCCTTCCTCTAATATCACAGGATTTTTCACCTCATCCTCTCCTGTGCTCTACGGCAAACCTTTTGATTCTTTTTCTGCTTCTATTCTTTTCAATCAAGGCAATTGGAGGGTTGATGCCATTTCCCTTAAGCTAAAGGATGAAAAGGGTGAAATAAGCGGATCTATTCTTCCAGCCTCTGTCAAAGAGAGTATGCATGCCAAAGCGAATTTATTTTACCAAGGGGTTAGCATCCCGGACTTCAAATTCACCGGAGACCTACTCAACGCACTAGGCCCTATCCTTTTACAAGGGCCATACTCTGCCAACACAGAAATGACCCTGGATCTCGCCTCCTACCCGCTCCAAGCCTCAGAGATAAAACTGACCAGCAGCCATGGCGACCTTTTTGCCAAAGGCATCGTTGATCTGTTTTCTGGATACGCCGATATGACTGGTACTTTTTTAAAACCTGCCAGTGCTAACAAGTCCCAGCAAGATGCGGTCACCAAAGGAACAGATGCTTTCTCATTGGCCATTTCCGGGCCTATCAATGCTCTTGAGTTGTCAGAACAAGTGGTGCCAGATAAATAAGTATGTCGTCAATTAGCAAACAAAGCCCCAGTATCCCTCTGGCAGAAAGAGTCCGCCCCACCTGCATCGAAGATTTTGTCGGCCAGGAACACCTGCTGGGCAAAGACAAGATCCTACGCAAACTTATCAACAGCACCTACTTCCCATCCCTTATTCTCTGGGGTCCCCCAGGTACCGGAAAAACAACGCTGGCTCGAATCCTTGCCAGGACAAGCGGAGCCAATTTTGTCTTTTTTTCCGCCGTCCTTTCTGGAGTGAAGGAGATCAGGCAAATTGTTGAAGAAGCAAAAAAACTACTTGAACAGAAAGAGATAAAGACCCTGCTGTTCATTGATGAAATCCACCGCTTCAACAAATCACAACAGGACGCTTTTCTACCCCACGTGGAATCCGGTCTTTTGACCATAATTGGAGCAACCACTGAAAACCCGTCTTTCCAGGTCATTGCACCACTCCTCTCGCGCTGCCGAGTTCTTGTCCTGAAATCACTTAGCGAAGATAATATACGCACAATAGTGACCAGGGCTGCCAGCAACTCCCAAACTGGACTCGGAGACAAAGATCTACAGCTTGACGAGCAGGCAATGGAGCACCTGGTTAGCATGGCAGATGGAGATGCCCGAATCGCCTTAAACAGCCTGGAAGTTGCGGCGGCAATGGCTTCTGCCGACAAAGACGGGATTCCATTTATTAGCTTGGAAATCGCTGAAGAAGCCATCCAGCAAAGATCATTACGATATGATAAGGGCGGTGAAGAACATTATAATCTTATTTCAGCCCTGCATAAAAGTTTAAGGGACAGTGATCCTGATGGCTCTCTTTATTGGCTATGCAGGATGCTGTATGCGGGAGAAGACCCTATGTACATTGCCAGGCGACTTGTCCGCTTCGCTTCGGAAGATATTGGCAATGCCGACCCTCAGGCCTTAACAATATCCATCAACGCCAGAGACTCATACCACAACCTTGGCTCCCCGGAAGGGGAATTGGCCCTAGCCCAGGCGGTAATCTATCTGGCCACCGCCCCAAAAAGCAACGCAGTGTATACAGCCTATAAAATGGTGATGCAAGATATCAAAAAAACAGGATCTCTGGATGTGCCAATGCACATACGAAACGCCCCGACAAAACTAATGAAAGACATTGGCTACGGTAAAGGCTATAAATATGCCCACGACCAGCCTAACGCCCTGGTTGAACAAGACCACCTCCCTGAAGAATTAAAGGGAAAAAGATATTACCACCCCACCAACCGGGGCCACGAAGCCATAATCAAAGACCGCTTGACAAAATGGCGCGAGCTTCTAAAGCAAAGATACCCATAGGCAAGCAGCCTAAATGAGGCTATTCCATGATTACCTTTGGCTGCTTTCATTCTACCTCCCCCTCTTCTCTAAAATATACTCTCTATAGTGATGGCGTCCCAAAGAGCATATCCTCTCAGGCACACTAATTATGGATGAAACCCAGAGATATTTTAACAAAAAGCACATAGAAATAATCAACCTTTCGAAAATAATTAATTTTAGTAACTTTTCGTATATTTCAAATATTTCGTGATTATACTGTCAAAACAAAAAGATGATAACATAGGGGTATTATTGATGAATAAACAAAAAAGAAATTACACAGCCGTTCTCTTGTTGATGTTGACTCTTTTTATCCTACCCCCACCTCTTCTCCTGGCCGCGCCAACAGGACAGGATATTCTCCTTTTGTATTCAAATGACGTAAAAGGTGAGACTGAACCGTGCGGCTGAAAAAGCAGTCAATTGGGCGGTCTGTCCAAAAAAGCCTTTCAGTATGAAAAAATTACCGCAGAAGAAAACATCCCCTCCCTTATCGTTGATGCAGGCAGCCTACTGTTCAAACGAACCAAACTGTCTAAAAAACGTGCTGAGCAGGAAAAGATAACCGCTTTGGGCATCGTCGAAAGCTACAGCCGAATTGGCTATGATGCGGTTGGAATTGCGCGGGAAGACTTAATCGCTGGTCTCGATTTTTTTAAAAAGATCAGTGAAGCCTCCGCCTTCCCTTGGGTCAGTGCAAACCTGATCGATACACTTACTAACAAAGCACTCTTCACCCCTAGTCTCCTCGTTCAAAAAGGAGATATAACCATTGGTATAACCAGCCTTACTGACACCGCTTTATATACTGCGTTCAAAGAGGAAGACCACGCCGCCGTCCTCCCTTGGCAGAAAATGCTACCCACACTCATAGAAGAACTTAAGGAAAAATCAGACCTCATCATCCTGCTTTCCAATCTGCCAGTAAAGGATAACCGTGCCATAACACAAGCATATCCCCATATTGATATAATCATCCAAGCAGGGATCACCGTTGGAAACCAACCTCCACGATTTTTTAACAAGACCTTGATCTGCCAGACCGGGAAGCAGGGAAAACAGATTGGTATCATGAATATAAACTGGCAAAATTCTCCGTGGGGATCGAAAAAGGCAGATCAATTAGACAAGAGTATAAAATCTCTGGATCGCCTTAGCTGGCAGCTTGGTAAATTTGATAAATATAAGGAGCCCCTTGTTGACCTTAAAGGAAAACCCGATCAATTAGCCAATTACCAGAAACTGCTTCTTAAGAAAAATAAAGTAGTGCAGGAGATTGAAAGGCTCTCCGCTGCAAACAGCCAAAAGAAATGCGAGAAAATACCCTCCTCCTATAAAAACAGGTTTATTTCGATACAAACAACTCTGCCTGACCACAAAGACATTGTCGCTATAGTCGAGAAAACAAAACAAGAGATTAATCAGTTAGGCCAAAAACAAATCGCCCAGAAAAATACTATAGAGTCTCCGTATATAGGTTCGGAAAGCTGCACCTCCTGCCACGTATACCAGGGAGCATCCTGGCAAAAGAGCAGACATGCAAAGGCATATACGACACTGGTAAACAAAAACCAGCAATTCAACTTAGACTGCTTGCCTTGTCATATCACCGGTAGCGGCGACCTTGACAAGGGCGACGCTGTAAACCTCTCTAAAAATCTTCAGGCCGTGGGATGCGAGAACTGTCACGGCCCTGGCCGACAACACGCTCAAATGCCACAAAATATGGGGTTAGCCTCACAAGTTTCTGCATCAACCTGCCTAAAATGCCATACCGAGGACCACGATGACTCTTTTGATTTTGCCAATGATGTGAAGAAACTGAAATGCGGGAAGCAGTGATGGTTTTATGGGGAAGGTAAATTAACTATTAAATAAACCTAGCACAAAAAAAAGCTGTTTAGGAATCACATCCTAAACAGCTTTTTTGATACAACTTTAAAAAGTCTGTGCTTAGCAGCCAAAAGCTTTCTGCATATTTGGAACAGTCTGTTTTTTACGGCTCATCATGCCATCAACCCACATGGAGTTTCCATCAAGTTTTCCAGCAAATGCACCTTCAACAAGTGCGGTATCATCTGAAACAACCATCAGATCTGTACCCTCTTTCACTACATCGGTGAGCATAAAAAGAACAGTGTGACGACCATCAGCCTTAACAGTTTCAAGGGCTTTGTAAAGATCTTCACGAATATCAGCAACCTGATCAAGAGTAGCCAATTCAAGTTGGCCACAGCCAACTTTCTTGCCATTCATATCAAAATCTTTGTAGTCACGGAAAACTAGGTCTTCCATAGAAACACCAGCAATTGAAGATTTAGCCTTCAACATATCCATGAAAAGACCTTCTGTATCATCAACGCCAGCAACCACTTTCAGTTCTGCAACAGCAGCCTTGTCAGCATCTGTACAGGTGGGGGATTTAAAATTTACAGTGTCGCTTAATATAGCTGCAAGCATTCCGCCAGCAATATCTTTAGGAATAGCAACTCCAGCGAGTTTGTACATTTCGTTTAGTACAGTACCGGTACAACCAACAGGCTGAGCATTAAATACAATAGGATTATTGGTTGTAACATCACCAATTTTATGATGGTCAACAATTGCCACAACCTCTGCATCTTTGAGGTTTGCAGGTCCCTGACCAATATCACTAAAATCAACTAGAGCAACTTGCTTACCAGCAACATCCATTAACTCTTCAGGGGCGCTGAGGTTAAAACGAGCAAGTACTGTTGCACTTTCTGGGTTCAATTTATCAGCTGATGACTGCATACAAGCAACAGCATCCTGACCCTGAGCTTTCAAAAGATGTGCGTAAGCAATGGCAGATGTTACTGAATCTGTATCCGGATTTGAATGACCAACAACACAAATAGACATAATGCTTTCTCCTTCCAAAATTAATCTTAAATGTAGATATTATAATTGACAAAAATTTTCGTGGATAGAATTTATAACAATACTATTCCTCAAAAAATATCAAAACCTTATAAAAAAATAAAAGAATTAAAATAGTGCTAATAAAGCATTCAGTCAAGGATAAAAAGGATTTCCAAAAATCTCCCTAAAACTACAACAGTTGTCTCCCAAAAAAAATAATGGTATTAAGTAAATATTCGGCAACCGTCCATGACGGAGTCTACACTACGTTTCGCTTACCTACACCCGATCAGGCTGACTCACGTAGAACTACTAGGCTTCGCCAACCTGATCGAACACATCTGAAGCAGACGGAGTCTTCGCTTACCTATCAAACATTTACATTTTGTTGGGTATTGTTGTTTTCCAGTGTTAGTCGAATATTTATGGTATTAAATTGACTTTTCTTACAATTTCAAAGAATAAGTTTAGCTGATTCAAACAAAAAAATGGCCGTCGCCAAAAAAGAAACAGGCGGATTAATGAATTTTCAAACTAGAGCTATCCTTTTTGATCTTGACGGCACATTGCTCGACACACTCGATGATCTTACCGACTCAATGAACGCTGTGCTTACAAGCCTCGATTTCCCTTCCCACCCCGCCAATAGTTACAAATATTTCGTGGGTGATGGTATTGGGACCCTGGCTCGCCGTGCACTTCCGAAAGACAAACAAACTCCTGAAACAGTCAAGCAATGTGTCGAGGGGATGCTTAAGGAGTACGAACAAAGATGGGACCACAAAACAAAACTGTACGAGGGGGTTGCCCCACTCTTAGATGAGTTGGCAAAAAAAGATATCCAGATAGCCATCTTTTCAAACAAGCCAGATCCGTTCACTCAGAAAACGGTAAAACGATTCCTCTCAGGTTGGCAGTTCTCATATGTTGCAGGAGCCCTGCCCGGCGTCCCCAAAAAACCAGACCCAACCGGAGCTCTGGCAATTGCGCATCATCTAAAAATCCCTCCCCAAGGGTTCCTCTATGTAGGGGATACCAATACTGATATGCTGACTGCCCTTGCGGCAGACATGTACCCTGTTGCGGCTCTCTGGGGCTTCAGAAGTAAAAACGAGTTGCATGATGCAGGCGCTAAGATTTTGCTTGAACACCCTTTGGATCTTATGCACAATATTATCTAAACTAAATTTTGATGGCGTCGCAAAAAGTCCGATCTACTGCGTTGCGGATTTTTTACCGACCTTCGGTATACCTTATGTATGACCGAAGCCCGCTAAAAAATACCACGCCTTGTACAGCGAACTTTCGAAGTCTACGCTATCTGTGCTTAGCCATCCTGAGGCAGATCCAGACTTTTTACGAGTACATCAAACTTTACTAGAAAATATCCCTGTTGCTTTTTCACTCTGACAACAAAGAATTCTTGTCCGGTATTACCGTCAGATAAGCGCAGACTTCGGATAAGCTCAGACTGCGACCGTTAACCGTCAACTTTCAACTTTCAACTTTCAACTAAAATCATATGACAAACCCATGCACAAATTTTCAAAAACTCCAGGACATTATCGCCGCCTTACGCAGTCCAGATGGTTGCCCATGGGATAGGAAACAGACCGCTCAAAGTTTTAAATCCTACCTCATCGAAGAAGCCCACGAACTTATAGAAGCAATCGATGCAGACGATCCTCAACTAATCAAGGAAGAACTTGGAGACATGTTCTTTCAGATAACTTTTCTGGGTCGCCTCTATGAAGAAAAAGGTCTCTTTACAATTGCAGATGCACTCGGGACTATTTCTGAGAAAATGATCCATCGGCACCCCCATGTTTTTACTGAACAGGAAGTTGAGTCAGAGGAGGACCAGCGACGTCTCTGGAATGAACTAAAGGCAAACGAAAAAGAGCAAAAAAAAGATGCCACTGAGCTCATATCAAATGTCCCCAAGAGTCTCCCTGCCCTGAGGCGAGCCCAGCGTGTTTCCGAACGTGCCGCCCACAATGGCTTTGAATGGAAAAACATAGACAGTGTTTTCGTCAAACTCTCCGAAGAAATTGCCGAATTTCGTGAGGCGGTAGAAAGCAAGGATGAACAGGCCATAGAGGAAGAACTCGGTGACCTTCTCTTCGTTCTTGTCAACTTGGGCCGGCTCACCAACACAAACTCAGAAGATGCTCTTCTTGCCGCAACTGAAAAATTTATTGGCCGTTTTAATGCCGTGGAAAAAAAGCTGATAAAAGAAGGCCGCAAGATCCGTGAAACAGAGCCTGATGAATTAGTTCGATTATGGCAGAAGACCAAAAATCAATTGACATAAAAACATCAATTGTGTATCAAGAGCGATTATTTTTTATAGTCCCAATTTTCAATTGAGTAACGGCAATAGTGCCTGGGACTGACCCTTCTTGCTCTCAAAGCAGGATGAACAACATGAGGGCCTTTTAAAAGAGATTTTTCTTTTTCAATGTCCACAAGGAGGAAAGTATATGCGCAGATACGAAACCATCTATATTATGCGTCCCAATATTGGGGAAGATGGCATTTCTGGGATCATTGACAGAACAAATGGTGTTATTGAAAACTTAGGTGGACATATTGTCCGACAAGATCGCTGGGGACTTAAAAAGTTAGCTTATCTTATCAAGAAAGAGACCCAGGGCTTCTATATCTATATTGAATATGCCGGTGTCCCGGAAGCAGTAGACGAAATTGAGCGTCTATTCCGAATTGACGATAACGTTTTGAAGTATCTTACGGTCAAATTAGACGATGTATACGATGCTGCTAAAGACCCTGCTCCCGTCGCTGAGCCTCAGGAAGAAGAGGTAGCAGAGGCAAAAGAGGAGACTAAGACAGCACCGGTTGAAGAAGATAGTAAAAAAGACGCCTCTAACGAGTAATTTTTTACCATAATCAACATATTCTAATTTAGGAGATAATATATCATGGCATTCCAAAGAGGCAGTCGCCCACCTCAGCGCAGAAAAAAAACTTTTATCAGAAAGAAAGTATGTCGTTTTTGTTCAGATAAAACACTGGTTTTAGACTATAAAGAAGTAAAAACCTTAGCAAATTTTGTAACTGAACGCGGCAAAATTATACCAAGACGCATCTACGGCAATTGTGCTAAACATCAAAGACAAATGACCGAGGCAATTAAGCGGGCCAGGCAAATAGCCCTGCTTCCTTACGCCGGTTCAGTTAATAATTATTAAAATTATTAGACAGGCCAAGATTGTTTACATGCAGCCTACTAAATATACATTACTAACTCAAAGGTGATTCAGCAAAAAGGGAAAGAGTCCCTACTAAACTATCTGCCCTACATCATAACAGGAGGAGTTTTTGCTCTTCCAGCCTTGACTGGCAATTTTGTTTGGCTCTGTTTTTTAGCTCCGCTACCTGTTTTTTACTACCTGATCTCCATTGGCCAAGAGCAAGGCATTAAGGTAATTGTTAAGGCTGCCATTGCCGCAGGTATTTTAGCCATTATCGCTAAAGTAATGTCTGTTCTTATTTTTTCATTCTCCATGATACCCATGGGGTTTATCTTGGCAGGTAGCCTAAGAAAACAAGAATCACCTATCAAAGCAGGATTAAAAGCTGTTATTTATGTTGCAACAGCCTGGAGTTTATTAGCATATGGCATCAGTTCAACCCATCATGCAAACCTCTATGCTGAAATATTAAACAATATCGACCTCGGTCTTTTGGCAGCTTTTGAAAACTATCAGCTTTCAGCAAAGCTGCCACCAGACACCCTGCTTGAAATAGAAGCCGCATTTACAGAACTACGCTTGCTCGTCCCCAGGGTTTTCCCTGGCATACTTTTGATGACTGTTATATGTACAGTCTGGGCGAATCTGATTACTGGCGATTGGCTTCTCAAGCGGAAAGCACAAAACCTCAGCACATGGAACAATTTTCGGAATTGGCGTTTACCTGAACCCTTAGTTTGGGGCGTCATAGTCTCCGGTTTACTGTTGTTTCTGACTGAAAACACACTCAGCAGCGTAAGTTTGAACGTTCTTATGGTTCTGGGACTCGTTTATTTTTTCCAAGGTCTTGCTGTTATGACTTTTTTAATGGGAAAATGGACCATCCCTTTACCGATGAAAATTTTTCTATACGTGCTGCTGGTTGTGCAGGCCTATGGCATGTTGATTTTAGCAATACTTGGTCTGGCTGACGTATGGCTTAATATCAGAGAGCCAAAGCCAATACCTAACGAAACTGAAGATGAATAATTTGTAACTATTCAGAGCCGGCAAGAAATTGCCCTTAACTCTGAGGCGTAAGTGTTCAGGTAAGCGTAGACTCCGGAAGTGCCTTAGATTTGTTCATTTTAGACTTCGAAGCATACTCTTGGGTATGTGAGAAGGTTAAAAAGGGCAAAGATGAGGTGCTACTGAATAGTTACAATAATTTTTGAATATAAACTGAAAGGTCTTTTGAAATAATTCAAGACGACCTGAAATGATCGAGGAAAGAAAATGGAACTCATTCTCAAAAAGACCATTGATAATTTAGGCGAAGAAGGTGATGTCGTAACGGTTAAACCAGGCTTCGGACGCAATTATCTTGTGCCACAACATCTGGCGGTTCCTGCCAATAAGGCCAACTTAGCCACTCTTGAAATCCAAAAAGACGCTATTGAGGCCAGAAAAGAGGCCCAAAAAGCTGATTCTGAAGGACTTGCCAAAAAACTTTCCGGAGTTACTATTTCCATCGGAAAACGCGTTGGTGAAGAGGATAAACTATATGGCTCTGTAACCTCCGGCGATATTGCAGAAAAACTTGCCGAGGTCGGAATTAATCTAGACAAAAGAAAAATACTTATGGACGAGCCAATTAAAACCATTGGCGAATTCATGGTATCTGTTAAAGTAGGATATCAGGTTAACAGCGAAGTCAAAGTTGAAGTTGTGGCAGAAGAAGCAGCTGATTAAAGCCTTACAGATTATTTCTTGAAGCATAGAATGCTACGCTTATCTCACTTATATATCTTTTAGAAAAGAATTTATAAGGCGCTTATTGCCCCGGATGGGGGTTAGCTGATAAACCGAAGAAATTCTTGCAATTTCAATAGTAAAAAAAGGGTGTTGGATAGTTTTCTAAACAACACCCCTTTTATGTAAATGCGCCGTACTTTTGAATCTATTTAAAGGTACGGCACATTCATTTTCAGCATTACACCTTGTTAGCACACAAAGGCAGTAATCAACTAACATCAACCAAACATCCCAAGCGGCACGTTGATGTTCTGAAACCTTTTACTCAGCGGGGATAGGACTTATCATGGAAACAGGCGGGCAAGAACTGCATCCTATCCACCGGCTGCCGCCGCAGAATATTGAAGCTGAACAATGTGTTCTCGGGTCAATTCTTCTCAGGCAGGGTGCCTTGGAACGAGTCGCACATCTTATTGAGCCGGAAGACTTCTACAAACCATCCCACAAAGCCATATTTACCGCAATGCTGGCCCTCTTTGAAAAAAGCGAGCCCCCTGACCTGATTACGGTCTCAAATATTTTACAAGACAGTCATCAAATTGATACAGCAGGCGGAATAACATATCTTGCCACCCTGACGGATATCGTCCCGGTTTCTGCAAATATTACCCATTACGCCAAGATAGTCCGCAACAAATCCATCTTAAGAAAACTTATTCAAACTTCATCAGAGATTGGCAGTCGTTGTTACGAGGAGCAAGACGATATAGACCAGCTTCTTGACGATGTTGAACAAACAGTTTTTGAAATATCCCACAGCAAGAGTAATCAGGCTTTTGCCCCCATGCACGAAATAATCAACGACTCATTTAAGGTCGTAGAAAAATTATCCGAAAGAAAAGAGGCCATAACCGGGGTCCCGACAGATTTCACCGATTTCGACAAATTAACGGCCGGACTCCAGCCTTCCGATCTCATCATTGTTGCAGGGCGTCCCAGTATGGGAAAAACTGCCTTTGCCATGAATATTGTCCAAAATTCTGCCTATATGCACAAAGTACCAGTTGCGGTCTTCAGCCTTGAGATGGCTAAAGAACAACTGGGCATGCGTATGCTCTGTTCCATGAGCAAAGTTGATTCACAACGCATGAGAACAGGACACCTTCGTGATCAGGATTGGCCTAAACTGGTCAGGGCCGTTGGCTACCTTGGTGAGGCCCCTATTTTCATTGATGATACCCCTTCTATTTCTGTACTTGAAATGCGCTCAAAAACCAGACGCCTGAAAAGTGAACATGATATCGGCCTTGTGGTTGTCGACTACCTGCAACTTATGCGTGGCAAGGCCTCAGCAGATAGCCGTGAGCAGGAGATCAGTGACATTTCCAGATCTCTAAAAGCAATGGCCAAAGAGTTAAAAGTTCCAGTCATGGCCCTTTCACAGCTCAACCGAGGTGTGGAAAGCAGAACAGATAAACGCCCTATGATCTCAGACCTTCGGGAGTCTGGAGCCATCGAGCAGGATGCCGATGTTATCTGTTTTATTTACCGTGACCAAGTGTATAATAAGGCTCCTGACAATCCCAACAGGGGCATTGCAGAAATTATTATAGGGAAACAGCGTAACGGCCCCACAGGTACTGTAAAATTGACCTTTCTGGACCACATAACAACTTTTGAAAATCTTGCACAGCATGATTATCCCAATATTGAACAAGAATAATAATCGTAACTATTCAGCTGTACTCCATCTTCGCCCATTTAGGTCTTCTCGAATAACACAAGTATGCTTCGAAGCCCTAAATGAACGAGGTAAGCGTAGACTCCGATATGAAGCACATCTTAACAGTTACAGTTTAGAGTTAAGGGTAATTTCCAGCCTACGCTGAATAATTACTAATAATTATATAAGGCACCATGAATATGAGTGAATATAATTTCGAGGCCATCGAAGAAAAATGGCAGAAAATCTGGGACCAGAAAAGCAGTTTTAAAGCCTTTGAAGACCAGAACAGAAAAAAATACTACCTGCTTGAGATGTTTCCCTATCCCTCCGGTAAAATCCACATGGGACACGTGCGGAACTACACCATCGGTGATGTGGTTGCCAGATACAAGAGGATGAAGGGATTCAATGTCCTGCATCCCATGGGGTGGGATGCCTTTGGTCTGCCGGCTGAAAACGCCGCTATAAAAAACGATACCCATCCGGCAAAATGGACCCATGAAAATATTGCATACATGAAAAAGCAACTCAGGCGAATGGGCTTCAGTTATGATTGGGACAGAGAACTTGCAACCTGCGACCCCGAATATTATCGATGGGAACAGCTTTTCTTCATCCAGCTCTACAAGAAAGGGATAATTTACCGGAAAAAGACCACGGTAAACTGGTGTGAAGACTGCCAGACCGTACTGGCAAACGAGCAGGTAATCGATGGAGAGTGCTGGCGCTGCGACAACAAGGTCTTGCCCAGGGAAATGAACGGCTGGTTCTTCAAAATAACCGACTACGCCGACGAACTGTTGGAAGACCTCACCCAGCTTCAAGGCTGGCCTGAGAAAGTAGTCTCCATGCAGAAAAACTGGATTGGCAGGAGCCAAGGTGCCCAGATAGATTTTCCCATCGAAGGAAGTGATCAGTCCCTAACCATATTCACCACCAGACCCGATACAATTTACGGTGCCACTTTTATGTCTGTTGCACCAGAGCATCCACTGGTCAAAAATATTTGCTCCGAGAGCGATAACACCAAAGATATTGAAGCCTTTGTTGAAAAAACCAGCGCCGCAAAACAACAAGCAAATTATGGGGACGAGCCAGAAAAAGAGGGGATTTTTACCGGCAAATACTGCATCAATCCATTTAACAATGCGCGCCTGCCCATTTATGCCGCAAATTTTGTATTAATGGAATATGGCACCGGGGCCGTTATGGCAGTTCCGGCCCACGATCAGAGAGATTATGAGTTTGCCAGAAAATACAACATACCAATTGTTCAGGTAATTAGCCCTTCTGAGCGAGAAACACCTGAAGATCAAGCATATGAAGGCCCAGGAGTGCTGATTGATTCCGGGGGGTTTTCAGGAATGGCAAATGATGCTGCCAAAATTGCCATTACCGAGCATGCCAAGGCTCAGGGCTTTGGTATGCCCCAAACAACCTATCGTTTAAGAGACTGGGGCATTTCCCGGCAAAGATATTGGGGTTCACCAATCCCAATGTTGACCTGCAACAGCTGCGGCATACAACCTGTTCCTGAGAATGAACTTCCGGTTACTTTGCCAACGGATGTCACTTTTGATGAGTCAGGGCGCTCCCCTCTGCACAGCTTAGAATCATACTATAAAACGGTCTGCCCTTTCTGCGGTGGTGAAGCAAAAAGAGAGACCGATACCATGGACACCTTTGTGGAATCCTCCTGGTACTTTGCCCGTTACTGTAGTCCTTCTTCTGAGCAAAAGATGGTGGAAAAAGACGCTGCCTCATACTGGCTCCCAGTAGACCAATATATTGGCGGTGTTGAACACGCTATTTTACATCTGCTCTACGCCCGTTTCTTTACCAAAGCCATGCGAGACCTAGGCTATCTGACCATTGACGAGCCTTTCACCAACCTGCTCACCCAGGGGATGGTCATTAAGGACGGGACCAAGATGTCTAAATCAAAGGGTAATGTCGTAGACCCAAACGGTCTTATTGAAGCCTATGGTGCTGATACAGTCCGCCTATTCAGTCTATTTGCTGCTCCGCCGGAACGAGACCTTGAGTGGAGCGACAAGGGTGTGGAAGGGTCTTCCCGATTTCTGCACAAGGTCTATCGACTTGTCATCAATAACAAAGAGGTCTTCTCAAACAGCCACATAAAAGATCAAGACCTTAACGAGAGCGGCAGAACCATACTTCGTAAAACCCATCAAACAATTAAAAAATTTAGTTTAGACATTGACAGAGATTTCCATTTCAACACCTGTATAAGTGCCGTAATGGAACTGGTCAACACATTGTCGTCAAAAGTAGGCGAAGAGAAAAAAGAAATAGTTGCTCAGTCAGTGGTCCGTGAGGCAATCGAGGCAATTATTAAACTCCTCTACCCCATGGTGCCACATTTTTGCGCCGAACTCTGGCAGATAACCGGGCACCAGGAATCTATGGAAGAAGTCACCTGGCCTGAATTTGATGCTGAAGCCGCAAAAGACGACGAAATTACAATAGTGGTTCAGGTAAGCGGCAAAGTTCGCAGCAGACTACAAACTGCCCCCAACACCAGTGACGAAGATCTTAAAGAAAAATCGCTGGCGGATGAAAAGGTGCAAAAGTTTATCGGCGACAAATCAATACGAAAAATAATTGTAATAAAAAATAAATTAGTCAATATTGTTGTCTAAAATTTGTTATCTGAAACTTGAAATTTCTTACTATGGTAATCAGATCAGCTTACTAAATATGATTTACCAGACACTGGAGACCATCCTTTGAATCTACCAAAAATTTCTATTCTGCTGACAGCCCTTTTACTCATGATCACCACAGGCTGCGGCTATTACAATCCGTATGTGGCAAACAGCGATGCCGAACCTATTTCACTGCACCGCTCAATGTGGAAAAACCAGACAAATGAGCTAGGCCTGGAAACTGTCCTCTACCATTCCCTTTCCAGTTGGCTTCGTAAGAGCAAACTAATCCATATAAAAGAGACTCCTGAAGAGGCGCAGTATAAGATTATCGGTAAAATAACCTCTGTGTACTACCCAGAAATTTCATATGGTGGCAACAATGAAGCTACCGAACTACGTGCCAGGCTCAGTGTCGACTACTCAATTATGGATCAAGAGAACGGCAAAATTATTTTTGAAAAGAAAAAGACATACACCGAGACTTTCTACCAAAACGCTAGCCCTTCCCAACTGCAAACCAATAAAAAGGAAGCGCTCGCCGAAATAGCAGATGATATTTCAGAAGAGATGTACCTCTTTATAATCAATAAAGTTATGCGAAAATAACAGTAAATATTCGGCAACGGCTCCCAGGAAGGCGATCAGGCTGCTTCACATACAGGCGTATAGACTCAGCAACCTGCTCACCTCCCTGAAAACCGTTGACAAACATTTACGGTTTCTGTGGTTGTTGTTATTTTTGAGGTCAAATCAAATATTTACAAATAATAAAAATATTTACCTGGAGAAAAGATTATGCCCAGCCGAAAAGATTGTGCCAACGCCGTTCGCGCCCTCAGCATGGACGCCATCCAAAAAGCGAAATCAGGTCATCCTGGAGCCCCGATGGGTATGGCTGATATTGCCGAGGTCCTTTGGAACGATTTCTTAAATCACAACCCTGCCAATCCAAAATGGCCAAATCGTGACCGCTTTGTTCTATCCAACGGGCACGGCTCCATGCTTTTATATTCACTTCTGCACCTTACTGGTTATGATTTGCCGATTGATGAGATCAAAAATTTCAGACAACTACACTCAAAAACTCCCGGGCACCCAGAATATGGGTACGCACCTGGCATAGAGACTACAACAGGTCCACTGGGTCAAGGTATTGCCAATGCTGTAGGTATGGCAATTGCCGAAAAAACCCTTGCCGGCCAGTTCAACCGACCTGAGCATCAGATAATCGACCACAACACCTACGTTTTCCTAGGAGATGGCTGCATGATGGAGGGCATCTCCCACGAGGCATGTTCTTTGGCCGGAACCTTGGGACTTGACAAACTTATAGCTATTTATGATGACAATGGCATTAGTATCGACGGCGAAGTGCAAGGTTGGTTCACCGACAATACGGTACAGCGCTTTGAAGCATACGGCTGGCATGTTATCAAAGAGGTAAACGGCCACGATTCAGAAGCCATTCGCGCTGCCATTACAGAGGCACAAAATAACAGTGACAAACCAACCCTGATCTGCTGTAAAACGATCATAGGATTTGGCTCCCCCAACAAGCAGGGTAAAGAATCCTGCCACGGTGCGCCTCTGGGAGATGATGAAATAGCCTTAACCAGAAAAGCCCTTGGCTGGCCACACCCAGCCTTTGAAGTCCCTGCTGACGTTTATCAATGCTGGGATGCCAAAGAAAAAGGTGCATCCCTTGAGTCTGCATGGCAGGAGAAACTTAGTTCTTACACTGAGGCATATCCCGATCTAGCCAAGGAGTTAAACAGACGTTTAAGCGGTGACCTTCCATCTGACTGGCAGGAAAAAGCAGCAGGTTTTGTCCAGGAAGTGGACAAAAAGGCCGAAAAAATTGCCTCCCGGAAGGCCTCCCAAAATTCCCTGGACGGCTATGGCCCACACCTGCCTGAGTTGATCGGCGGATCTGCTGACTTAGCAGGGTCAAATCTTACCATTTGGAAAGGCAGCAAAGACATAAAAAAAGATGCCTCCGGCAATTACATCTACTTTGGAGTTCGTGAGTTTGGCATGGCAGCCATCATGAACGGCATTGCCCTCCACGGTGGTTTTATTCCCTACGGCTCGACTTTTCTGATGTTTTCTGAATATGCCAGAAATGCCCTGCGTATGGCAGCTTTGATGAAAATACCTGGACTATTTGTTTTCACCCATGACTCCATTGGACTCGGTGAAGATGGCCCTACTCATCAAGCGGTGGAACAAACAGCAACCCTTAGAATGATTCCCAATATGTCTGTCTGGCGTCCTTGTGATGCGGTAGAGTCTGCAGTAGCCTGGAAATGCTCCATTGAAAGAAAAACTGGCCCGGCAACACTTTGCTTCTCCAGACAAGGCCTTCCACACCAGGATCGCAGCAAAGAGCAAATAGATGCCATTGCCAAGGGCGGCTACGTCCTTGCTGATTGTGAAGGACAACCTCAAGCTGTGATTATCTCCTGCGGTTCAGAAATCACTCTTGCCACTCAAGCCGCAGCTGAGCTCAACAGTGAAGGTAAAAAAGTCCGTGTTGTCTCAATGCCCAGCACCGATGTTTTTGATGCCCAGGACGAGGCATACCGTGCCTCAGTTCTTCCCGAAGGTGTACCAAGAGTCGCTGTTGAGGCCGGAGTCACCGACTACTGGAGAAAATACGTTGGCCTAAGGGGAAAAGTTATTGGCATAGATACCTTTGGCGAATCAGCTCCTGCCGATGTTCTGTATGAGTATTTCGGCATTACTGCAGTGAAAGTTAAAGAAGCAGTGCTAGAAGTTATTTAACTAATAGCGTAGTAAATTAGAAACTAGAAACTGGAAATTTGGCTAAGTCTGCCTTAGTTTCCAGTTTCAACTTTCAACTTTCAACTTCCAACTTTCATCTTTCAACTAACACCAATGCACATCGGCACCATCCACCTAAAAAACCCTTTCATCCTCGCCCCTTTAGCAGGATTCAGTGACATTGCCTTTCGTATGCTCTGTCGTGAATATGGGGCAGGATTCTGCGTTTCAGAAATGATCAGCAGCCACGGTCTTGCCTATCGTCAAGAAAAAACAATTGAAATGCTGCAAAGCCACCCGGATGAACGCCCAATATCTATGCAGTTGTTTGGCAATGATCCGGAAATAATGGGAGAGGCAGCAGCCATACTTTCAGAGTACCCCGTTGATATTATTGATATAAATATGGGGTGTCCGGTAAAAAAGGTGATCAAGAAAGGGTCAGGATCAGCCCTGATGAAGACACCTGTACTGGCCGGCCAGATCATCAGAAAAGTGGCTGACAATACCAAACTTCCAGTTACCGTAAAAATCAGGTCTGGCTGGACCCACCAGAACATAAATGCCCCAGAATTTGCGGCAATGGCCCAAGATCATGGAGCCTCTGCAATCACGCTCCATGCCCGTACCTGGTCTGATGGTTTTTCTGGAAAGCCCGACTGGAATGTCATAGCCAAGGTCAAAAAGGCCATAACTGTTCCTCTGATCGGAAACGGAGATATAACCTGCCGGGAAGACGGACAGGCCATGATGAAAAAAACTGGCTGTGATGCAGTGATGATAGGCCGAGCTGCCATTGGAGCACCTTGGATATTCGGAGAAAACTACTCTTCCCCCAGCATTCCTTTCAGACTGAAAGCCCTTAAACGCCACCTGCAACTCATTGAACAATTTTTTACAGCCGAAAAGGTTGTAGCCAAATGCAAAAACCAGGCTGGCCGCTACTTTAAAGGTGTGCATAGTGGCGCAAGCATCCGCCAGAAAATTTATGAGACAAATACCTTTGCGGAACTCAAAGAAATGATAGAGTCGCTTGGATAATCTGATTATAAATGATAGGATGATAAGCAATCCCCCTTTTTGGAGAGCGGATCATTTACGAATAAAAATTTCACCCCTCCCCGCTGCACCCTCCGAAAATATTAGACCAATCTTGATGCTCTCGCAAAAAGTCGGCGCAGCCAGCCAGATGGCTAAGCATAAAAGTTCGATATACAGATAAGCGCAGACTTCGAGGCGTGGTATTTTTAACAGGGCTTCGGTCATACATATGGTATACCGAAGGTCTGTCAAAAATCCATTTATGCCCCTTGTGGGTACAACGCAGTAGATCGGACTTTTTGCGACGCCATCAATCTTGATATGACACTTGGTTGTGGCATGACTGCAACCGAAGGAAATTAGTCATGGACCATATCAAAAATAAAATTACCAGTGAAGAAAAATACCGCATTCTTGTCAAGATCGGCCTGGCCCTGACCGCGGAAAGGAATTCAGATAAACTATTAGAACTTATAGTCAAAGAAGCCCGAAATCTTTCCAATGCTGATGGGGGGACGCTCTACCTGCTTGATGACGACAAACAAAATCTTAATTTTAAAATCTTACAAAACGACAGCATGAAATTAAGCGTGATCAATGCTGAAGATACCGAAGCACATTTCCCTCCCATCCCCCTGAGTTTAGACAACAAACCTAACTTTACCAATGTTGCCTCTTATGTGGCCCTGAAGAATGAGGTGGTGGATATTCCAGATGTCTACAAAGCCACAAATTTTGATTTCACCGGACCGAAAAGATATGATGCCCAAAGCGGTTACCATTCCAAATCAATGTTAGTAGTACCTTTGAAAGATCAGAATAATCAAGTTTTAGGCGTCCTACAATTAATCAATGCCATGGATAGTCAAAGCGGTGAGATAATCACCTTTGACTGCGCCTATACCGAGGTTATAACCTCTCTTGCCTCCCAGGCCGCAATGGCCCTGATAAACATGAACCTGCTGGAGGAGTTGCGCACCCTCCTCTATTCTTTCATGAAAAGCATTGCCACCGCCATAGACGAGAAATCACCTTTCACCGGTGGCCATATCAAACGCGTCAAAATCCTGACCATGATGATAGCCAAGGCGGTCAACGATTCACCTGCCGAACCCTTTAGCAATATCAATTTTTCGGAAGAGGAACTGGAAGAAATACGGCTGGCTGCCTGGATGCATGATGTCGGCAAAATAGCCGTCCCAGAACATATTATTGACAAGGAAACCAAGCTGCAAACAATCTTCGAACGATTCGAGTATATCGAAACCCGCTTTAAACTCATCAGCCAGCTTCTGGAAAATAACTTTTTGCGGCAAAAAGCAGAACTCCTTGGTTCTGGTCAATCTGAGCATGAAGCCCTGAAAAATCCTGAGCAGAAATTTTCCCAACAAATTGAGGAACTGAACAATGACCTGATGTTTGTTAAAACATGTAACTGCGGCACCGAATTCATGACGGATGACAAGATTGAACGCTTAGAGCAAATTGCTGCTAAAACATACAGCCTTGAAGGAAGAACATACCCATATCTTCAGAAAGACGAGCTGGATAATCTCTGCATCCGCAAAGGTACCCTGTGCCCCCAGGAACGGATGGTAATCGAAAACCACACCACGGTGACCTGGAAAATACTTAGCCAACTATCCTTTCCAAAGAATATAGCAAATATTCCCGAGTTTGCCTGCGGTCATCATGAACGCTTAGATGGGTCAGGTTATCACCTGAAACTGTCAGCCGATAAAATTTCCTTACAGGTAAGGATCATGGCCATTGCCGATATTTTTGAAGCACTGACAGCCAAGGACCGTCCATACCGCCAGCCAATGAAATTGTCAAAAGCCCTTGAAATTTTGGATTACATGCAGAAAGACGGACACATAGATGGGGACATCCTAGATCTCTTCATCACGACAAATCTTTATTCGGAATATGCAGCAAAAGAGATGTTTACTGAACAAATAGATATCTAATCAACATTGTGCTAAAGGTAAGCGCTCCACGAACACCCCGCTGCACGTGATCGAACCACGTGATATACAGGGGTATAATCGCGTGGCTCGATCACGCACATCGGGGTGCCCCTGAAACGCTTACGGACTCAGGGGGTATGCAATCTTGGGTGTATTTAATTGATCGCTAACTGCTATAAAGTAATAAAAATTACTCAATTTGTTAATATTTGTCCCCTTTCCACATTTCACTGGAAAAACTAATTACTCTGTTTCTCCCTTCCTCTTTAGCCCGGTATAAGGCGACATCGGCAAATTTTATCGCTTCCCAGAACCCATCAGTGTCTCCTGGAAATTCGCTGGCCCCAATACTCAAAGTTTTTTGTAGTGTTCCATCCGGAACATTAATAATAGTACCTTCCATTGTTGAACGAATCCTTTCGGCCAGATCAAGGATTTCCTGCCGATTTTTCACATCTATAAGCAGTATAATAAACTCTTCGCCGCCATAGCGGATAACCATATCTGAAGCCCTGACGCAACCGGTCAACACTTCAGCAGTCTTTATGAGAACAACGTCTCCAGTTTCATGTCCATAGTTGTCATTTACTTCCTTGAAAAAATCCATATCGCACATGAGAATTCCGACTTTCGTATTTCGTCGATTGGTGCTGGCCACCAGTGTTTCGGTATAAGATTCGAGAAAACGCCTATTATAAAGATCGGTCATCGGATCACGCATGGTTGACTCATGCAGCGCTGAGGCAAAACGCTTCGCCTCAATAACAGGTGTCGCCTCCTTGACATATCGTGTTGCCCTCTTGACCTTGTCAGAAAATTCTTTATATTCCTCGGCACTCGTATCTTTTTCATGCAGAAACTGAACAACTCCAACAACCTTGCCACTTGCTATCATGGGGATGCAATGATGTTCTAGGCGGTCTCCATGAGGGAATTTCTTACATATTTCGGGGAAATCCCGAGACGAAATAGTGTGTCCCGTACGTTTAGCCCTGCAAAAGCTTGATTCATCCAATATTTCAGGACTACAAAGATCAGCCATATCCTCGGCATAGGCTACAGACATATTGTTTTTATTACCGGTTCTCTCGTATATAAAAAAATTATCACAATCAAATCTTTCCCGCAATACATTGGCAAGTCGAAGATTGACCTCGGTGGTGGATTCCTCTTCCTCAATCACAGCTTTAAAGGAGTTAAGACTGTAGATGCTATCAACCAAGGTATTGAGTTGCTGGGCAAGCTGCCCGACTTCATCATTGCTTTTAACCTCAATCCGTTGAGCAAGATCGCCCCCACCCCTGGCAATAAAAGTTATTTTTTCGAGAATGGTTCTCAGGGGATGAACAATAACCAGAATATACAGCAAGGTAGCAATGACAAGAATTGTAGCAATCATCAATCCGACCCAAAGGGATCTTTCCATGGAGTAGGCTATGATATCTTCCAGTTCCTCAAATTTCAATTCATTCCGCTTATTAACCTCTACAGTCATTGCAATAACAACATCATACAACTCTCCCAGGCTGTCATAAACATCCCAGACAACGTCTTCTTTCTCTTCCTCCAAACAATCATTGCTCAAACATTCCACAAGCTCATCAAATGACTCTTCAAGGGAAGTTTCGGCTTCATAAATACGGTTCACAAAGTCAATCATCATGGGATCATCTGCCTTTGTAACCGTAAAAACATCCAAAGTCTGGCGAGAAATACGGGCCACATCAATAACCGGCCCCCCATCTCTAAGAGAAACGATCATTTTAGCCATATCTTCAAGTCGTTGCTGATTGGCCAAGACATTTATATCGTCCTCGTCAAGTTCATCGGCATCAAGAATATGGATCAAGGAAATTTTAAATCCATTCATGCCTCGCAAAACATATTGACCGATTTTATACTGGGGAATAGAAACATCCCTGATACTATGATTACTGTTATTTATCTTATGCAAGGCTGTTGTATTCAAAACAATCACCAGTGCAAAGCCAAACAGAGAAACAACCAGCATACCTACCAGTTTCCAGGTGATAGTTGTATCTAGACATTTCTGAATAAAACAGCCGGGAAACTTCTCCGAAGAACAATCCATCAGACCAAATAATGAAAATACTTTTTTTTCTTTATTTTTCTTTTCACATGGAGTTGAAGATGAAGCCATATAACTATCCTATCGTAGTTTAAGGAGAGAAAGTTGTTTAATAACACCAAAAAAATGAGATAATATTAGTGTCTTTTTCCCTATCTGGTTGGTCCATTAGCAATGGGCTAAACCTGCGATATATAACATATATAAAAACTAGTAAATAGTTGTGACTTTTTCAAAGAAATTTGTCAACCAAAATAGAACCAAGCAAGTAATTAGCTTTTTTATAAAGACAGGAGCAAAACCCATAACCCCAAAAAGAAGGTCTGAAAGATTGAGTGGTTGACGTATTGATTATACGTCAACCTAACTTAGTAAGAACCTTTCAGAACCGTTATCTGCATAGCCATCATAGGATAAAACGGCTTAAATCCTCATCAGTTGAAATTTTAGCCAATTGTTCCGAGACATAGGCTGCAGTTACCACAAATTTTTCACCAGCCATCTCAGGGGCATTAAAAGAAAGATCCTCAAGAAGTCTCTCCATGATTGTGTGCAAGCGTCTTGCTCCAATATTATCGGTGGATAAATTAACTGCGGCGCCAATTTTTGCCATTTCCCGGATAGCCTCATCTTCAAAAACAAGCTCAATTCCTTCTGTTTCCATAAGGGCAATATACTGTTTTATCAAAGCATTTTCGGGTTCGGTCAAAATCCGGTAAAATTCTTCTTCTCCCAGAGAATCAAGCTCGACTCGAATGGGAAAACGACCCTGCAATTCGGGGATCAAATCCGAAGGTTTGCAGGTATGAAAAGCCCCACTGGCAACAAAAAGGATATGATCTGTCTTGACCATGCCATATTTTGTCGAGACATTGGAGCCCTCTACGATTGGTAAAAGATCACGCTGGACACCCTCCCGTGATACCTCAGCCCCTTGCCTCCCACTGCTCTGCCGGGATGCAATCTTATCAATCTCATCCAAAAATATTATCCCGGTCTGCTCGGTTCGCTGAATGGCCTTACGAATTACTTTTTCTTCATCAATTAATTTTTCAGCCTCTTCGGCTTGTAAAAGTTTCAAGGCCTCTTTAACATTAAGTTTCTGTCTTTTTGTTTTCTTTGGAAACATCTTGCCAAAAACATCTTTGAGGTTGGCCCCTATATCATCCATCCCACCCATCCCGGTATTACTGAACACTTCCACTGTCGGCATCGGCTTAGACTGGTCAATGTCCATCTCCACCTGCTTATCATCAAACTTACCGTCTCTAAGCATCTTTCGGAATTTTTCTCTGGTTGCAGAAAAGGAATTTTCTTCCAAAGGCTTCGTATTTTCCTGATCAGCATCAGGCACAATGGCAGCAGCAGCCACTGGCGGGCTGGGCGGCAGTAAAAGGTCCAAGACTCTCTCTTCCGCAAGCGTTTCCGACTTCCCTTCAACTTTTTGCCTCTCTTCCCCCCTGACCAGGTTGACGGCCAGTTCTGTAAGATCCCTGATCATCGACTCTACGTCCCGGCCCACATAACCAACTTCTGTAAATTTGGATGCCTCTATTTTCAGGAAAGGTGATTGGGCTAGATTGGCCAAACGCCTCGCAATTTCAGTCTTACCTACCCCGGTAGGACCAATCATAATGATATTTTTAGGAGAAATTTCATCTCGCAGAGGCGGTTGAACTTGCTGCCGTCTCCATCTATTCCGCAGGGCCACAGCCACAAAACGTTTTGCGTCAGCCTGGCCTATAATAAATTTATCAAGTTCAGTTACAATCTCTTTGGGTGTTAAAGTATCAGGTACGCTCATATTTTTTCCATTGTAATATTATCATTGGTGTATACACAAATCTCTCCGGCAATCTGCATCGCTGTCTGGCAAATTTCTTCGGCACTCAAATCAGTATGATTCAGAAGGGCTTTCGCAGCTGCTTGGGCATATGGTCCGCCGGAACCAATGGCAAGGATTCCGTCATCTGCTTCAATAACATCACCTGTACCAGAAAGAAGCAGGGAGCAATCTTTATCAACTGTTACCAGAAATGCCTCCAGTTTCCGCAGCATTCTGTCCGTGCGCCAATCTTTGGCCAGTTCAACAGCTGCCCGCATCAGGTTTCCGTTGTACTGTTCCAGCTTTTTTTCAAGCAGTTCAAACAGAGTGAAGGCATCAGCCGTTGATCCGGCAAAGCCGCAAATAACCTTTCCGTCATAAAGCCTTCTTACTTTCTGGGCCTTATGTTTCATAACTGTGGCCCCAAGACTTACCTGCCCATCACCGGCAACCACCACTTCTCCTTTGTGACGGACTGAGATTATCGTTGTCGATCTTATTTTCATATTTTTTGTCTCTTCTTTAGTACCAAGTACTTTGATAGTTATCTTGATGTTTTTGTAACGTGATAAACTAAAACCTCCATATCACTTTTCAACCTGCAACTTTCAACTTTTCTGTAAATGTTTGACAACGCTTCAGATGTGTTCGATCTGGCAGGCGAAGCGTAGTAGTTCTACGTGAGTCAGCCAGATCGGGCACAGCTGGAGTGTTGCCGAATATTTACACTTTTCTCGCCATCGGATGGGTCTTGTCATACACTTCCATGAGATGGTCAACGGTCAGATGGGTGTATTTCTGAGTTGTCGACAGACTCCTGTGTCCCAGCAACTCCTGTACCATCCGCAAATCCGCGCCCATTTCCAGTAAATGGGTGGCAAATGAGTGCCTCAGAGCGTGAGGGGTTACGGCAGTAAGTATGCCCGCTCTTTCAGCATACATTTTCACCAAGCGCTCAACACTTCTCGTCGTTAAACGAGTACCTCTATTATTCAAGAAAACAGCATTCTGATCAGGAGAGTTCCCCCGTGCAAGGCTTCCTTGAATAAGCACGAACCTTTGGGGAAAATATTTATTCAAGGCATCCTGGGCAGGGGTGCCCATGGGTACCAATCTCTGGCGATTCCCCTTGCCGGTAACCGTAACCATTTCTGTTTCAAAATCAAGTGAGTTCATCTGAAGACTGACAAGTTCAGCCACTCGCATGCCAGTAGAATAAAGGAGTTCCAGAATCGCCTTGTCTCGCTCCCTAAAGGTATCTTCAGGCCCAGGAGCGTCCATGACACAAAAAACCTCATCAACATTTAAGAAGGCAGGAATATATTGCCCCTGCTTTGGTCTGGCAACTCCCAAAAGAGGGTCTTGGCTTAACTTTTTTTCTTGAATTAGAAATCGGAAAAAAGTTTGCAGTGCCGAAAGTTTCCTGGCCACCGAAGATTCTTTATTTTTCTTACTCAGTGAGTATATAAAAGCACGAATCTTCGCCTTGTCTATTTCAGATATAGGGCACTCTTTGCCAAGAAAATCGGCCAGACTTTGCACATCACGCATATAGCTGCTGACCGTGTTGTCGGAATATCCCTTCTCAACAGTCAGCCATCTGGCAAAAAAATCCAGATATGTAGCTATATTCTTTGACATGAGGGGAATCTACTTTGGGTGCAAAAAAAAGCTACCATTGCATGGAAGGAAAAAGAGTAAAAAAAGATAATCGTGATTTTTGACATATGGCATCACTGTTTTTTAAATTGTCCATTGACACATATCTTGTATCATTATAAATCTAGGGCAGCAAATACTTTAAAAGAGCGGTAACTATTCAGTAGCACCTCATCTTCGCCCATTTTAACCTTCTCACATACCAAAAAGTATGCTTCGAAGTCTAAAATGAACAAATCTAAGGCACTTCCGGAGTCTACGCTTACCTGAATAGTTACGCTTCAGAGGCAAGGGTAATTTCTTGCCCTCTCTGAGAGAGGTTACAAAAGAGATATAATATGGCAAAGAAAAATTTTGAAGCTAGCTTAGATCAACTGGAACAAATAACTCGTGAACTTGAAGACGGTGACCTAAGCTTAGAGGCCTCTATTAAGAAATTTGATGACGGCATTAAACTTGCTGATTATTGCAATCAAAAATTGGACGAAGCCCAGAAAAAAGTGAATATATTGATACAGAAAGATGGCAAGTTGACTGCCGAACCCTTCGATCAAACCAATGACTGAAAAAACTAAATCAAGCCAAATCGGCTCGTCAACTCCTGACAACACTACTGCCATAAAAGAATATTTAAACACAAAACGTGGACTGGTCGAAAAGGCCCTGCAACAATTTATACCCGAGCAGGAGAACAAGTTGGAGTCCCACATAGAGTCAATGACATACAGCCTCTCTGCTGGCGGCAAACGGGTTAGACCAATCCTCTGCATCGCCGTGGCAGAAGCCCTTGGCCAAGACATGACGGACCTTATGCCTATCCCTTGTGCCTTAGAGTGCATTCACACATATTCCCTGATCCATGACGATCTTCCGGCAATGGATAATGACGACCTCAGGCGCGGCAAACCAACCAATCACATGGTGTACGGTGAAGCGGCAGCCATACTTGCAGGAGACAGCCTCTTGACTTTTGCGTTCGAACTCTTGAGTTATCCTTCTTTAGTTGGCGCGATAGCACCAGAAAATCAAATTCGGCTTATCAATACAGTTGCCAAAGCAGCAGGCCCCCTTGGCATGGTGGGAGGACAGGCCCTAGATATTGCTTCAGAAAACAAAGACATCCCTTTTGAGACCCTACGCTTTATCCATAGCCACAAAACTGGAGCCCTTATAACCGCTTCCGTTCAGTGTGGTGCTCTTTTAGGGAATGCATCGCAAAATCAATTTAAGGCCCTTAGCGAATATGGCAGGGATATAGGCCTTGCCTTTCAAATTGTCGATGACCTTTTGAATGTTGAAGGAACAACAGAGGAACTAGGTAAGGCTGTCGGCTCTGACGCGGATAGAAATAAAGCAACCTACCCAGGTTTTTTTGGCGTTTCAGAAACAAGAGAAAAAGCAAAATCAGCAGTCGAACAAGCAATTAAAGCTCTCGAAGAATTTGACCAAAAGGCCGACCCGCTACGGCACTTAGCAGCATACATTTACGAAAGGACCAATTAGTGCCTTAATGCTAAATTCCTGTCACTCAGTTCAGTACCCCCTCGGAGTCTAACGCTTACCTGTGGGGTGCTAGACCGCCGGTAAAATACAATATGGTTCGAATACACTATTAAATAAACGTTAGTGATCAATTAAGTACACCCAAGATTGCATAACCCCGTGTCCGTAAGCGTTTCAGGGGCACCCCGATGTGCGTGATCGAGCCACGCGATTATACCCCCTGTATATCACGGGGATCGATCACGTGCAACGGGGTGTTCATGGAGCGCTTACAAATAAACTATTCAATAAATTGGGTTCACAAACCCAGGTAATATATCAGATGACATATACTCCAATTTTAGACACCATTGATTCACCCGCTGACCTTCGCAACCTGCCTGAATCAAAACTTAAACCACTTGCCGCAGAAGTGCGCGACACCATAATTCAAACCGTTTCCGAAGTTGGCGGGCACCTGGCACCCTGTCTTGGTGTGGTGGAATTGACCCTGGCTCTTCATTATGTTTTCGACACACCCGATGATAAAATTATCTGGGATGTCGGTCACCAGTGTTACACCCATAAATTGATTACCGGCAGGCGGGAGCAATTCGGTACTATTCGCCAATACAAAGGTCTTAGCGGTTTTCCAAAACAATCCGAAAGCCCCTATGACGTCTTTGATACCGGACACAGCAGCACCTCTATTTCCGCAGCCCTAGGCGTTGCCAGTGCCATGCGGCTACAGAGAAAAAAGAAAAAGTCAATTGCCGTAATTGGTGACGGCTCAATGACCGGAGGAATGGCTTTTGAAGCATTAAACCAGGCAGGCCACCTCGAGAATGACCTTATCGTTGTGCTCAATGACAATGAGATGTCTATTTCTCCAAATGTCGGGGCAATGTCAAGCTTCCTGAGCCGCAAGCTTACCGGAAAAACCATGGCTACGATCAAGAAGGACATGGAGAATTTTCTAAAATCATTTTCCAATGTAGGTGAAAACATTCTCCAGGTTCTTAAAAAGAGCGAGGTGAGCTTTAAGGGTTTTTTCACTCCCGGTATGCTTTTTGAGGCCTTAAATTTTCAGTATGTCGGCCCCATTCCTGGACATGATCTGGAAGCACTTCTGGAAACCTTGAAAAATGTCAAAGAATTCGGCCGCAAAAAGCCCATTCTAGTTCATGTGATAACTAAAAAAGGAAAGGGGTACCTGCCGGCAGAACAACGCCCTGACGACTATCACGGTCTCGGACCATTCGACATAGAAACCGGCACCCCCAACTCAGTCCTTGGAGGTGCGCCCGCCTACACTAAGGTTTTTGGTGACACTATAGAACATATAGCTCAGAGAGATAAACGGGTGGTTGCAATCACTGCGGCAATGCCTGCTGGAACCGGATTAAGTAAATTTGCCAAACGCTTTCCCGACAGATTCTTTGATGTCGGCATTGCTGAACAACATGCCGTAACCTATGCAGCCGGCATGGCCACAGAAGGACTCAGACCAGTTGTCGCCGTTTATTCTACCTTTCTACAGCGTTCTTTTGACCAAATTATTCACGATGTCTGTCTGCCAAACCTGCCAGTAACCTTCGCCATTGACAGGGGCGGAGTCGTTGGCGATGACGGCCCGACCCATCATGGTGTCTTTGACCTCTCCTATTTTAGAATGGTCCCAAACATGCTTTTAATGGCCCCAAAAGATGAGAACGAACTACAACACATGATTTACACAGCTATCGAACATCCTGGACCTGCCGCAGTCCGTTATCCGCGAGGCGCTGGAGAAGGAGTCCTACTCTCAAACGAATTGACAAAACTACCCATAGGCAAAGGGGAGATGCTTTTAGAGGGTACAGACGTACTGCTTATTCCTGTAGGCAACCGAGTCTACCCTGCTCTTGAAGCAGCCGCTGGTCTAGAAAAAGTTGGGATAAATGCGGCTGTCCTGAACCCTCGTTTTGTAAAGCCGCTAGATGCAGAACTTATCGAGGAGTGGGCCGTAAAAACAAAATATATTGTGACAATCGAAGAAAACGTCAAAAGTGGAGGATTTGGCAGCTCTGTGCTAGAGTTGCTTGCCCAAAAGGGGCTTTATACCTGCAAGGTAAAACTCCTAGGCCTGCCAGATAAATTTGTAGAACATGGCGACCAAGCTACCCTCAGAAAACTATGTAAAATTGATACACCGGCAATCATCAAAGCAACAATAGAGTTGCTGGAAGGCTAATTTAAATTGACTGTCAGTAAAGGATTTTCAAGTTTCATCCGTAAACCTTATGCTTGGGCTTTCTCAACCTACTTTGCTGAAGGTTTCCCATATACTATAATACGCACTCTTTCCTCAGTTTTTTTCAGAGACCGGGGGATGAGCCTTGAGGCCATAGGCATAACCTCAGTTTTTGGACTGCCCTGGGTCCTGAAGTTTCTTTGGGGGCCGCTGATTGATACCTTTGGCACCAAAAAAAGATGGATGCTTGTAACCCAGGGTATCCTCTGCCTCCTCTTCTTTTCTGTCGCTCTTATCGCGCCCTTACAACATGCCCTTGGGCTCATCGCTGCAATTTTCTTTATCGCAAGTTTCATTGCCGCGACCCATGATATTGCCATAGATGGGTATTACATGGAGGCGCTCGACAATGAAGCTCAGGCCAAGTATGTGGGATATCGAGTTATGGCCTACCGAATAGCCATGATGACCGGCACTGGTGTCATCGCCACCGTTGGCACGGTATACAACTGGTTTTCAGGGTTTTTCCTGGCGGCTTGCCTGCTCACCGCTCTCTTTTTCTTTCACCTCACCACTCTTAGAGAATGCGGCCCCAAAGGGCCCTCCATTTTCAAGCCCTCCCTGTTGTTTATCCGCAAGAATCTCTACACCATAGCCTCAGGTGCCATTCTTGTTGTGCTGATTCGCAGCTTTAATCAATCAGATTTTTTTCAAACCATGCGGGTCTCTTTTCCACTCCTCAAAAAACTTTCATTTCCTGCCATAATCGGCCTTGGCCTCTTTCTAGCACTTATAATTCTCTGGCTGATGAGAAATAAAATCCGTGCTAAAATAACCAACAACCCTGATTCCTTCTATTCCCAATCCTTCCTAAGTTTTATGGACCGGGATAGGATAGGTGTAATACTTGCATTTATTATTTTTATTCGGGCTGGTGAATTCATGCTTTCGGCCATGTACTCACCCTTTATTGTTGATGTGGGGCTAAAATCCCATTACGGATGGATCTCAGCCGGAGTCGGCCTGCCTTGCTCAATAGTAGGTGCAATGGTTGGTGGCTTGCTGATAAGTAAATATTCTCTCAAAAAAATGATCTGGCCGTTTCTGTTTCTGCAAAATTTCACCAATCTTATATACATGGCCCTAGCCTTGAGCCTTTCCTATTACATAACTGCCAACACCGGAAATGACACACCCATCCCACTGACTAGCATGAAAATGTTTGCTGTGGCTGCAACTCACGGGTTTGATCAGTTTTCTGGCGGCTTGGGCACTGCTGTTTTGATGACATTTCTGATGAGAATCTGCCTGAAAGAATTCAAGGCTTCACATTATGCGATAGGCACAGGCCTGATGAGTGTTAGCGGCCTGTATGCTGGGGTGATAAGTGGTTTTTTGACTTCCTGGGTGGGATACGGCTATTTTTTCGGCATCAGCTTTCTATTGTCAATCCCGGGGATGTTACTTATTTTCTGGCTACCGCTCTACGATAAGCCCGAAGGCAGCCCGGCAAAACTATAATAGTAATTCTCAAAATACAGACATATAAAAGGGTTTGGCCGTAAACTACTTTACCTACGCACTTATCTCGGAAATAATTTTTTCTTGATTCCTGATTGCAAGATCAATTTTTTCTTTCAACATGTCAGTGGTAAATGGCTTAATTATGTACTGATTAACTTTTGCTTTGACGGCATCCATTATATGCCTTTTTTCTGCCTCGGCCGTGACCATAAGAAAGGGAATATGCTCAAATTCCGGGCACTCTTTTACTTTTTTAAGTAACTCAAGCCCTGTCATTTTTGGCATATTCCAGTCTGAAATAATAAAGTCAATTTTTTCTTTATTAAGAACCAGCCAGGCATCCTCTCCATTCCTTGCCGTAACAACATTAGTATATTCCAACTCCTCTAGAATATTTCTAATGATCCTGATCATTGTGTCAAAATCATCAACAACTAGTATTTTATAATCTCTCATTTACAGTCTTTGACGGCACATTAAAGCTTAGCCTCGTTAATTTTGTGAACATACAATGAAAAAAAATCAGGGAAAAAGTCATAGGATATGAATAAAATATTAGGTAAAGCTTAAACAGAATTTCAAATTGAGTCAAGACTTTGCCAGGACAATTGCTGGACAATTGCTAAAAAAGAGACGGATGAAAATCTGTGGCAGAAAACAAGATTATTTTTCAAGAAAAAAAATCCGGGTCGCTAAAATGCAACCCGGATTTTAAATTTCAAATGTCAAACCCCTATATCACTTAGACAACCTAGCATCAATAGCCTTTATTACTTCCGAGGTTACATCAAGAGAGTCGTCAGAATACAGCAAACCACCACTTTTAGATTTTTCGAAAATCATACTCAGTCCATTTTTTTTACCAATTTCAGTGATAACAGACTGGAGCTCTTTAAAGATAGGATCTAATACTTTCTTCTCCAGTTGTTTCATCTCATACTGGGCATCCTCAACTTTAAGCTGGTATTCCCGCATGTTTTTCTGATATTCGCGTTCTTTTGAACCTTTAACATCCTCACTCCAAACGGAACTCTTTTTCTCTATCTCTTTAGCTTGCTCTTTAAGACTTTCCTGCTCTGCCTGAAACTTAGGCTGCAGCTCATTCTGTTTTGCCTCAAGAACTTTTCTTGCATCTTTGCCAGCCAACGAGCCATCAATCACGTCCTGAATAGCAATGGTTCCAATTTTTAAATTTTCGGCGGCGACAGAGGTGCCAGCCAAAAGAAAGCATAAAACAATGGCGAGCCCAGCTGTTAATAACGTATTGATTTTCATCATTTCTCCTTTGCTATAATGCATAAAACCGTGGTTCGACTCGTTCAACAAATCAAACCTCGGCTTTAAAAAGATCTGTAATTATAGATGCTTATCTTATTTCGACAAAATCAGCGCGTCTATTCTGGGACCAGGCTAACTCATCGTGACCATGGTTCAGAGGTCTCTCTTCTCCATAGCTGATTGTGTTGATCCTCCCTGCTGGCACACCGAGATTAACAAGATATTTTTTTGCACCTATGGCTCTTCTTTCACCAAGCGCCATGTTATATTCATTAGTACCACGCTCATCACAATTACCTTCTATAACTATTCTGCTCTGAAAATTATCCTTGAGAAAGGCGGCATTATTCTCGACCCTACCCTTTTGCTCAACCCGAATATTTGATTGATCAAAGTCAAAATATATTGGCAACATAGGACCAGTAGAACGTCCCTCCAAAATATTCAATTTGCCGAGATCTTCAACCGGTTCAGAGTCAAGAGACTCTTCGGTTCCTATTGGTTCAAGGGGTTGCCTACTTGTGTCAGCCTGGTCCACAGAATCAGCACTACCTGTCCCGGTTCCCTCACCTGTCATAACTGTTTTCTGACTACAGCCAACGGCAAAAAGGGACACAGATACAACTAACGACATACTCGCAAAAAAACGAAAATACTTTTTTACCATTTCTTCCTCCTGAGTTTATTTCTTACTCATCATTTTTATTTTCTCTTTATACTATAAATAATTAAACACTGTTATATAAAACTGATTTAACAGAGAATATTCTTAGCTCTTGCCCCATTTACAGTCAGAATTAATAT
Source organism: Desulfurivibrionaceae bacterium (assembly GCA_030145275.1). Classification (GTDB taxonomy): domain Bacteria; phylum Desulfobacterota; class Desulfobulbia; order Desulfobulbales; family VMSU01; genus JAQYVV01. The sequence continues at coordinate 117,436 of JAQYVV010000001.1, read as the reverse complement.
TTCTCGCAAACAGGCAAGAAATAGCTAAAAGTTTATATCTACTAGATTTAATCAAATTAAAAAAATTGTCAATTGACATTAAGTTTAATTTTCCTTTAATCTTAGAAGATAAACTGACTTTACATTTTTCCTAAGTGAAATATTACCACAGGAAAACCACTTATCAAAGTTTCCTAGGAAGTGCCCGAGAATAGTAGTCTTAGCGAAATGATCGACTATTTCCTAAGGCATTGCAGTAGGTTATCTATTCTCGGCCCCTTCTAGATGAACATAAAAACAATATCATAAATATATGGAAATATCTCATCAAGAAATAGACAGTAATAAGCTAGTTGCCAATATTGCCTCAGGTAATAAATTTGGAACCTTTTTCGGTGTCAGCCAAAAGACCCTGGACAAAGTATGGAAGAACCTAACCGATCCTGATGGAAATTCAATTACTTACATCAGCATGGAGATTGGCGCCGACCTAGATGTTCACAACCCAGTAAAAACATTTCTCATAAAAAACAAAATTTCCACCAATACCAAAGCTACTCTCAAATATCAGATAAAAAAGTTCTTAAACGGGCCTGAAAAAATACCAAATTATGGTGGTGGACTTGGGATTTTAGCAGGTGACACCCTTAAGAGTTTTGCCGACTGTAAAATTCCTGCAGTTGGCATCTCGCTTCTATATAGAAAAGGATATTTCTCACAACTCGTCGACTCCATGGCCGGCCAAGTTGCTTGGGCCACAAATTGGCGGCCAGAAGAAACAGCCTCTTTATACCTACTCAAAGACCCGAAAAATCCGGATCTGCCTCTCCAGATTGAAGTCCCATTTTATGACCGAGGTGACAAAAAGACAACCGCCTACGCAAACCTCTGGCTTAAAATGGAAATCAATAACGATCTAGATTTTTTTGTGCCGGAAATTCTTTTAGATTACGGTATTTCCTCCTCCCCTGATTGGATTAGAGATGCCGCCCAACATCTCTATGAGAGTCGATCAGAACGGGCCAAGGTAATCCAACGACGACTGCTTGGGGCCGGAATTGTTCCGGCCATGCAAGCTTTAAAGATCACATCCCAAACAATCCATCTCAATGAACAGCATGGCGTTGTGGTGGTTCTGCATCTTATTGCTGAATTTCTCAAAGAACAACATGGCGATGATTACCCTATGCTCGCCTCTGACCAAGATATTATGGCGGCGGCAAAGGCAGCAGCAAAAAAGGTCATTTTCACCATTCATACTCCCGTTAAGGCAGGACATGACCGGTTCGACAAAAACCTTTATGCTGATCTTTCCCACTCATTTTGCCGAAGGATTCTAGAGCTTCTCGCAATTGACGAAGAAACAGCCCACTGTTATAATTTCACCAGCCTTGCCATGAAAATAAACCGGGCCGCCAATAGCGTAAGTCGGCTTCATCAAACAGTGACAAGAAAACAGTTCCCTAAAAACGCAAAAAAAATCAAGGCTATTACAAATGGTGTGCACCACCTTACCTGGATCAGCGAAGCAAAAGCTGAACTTTACGATAGCTTTTCTGAATTTAAAAATTGGCGGCACAATCCGAGTGTTTTCGCCAAAGCCTCCAAGCTCTTGGGCAACCACAAGTTCCGCACCTATCTTGAGCAGGCCTGGCATACTGATACAACAATTCTGGTCAATTATATAAATACAATGTTGATCCAGCATAGAAATCAAATGCAGGAAACCTGGATTGACCCACCTAATTTCATCTCCCATTTAGATGAAAAAGAAAGGAATCTCTCGGCAGACATCTTCACAATAGGCTTTGCCAGAAGATTTTCGACTTATAAAAGAGCCGATTTAATTTTTGAAGACATGGATAAGCTCTGCGATATAATAGTCAATAATAACTTCCCGGTTAATTTTGTCTTTGCCGGCAAAGCGCATCCTTCTGATGAACCTGGAAAATCTCTCATAAAACTTGTTCTCGACACCCAGCAAGAACTGTATGAAAAGTCCCAAGGGCTGGCAAAACTTGTGTTTATCCCGGGCTATGACATGGCCATTGCAAAAACAATGATCGCAGGGGTACATGCCTGGTTAAACAGCCCCAAAAGACCACTTGAGGCCAGCGGCACCAGCGGCATGAAGGCCGCATTAAATGCCATTCCAAATATCAGTACCATGGATGGCTGGTGGGTGGAAGGATACCACAAGGGCAAAACCGGCTGGAAGTTCGGTATTGAAACACAGATTGACGAAGTCTCACTCAGTGAAGACTATGCGTCACTTTCCTACAAGGAAGATTCAGCCTCTTTTTATCGGATCTTCCCGAAAATATTAACTGCTTTCTATGACGAAGATAAACGCGCCGAGTATATCGACAAATGCATCATGAATATTGCCTTAAACTGCCCGATATTCAACACCCATAGAATGGCAGCCGAATACATCGATCTTTATGGCATCACTCTTTCCGCCTCAATGAATAGAAAAATGGCTAAATTTAGAGAGATGTATAATAGCAATGGTGCCTAGTTAAGAGTTGAAAGTTGAAAGCGTAGAGATTCAGTTTCCCGTCTCCAACTTATCCGCCAGGCCGGAACTTCTCTGAATTGTCTTTGCTAACCCTTCCTTTACAACAGCCATATCTCCCCAGAGGGTGAACTTTTTTCGGGCCCTGGTCACCGCGGTGTAGAGAAGCTCCCGGCAAAGCACCAGGGATGGTTCTTCGGGCAGAAGTAAAGCAACATGCTCAAACTCTGAGCCTTGGCTCTTGTGCACTGTTACCGCAAAGGCCGTTTCATGGGCTGGGATTCGTAAAGGGCTGAGAGAGCGCATCTCCCCTTGGGGGCCAAGAAAGAAGACCCGCAGCTCTCCCGCTTCATCCAATAAGGTGACACCGGTATCACCATTAAAAAGCCCCAGGTTATAATCATTTTGGGTTATGAGTATAGGCCTTCCCGCATACCAGGTTGCCCCAACTGAAATGAGTCCCTTCTGGGCCAGCTTCTCCTCAATGAAGCTATTGAGCATCTGCGCTCCATACAGGCCTTTTCGATGCACGCAAAGAAGCCTGAATCTTTCAAAGAGAGCAAAGGCCTCTTTGGGATCTAGGCATTGCAAATAATCACTACATTCATCGCATACAGAGTGGATCAATGCTTTAAATTGTTCATCCTCCTGCATTGAATTGTGATAAATATCGGCTAACTCTGTCTTGCTCAAACAGTGCGAAACATCATCAAAATTTGCGCTATTAATGGCCTTGGCAAGATTTCCTATGCCACTTTCTGCATCGAAACGATAACTTTTCTCTAAAATCACGATGGAATCAGCGAAGCCTGATTGTTTTATTATCCCAATCTCATTCTGATCATCCACACCCAGTTCTTTTAACTGGGCCGCAAATGTTTGGGAAAAGCCGTTTGTATCTTTCCTGCAAATATCGCCTAACACCCTACCCGCCTCAACTGATGCAAGCTGGTCTTTGTCTCCCAAGAGAATAATCCGACAATGCTCAGACAGAGCTGAAAAAAGTTTTGCCATCAGGGCCAGATCGACCATTGAGGCCTCATCCACGATCAGAACATCAAGGTCAAGTGGATTTTTAGCGTTATGCCGAAAATAAGGGGAATTGCGGCAATAACCAAGGAGCCGATGGATCGTCTGGACCTCTTCAGGAATTTTCACAACAACATCGTCTGGCACCTTAAGAGAACGTTTTGCATTTTTTATGGAATCCTGCAAACGGGCCGCAGCTTTCCCGGTGGGCGCCACAAGCCCGAATTTAAGCTGCCGCCCCCCCGACGCCTGCAGCAAAAGAGCCATAATTTTCACAACAGTGGCAGTTTTTCCCGTTCCTGGGCCACCACAGATAACACAAAACTTCTTTAAAATTGCAACAGCTCCCGCTATTTTCTGCCAATTTGCACCTGTACTGTCTGGTTCCGAAAAAAGAAGATCAATATAGGAGCTAATTTGCTCATACTCTGCGAGGCATATTTTCTCCTGGGCCCTGACCAGTAAATCTACAGCCAACTCATTTTCATATTTCCAATAGCGGTATAAGTAAAGGCGATGGGCCTGATCGAGGACAAGGGGCCTTATCTCACCAGGCCTGCCCACAACCTTGCTTGCCAGAAGTTTTTCTACGACCTCACTCCTCGCTTCGTCTTTCTCTTGGCATCCAGCAGGACCACTCTTTTCGCAACCCACCTGGTAAATATGATTTTCAGGAAGGGGAAAACAGACATTGCCGTCCTCACAGGACCTGATCACCATATCAGTGGCAGCAAGAACTATAGGATCAGCATCAGGATCAATTCTTTTGACAAAATCGACGAAATATGGCGCCAAAGACAAAGAGCTGCGCGCCTGGATTTCCTCACTTATTCTACTCATAGGCCTCACTTGGGTTGCCAATCGCCCCTTGCCAATTTAACATTTTTTCCATTCCTTCAATAACCTCACGGCCTGGCAGGTCTTTAAAAACACCAAAACCCGGACCCTTCTCTGGAGACATCCCACGGATAAAGAGATAATAAACCCCTCCCATGTGGGAATCATAATCATAGTCAGGGACTCTCTGTTGCAGGTATCGGTGCAAGGCCACCAGATAAATATGGTACTGCATATCATAGCTGCTCTTTATCATCTCTTCATTTAGTCGGGCCTGATGATAATCCTCATATTGGTCCCCGAGGTAATTAGATTTATAGTCAACAATATAGTATTGCCCTTGCCATTCAAAAACCAGATCAATAAAACCTTTCATATAGCAGAGAGGAGCGATCTCCTCTTTTTGGCCCCCCCTTTGTTCCTGGGATGCCTTTTCACTGTTACCACGAAAAATTGAGTGAAACTGCTTATGGAAATATCTTGGAATTGAGTAGTAAAATTCCAACTCATTTATTCTCTGCTCCATGCCGATTTGATTCAGACATAGTCCTTCTTTTTCGGAATCAAGAGCAGTTTTAAGAATAATCTCAATTCCATCCAAAAGAGGAGCACTCCACTCATTGTTGATCCCATACATATCGAGAGTATCTTTCACTCTCTTGGAGGTCTGCTCGTCATAGGAGGAGGTAAAATCAAGCCTTTCAAAAATATCATGCAGACAACTGCCAGGCTGGGCCCCTTTGGGGAAGTTAAACATGTTTTTTTCAGGATTCTCGATGCCGGGTCCCGAAAAACGACCTCTCTCCTGAGGTGGAAAAAAGTCTTCATGGGCCTGTTCCTCTTTCGCCTCTTTTTCAGAACGCAAAAGTGCTGAGAAACTCAAAACGTCCCAACTCGGTTCAAGGGTGCGAAAATCTGTGGAAACAGGTCTCAATTCGGGCGGCGGCACAGCATCTATTTCTTGTACTTCAACTAGAAGTTCACTTCCAGAAACACTTACAGATTTCGGGGCACAAGCCGCCATTTCATAAAGCGGCGCAAATAAAGAATCATCCAGCCCTGAAGGCATTGAATCATTTTGCTCTAGAGCAAATTTCTCCGGTGGACAAAAGGATTTCAGCAGGTAAGCCAGTGCCGACTTGGCCGTCACCGAACTTTTTCTTGACCGGACATTTCCCCAGTAGATGCAGCAACGGTTTCTTGCCCTGGTCAGAGCGACGTAAAGCAGGCGAAACTCTTCGGCCATGTTTTCCCGCACCTGTAGGCCATGCCGATCAGCCATGGCCTCCGTACCCATATCGACCCGTTCATTGCCATCCCCATCATGCCAGGCTACCCAGCCCTTGTCCTTTTTGACCTGATAAGGGGCATCCCAGAGGAAGGGACAAAACACGAGTGGATACTCAAGCCCCTTGCTCTTATGAATTGTTACTATTTTAACCAGAGACTCATCACTTTCCAAACGAAGCAGCCTCTCTTCATTTTTCTCCTCAGCATGCCTCTGTCTTTGAAACCAGTCAAGCAGGACTGCGGGACCAAGGCGTTCCTGATGACTTGCCTCCTGGAGAATCTCGACAATATGGCGCAAATTGGTCAATCGGCGCTCTCCATTTCTGCAACCGGCAATACGGCTGATTATTCCATCCCGACGCAACAACCGAAAGGCCATAACCGCAAAACCTTTGTCTTCCCAGAGCTTTAGATAGTCAGCAAAACGTTCAGTCGTCTTTTCCCCTAGACCCTCATCTTCATCAAGGCGCAGCAATTCCTCTGCCCGCCACCCCAAGAGACTCGTCGCCAAAGCAGTTTTAACGCAGCGCACCTCTGTTGAGCGGATTACCCCTGTAAGAATAATTTGCAGTTCTCGGGCCTCATTGGTCGCAAAAACCTCCTGCCGGGTGTGCAAAACCGAACGAACGCCCTGCTCAACCAGAGCAGATCTGACTAATTCTGCATCTTTGTGACTGCGCACGAGCACAGCCATATGGCCTGCCTTCAGTGCCTGCCGCTCTTCCTGCTCTCCGTCCCCGGAAGAAGGCGTGACAAAATAGGCCTTACCTTGCCTACCTGTAGTTATGAGCTTTCTTATCTGCCTGGCAAGGTCCTGGGCAATAAACTTTTTAGCATTGCCCTTTTTTCCCTGCTCCGGAAAGCTAAGGAAGGAAATTGGCCGTGCATCTTCCCCTTCAACAGACAAAATCGGGCCCTGCCTGGCAGCCGCTTGTACGTGGTGATAGAAAATATCAGGAATATAAAAAGGTTCTACCCGGCCGGTAAAACCAAACAAGAGATTAAACCCGTGCACAAGCTCTGGCTCCGAGCGCCAGTTGGTGTCCATACCGTACACCTCAGAACCGGCACTTTTGATCGCCTTCAGGTAAGCATAAATATCCGCGCCACGAAAACGGTAGATCGCCTGTTTGGGGTCACCAATGAGAAACATAGCGTTTTTCCCAGCGCCATATATGCTCTGAAATATTTCATACTGGACCGCATCCGTATCTTGGAACTCATCTATCAAAAGGGCTTGGTACTGCTGCCTGATTTTTTCAGCTAAGCGAGGGCCTGATTCCTTATTTCTCAGGCCATCACGGACCAGCAAAAGCAAATCATCAAAGGAGAGAACAGCCGCCGCATTTTTTCTTTCAGGCAACTGGGCAAGGCAGTACTCAATAATTTCAAAACAGAGGCCATTAAAAGATTGTGACAATTGAGAAATAAGACTTTCAGTTTTTCGGAAAAATTCATGCTCCGGGGTCTGACCTATCTTAGAAGGCTGCGTTCCTTTGACAAGGCTGCCCGAGGAAAATTTTTCCAAGGCCTGCACAGGCAGCAAGTTGTTTTCGCCATCGTGGAAATAATCGTCTATTTCTTTTTGCCACTCTGCGACGCTATCTGGATGATACCAACCTTTTGTTTTGGCCTTACTCAAAGCCTTACTGGCTAGAAGCTCAATAATTTCATCTTCTGATTCCTGCCAGAGTGAGACAAGCCCATCCATTGAAAAACTAAATTGATCTGGACTGAGGCGGGGAGGAAAATCTATTCTGTGGATACCGGCAGCCCTTGCAATTTTCACCACCCCAGACAATTTGCTAAAAAGCGTGTCGGCATTTATCTTTCTGGCAAAAAGATACTGTAGGAAAAGATCCGACCAGGAACCTACCTGTATTCGCCAGTAATCATCAATTATCTGCCCTAAAAGCTCTGAGTCATTTTCGGAAAGTTCAAGATCAAATAAGAGCCCGCTTTCAAAGGCCGAATCCTGTAGGACTCGGGCGCAAAACCCGTGGATTGTGTAAATTGCGGCAAGATCTATGGAGTGCAAAGCCAAGGAGAGCCTCTGCCTGCATTGCTGGATGCTGCGCCCCTCCCTGCAATGCTTTGCATAGAGCTCATGCAAAAATTCATCAGAGATCGACTTCTCTTCATAAACAGCCAAGGCATCTTGCAAACGACTCCGCACCCTTTCACGCAGCTCTTTAGTCGCAGCCTCTGTAAAGGTAAGGACTAAAACAGTATCGACATCTAACTCTTTTTCGAGAAGAAGACGAATGTACAAGCCTGTAATGGCGTAGGTCTTTCCGGTGCCGGCACTTGCTTCAATTAGTTTCGTACCGGCAAGAGGGATATTGACCGTATTTAATCTTTGTAATTCACTCATTTATTATTCAGATCCAGCACCATAAGTTGTCTCAAAGCGGTAAATTAACTACTGTTCTAAGCTCAAATGCCTTTCGTAAAAGAATCTCCGCATTGTTTACAAAACTGAAACTTTCCTGAGAGTTCCAGGAGAACGGCTCGCTCTCGCCAAACGCCGCCCAAAGATAGGGATCATCTTTTTCCGGGCCACTGAAGTGATCTCCTTCAAACCATTGGCTTTCAGCTTCCCCAAAAGCTTTGTACATCTCCTCAGGATCGACTAAAGGAGTTTTGCCATTCCACATCTTTTGGGCAAAGGAAAATGTTGCCCTTGGCAGGATCAGCAAAGGTGCCTGCATCCCCTCCACCACCATGCGGGCAAGGAGGTTTAGTTCATCTAAAGCATCCTCAATCGGCCCATAGGCTGCCTGCCCATCTTTGCCGATAAAATATGTTGTGCGGACAGGAGTGCCCCCGGAGGCGTTCAGCAACAGATGTAAAATCCAAAAACGGACAGAGTCTCGATAACTCAATTTTTTCACAGAAGTTGGCCTGAGCAGAAACTGAGCAGACGGCCATAGATTTTCAAGATTTCCAAAAATCCTCAGCACGCCTAAATCAAGATCAACCGGGATTGGCTCCAGTTGGGGCTCGGCCAACTGGGGCAAAAAGGGTCTTAAAAAGGCATCAACTTCTGCTCCGGCCTCGGCCCAATCATATCTCCCTATTCTGCCAAACGAGACAACACCTTTTTCCTGGAGCTTTAGTGCATCATGGTCGGGATCTTTTTCATCACCTAGCAATCTAGAATCAAGAAGCTGGCTCAGCAACTTGTATCTTTCAAGGTTATCCAGACTGAACAGTTCTCTATCTTCCAGATCAGAATGCCTATCATCCAGGTTCAGGCCAAGCCTTTTCTGAAGTAGATAGCGACAGGGATGCTCAAAAAAGGCAAGAAAATCTGTAATTGAAAGTTCAATTTTTTCTATCTTTTCAAGTCGTTTCTCAAAAAGACCGGCATAGGGGGTATCATTTTTTATGGTTCTGGCGGTCTGACGATAGAGTTCTGAAAAATTATTTAAGCGGGAATCTCCGAGAAAGTATCTTTCTGAAAAAGGCTGTAGCGGATGCACAGTAGTGAATCTTCGGGCGGCTTCTTTCTCATTGCCGCCAAGGTAAGGTCCAATGGCTGCCAATAATTCACTGACCACGACGGAAGGAGGAAAGATCTCTCCACTCTGCACACCTACGCCAATATAACTGATGTACAAAAGCTTACGTGCCGAGAGCAGCGTTTCTAGAAAAATATACCTATCATCGTCTCTGCGACACCTATCCCCCACCCTGAAATTGCCCAGCATCAAATCAAAGCCAACCGGTCTGTCCTGCCTGGGGAAAGCCGCATCATTCATGCCCAGCAGACAAATAACCTGAAAGGGGATACTGCGCATGGGCACCATCTGACAAAAGGTGACACTCCCTCCTAAAAATTCGGTATGAACTAAAGAGGCATCAAACTCTTTTTGCAGAATTATCTGGACTATTTCAAAAGAAATTTCCTGATTAAACTGGGCCGTTTCTGACTGCCTTACAAAGGTATCAATGGCGTTCAAGATTGTTCGTTTTTCTCTTTGAGCCGTTCCAGAAGAAGGGCCGCTATCCTCAAAAAAATCATCTAAAAGCTTGCGAAGAAAAGCGGCCCAGGCAACAGGGTCTTTTTGCTTTGCAGCTTTTCTGCTCACGGCAGTCAGTTTTGTGAAGAAATCGAGAAATTTTGCCAAGAGTTGCGCTGATCCACCTTCAATTTGGTCGCAGGGCAGAATATCTAAAAAAAGAGAATCTGGTTCGGGTAGGGCATAACCAAGCAATAGCCGATCAAGTCCAGCCTCCCAGGTACCATTTTTCTCGTGGGGCAAACCAAGTTCTTCATGGTGCTGCCCGTCAATTCCCCAACAAATGGCACTCTTTTCTATCCAGGTACGGATAGTCTCCATCTCACCTTCCTGGATATCAAAACGATTTCTAACCTTCTCCTGGGAGAGAAAATCAAAAACAAGTGAGGAAGTCATTCTACTTCCAAGAAGCGCAAGCAAGGAGAGAAAACCCTTTACATGCTGCCCACTGGCACCCTTATCGGCAATACTGAATGGTATAGTTTGATTTTCCTGCTCAGGTGTCGAAAAGACGGCCTCAATAAAAGGGGTATATAAGTTTATATCAGGAACCATCACCAGCAGATCAGCAGGATTCAGCTCCCCTTTTTCCTGAAAGAGACTTAACAGATTTTGATAGAGAACCTCAACTTCCCGCATGGGACTGTGCACAGCATGGATCTGAACAGACTGATCATCAATGGCCAGCCCAGCAACATTACTATCTTCTGGTTCAATTCCATTGAGGATATCGGACTGCAAAGCGATTAAAAGGGGATTTTTTTCGGGTTCGCTGAAATTATGAAACTCCTGATAATCAAAGGAGTGTAAAACGTGCTGAAAATCTCGGCCCATTTTACCCATATTCAGCAGCAGAGAATTGCCTCCCTCAAAATGGAGATCATCAGAGGGGTCAGACGATTGGCCGGAGCGCAGATCAATGCGGCTCAGTTCATCCTTGGAGGCAAGATCCGCCCAATACTCACGGCACGGTTGCAGAAGGAATATGTGCACCTCCACATATTCAGCAAGCTTTGCAAAAACGGCAAACATTGAAGGCGGCAAGGCAGGTATTCCAAAAAGAGATAGACGCTCCGGCAGCTTTAGCTGCCGTACAAAGGTATCATCGATACTTTCCAAAAACGCCTTCAGCATCTCTGCCCGATTTTGGCCACCGCATTTTTCCTGCACGGATCGCCATAAAACTGGCTGCCAGCCTTCTCCAGCACCAGTTGACCACTCCAGTATCCACTCAGGGCGAAACACCATATACTGATCAAAAAGGCAGGCTATCTTATGGGAGAGCTGATAGAGTTTAAGGAAAGGCTGACTGCCGCTGAGATATCTTTTAACTGGTGAAAATTCATCTTGATCCAGATGGCTTTCCAACAAACTAAAAACCGTCCAAACCAAGGCATCCCGTTCATACGGGTCGCCCGTGCCAATCGCATTCAATCTTAAAAGACGCCAGATAAATGTGGCAGGGAAAGAACAATCAAGGTTTGCAGCTATCCCTCGTTTTGCTGCGGTCTGCAAAGAGAGCCAGCGTGCCATTCCCTGGCTCTGCACCAAAACTATCTCCGGCGCCAGCGGGTTTGCAAGGGGGACGGCCAGAATATCACTCAGATCAGAGAAAAGAAATTCCAGCCTGTTTGAATTATGAACACTAAGCATAGAACTCAAAGAGCAAGGCAGAAAACTGCATCAGAGGCATTATTTTTGCGCCCTTTTCCCGGGCCTGCTTTTGCAGTTCCATGTCGTTGCTCACCACAATAACAGGGATCTTTTCTCCGCCTGCAGCTAAAGCTATAAGATAATCGAGAATCGCTTCATCGGCTCGGTTGCGTACCTGTGCAGCCCCACCCCCTGAGTAAATCTCTTTGACATTCTGACTAAAACTCCTTTCAGAGGCCACAGAACCATCAAAAAAAACGGAGGCGCATGAATGAGAATCCGTTAAAATGCCGTCCAACAACTCCAAAAGCTTCTCTCTGGCCCTGGCTGAGGGTATGCCTTCCTCATAGAAGTCAACGAACAGATCAGTAAGCCCAAAGATGACATTATGACCATCGACCACCAGGTGGACTTTCTGCTTCTCATGAAGAGCGTTCTTAATCGTCCAACCAGGATCTGCATCCCAACTTGGTTCCTCGGCTGCGCTGCTATATCTCTCGTAGAGAAGTTCCATCCTGCGATTGTAAACCATGTACAGATCCTTCAAGTCAACGCTGCTGAGAATGTCGTTTTGTTCCAATTCAATGAGCAGCTCCTGGATTTGAGCCAAAGCCTCCGAGGTGGGGGCTGAATTTATCCGTATTTTTATATTTTCAATAAAAGCATTGCCGTTTGCGGTTCCCAGCAGGGTCCGAATTTTTTCTATCTCCCCGTCTAACTCCTTCTTGATTGTCAACAGTTCCGCAAGGGGGTTGAAGGCATCGGAACCGCTTTGGATGATTTTTGCCCTTGCAGCTTCCAGTTTTTTAACTCTTTCAGACAAGAGCCGTTTATTACCATAATCCCGATCCACAACTTCCTGTCTGGAAAGAACGTCATCGACACGACTAAGGATATCACTGTCTTGCTGTGTTTGTATCGTGGAGATGGCAGTCGCTCTTTGAGCTGGTCTTTTCAACCAGCCTCGAACAACGGCCCTCATCTCCCGGTCTATCCCTGCTCTTATTTCACTTTCAAGAGTCTCTTGCAGTTCGAGGGTCTTGACCGATTGTTGTTGCAATTTCTCTTCAAGATCTTTTCTGGCAATCTTTTCACGAGCCAATTTTTCCCCTAAGGCAACTATTTCACTCTCTTTAGCGCCAATCTTGTCGCTTAATTTTTTCCCTATCCTGTTCTCTTCCTTGTTTTTTACAATGCGTTTTTCAAGTGCGGCTATATCTTTCCTGCTCTTCTTTAGTTGGGCTGCATAATTTTCTTGCCGCTGAGCTGGCGCCCCCACCTGATCTTCCTGTTTTCCCTCTAAAAGGGAAGAAACATGCCCCAAAAAGGGGCCAAGCTGATCTTTGAGAACGGCACCATGCTTATCTCGGTCTTGCTGGCGGCAGCTTTCCTCTTTAGTTTGCAAACTGTCAAAGGCAAGCTTTCTCACTCCCTCCCTCTCGTCTAAGAGAGCGGCGACAATAAATGAAGGTCCACAGTATTGAGCAAAATCGGAGAAGAGATGGGCAAGCGCGGCTTCTGAAAACACAGCAACAAACTCGATATTAAAGGACTCCCCAGCAAGAAAAGACAACAGCCCCCTGTCTATCTCACCAGCCTCGGAGACTATGCCAATGAGTCGTTTGCGAATAATGCCTAGATTAGATTGAGTTGGCCGGAACCCTTTGATGAGTTCCGGCCTTGATTTTAGATAGGCAAGCAGAGAAGCAGGTGTGATAATGTCTATTATCCCTCTGAACTCATCTACTATTGCGTCCGGTATTTGCTGATTATCGATTGTTGCCATAGTGGTATGGTAATAGGCAATATTTTCAGTGTCAATCTGTAATCATACCCTCCAGGACTATTGCAACTCCTTAGTCATCTACCTGCAATAATTTCAAGGTAACTATTCAGCGGCACCCCATCTCGGAGTCTACGCTACCTCGCCCATTCTGGCCTTCTTGAATACACAAGTATGCTTCGAAGTCCCGAATGAACGAACCTGGAGCACTGCTGAACAGTTACATTTCGGTGGTTATTGTTATTTCCGAGCATCATTCTGAATAATTACATTTCAAGTTTCATTTTTCAAGTTTCAAAATTATATTCCTACCAGCGAGCCCGAGAGTATGACCTGTCATTATAAACCCTGTTATTTCTATCCCGATTATGGCGAACCACTTTAAATATGGGTTCCTGGTGTCGTGGCCTATTGTGCCTCAAATAGGCAGCATTCCGCCTACCGTGATTTCTGCGACCATTGTCTTCAATGATTATATATTGCCGTACCGGTTGTCTTAGCGGAATTGTGTAAACTCTTTGAACCGGTCGATGGGTAGTCTGCACCCGGATTGTCCCGTTTTGCTCCCTTTCATTTCCAATAACATAGCCTAGCATCGACCCAACAGCCGTCCCAATCAGAGTTGACTCAGTATTTCGACCTATCACCTGACCGATCAAAGCACCACCGCCAGCCCCCAAAAGAAAACCATTTATGCCATTCTCTTGAGCTTTTACTTCAGCATGAAATCCACCCACCAAAATTGCCATTATTACAATCGCTGCCGTTTTCTTCATGACTAATCCTCCTTTTAGGTTTATCGAAAGAACTTGTTTCCTTTACCTTATCTATACGCCCTTTCTCTTCGCTAAAATAGATGACATCGGGGCATACAGGGGCCGACATGACCAGAAACCGAGGCGATGTAGGTAAGCACAGTTCCGGCTTAACGGTTGACAGTTAACCGTTGAAGGTTTACTTGTGTCACTTCAACCCAAAGCCCATAAGCGTCCAATAACGCCGACTTTCAACTTTCAACTTTCAACTTTCAACTTTCAACTAAATTATGTTCACATATCAAAAGACAAACAGATATTTTGCCCAGACCGGAAATGGTTTTGAAGATTTAGCCAGTAGTGAGATTGAAAACCTTGGTGGTGAAGATGTCAAAAAGGCGTATCGAGGCATTTACTTTCAAGCCGACAAGAAAACACTGTATCGGATCAATTACTGCTCCCGACTTTGTACCAAAATAACGGCTCCGCTTTTGCGCTTCGATTGCCACAGCACCAAATACCTCTACAAAACGGCAAGCAAACTTCCCTGGCAGGATCTGCTTAAAAAAAATGGCAGTTTTATAATCTCGGCTACCACTTCCAACAGCAAACTCAAACACTCACAATATGCGGCCCAATGCCTGAAAGATGCCATTGTTGATCAGTTCAGAGAGAAGTTCGGCGAAAGGCCAAGTGTGAGCAAGGAAGACCCGGATCTATGGCTCGACCTACACATTGACAAAAACAAGGCTCTGATCAGCCTTGACACTTCTGGGGGATCACTGCATAAACGAGGCTATAGAGTCGCGACAACCGAGGCCCCAATGCAGGAGTCACTTGCAGCTGCCATCATAAACCTTACCCAATGGGACGGCAGTAAACCTCTGATCGACCCCATGTGCGGTTCCGGAACATTGCTCAGCGAAGCATTAATGCACTATTACCAAATCCCAGCTTCATTCAACCGCAAACGATTTGGCTTTATGGCAATGCCGGACTACGATGAAAAGGTCTGGAAAAAAGTCAAAAATGAGGAAGATGGGAAAATCACCAAACTGCAGAAAAATCTTATCATGGGAAGCGATATCTCAAGTCAAGCAGTGAAGGCTACACGAAAAAATCTTGCCATGATCCCCTATGGCCAAAGCGTTGACGTAAAAGTGAAATCCTACCAGGAAATTGCAGAGATAACTAATTCCATTATTGTCTGCAATCCTCCCTACGGTATCCGACTGCAAAAAAATAGCGACATCGGTCTTTTCATGGAGGATTTTGGCAATTTTCTGAAAAGAAAATGCACCGGATCAACCGCTTATCTGTATCTGGGAAAAAGGGAACTGCTGAAAAAGGTGGGCCTTAAACCCGCCTGGAAGAAACCACTAATGAGCGGCGGCCTGGACGGTGTTCTGGCTAAGTATGAGTTGTATTAGAAAAGAAAGATGCAAGATGAAAGTTGCAAGTTGAAAGGATTTTAGAGCCCCCCCTTTCATCTTGCATCTTTCACCTTTCAACTAGTAGTTCCTATCTATCCACTCCCGGTAGGAGCCATCCATAACCCCTCGCCACCAGGGTTCGTTGTCTAACATCCAGGAGATCGTCTTTCTGATTCCTGTTTCAAATGACTCTTTTGGCTCGTAGCTTAGTTCATTTCTTGTTTTTGTTGCATCGATGGCGTAGCGCCGATCATGTCCTGGACGGTCTTTTACAAAGGTAAGCAAGGATTCGGCTCTCTTTCCCTGGACGGCGGGAGAGTCAGGAAAACGACCAGCAAGCTGCGAGTCATTTGCAAAAGAGTCATCAAGCAACCGGCAGACGAGTTTAACAATATCCATATTGGTCCACTCATTGTTGCCACCGATATTGTAAACCTCTCCCACCTTGCCTCTTTTCAGAACAAGATCAATTCCCCGGCAGTGGTCTTCAACATAGAGCCAGTCGCGAATATTCAAACCATCACCGTAAATAGGCAATGCCTTACCTGCCAATATATTGATAACGATGAGCGGAATTAGTTTTTCTGGAAACTGGTACGGTCCATAATTATTCGAACAATTACTTGTAGTTACCTGTAGACCATAGGTATGGTGATAGGCCCGAACCAAGTGGTCGGAAGCAGCCTTGCTGGCCGAATAGGGTGAATTTGGTGCGTATGGGGTCGTTTCGGTAAAAGGAGGATCATCCGACTCAAGAGAGCCGTACACCTCATCGGTTGAAACATGATGGAAACGGTGTTGCGAGGAGCCAGCATCCAGCCATACAGATTTGGCCGCTTTGAGCAAAGTATGGGTGCCGGTCACATTTGTCTCTATAAAGGCATCTGGACCGTGTATGGAGCGATCGACGTGGGACTCGGCAGCAAAATGGACGATTGTATCTATTTTCTCCTCTCTCAATACCCCGTCCAGCAAGTCCAAGTCCAAAATATTGCCATGCACAAAACGATAATTTTCATTACCTTCCGCATTGGCAAGACTTACAAGATTACCGGCATAGGTCAAAGCATCGAGAGCAACTACCCTGTCATCCTGATACTTTTCAAGCCAATAATGGACAAAATTTGCCCCGATAAATCCGGCCCCTCCGGTCACTAACAACCTAGACATTTTCAATTTCCTTTAACATTTCCCTCAAAGACACTCGCCAATGGCTTGGAGTTTCGTCTATTTTATGCCATAAATCTGTTTTGTCCAGAAGAACACAGGCCGGCCTTTTCGCCGGCGTTGGATATTCCTCCGTTCTGAGGGGCGCAAGCGGAATTGCTTTTTTCAAAAGGCCAATATCTATTGCCTCCTCCTGAATAGCAACCGCAAAATCATACCAACTGGCAACACCGGCATCCGTCCAGTGGTAAAGACCAGAAATATTTCCCTGAATGATCTGCCAAATTGCCCTTGCTAAACCACAAGCCCAGGTTGGACTGCCTATCTGATCCGCCACCACCCCAAGTTTATCTTTCTCTGCCATCAGGCGCAGCATGGTCTTAACAAAATTATTAGCATGGGAAGAGTAAAGCCAAGCCGTGCGCACAATGGTCAAATTCGGCCCAGCCATTATGTCGATGAGATTTTTTTCCCCTGCAAGTTTACTGGCTCCGTAGACACCGAGTGGGTCGGTCTGATCACCTGGCAGGTAAGGAGTAGATGATTTGCCATTAAAAACAAAGTCCGTAGAAATATGCACAACTTTTATACTCAACGAGGCAGCACACCTGGCAAGATGTTCAGCCCCTTGAGAATTAACCAAATAGGCCCTCTCTTTTTCCTGCTCCGCCTTATCAACAGCCGTATAAGCCGCCGCATTAATTATGACATCAGGCCCCACCTCAGCGATGATCTTTTGCACCGAACTCTCATCAGTAATATCAAGTTTTGAAGAAGAAAATGCAGCAACCCGCACCCCCTCAGGGACACAGCGCTGCAACTCCCAACCAAGCTGCCCGTTGCTACCAGTAATTAGAACTTTCATAGTTGTTGATGTAACACTCATTATTTTTTATTTGGTAACTTCAGCTTACTAACCGGGCGGGCCCGGTCTCTATTTAAAAAGAAACAAAGTATAACATGAGACAATGGCCAAATAAAAATCCCCCTAAATCCCCCTTTTACAAAGGGGGACTTGTAGGCGCACCTTCATGTGCAACAAAACTGTTATAACTTGCTCGCCAAAAGTGAATAGCATGTTTTCCGTCACTATTCATTCTCTAGCCGAATATTAACTTCCTCCTCTCAACTTTCAACTTTCAACTAAACATAAACTTCAGCATCTTTAAAAAATGCCCCATTCGCATCTTTTTCCGATAGAATTGGCTCCTGTCCATCAGCAATTGGCCAATCTATATTAAGTTCAGGATCGTCCCACCTGATACATCTTTCATGCTCAGGGGCATAAAAATCGGTGCACTTATAAACAAACTCCGCTTCATCAGAAAGGACATAAAAACCGTGGGCAAAACCTGGCGGCACCCAAAGCATAAGCTTGTTTGCAGCTGTCAGTCTCTCCCCCACCCATTGCCCGAAGGTTGGCGAGTTTTTCCTTATATCCACGGCCACATCGAAAACTTCACCGCTTATAACTCTGACCAACTTCCCCTGGGGTTGCTGAATTTGATAATGCAGCCCCCGAAGGATATCTAGTGAAGATTTACTATGATTGTCCTGCACAAATTTTTGTTGTATTCCAGCCTCAGCAAATACTTTTTCGTGCCAGGTCTCCACAAAAAAACCTCTATGATCCCCAAACACCTTCGGCTCAATGAGAACCAAATCCGGGATTTTGGTTGGCATAAATTTCATATTTCCCCCTCATCTTCCTTCAATATCTGCAGCAGATACTGACCATAACCATTCTTTCTCAAAGGCTCAGCAAGCCTTGCCAACTGCTCCCTGTCAATATATCCCATTCGAAAAGAGATTTCTTCCACACAGGCAAGCTTCAACCCCTGCCTGTCCTCCACTACTTTTATAAAGTTGCCAGCATCCAAAAGAGAGGCATGAGTACCAGTATCAAGCCACGCCGTACCACGCCCCAGACGCTCAACCCGCAAGTCCCCTCGGTCAAGATACACATTGTTCACATCGGTTATTTCAAGCTCACCTCGAGAAGACGGCTTTATCTGCTTGGCAATTGAGACAACATCATTATCGTAGAAATACAACCCGGTCACCGCGTAATTTGATTTAGGTTTATCCGGCTTTTCTTCAATCGATGTGGCCCTGCCAGTTTCATCGAAACTGACAACACCGTAACGTTTTGGATCCCTGACATAATATCCGAAAACAGTAGCCCCTTTTTGTAATTTGGCATTTTTTTGCAATAAATCGGAGAACCCATGTCCATAAAAAATATTATCACCTAGAATAAGACAGACCGTATCTCCGCCGATAAACTCTTCAGCAATGATAAAGGCCTGGGCCAATCCATCAGGGTTCGGCTGAATTTCATACCGCAAAGAGAGCCCCCACTGAGAGCCATCCCCCAGCATCCTTTGAAATTGCAGCTGGTCTTCTGGGGTGGTTATAAGAAGAATCTCACGAATACCGGAGAGCATGAGAATTGCCAAGGGATAATAAATCATCGGCTTATCATACACAGGCATTAGTTGTTTACTGACCGATTTGGTGAGTGGATACAGACGGGTTCCTGATCCTCCCGCGAGAACTATTCCTTTCATACTGTCTATCCTTGTTGTATGCCCTTATTTACTTGACATCTTGGTGAGCTAACTTGATCAGAAAAGATATTAAAAAAACTACGAGCTATACCTAGCCCAGACAAACTGGATAAGTACCTTAACAATAGATGCAACACTTTTAAATTAGTTCACTTTTTTAATTACTTACCATTTGTGACACGAAAATAATTTCTAAGGTACTAAAAAGGTATCGATATTAAACATAAATCTCCTTACAGATATGCAAAGACTATCTCAGCTCAAGATTAATTTAAACTTGCGGAGATATTTTTATTTTCTACACCCTTCACTTTTACAACAGCTTGGTGCGAAAATTCATACTAAAAGCACTTGCAAATTATTTTAAGAAAAAGTATAAAGACCAATTCTCAAATTGATTCACTTAAAGGAGTTTACCATGTCTAAAATGTGTGAGATATGCGGCAAGAAGCCTGCCACTGGAAATAATGTAAGTCATGCCCACAATAAAACCCGCAGACGCTGGCTGCCAAATCTGCAAAAAATAAGAGTCGCAACCGAGCACGGCAATAAGGCTATGAAAGTTTGCACCCGCTGCATACGTTCCGGCGCAATTGTTAAACCTGTTGCAGCTAAGGCAAGTTAATTTATGCCTGGTGTAGAGAGTAAGGGGTAGTCAATTAACTCCTTACTCCTCACCCCTGAAACCATCCCCACCGCTAGACTCTTCTCGCCTCCAAGATTCCATCCATCTGCCGAATCTGATTTAAAATCGTCGATAAATGCTCCCGATCCCTAACCGCCAAGGTCAGGTCAATCTTAGCCTGGCTATTTGCCTGATAAGTGTGAGCCTCTACGTCAAGAATATCAGCATCATCCCCGTTGATCACATTACAAACAGAAACCAGCATACCCTTCCTGTCGTGCACAATGACCTGAATCTTTGATTTATGGGTGGTCTGCCCTCCAGAAGCCCAATCATTCCATTCAACATCCACGTGCCGGTGCGGATCGGTTGCAAGCAGATTTTTGCAACTTGACTTATGAACAGTCACCCCGCGTCCAGCGGTGATAAACCCAACGACATCATCTCCGGGCATAGGCATACAACAATTACTTACCTTCACCAACATATCATCAATGCCTGCCACCTTAAAAGGACTTGTAGCATTGCGTTTTTTAATTGTCTTTTTGGTTTTTTCGAGCTTTTTCTGACGGTCCAGCTCTGCCTGTTTCAGTTTTTCTTCTTTGACCTCAGGGGGCTCCAGCTCATCTATAATGGTGGCAATCGGCAAAGTTCCACTCCCCACATGGCGCATGAGGTCATCAAGGGAGTTACAGGAGAGCGCCTTCAGGAGAGTCTTAAAGTGTCCTGTTTTAATAATCTTTTTCAGGTTCAGATTGTTTTTACGCAGTTCCCGCTCACATATTTCTCGTCCCTTCTCGAGGAATTCCTCCTGTTCTTCCTGCTTCAGCCAATGCCTGATTCTGTTCTTGGCCCGGCTGGTCTTGACAAGCGACATCCACCTGCCGTTGGGTGTCTGATTTTTAGAGGTTAGAATTTCAATAACATCGCCGCTCTTTATTTGGTATTTCAGTGGAACAATTTTCCCTTCGATTTTGGCACCGATGCAGTGATTGCCAACCTCGGTGTGAATAGCATAAGCAAAATCAAGGGGAGAACTGCCAATGGGCAGCTCTTTTACATCGCCGGCAGGCGTGAGGACGTACACCTCTGAGTGATCAAGTTCGTCCTTGACCGTCTCCAAAAATTCTTTAGAATCTTCAACCTCCTGCAGCCCTTTGACCAGTTGTTTCAGCCAGTGAAAGAGGCTGGCATCTTTTTGGGAAATACTTTTTGATCCCTCTTTATAAGCCCAATGGGCGGCGATCCCATCATTGGCAATTTGGTCCATCTCCTCGGTACGGATCTGGATCTCCATAAAGTCTCCGTGCGGCCCGATAACTGAGGTGTGCAGGGATTGATACATATTGGCCTTGGGCGTACCAATAAAATCTTTGAATCTGCTGGCGATGGGTTTCCACAGGGAATGAACGATGCCCATTACCTCATAACACTCACTAACGCTATGCAAAATGACCCTAAAAGCTACTTTATCATAAACTTTTTCCACAGGGATGTTTTGGGCAACAAGCTTTCTGTAGATACTGTAAAGATGCTTCGGCCTTCCGAGAATTATCGCGTCCTTGATATCATTTTTTTCAAGCTCTTTAATGAGAACAGATTTTATCTGTTTGACAAATTCTTCCCGCTCCTGCAAACTCGTTTCAATTTTACCTGAAAGGTTCGCATACTCTCTGGGGTGTAGATATTGAAAACCGAGATCCTCAAACTCCCTTTTTATCCAGTCTATTCCCAAGCGGCTGGCTAAAGGAGCGTATAAATCCATGGTATCCTGAGCCATCTCCCTCTGCCGTTCTGCCTCCAGACAATTGACCGTTTTCATGTCGTGCAGATGGTCGGCAAATTTTAAAAGCAAGACCCTAATATCTTTTGACATGGCCAGAAGCATCTTTTTGGCGTTTTCGGCTTTATAGTCGAGACGACTCTTGAACTGGACCTCGTTAATTTTGGTGGCACCACTGATGATCATGGCAACATCCTTGCCAAACAGCTTGCTGATCTCGGCAACGGTCGAAAGAGGCTGGTCACCTCGTAATGTCCGGTGCAGGAGTCCTGCAATGAGGGTATGCACATCCAGCTTCATGCTGGCAATCATTTTGGACACCGTCAAAGGATGGGTGATATAGGGTTCCCCTGAAAGACGATCGGGAATGTCCTTATATTTCTCCAAAGCAAAGGTATACGCCTTATCAATAAGAATCAGGTTATCCTTATGCATATACTCTTGAGCAAGAGTTATTATTTCATCAAAAGTGGCCATGTTTACTAGGGGCTTGGGTTTATAAAGTCATCCCATGACTTTTTGCGAAAGCATCATCTTTGCTCTCACAAAAAGTAAATTTATTTTGTATTGCCGTAACTATTCAGGTAGGGCCCCAAAAAGGGCATAACCACCGAATTATAACTGTTTAGATGTGCCCCAGGTGTGTGTGAACAGGCCTTTCAGCAGATAAGCGAACCGAGTGAGACTTCGATACATCGGTATGCTGGAAGTCCTGTTCGCACCCCAAGGGTACTTCCGTTGGGCGCGCGCAGATGGGGTGCAGCTGAATAGTTACGTATTGCCTATCATATCAGCTACGGTAGCAGCTACTTTGTTAAGCTGGACTTCCGTAACATTGCCGCTGGCTCTCTGGCGTATTTCAACAACACCCTCTTTTACATATTTTTTGCCGACCGTAAGCCGTAAGGGGATGCCAATTAGATCGGCATCTTTAAACTTGCTTCCGGGGCGTTCGTCTCTATCATCGAGAAGAACTTCCACCCCCTGCTTTTCTAACTCAGAATAGAGTGATTCAGAGGCCTGGGTGATTTTTTCATCATTAACCCCAAGATTTAAGACAATGACTTGCATCGGAGCTATCGGCATGGGGAATATTATTCCATCCTTGTCATGGTTCTGTTCTATGGCCGCCGCAGCAACCCGGCTTACCCCAATACCATAACAGCCCATAATAAAAACTTTTTCCTGACCATCCTTATCCAGAAATGTGGCATTTAGCGCTTCACTGTACGCAGTGCCAAGTTTAAAGATATGGCCCACCTCTATCCCCCTAGTCAAATCTAGGTTGCCACCACATTTTGGACATTGGTCTGAGGAGGTAACCATTCTTAAATCTGCAATCTTTTCCACCTGGAAATCACGGTCAAAATTTGCATCAATGTAGTGATAATTCTTCTCATTGGCACCAATGGCAAAATTTTTCATTTTGGTTACTTCCAGATCCGCAACTACTGGAATTTTCATCCCCACAGGACCAAGATAACCACTCGGCACACCAGTCGCATCGAAAACTTGCTGATCCGAGGCAAGTTCCACTTCATTGACCCCCAGAAAATTTTGCAGTTTAACTGGCTGAACCTCATGATCACCACGTAAAAGTACGGCAACCGCTTTCCCGTCTGCTAGATAGACCATGGTTTTGACTAATTTATCGGCTGATATCTTTAAGAATTCGGTAACTGCCGCAACCTTTCTTTTTCCAGGTGTCTCCACCTTAGCCAAAGGAAGTTCATTGGAGCTATCCGGCTCTGAAGAGACACAGACGGCCTTCTCCATATTTGCAGCGTAATCACACTCTTTACATATAACAATGGTATCTTCACCAGTATCTGCAAGCACCATAAATTCATGGGAGAAACTGCCACCAATCGTGCCGGTATCAGCATCAACAGCCCGAAATGAGAGACCACAGCGATCAAAAATGCGCGAATAGGCGTCCTTCATCTTCTGATAGGTCTCATCTGCTCCATGCTCTGTGGCATCAAAGCTGTACGCATCCTTCATGATGAACTCACGTCCACGCATCAGACCAAATCGAGGTCGAATCTCATCCCGAAATTTAGTCTGGATCTGATACAAGTTCAAAGGCAGACTGCGGTAAGAATGAACATTGTTACGAACAAGATCGGTAATAACCTCTTCATGGGTAGGCCCCAGGCAGGATTCTCGATCGTGCCGATCTTTAAAGCGAAGGAGTTCCGGACCATATTTCACTAAGCGGCCAGATTCCTTCCATAGATCAGCGGGCTGCACCATGGGCAGCAATACTTCCTGGGCACCTGCCCTATTCATCTCTTCCCTCACTATCTTTTCAATCTTCCGAAGCGTCATAAGCCCCATAGGCAGGTAGGAGTATATCCCGCTGGTCAACTTTCTAATATATCCGGCACGCAGGAGAAGTTGATGACTGATAACTTCAGCCTCTGCCGGTGTTTCTTTTAATGTTGGTATTAATAGTTGTGAAAAACGCATAAAAAACCTTTGTTTTTTTATTAACGGTTGACTGACAGTTAGCCGTCAACCAATATTGTAATTAGTTTATCCCTTTTACTTCGTAAATATTCGACTAACCCTGGAAAGCAACAATAACCAAGAAAATGTAAACATTTGACAGGTAAGCGAAGACTCCGTCTGCTTCAGATATGTTCGATCAGGTTGGCGAAGCGTAGTAGTTCTACGTGAGTCAGCCTGATCGGGCACAGCTGGAGTGTTGCCGAATATTTACGTTACTTCCCATCTTTTTCTTCGAATTCCGCCAACTCCCTGACAAACACGTCAAAAAGCTCACTCTCCGGCACCTTTTTAAAGAGCTTCCCCTTTTTAAATATAATCCCCACTCCGTTGCCTCCAGCAAGGCCGATATCGGCCTCCTTTGCTTCCCCTGGGCCATTCACAACACAGCCCATGACAGCAACCTTTATATTGGTCTTCATATTCTGGATGTACTTCTCAACCTTCTCAGCTAAGCCAAAAAGATTAATCTGGCAGCGGCCGCAGGTAGGGCAGGATATCAATTCCGGACCTCTCTCTCGAATATGGAGCGAGCGGAGAAGCTCATAGGCCACCCGGATTTCATCCACAGGGTCGCGGGTCAGCGATATCCGAAAGGTATCTCCTATTCCTTCAGACAATAAAATTCCAAGTGCAACGCTTGACTTGACCGTTCCGGCAATCAAGCCACCAGCCTCTGTCACCCCCAGGTGAAGGGGATAATCGCACTTGCGGGAAAGTTCACGATAAGCCTCAATTGTATTAACGGCATCCGATGATTTTATGGATATTTTCATCTCATAAAACCCTAAGTCTTCCAACAAGGATACGTTCCGCAAGGCACTCTCAACAAGTGCTGTAGGAGTGGGATGCCCATGTTTTGCCAAGATATCCTTCTCAACAGATCCTGAGTTCACCCCCACCCGGATTGAGACCCCATACTCTTTTGCGGCCTCAACAACCTTGATCAGCCTGTCTCGATTACCAATATTGCCGGGATTGATCCTTATGCCTTGGGCCCCATTTTCCATACTGAGCACAGCGAGTCGATAATCGAAATGGATATCTGCAATAAGGGGGAGGGATATCTGTTGCCGGATTTGTCGAATAGCCTTTGCAGCCTCATCATCCAACACCGCCACCCGAATAATTTCGCATCCGGCATCTTCCAGCTTGTGAATCTGTTCAACTGTGGCATTAACGTCCCTTGTGTCGGTGTTGGTCATCGACTGAACTACAATGGGGGCATCTCCTCCAATTAAAACATTCCCAACCTGAATTTGTCTTGTTTTGCAGCGTTTAATCATGGTCGAACACTATACCCTTTCAGGCTAAAATTGTACAACCTTGTTTAAGCTTCTACTTATGATTTGGTAAATGGAATGAGTTGTAAAATCATTTTTATATGTTAATTTTATTATGTTTTAAATCCTGCAAACCAGAAAGTTACAAGGAAAGATGTGTAAAATATTTGTAATTATTCAGCGTAGGCTGGAAATTACCCTTAACTCCAGACTGTAACTGTTCAGGTAAGCGCAGACTCCGGATGTGCTTCATATCGGAGTCTACGCTTACCTCTTTCATTCGGAGTCTCGTTCCTCGCTTACCTAGGGCTTCGAAGCATACTTGTGCTATTCGAGAAGACCAGGTAAGCGAGTATGCGAGACTCCGAAATGGGCGAAGATGGAGTGCAGCTGAATAGTTACAAATATTTTCACCTTTTCCAGGAGAAAGTTGATGGAAAACCCGGCTGAAACAGAAGTTATTGCAAAATCATATTTGAGTGGCTTAATCATTAAGTGCGGCTTATTTTTTACTGCAGGATTAATCTTGACAAGTATCATTTTATTTTTTTGCACCAACCAACCTCTCGGCCCCTCCTACCAGGAAACTTTTACCCGACTCGCCCAGCTGAAACAGGAAGTCCTATATAAATCTATCCTGATCTATTTTGTTACCATGTGTCTAGTTGTGGCTGGAGTTATTTTCATTACCCTCATATATTCCCACAGGGTTGTTGGCCCCATGATCGGTCTTACCCGAATACTTCGCCTTATACAGCAAGGAGACCTGACAACTCCAGCCGCCTTACGTTCCAAAGATGCGATTAAGCCAATGGCAGAATCCATCAACGACATGGTTGCTTCCCATAAAAAAATCCTTGTAAATTTGCGCAAAAATACCGCTGAGCTTAAGAGTATTACAACAAATTCAGGCAATAAAAGTCACGATAAGGCCATTAAAGAAAAAACCCAATCCCTGGCGGCAATACTTAACGGCCTGAAACTATAGCATTCAAACAAACCAATACAACCAATCCCCTCTTTTCATGTTGGCATTTTGGTGAAAAATATATGCAAAAAAACTACAAACGCAAGAGCTACTATCTCAAGAGCAGCGCACAAACTACCTTCATCCTAAGATTTATGCTTATCTCCATCATAGGTGGTATTGCCGCAGTTACTGCTTTCAATCTTCTTGCAGCTAAAAAAATTGACTCCGTACTGTACTCCATGCGTTTACCAAATATCTCAGGCGGGGGGCTTCTCTGGAGCGAGATGCTCTACACCAATCTTTTTATCACTTTTTTCATTTTGCTCGTTTTAACTATCACCGCAAGAGGGCTTTATGTACGGATCAATGGCCCCCTGAGAAAGATGACTAATGACATTACTAAGGTAGCCGCAGGGGATTTAAGCCTTGCGGTCTCCCTCCGGGACAAAGATGAGTTCAAGGAGTTCGCCAACGAACTAAATACAATGGTGCTCTCGCTGAACGAAAGATTTCTGGCAATAAAAAACGCCAGCGATCAATTAATCGCTACCACAAGCTTATCTTCTGAAGAGGCTTTTTCTGAGCAACAAATGGGCGAAATCAAAAAGTCAGTCTTGGAATTAGAAAAATCATTGGGATCATTTAAGATATGAAAACTTTACTAAACCTTATTTTCATCTCATTTATTTTCTGGCCAGGTTCAGTTTTTGCCATTCATGACGACACGGAAAACACAAAATGCCTGGATTGCCATTTCACTCTGCCGTTTAACCGGGACAAAATTTCCTACACGGAAAAAGTCGGCGATATCTGCCGAAAATGTCACCAAGAGTTCCCTTGCCATGACCAGCATTCAGGAAAGAGCTTTTTCCACCCTTTAGATGTCGTCCCTTCAATAAACATCCCTCTCGACATGCCCCTCGACAAACAAGGACGACTCACATGCATAACCTGCCATTCATATCATGCCGAGTTTTGGGACTCAGAGTATAACAACGAGGCCTTATTACGGAGAACTAAAGGCGTTAAACTTTGCCACACCTGTCACAAAAAATTACAGTAATTATTCGGCTGCGCACTATCCGGGACCCGGCCAGACCAGAGGAACACCTAAACAGCTAGATTTTGGAGTTTATCCAGTGTTATGCATTTCACGGCGAATAGTTACAAAATTACAAACCAAAGCATAAATAAAAGTCTGTTAGCAAAGTCTTGACAAAGTTTTTTGAAAAGAATATTAAATGTTAACTTAAAAATGAAATGATACATAATTTAACCTTTAAAAGGAGAGAAACAAGATGTTGAAGAAAACTATCTTACTTGCCGCCGCCTGTGCCTTGGCTTTCACTATTTCCGCCGGAGTAAGCTTTGCAGATAACGGCCCGGAAACAATGGTCTTGAAAAGTGCCACAACCAAGAAAACACCGGTTACATTTAACCACAAAGGCCATCAAGAAATGGAAGGAAGCACATGCGCTGACTGCCATCACTCCAAAAATGCCGACGGTACCATGGGACCTTTTATTGCGGGAGAAGCTGGAAAGTGTGATAGTTGCCACAACAAAGAAGCTATGCCCACCCCAAGCAAAAAAAAGTTGAACTCCTTTGAAGGGGCAGCACATGCTAACTGCAAAACTTGTCATAAAGCAGCGAAAAAAAATGGTAACAAAAATGCCCCAACGAGCTGTTCAGCTTGCCATCCAAAAGCAAAAAAATAAGAAGTAAACACATATGTCCCAGCGTTTCCAAAAGGCTGCTCCATTGGAGCAGCCTTTTTTTCCTTTATACTATTACAGCCCCTCAAGAAGGGTGCAAACAGTAGTTAAACCTCGACCTTTCCCCTGGAACCCTTTACCTTTTTTAAAAATGTATTTTCTTATTCGCCCCATCCTTCAGTTAAGACACACCCTTTTCTATTCTTAAGAAAAATGGTTTCGGCCTCCCAACAAAAAAAAAGTACAAAACCAAAACAACCAATCCAACGGCCCAGGCCCAGGAAGTGGAATCATATCCACATTATTTTTTCCCTTTTAATCATCAATTTCGGCCTAACCATTTTTATCGCAGTCACCTTATATGCTTTCATATCTTTAGACATTCCTGACCTTTCATCCATTTCTTCTTATAAACCACCTGTAACTACCTTTATTTTTAACAACCGAAATGAAGTAATAGATAAAATTTACAAGGAAGACAGAAACCTGGTCAATTTAAACCAAATGCCTAAACTGCTCCCTCAGGCATTTGTCGCTGCCGAAGACGCCCGCTTTTTCCAACACGCAGGAGTTGACGCCTGGTCCATATTACGGGCACTGATTCATAATTTAAAGGTTGGGGGCAGAGGCCAAGGCGGCAGCACCATAACCCAGCAGGTTGCTAAATCTCTTCTTCTTACTCCTGAGAAAACATACCTTCGTAAAATCAAAGAAGCGATTCTTGCCTACCGTATCGACAAGGTCCTTTCCAAAAATGACACCTTGCACATATACTTGAACCAGATCTATCTGGGAGAAGGCTCTTACGGTGTGGGAGCTGCGGCGCGAAACTATTTTGGCAAACCAGTTAGCAACTTGAATCTTGCAGAAATTACCCTGCTTGCCGGTCTCCCCCAAGCACCGAGCCGTTATTCCCCGCGAAAAAACATGCAACTCGCCAAAAAAAGACAAGTATACGTCCTCAACAGAATGGCAGAGGACGGCTATATCAGCGCAGAAACGGCCAGAAGTGCCTACGCCTACGAAATATCTTTAAAGCAAACATTTTTAAAACAGGAATTAGGACCATATTTCATTCAGCAGGTAAAAAACTATCTCCGTCATAAATACGGCAAAACCAACTTGTCTACCAGTGGTTTAATGGTCTACACGTCCCTTGATACTTTTATGCAAAATGCTGCTGACAATGCCATCCAAACAGGTTTACAAGAGTGGTCAAACCGACAGGGTAAGCCCCTATCCTCAAGTCCTCAAGCAGCCTTGGTTGCAATTGATAACAAAAGCGGCAAAGTACTGGCTCTGGTTGGGGGAAAAGACTTCAAGACAAGCCAGTTCAACCGGGCCACCCAGGCAAAACGACAGCCAGGATCTGCGTTCAAGCCTATCATATATGCCGCAGCCCTTGAGCTCGGCTTCACCCCAAATGAAATGATCAACGATGAAGAGACCCAGTTTAAAGGGTCCTCAAGAGATAAACTATGGACTCCCAAAAATTTCAGCGGTAAGTTTTATGGCCCCACTACTTTAAGAAATGGCCTGGTCTATTCTAGAAATATTGTTACCATAAAACTGCTCCAGGAAGTTGGTACTCGTAAAGCCATCAAAATGGCCGCTAACATGGGGATCAGGTCCCCTCTGACAAATAATCTGGCCCTGGCCCTTGGTTCCTCGGAGCTCTCTCTCCTAGAACTAACATCGGCGTATTCAGTTTTTGCCAGTGGAGGGGAATTCCGCCCTCCAGCATTTATCGATAAGATTGTTGATCGCAACGGAAAGACTCTTGAACAGTATAGAAATGCCCCAAAGGTCGTTCTAGATGAACGGGTGGCATACCAAGTAACATACCTACTCCAGGATGTTATCAATGAGGGAACCGGTAAAAAAGCGAAGGGCCTAAAAGCTGCGGCGGGAAAAACCGGAACAACCGATCAGAATATGGATGCCTGGTTTGTCGGCTACACATCACAAATAACCACCGGTGTATGGATGGGGAACGACAAACACAAAAGTCTTGGAAGGCATGAGACCGGCGGCAGGACAGCAGCGCCAATGTGGCTGTCGTTTATGCGGGAGGTGGACAAAAAAATACCGGCTGAGGAGTTTAAGGCCCCCGCCGGCATAACATTTATCCCAATTAATCGAGAAACTGGTGATTTCGAGTATATAGACACAGATAATGCTTTATGGGAGGCCTTCCGTAAAGACAACCTGCGCTCCTGGAAGGATAGGATGCGCAGATAAATCCTCATCGCCCACGGCACAAACCTGAGCACACAGTGAAGAAAGAATTTACGCAGACTGAAAACAATAACTACAATTTAACTTGAACTGTTCTGGCATGGCAGCAAGCTACCCTTAACTCCGTAGTGTAACTTTTTAGGATTGCCCCATATTCAGTCATTTCGGAGTCTACGACTCCGAAATGGGGTGCTCCTTAACAATTACCTTATTCTTTCATAGGAAGGTTATTTAGTTCGTCCTTAGCCTCAAGAACCACCGTGTAATGTTTATGCAACTCCACAGACAAATCCTCAGCCTGTGTCTCATTATCAAGCATGACCCTTATCGCCACTTGCTTACTACCAGCAGCAGCATCGTCATAGGAGGTAAGAATACTGATGATCCTGGCCTCATTTTCCCTAATGGTCTTCACCACATCGGTTACAGATCCGGGCGAATCAGGAAGTTCAAAAACGTATTGAATAGCACCATCCTTTATACCCGTGGCATGGATAAAGCCCTTCATGACGTCCGTTTCACTGAGAAGCCCACAAAGATGTCCTGATGCATCGATAACCGGAATCCCGGAAATCTTGTTTTCCAGCATCACCATAGCGGCTTTTTCAAGAGAATCCGTCTTATTCATGGTGATTGGATTAGTGCTCATCACGTCATTGACCTTCATTTCAGAAAGAAGATAGTAAAGCTCGTGAATATCAAGTGATGTGGTCTTAGATGGTGATGCATCTTTTACATCCCTATCAGTGATAATGCCGATAAGCTTACCATGGGAGACCACCGGCAGTTTACGAATATTATTTTCCTTCATGACCCTGGTGGCGCGCATAAGGGACGTATTTTCATCAACGGTCAGAACCTCTTTGGCCATCCAATCCTTAATCAGCATATAGTATCCTCCTCTCGTATTTAATAACTATTTAACGCATCTTATTTACCCTTTTTTTATACGATATTCAATGCTATATGGCAATAAACTATTAAAATGAGTAGAGAAAAAACAAGTACCCCTTTTTTATTGCTGCATACCTCATACATTCTTAATATTTTTTCAGTCCCATCACTTTGAGATTTTAATTGCATTTCCCTGCAATCTTTGTAAAGGAATGTGATTTGTTTGAACCGGACACCCTACAGCCATGAACAAAACTGATCCCCTGACAACCGAAAAAAGTCTTAACCTAATCCTCTCCTTTCTGGAGAACCAGGACAATTTCGTCTTTCTGGATACCAACAGGATAGATTCGTCCAACTCACGCTCTTATGTTTTTTCAGGCATGAAAGACCGTCTTCTCCTAAAAAAAGGGGATAATAAAGAGGAGTTCTTCCGCCAGGCAGAGAATTATCTTGAAAAAGGATTTTATCTTTCAGGGTGGATGGCATACGAACTTGGCTATCTGCTTGAACCGGCTCTCTATTCTCTGCAAGAGATAAACGGTGAACAAATTCTAGCTGATTTCGGTGTGTTTCCCGCCCCTACAATCTTTGAGCATCAAAGCGGACAATTTAACAGCGACATTTTCAGCCAAAATGGGAACAAGGCGAATATAGATGCCAAAGTGGAAGATCCCTCAAGACAGACAATAGAAAACCTTCGCCTAAATCAGGAACACGAAGACTATTTAAAAAATGTCCGTCGTATAAAAGCCTACATTGAGGCAGGAGATACCTATCAGGTCAATTACACCTTAAAGTTGCTTTTTGACTTTAAAGGAGACCCCTTGGCCCTCTTCAAAAACCTTCGAAACAACCAAAACGTTTCCTATGGTGCCTACCTGAAATTGGGTGATCAAATCATCCAAAGTTTTTCACCTGAACTTTTCTTCAGAAAAACTGGCAACAATTGCACCGTCCGCCCCATGAAAGGCACAAGTGCAAGAGGGAAAACACTGTCAGATGACGAAATCCAGGCAAGCCGCCTCCAAAAAGACATCAAAAACCGCAGCGAAAATGTGATGATCGTCGACCTGCTCAGAAATGATCTTGGCAGAATTTGCCAGATGGGCCAGGTTGAGGTGACCTCCCTCTTCGACATAGAGACATATCAGACCCTGCATCAAATGACCTCCGCAATTCAAGGGAACCTACTTCCAAATATTGGCCTCATGGACCTGTTTAAAGCCATTTTCCCCTGCGGCTCGGTAACCGGTGCCCCAAAAATAAGGACCATGGAGATCATTAAGGAGTTGGAGCTTGCCCCACGAGGCGTCTACACCGGCGCAATCGGCTTTATATCCCCCCAACGTGATATGGTGTTCAATGTGCCGATCCGCACAATTGTTTTAAACAAGAATAGGGGTGAAATGGGTATCGGCTCTGGAATTGTCCACGATTCAGATCCTGAAGATGAGTGGCAGGAATGCCTTCTAAAGGGACGTTTTCTAACAAATCAGATCCCAGAATTCCAGATCATAGAAACTATTTTATGGGCCCCTGAAAAAGGCTTTTTTCTCCTTGACCCCCATATACATAGACTTACCCAATCAGCCGCCTATTTTGATTTCCCCATAAACGGCCAATTGATTCTTGAAGAATTGGACAGGCAGGCATCCTTTTGGCGGACTCCGCAAGACATTATTGCCCCAGACAATGCCAAAAAAGAAGGGCAAACGGCCCAAAGGGTCCGGGTGCTGCTCCACCGCGATGGTCAGTTTTCTGTCACCGCCACCTCGTGTGAAATACCCAAAGATACCAGCCTCCCTTTTCAGCCAAGAACCTATGGGAACCCAAAGGTAACCATAGCTAAGACCCTAACAGACTCCGCATCACTGCACCTGTTTCATAAGACTACTAGACGGAAAGATTATGATCGAGAGCTACATCACGCCAGAGCGAATGGTTTTACCGAAGTGTTTTTCAGGAACGAAAAGGGAGAAATGACCGAAGGGTCAATAAGCAATATTGTAATCCAAACAGGTGAGCATTATTTAACACCCCCTGTTTCATCTGGGTTGCTGCCAGGAACATTTAGAGCCCATCTTCTCAAGACGTATCCCCAATATATTCAGGAAAAGGCCCTTACCCAAAAAGATATGGAAGAAGCCGACCACATCTACATGGTCAACTCGGTACGAGGCCTTATCAAAGTAGAGCTAGAAAGGTAAATATTCGGCATGACTCCATCTTCACACAATCAGGCTGTCTCACATAGCCAACTATGCTACGCCAGCCTGATTGCACGAGGTAAGCGTAGACTCCGATATGAAGCCATGCCAAACATTTACAGGTTTTCCGGTTCATGGAACTTTTTTAGCTCAAGCCGAATATTTACCCAGAAAGGAAGTAACTTCCTAGGAGTCTCCCGGAATAAGCGTCCGGATAATATCGGTCTTGCCAATTATCCCAACCAACCGTTCCCCTTCCATGACAGGAAGTGTATGTAGTTTCTTTTCAGCCATTATGGTCGCAACATCACCTAACGGAGCCTCCGCCTGAACGACAATTGGCTTTTTCGTACAAATGTCTCCAACTCTGCGGCCGGCCATCTTTTTAATCTCTTCATCCATCTTATTAGGGCTTTCCAAAAACAAAAATGAATCAAGAATGGAGACAACTGTCGGGATGTGAACATTCTTGGTCTGATCAATCAGGTCACTTTCGGTTACGACACCAATCAAATGCCCGTCATCTACAACGGGTGCCCCACTAATTTTCTTATCCAAAAAAAGAGCCGCCAGTTTTTCAACCGACAAGTCTGATGGAACGGAAACAATCTCTTGCGTCATTATATCTTTTGCTATTAGCATATTTTCTCCCTGTTTTAGTCAATTCAGTTTGTGGGCCACCTTCAGAAATTGCCCCCTTACCCTTAAAGCATCTTACTTGATATAATCTCTTGAAAAGCCAACGGCAACTCATCTGCCACCTCTGAAGCCAGTATTCCAAAACGGACTTTATTGTTAATGGCTAAGCGATCAGCTGCTAGCCCATGGGCATAAACTCCAAGGCACGCCGCTTGCCGGGGTGAAATCCCCTGCCCAAGTAAGCTTACAATAATTCCAGACAGCACGTCACCCATCCCCCCCGCAGCCATGGCCGAATTGCCAGTCGGGTTAATGGCAACCTCACCACTTGGCGCCGCCACAACAGTTGCGGCCCCTTTCAGTACAACAATAACACCATTTTCAACAGCAAAAGTCGATGCCGCTTTAAGACGATCAGCCTGGATTTCCGGCACAGAACAATTCATCAGTCGGGCCATTTCCCCTGGATGTGGCGTCAATATCCTGACAGCTGGAGTTTTGCCAATTTCAATACAATCCTGGGCTAAAATATTTAATGCATCGGCATCAACAACCATGGGCAGATCTATTTCCTGATACACCCGTTTTATAAGTTCAGCAGTAGCATCGTTCGTGCCAATGCCAGGGCCGACAAGTATGGCATTTTTCCCTGTAGCTGCATTGATAAATGCCTCATAATCTTCATGGGAAAAAAAACAGCTAGTCCCCATGGGTACGGTCATCGCTTCAAGAATGTTGGTCTCAAAAATTTGATTTAACTGACCGGGAACACAGATACTCACCAAGCCGCTGCCGCTTCGCAAAGCCCCCTGACCGGCAAGAATCGCGGCCCCGGTTTTCCCCTGCGCCCCCGCAAGAATAAGAACATGGCCGAAACTACCTTTATGGCTGTTTGCTTCCCGCACCTGCATCATTTCGCTAACAAGCTCTCTCTGTAGCAGCTCTGTTGAAATCGACTCCTTTTCCACTGCTTGTGCAGGAATGCCAA
Organism: Desulfurivibrionaceae bacterium; assembly: GCA_030145275.1. Classification (GTDB taxonomy): domain Bacteria; phylum Desulfobacterota; class Desulfobulbia; order Desulfobulbales; family VMSU01; genus JAQYVV01. The sequence goes on along the minus strand of JAQYVV010000001.1, from coordinate 82,541 downwards.
TATCAATAATATGCAAATCACCAGTTAACTCAGCTCCGGGGAACACAACATGCCCTGGTTGCGCTAGCCCATAAGTTGCTGTAAGCTGAGCCCGCACACACCTCCCAAGAGGCTGACCAGTGTCACCGTTTAAGCCGGAGGGGATATCAACTGCCACAATGGGCCGCCCACTTTCATTCATCAAGTCAACAGCGCTTGCAAAATGACCAGAAATACCCCTTGTAATTCCTGTTCCAAAAAGAGCATCAACTAGAACGGTAGAATGGGCAATCATGACGCGAACCTTGCGCAGGTCCCTGTCGTCAAGAATTGGAAAAATAGAAATGGGAAGTTTGGAAACAATATTAAGATTTGTAGCTGCATCACCTGAAATTTTTTCAGGTGAAACGAGTAAAAACACATGCACCACCGCACCAATCTGGTGAAGATGCCTGCCTATGACAAAACCATCCCCCCCGTTATTTCCAGGTCCCACAAAAATAGAGACAGTCCTGCCGCACATATTGCCAAATTCCCGGCAAATAAGATCAACAGTGCCCTTGCCGGCATTTTCCATAAGAACAATCCCGGGTATGCCATAATCATGTATAGCGCGTCCATCTAACCTTCGCATCGTTTCTGCCAATGCCAGTTTCATTCTCAAGCCCTCTCTTTACAGAAATTAGACATAGCGGTGTTGCTTACCGCCAATCCCTTTCTGTTAGAATACTCCACATAGACTTTTTGAGCAATAATCTCTGTTTTTTCATCTTTATTTGGTAACTATTCAGGTAAGCGCAGACTGCAGATGTGCACCCCAAGGGCATTTCCTGCGGGGCACTTTAGATGGGTTCGAAATGATTTTCAGCAGATAAACGAACAAAGTGAGACTTCGATACATCGGTATGCTGGAGATCATTATCGGGCGCAGGTAGCGCAGAATCCGGATGAAGTGCAGCTGAATAGATACTTTATTTGTTTCAATAATGGAATGAGTAGAGCACATGAACCTTTTTTCAAGATTGACCAGAAAAAAAAAGGCAAAAAAAAGCCCCGCAAAATGCGAGGCTTTTAGAAAATCTTCAAATATCAACGAGATGCATTAGATCGCCATGACATTATCAGCAGCAGGTCCTTTGTTTCCGTCAACTATATCAAACTGGACTCTAGAACCTTCATCCAATGATTTATATCCATCTGTTTTAATAGCAGAATAATGAACAAAAATATCATCTCCACCATTATCTTGCTCAATAAATCCAAACCCCTTTGACGCGTTAAACCACTTTACTGTTCCTTCTGACATCTTAACTACTCCTTTCTACTAGGCCTAAAATAAGGCCAAACTTAATAAAATTGCCGGATAAATGCATCCAGCCCAAATTCCGCATCCAAAATAGAGTATTGTTCGTACTTTTAAAAGAGCCGACAAGACTCACATTATTTTCAGACACTAAAACCACAATAATTATGTTAATATACCACTATTATAAAAAAAAGCAAGCAACATCCCCCCTTACTAACACAAGGATCTCAAATACATATGCTCTGACGTATCAAGTCTCCATCTTCCCTTAATTCTTACTTTTCGGCAAAACAATTCCGAATTACTGGCTTTAACTCTGCATCTTGGATATTGATGCAATTTTGTTGAATGACGAGGGGGGGGGGGATTGTAAATGCCGATGGATGGTGGTTATTTTTCCTTAAAGTCTGATGATTTAATGCTGTAGCGTCGCATGATTCGTTGTAAGGCTTGACGATCCAAACCGCAATTTTGGGCCGCTAAGGTTACATTTCCATCATGTATTGCTAGTAATTCTGAAAGGTAGTCTACGTTGAAATTTTTAAGAATAACCGCCTTAGCTTCTTTATATGTGCAGCCGGTAAGGCCTTCGAAAGTTGGGCATGTGCTATGGCAGTTATTAGGCTGCTGACCGGTCAATAGGCTATGATTAATTGTGTCACAGCGGGCAAGAAGAACGGCCCGTTCTATGACATTTTTGAATTCCCTGATATTACCCGGCCATTCTCGCTGATAGAGATATTTGAGAGCGTCCTGTGAAAAAGAGAGATCCGGCCGGTCATGGTTTTCCCTGAAACGATTAAGAAAGTGATGAGCTAAGAGTGGAATATCCTCTTTCATTTCCAGTAACGAGGGCATTGTAATTGTCATCAAATTAATTCGATAAAATAGATCTTCCCTAAAATCTCCGGAGGCTATTTTTGCCTCCAAGTCCTGATTGGTAGATGCTACCACCCTTACATTAACCTTGATGCTGTCGTTCTGCCCCAACGGCTGGATCTCTTTTTCCTGGAGCACCCTGAGCAGTTTAGTCTGCACCTTGATGGGAATATCGCCAATTTCGTCAAGAAGGATGGTTGAATTGTCAGCCTCTTCAAAAAGTCCTTTTTTGTCCTGGTCTGCCCCAGTGAAAGCCCCTTTTCTGTAGCCAAAAAGTTCACTTTCCAGTAGGTGCTCTGGAACTGCGGGACAGTTGACAATGATCATTTTTTTGTCACGTCTTCTGCTCAGTGAATGCAGAGCTCTTGCCGCCAATTCTTTGCCTGTCCCTGATTCCCCCCGTACCAGAACGGTAACATCTTTATCCGCGACCGTATGGATGAGATCAATAGCGTTTTTCAGGGGTGCAGATTGCCCAACATATCCGCAGGAAGAATCACCACTTTTTAATTGCTCCTGAAGTTGCCGGTTTACTTTTAATAATTTGGTCCTTTCCAGGCAGTGCCGGGTAACTTGGACAATGTGGTTTTTATTGAACGGCTTCTCCAAAAAATCATAGGCCCCGTCTTTAAGAGCCTGGGTCGCCATCTGAATGGTTCCATAACCGGTCATAATAATAACTGAAATGGTTTGATCGAACCGAAGGATTTTTTTTAACAAATTCAGGCCGTCAAGATCCGGCATCATGATATCTGTAATGACTACATCAGGTTTGACAACAGCCAGTTGCTCAAGCGCTGCCTTGCCTGACTGAGCAAGGGAGACATCACAAGAACACTGCTTACCTAACACCATTTTCAGCATTGAGAGCATATCAGGCTCGTCATCGACAACCATCACCATTTGTCGAAGGGCTGTTTCGTCCGTGTTTTTATTTTGAACCATGAGTGTGTAATGTATTGATGAAAAAAATTAAGTCTATTTATTTAAGAAATATTGATGTTTTTGAAATCGATATTTCTATTATTGTATTATAAAATGGTTCAATAGCGAAAATTTTTTGGCGATTAATTAAAATAAATATTTCCAGCAATACATGGCAAAAATCTTGAACAGATGCAATTTTGTTTGGCGCTCAAAGTTTTACTGGTCAATATTAACCGAGGCAAGGTAATGGAAGAAGATTTGCGCAAAACGCCCGGACACCGTATCTGCACAGGAGACTAGAAACAAATTTTCTTGAGGAAACACCCCGGTGAGCGCCAGAAAAACAGAGCGCGATGTGGCGCTGAGCATATCTTTAATTTTTTCAGGACTGAACCGGGCTTGGCTTTGCCCGAAAAGTTGACAACCCAATGGGCGAAAATTTGGAATCAGGCAGTGTTCATTGACATTCAACGGACATCCAAGGAGCTTGCTTAAATAAAGATTTGCAAGGTCTTCTCTTGAGTTAATCTGGTTGGTGCGGACAAGTTTTCTGATCACCTTATTGGTCTCGACAGCCTGGTCAACTGCCTGTTGTCGTTGCTTTGCAGTCAGGACTTTATTGATTTTATGACTTAAGTAGACGGCTTCAATCAATTGCAGTTCAAAATAGCGAAAGCATCCTTGGCTCGAATCAATACCGCATCCAGATGGGGGTTCTTTTGTTGCGCTGCTGCTATTGCCAATTTCCCCGACCAAGGCCTCGTATTCAGAAAAAAAACTGCCGAGATCAACCAGGTGGCTGTTTTCCAGGGATGGTTCACGAATAGTGAGTTTGCCCTCTTTCTTGCCGTATTTTTTAAGAAGCTGCCATTGTGAATAGTTGCTGGCCTGGGCCCTGCTCCCTTTTAGTTTTTTTTCTGCCATTTTTAAACCCAGGCCTCTGCGGACCAGATAGCCGGTTACGAAAGTGCCGGTCCGGCCAATGCCGTGCCTGCAATGCACCAAAACCTTTTTCCCCAGGTAGATTGCTTCATCCAGCCACTGCAGCCCTTTTTCCAGCTCCGCCATGTCTGGAGCAGTCTCGTCAGGAATGGGAATATAGTAGACCTCAAAACCTGATTTCTCCTCAAGCTCATGCAGATCGCAATACTCCCCGCAAAGATTAACGATGGCATCGACTCCATGCTCTTTGATGAAGTCAAGATCCGCAAATGACATTGGGGCCGAGCCAACGGCAAGGCTCTTGGTAATCCAGGTTAGATTGTAGTCTGACACGTGAACTTTACTCCTTGGAAAAGTTATACTTACCGTTCATAAAATCTTCAGCAGCTTGGGCGGCCATTGCCTCATCAGCAAGAATCATATCCATGATCCGGGTAGCACCCAAGAGGCGTCCCACTAAGTTGAGTTGTTCCAGAGCTTGCATATTATCGTGCCCGGTATACCGTGCTTCAAGCATGTCGCCTTTTAGCTTTGTGGTAAACTGGAGCCGTTTGAGGATCTCCTCGATCATGATCAGACGATAGTGCTTGCCTTCCATTCCTCCACCTCCGCCAGCAAATCTAAGGAAAATGTAGCTCTCATCACTGTCTCCAGGAGATAAGAGGGTATCAAGCAGAGCAAAATGGTAGCCAAATCGCATGTTAAGATTCAAATAGTCCAAGGAGATGACCGCGTAACTTGCAAAAAGCATTGATTTTGGGCTGACAACTCCACCAGCCATAATCACTTGATCATAATGGTCCCAGTCAAAATGGGATCTTTCTTGCCAGGTGACCCCTTTATGGATAAGGCCTTCCCAGAGGGCTAATAACGGTTTGCACTTGATCTCAGTGAGCTCAACAGTTTTGTTTTTGCTAGCCTTGTGGAAGCCGCCATCAATGTCCAGCAAGTATAGCTGTAGGGGAATAGAGCTATTGAGAAGCCGTGCTCCCCCCTTCCTTAAGGGGACACGATCAGCCAGACCAAACATGGCTTTAACACCATTTTCATGGACATAACGAATGATGTCATGGTGGGATCGGCAACTGCCGGATATAAAAGCAGGGTCGGCTGGATCAGTAAGGTGCAGCGGAGAAATAAATGAGATGGCAATACCAAAATCCGGGTGCCAAAGAGGTGTGCTTTCATCTTTATTTTGACCGATTTGGCTTATTAAGGTCTCAAGCGCCCCGGAATATACAGCCTGTCCGTCGGCCCAGACGGTAACCACCTGCTTCTGGGCAAGGAGTTTGGTGCAATTACCGGTTTTAACCAGGGTGGGAATATTAAATTCACGGGCAACAGAGGCAAAATGATCGGCAACACTTCCTTCATCTGCAATTACTGCGGCAAGCCGGTGACAGACTCGTGCCAGTGAAGGCGGCGTTGTCCGGGTCACAAGAATGGCGCCATCGGGGATATCGTCCAGCTGGTTTAAGTTCTGGAGGATATACACCTCACCAGTAGCCGCTCCACTTGCTGCGCGCTCGCCGCCCTTAAATAAGGTCGGAAAGCCGGATGTATCAATCTGTTTATCATTTGCAGCTTTGTGGACTTGATAATATCTGCTTTGGAGAATGTAAAGAACGCCTTGTCGGTCGATACACCACTCAATTTCCTGGGGTGCTCCATAGAAATATTCTATCTGCATGGCCAAATTGGCAAGCTGCAGGATGATTGAGTCCTGAAGTGCTCTTTTTTCTCCGGAGGCAACACCTCGGTTGCTGATTTTCTGTTTCTCATCTTTATCAACGAGAATAGTTGTTGGAGAGAGATTGCCGCTAACCAGTTGTTCTCCTTGGCCCTGAACGTAATGGATTGATATGGCCTCACTGTTTTCTTTGCCACGATCCGAGGTGAGAATAACGCCGGCGGCATCTGAGTCGATCATCTCCAGAACCAAAACAGCCATGGGAGTTGTGTGGTCGGCAAAGCCGTGATGTATTCTATAAAAAAGTGCTTGCGGAGAAAACTTGCTCCTTAGCACCTTTTTGTAGGCATCGATAAAAGTCTTTTTTGTAACATTGAGAACAGATTGGTATTGCCCCGCAAAAGAAATTTTGGAATCTTCACCAATAGCACTACTGCGAACAGCAATTTTTATGGAGCTGCCACATTTATGTTGCAGTTCTTTGGTGGCATTTTCAAAAGCATGGATAAGGCTGGCTGGGATTTGGGCCGCATCAATGAGTTGTGAAAGTTCTTTTGCATGAATTGACAATGATTCGGCGCAATAAATATCAATTTGGGAGAGAATGGCATCCATGGGAGCGCGAAGATTATTCACCTCAAGAATGTATTGATACGCTGAGGTTGAGACAACAAATCCCTGGGGAACAGGAATACCCAGTTGAAACATTAATAAAGCAAGATTGTATCCTTTGCCGCCAACTGATTTGTCGTCTGGATATGCCGCGTGAAGTGGCAGAATATAAGGTGGAGAGGTATCAACTTCGGGAGGAGCAAGGGCAAAACGGCAATAAAAATCAACTTTATTGAAATAGGCCTGTAGGTTTTTGCATGTACTTGGCGCCATGCGCCCTAAACAGTCGATCATCCCTGAAACTGTTTGAGCAAGCAGCTTATAACGACTGGCAACAAAAGCAAAGTCGACTTTTCGTTTCTGGTAATAGATCTCCTCTAACTCGGCCATGGCCTCATGGGCCAATCGATCTTTTTCTAAAAGTTCTCTAAATGCCTCATATCTGGATTGGGCGGCAGCTTTGGGAGAAATAATCTGATAACTAATGTTTTTGAAAATATCAAACACGATAATAGCCCCATATGCCTGGATGAACATTTTGGCATTACGCTTCTAAGTAGCAAAAGATTGAACATCGAACATCGAACGTCCAGGTAAGCGAAGACTCCGACATCGAATTTTAAATGAACAGTGGGATCCAGGGGGCTGGTTGTTCATTTGTCGTTGTTTTTTCATTCGATGTTGAATGTCGGAGTCTTCGCTTACCTGGACGTTCGATGTTCCTTTCTCAAGTTGGATGGCCGATGTTAAAATCACCCCCCAAAACGACTCACTAGCTGCCTAGTACCTCGTAAACCATAAAGTGTCGCAAGATCGGAGTCTGCGCTACCTACGAAGGAATTTGTCGGGACAACAAGGCACGACTGGCGGCGCATAGCAGCGCTATGTAACAGAAGTCGTAAGTAACGCAGTTGGCTCGTCAAATAACAAGTAGGTAAGCGTAGACTCCGAGATGCGTCAGTTTATGATTTACGCGGTACTAGATGCCTACCTCATTCAGCGTAACAAATTTCAGGGCATGGGTCGTGCATTTTGTTACACAGGCTGGTCGCTTGCCATTGTCGACTCGATCCATGCAGTAATCACATTTAACCGCTTTATTTGTATCAGGATTTAGTTGCGGTATACTCCAAGGGCAGGCTCCGGCGCAAGCCATGCAGCCAATGCATTTATCCTGATCAATATAAACAATACCGTCTTCACGTTTAATCATCGCTTCGGTGGGACAGATTGGCACGCAAAACGGGTCGTCACAGTGATAACAAGAACGAAAGTTAAACTCAGTTTTCGGAATACCTTTTACAGATTTTAGAGGATCATGGCTTATTTCACAAAGAATTGGTCCTACAGGAAGTCCTTTATTGGTTTTGCAGTGGACTTCACAACCATGGCAGCCAATGCAGCGTTTTGAATTAAGGTAAATCATATAGTTGTTCATAATTCGACCCTCCTCTTGGGATTTCTTGGACTGCGCCGAACTTGCACAAAGGCCTCGCAAAGATTAATGGCACCTCCGGCCTTATCCCAGTCGTCAAGCTTGCCCACCATAAGTTTTTGGTCACTCATACCAGCGTGATACGCCTTGGTCTGTAAAGGAATCTGACGCCCAAAGCCATGAACAGTGTAAACGGCTTCCGGGTGAATGAATTCGGTTACATGGGCACGGACTCTTTCTGTCACACCGTTTGCAGCGATTACATCAACCACATCATCTTCTTCAACACCTAGTTTTGCGGCAACCTTTTTGTTGATCCATAAACTGTTTTTTGGCATCAGCTCATGGAGAAGCGGGTTGTTAATGGTGTGACCGTGGGAGTGGACTGCTGCGCGTCCATAAACCAGCCTGAACATGCCCTTGGGAGGCTTGTTGGGTGATTCATAGGCTAGCAGAGAAGGCAGACCGGCATCGTCAAGTTTTTTACTGATGATTTCAATCTTGCCGGAAGGGGTTTTGAACTGTCCATCAAGTTTGTCCCGATCAAACATAACCGGATCGTCGGTGAGTGAGACAAAGCCTTTTTCCTTGAAATCGTCAATGCTGAAGCCAGTGGGTTTAAGCTGCCATTCATACAGTTCTTCAATGGTTTTATATGGGAAATAATCGCCAATATCGAGACGGTCAGCAAGTTGTTTGAAGATCTCCCAGGCAGGCTTGGTGTCAAATTCAGGTTCAACAGCCTTTCTTCTTACCGCCAAACGGGGTTTGGGACCCTTCTGCACACAAATAGGATTATCTCTTTCAAGATAGGTGGATTCCGGCAGAATGATGTCCGAATACCAGCCAAATTCACTGTAATGGGTGTCAATGGAGACCAGAAGATCACAGTTGTCAAAATAGCGTTTCTGCTGTTGGGGGTCGGGCATTGAGGTGAAAGGATCATGGCGCATAGCTATCCAGGCTTTAACTGGATATGGATCATGTTTTTCCATGGCGTCGAAAAAGAGGTGCGCCAAGCCGGGGCCTTTATCAAAATGTTTGTATTTCCAGCCAACACCGTCGGCCCTCTTGATATCGGGCTTTGGACAGTCCAGGCCTTGAATGCCTTTTGCGCCGCAATCACCTGGTCCTTTGGGGATAATCAAGCCACCTTTTATTTCAATATTACCCATCAATACGTTGAGAATATGCAAAGCCCTACTGGCATAAAAGGAATCCTTATAACGGGAAAGGTTCCAACCGGGGTGAAAAATAACATTGGGCATATCCTCGGCAACTTCATCGACAAAATTGAGAATGGCCTTTTCTTTGACCCCACACTCTTTGGCCGCCCAAGCCGGCGTATATTGTTCGATAAAAGAGCAGAGTTCATCAAAGCCGCTTACGTACTGGTCAATAAATTTTTTATCAAACAAGCCGCGCTTAATGATCTCGTGGGTCATGCCTAAAGCCAGAGCATAGTCAGTGCCTGGACGAACCTGGAAGAATCGAGAGGCCTTTAGGCCTGTCATGGTCTGGCGCACATCGACATAGGTCAGTCTGCCACCGTTATCCAGCATATCCATGGTTTGCAAATTCTCGGGGATTTTCAGGGAGGCAAACATGTTGCGACCAAAAAGAACCAGATGTTTTGAATTTTTAATATCGTATGCAAAACCGGTTCGACCAACTCCATTTAGGGAAAGACTTGCATGGTGCGTATTTCTGCCGCAGGTGTTGTCATGATTGGTATAATTTGGAGAACCAAAGGCGTGAATAAATGTTTTGTACATATTCTGCCAAGGCCCGCCCCGGGATGAGAGAACCACTGACTCGGGGCCATGTTCTTTTTTTATCTTTTTAAGTTTGTCGCTGATGTAATCATATGCTGTATGCCAGCTCACCTCTTTCCAGCGTCCAGCACCACGGCCGCCATCACGAATAAGTGGCTGCTGTGGCCTTTCACTGTCTGCAACCAGGGCAGGTCCTGCAGATCCCTTGGCGCAGAGCGCGCCGCCGAGCAGATGCTGGTTGCCTTCTATCCAGGTGACTTTATTGTCTTCAGCTTCAACCCGGATAGGGCAGCGGACTGTACACATTCCGCACATGCTATAGACTGATTTTTTCATTAGTTTATCCTCTGAGAACTTCGGAAACTTTTTCTTCCAGTTCTTCCTTGTCAATGGGCTTGACGCAATATCCTTTAGCGCCAATAGCAAGAGTCTGACGGGCCGTTTCAAGAGTAGGGTAGCCAGTCAGCATGATAGACTTGGTTTTCGGTGAACATGTTTTAAGCTCTTCAAGAACTTCAACACCGCTCATTTTTTTCAGCTTAATGTCGAGAATAGCAAGGTCGACTCTGTTTTTGGCGGCGTAATCAAGAGCCTCTTCTTCCTCTGTAAAAGTGACAACCTCGTGGCCTTTCCTTTCCAGGATTTTTTTGATGAGAACTGTGGCATCAAAGATGTCATCAAGAACAAGTATGTGTGCCATTTGCTTTACTCCAGTTTTTTTCAGGCGCCAAGGAAGTTCGCTTTGCGTAATTAAAAATGATTTTTTTGGCTTTTGTCAGCAGTCCCCAGGTCAGGTAAAGACAAACAAGTGAAACCACATACCAAAACAAAGCGCCCACCAGAATTGGGGCCTCAGCTGCGCTGCCAAACTGAAAGATATACGGTTGCAGAAAAAGGTCATTAAGACGTTCTGCCTTGTAAAACTCGTTCACATAAGCCGCAACACAGGCGGTCGGCAGGCAGGTTGTGGCAATACTCAGCAAAAATCCTTCAAAGAAATAATCGTAATAAACACGATTGAGTTTTGCCTGGTCTATATTGCGGGCCATACGTTTGCCTTTGTCAGTAGCATCGCACTCTAATGCCTCCTCTCTGATACTTAGCCAATGCTTGAAGTCTTTTTCCAGGTCTATGTAGCGTTTTGTCTTGAATGTCTTGCTGCAAAACTTGGTAATAGCCACGGTTAAAAGCGCAAGAAGAGTAATCACTGGCGCCGGCCCTAAAAAATGCAACAGGGAAAGCATTTTGTCAAAAGTGAATGCTCCAGACTGTATAGCTGCAAAAAGGTAAAGCCAAACCTCATCTAAAAAAATGTCCATAATTCTTACCTGATCCGGATAAACCGGAAATAAGTACCTTAACAGTAGAGGCAACACCTTTAAATGAATATACTCTTTTCATTTCTTGCCACTCAGTTCAGTACCCCCCTGAGGGGTTTAAAAAACACGATTTATATTACGACCGTTGTGTCGCTTAATAAAATTATTCCTAAGGTACTAAACGGCGTTCTGCATTGCACTGGTCAATGCAGAACGCCTTGGTTGAAGTTATCTTAAACCTCTACTATATCCAATATTCAATCTTCAAGAAACGGAAGAAGAGGAAGAACAGGGTGCAGGCCAAAATGATCTTCAGGGCCTTCTCACTGAACATCTTCTGACAGCGACTGCCAAGCATACCACCGGCAAAACCACCGATAATAATGGCGATGGCCAGCATCATATCCGGCAAATAGCCATTGATCACATAGCCGATGAACGAACCGATACTGGAAAAGCAGGTGCCGACCAAAGATATTGGCACAGCCACATACATGGGCAGAGCCGCAATGGTGGTCATCATCGGTACCAACAAGAAACCGCCGCCAATACCAAATGCCCTGGATGCAACACCTACGATGACACCGAGAAAACAAAAGAGCAGGGGATTAATCCGGAATTCTTCGCCCCAGAACTTAAAACGGTAATCGGTAAGGCCTGATTTTACGGGTTCAATTGATCCCATTTCAACGGCGCCACCGGTCTCTTTCGCCTTCTTAACGGCAGCGTTGAATTTCTGGGTCATGGCCTTGATGTTTTTCCTCTTGTTCATGGCCGCCGGGGTCATTTCCATAAGAGTCTTGATCCCCATGAGCAGAACCAAAACACCTAACCACTCCTTATAGGCCTTCATGGAGAGATATTGGGTGACATAGCCACCGAGCCAAACTGAACCGATGAAAATACCAGCGCCAAAGGAAAGGCCAACCGGCCAGGCAACACGTTTTTCAACCACGGCAAAACGGTAAAAAGAACCAAGGGGTGAAAATAGAGTAAGGGCGATATTTGATGGACGCAGAACGTTGGCGGCATTGATACCAACCGGGCCTGCTGTCTGTACCACCAAGGCCTGAAAGGCACCCATGAGCATACCACCGGCAGCACCGATCATTGAAAAATAGGTGCCCACGGCGATGGCACCGATGACAATCCAAATAGGATTCATATAACGAAAACCTTTAGTCAGCCAAAAACCGTTTTTTTCAACAACATAGGACCCACTTTTTGCGCCGTTAACGTAAACATCAAAGGTCGTGTTTGGTGCGGTATGACGATATGTTTTGAAAGAGGCGGTGAATTTGCCAGTATTCTTGTCAAGCTGAATGGATGTGCCTTTGTCCCAGTAATTGCCGCTGGAGGCATCCCCGATGACACTGCGGGAAAAGATGACAACTTTACCCTTCTTGTTGCCTTCTTTTACAATGGTATTAATGCCGTATTTATCCTCATGGGCATACTTGAGCATATTCCACTGCTCGGCTGACTGGATGGGACCCAGCATCGTTTGGGCGCCCACATCATCGAATTTCTTTTTCAGTTGAAACATGCTGGTGTTGTAAAGTCCGCCACCTTTCTTGAACATAAAAGAAGGGCCGCCGAATTTTTTGTCGATATCTTTACCAAAGGCATTCCTGTTGGTGGTCAGCATATAATAAAGTGGGGGAATAGCTGTATCATCGCTAAACCCTGCCTTTACTCCATTTTTAGGCAGTTTCTTTTTTTCAAATTTTCCGTCAGTATCCGTTGATTTAAACATTTTTTGCTGAGCCACGGCGATATATAGGTCCTGGCCTGGCAGAATAGATCCTGTAAAGGTAACGGTTTCTCCCGCTTTATATTTTGCCGCAGATATATCTACAGACGCAAAGCTCAAATTAGTTGCCATAAAGACAGCCATGAGCACACATGTGATTGCTAAGCAAATATTTTTCTTCATTAAATATCTCCCTCTGGTTGTGTTGATTTTAAGCGTTATGTTTCTTTCACCTTTTGCTCTTTTCCTCCTTTTTGTTAAATTTCTTAGTAAGGGTGCAGTGTTTTTCATATATTTGTTTTTGTAATGAGAATCGGAAAACTAAGGTGAAAGGAGGTGCCGCTGCCACTTGAGGTGGGACTTTCCAGTATTACTGAACCATCATGATCGTTAATAATTCCATAGGTTACCGAAAGACCTAGCCCGGTTCCTTGTCCCACCCCTTTCGTTGTGAAAAAAGGATCAAATATCTTGTCCTGGATTTCGGCAGGAATCCCTCGGCCGGTATCAGTTACAGTACAGGTTATGGTCGTATTTCCCGGTGGAGCAGAAGTGCAGACGGTTACGTTTCCATTTTCTCCTATGGCATGGTGGGCATTATTGATCAGGTTGAAAAGAACCTGGCGAAGTCTTTCTGGATCTCCTGATATCAGTGGTAAATCTGCTGCCAACTCTTTGATTATGTGAATATGGGCCATATTTAAGGAGTGCTCTGTAACAGAAATGACATCCTCAATAACATCATTGAGTTGCAACTGTACCTTTTCACTGGCGCTCTGGCGGGAAAATTTCAGGAGATCGGCAACGATTTTCTGGCAGGCTTTTGTCTGGCGCTCTATGACATTTAAGTTCTGATGCTCTTCGCTCTCTTTAGAAAAATCATCTTGCATCAGTTGCGAATAGCCGAGAATAATACCCAGCGGCGTGTTGATTTCGTGGGCGACGCCAGCGGCAAGTTGTCCAATCGAGGCCATTTTCCTTTGGCTGATCAACTGGTCTGTAATTGTTTTTATCCGAGTCATATCTTTGGCCACACCTTCGCAGCCAACCACTTCACCCTTCTCGTTTAAGATCGCATTGGCGCTCAAAAGAGCGTGGCAGAGAGAGCCGTCCTGTCGTTCCATTTCTATCTCAAAGTCACGCACAAAACCATTGTCGTGAAGGGTTTGTAGATATTTTTCCAAGTCTTCAACATCTTTAAAAAAGGAGTGGAGGTCGAGTTTGTCAGGGCGTTCTTGATAGCCCAACATTTCGACACCGCTTTGATTTATGTCTGACACCTGGCCGCCATCGTTGCAGAAGTAGACCATGTCTTTTGAGTTTTCAAAAAAATGGCGGAATTTTTTTTCGGATATGGAGAGATCCTGGGTCCGTATCTCTACGATCTCTTCAAGGTTCAGATTCATTTCATGAAGTTCTTCCGCTGTTTCGGCAAGTTTTGCATTGGCAACCTTCTGTTTACCTACTTCTATTTGGATAGCCTCATAGGCTTCCAGCCATTTGTGATAATATATTATGACTGAAGCCGCTGAAGTGATCAGAAGTGTGTTGATGCCCCCGGAAAAGGGGGAGAGAGTGCGCCAGGCTGTTTCGTTGCCAGAGAGAATAAGAAATTGGCGAACGATATGGCCGACGCCGCGAGATGTTGCAAAGGCGGTCATGGCAACGCAGAGATAAAACAGGAAACCCCAAAGAAAATTTTCAGGCTGAATCTTGGTTAATCGGTAGGCGTATTGTGCGGAAAGGAATGCGACTATAATAACTATAAGTGAGCCGCCAATGTCAGCGATTATGGCCGGGACAAGAGGCAGGTTGATCATTTTTCTTCCTCCGCACAGACTTCTCGATAAAACAGTCGGAGACCAATAAAAAGGCAAAAGATGGCTGGTACACTGATTAAATGCTCAAATCTGGTCAGATAGTATAAAAGTTTGAGCGGTGTGACAGGCAGGGCTATTTTAGATTGCCAGGTCCCCATGTTGACAAAATCATCAACCGAAAGATAGGAGTATGAAGCATGGCCCGCAAAAGTTAGGCAATTCCAGACCAGAAACAGTAAACAGAAGAGACGCATGTAATGCCAGCCGCGACTGGCAATCAGAGAACTCTTACCAAGATGCCAATAGAGATAAGCCAGTGCTCCAATAAAAAGCACGTGGGACATCTGGTGGACATACAACCCTTCCGGAGCTGGGTGGGACTGGAATGCATGGCACGGAGACGGCAGTCCTGTCAAAACAAGGGTAAAAAGTGTGATGAAAGTCAGGATATTCAGGTGTCGCAATTTTTTCTGTGCTCCCTAAGTATGTTTTGAATTAACTACGGCTTACAGCATGATTCATTCCATAACTGCGAAAGATTTTGGGGAAATATAATTTACATATTAATATAAATAGCTTAGCAGGGTCATATTATGGTCTTTAGTTTTAAAATAGATAACTGTGACCTTGATGCTGACCAGGATCGCAACATTTATGTTGCGGCTGATGGGGTGAAAGGAAGATTTAGCAACCTTTATGTTGCAGTATACTGGGATATACGCTGAGTGCCTGGGACTGTCGGCAAGTGTGCATTATCTTATTGTGCCAATACTTTGATTGTTCAATATTGATGCTCTCGCAAAAAGTCTTAATTAACTCCAAGATGGCTAAGCACAGATAAGCGAGTTTGCGAGACTTCGAAAGTTCGACATACAAGATATAGATTTCGGACAGGGCTTCGGCCACACATATGGTAACCGAAGGTCTGTCCGAAACCTATATCGCAGTAGATCGGATTTATGCCCTTTAGGGTACTTTTTGCGACGCCATCAATATTTGATTGTTCATTCGGGCTACTATATGCCTATAATAACTTATGCAGCTATAAACATAATCAGAAGGTTAGATGAACTGCCATGCCCCTTCTTCAAACAAGAATTTATATTCTCATCTTTTTTTTCTTTCTTCAGACAGGTGTGTTGTGGGGGGCGCAAACTGTCAAAATCGGTGTTTTGGCCAAGCGTGGGCCAACATATACTCTGCAAAAATGGTCCCAGACCGCTGACTATTTAACTGCCTCTGTTCACGGTTTCCAATTCGAAATAATCCCCCTTGGCTTTCAAGAAATCCATACCGCTGTTAAAGAAGAAGAGATAGATTTTGTCTTGGCAAATTCCGCCTTTTATGTGGAGCTTGAAAAACTCTATGGCCTGAGTCGAATAGCCACTCTGATTAATCAGAATATGCCTGGTCAGCAGACAACAACGTTTGGGGGGGTCATCTTTTCTCGGGCGGATAGAAAAGACCTAAAAGAGTTGGCAGACCTCCGGGGCCAGGACTTTATGGCTGTGGATTCCCGCTCTTTCGGAGGCTGGATCATGGCCTGGAGAGAATTCAAGCGAAAGGGTATTGATCCTCTGGCGGATTTTGCCTCTCTACGGTACGGCGCAACCCATGATGCTGTGGTGTATGCAGTCCTCAATGGTGATGTTGATGGCGGGACAGTCCGCACTGATACCTTGGAGCGGATGGCTGGGGAAGGCAAGATCAAGCTTGAGCTGTTGCACGTCTTTGATCAACAAAAAGTCGGGCAGTTTCCGTTCATGATCAGCACGGATCTCTATCCAGAGTGGCCCATAGCTGCTCTTCAAACAACACCCATCAGGCTTTCACGACTTGTGGCCTCCGCATTGATGGCGATGGATGCCGGCCATCCTGCTGCCATCGCAAGTAAATCAGCAGGCTGGACAATACCTCTGAATTACCAGCCTGTTCATGATTGCCTGCTGGAACTTCGAATCGGACCATACAAGGATTACGGTAAATTCACCATTGGGGATGTCTTACGACGATACTGGAGGCAGATTGCTTTTCTTGCCTTAGCGGTTGTGGCAGCACTTGCGATCACATTGTACATTTTCTATCTGAATCGAAGCCTGCGCCAGAAAAAAGCCGAAGTCGATGAGTTAAACAGAACCCTGGAGGCCAAGGTAGAGCAACGGACCGCAAAGATTAACGCATTGCTGGTGCAAGAGAAATACCTTCGGGAGATCATGCAAACCGTTGCAGACACTAACGAGTTGCAAGTAACATCCCAGACATTGGAAAGTCTGTTGAAAGATTCCTGTGCAAGGCTGGCACAACACGGAAGTTATGGTTTCTGCTTTATTGGCCTTCGCGATGATAACCTTATCAAAACAATCTATACGCCTAAAGCTTCTGATGAATGTTTGAAGGAGCCACCCTTCGTGATAGATGATCCTATAATTCCCTTTTCTCAAAGTCCGACAGCCAGATGCATAATGCAAAACATGACCGTGCTCCAAGAATTGGGGTCGGATAGCAAGGATGTAACCCCGTGGCGAAAAGAGGGCCTAAAAGATGGATTACATGCAATTATAGGACTACCTCTATGCACTGACTCCATGAGTGATGTCATTGGCGCCCTTACCGTCTACACCCGTCGTAAAGAGGGTTTTGAACCTGAAGAAATATCCATGCTGGAAGAACTAGCCGGAGATATAGGCTTTGCAATTAATTCCTTCCACCAGAAAGATGCAGTCACAAAGCTGGAGCTTGAGCGTACTGCCAACTATGAAGAAACAATTTTTTCCATGGTGAACATGATTGAGCATCGTGACACCTTTACTGCAGGACATACATCACGAGTAGCTTGTTATTCTGTGATGATTGCCAAAGAAATGAGATTAGAAGCAGAGGAGATAGGAAAGCTCCAAAAAGCTGCTGTTCTGCATGATATCGGTAAAATTGCCACACCTGACTCCGTGCTTTTAAAACCAGGTAAACTTTCCGACATTGATTACGATCTTATTAAGATTCATGCCATTGCCGGCTATGAAATGCTTTCGAAAATCAATATGTATAAGGAACTAGCCGATATTATTCGACATCATCATGAGCGCTATGATGGAAAAGGATATCCAGACCATCTCAAAGGTGACGAGATTCCCCTTCTTTCAAGCATCCTGACGGTTGCCGATGCCTTTGATGCCATGACAACAAATCGTATCTATAAATCGAGAGAAAAAATAAGTGAAGCTATCGTAGAGCTTCAGTCTCTTGCCGGCAGCCAGTTTCATCCCGAAGTCGTAAAGGCCGCTGTCATAAGTCTTCAGGATGTAAAAATCCCTTCAACCGTATCCCAACTTCCGAAAACAGATCTGGAGAAAAGACGTTTTTCCTATTTTTTCAACGACAAACTTACTGGCCTGTATAATGAGGACTATCTACAGATCGTGCTGCGCAACAACCAAAGCACAAATGACTACAATTGTTTCCATAGCGTACACCTGAAAAATCTGCCGGAATATAACAAGCGGCGGGGCTGGAAAGCTGGCAATCAGCTTGTGAAAGAAATTGCCAACAAACTGCAAGCTAATTTCCCTGAGACCCTACTGTTTAGGGCTTATGGCAATGATTTTGCGATGGTCGCAAAAGAACATTTCGGGCTTGATAACCAACAGATAGAGGCCTTCAGCTGTATCCGTGATACGGAAATTAGAGTGGAAATTACCCATGTCGATTTAATCCGGGAGCAAATATACACCATCAACAAACTTGAGAAACTCGAAATCATATCAAGTAGCTCTTGAGTGCAGACATTCACCAAGTAGCCAATAAGGGTTTTGCTGCCACTATAGACGGAAACGGTATCAGAAGTATTTTATGTGGCAGATACACACCCTTAATTTTGTATTATAAGTAAGGAGGTAAAAGGAAATATGAGTGTATTGGATGTGTATACTAATTTCAACAGAGGTACTATTATCTCTTGAAAAAACAGTGTATATTGAATATATAATGGCGCATCTTTTAAGGGATTAAGACTGATTTAACTGCGGGTAATTTGTAAAGATTTTTTGGACCTTTTTAGCCTGTTTTTAATCAGTTAATAGTTTTGCTTAAATAAACTGATATCCCTTATGACATTGGCATATTATCATTTTGCCCCCGTAGCTCAGGGGATAGAGCACAGGATTCCTAATCCTGGTGTCGCATGTTCGAATCATGCCGGGGGCACCAACAAATACAGGCCAAAACCACCAGCAGTAAGGGGTTTTGGCCTTTTTTGTTTCTGCCTCAGTCATCAGTAGTCGTCAATAAACCTTGTCTTTTTGCTACAATTTGCTTAGAATTGTCCCCAAAAGTGTCCCCAAAATGTCCCCAAGAAAATTTGGCGGTTTCCGGGAGGATAACAATGGCAACAATTGAAAAAAGACAGCGTAACAAAGGTGTTGTATACAAAGCTAAGGTTAGGGTCAAAGGCCACCCCTCGGTTTCACAGACTTTTAAGAAGCTGTCCGAGGCTCATGAGTGGGCAGAGGAAACGGAGGAAGCCCTACGTAATGGAGGCTATATTGGTGACGACCCGCCTGGGGACAGAGATTTCATTGGCGCTCTGGACCGATATCTAGTTGAGGTTACCAGCAAAAAAAAGCCTAACACCCGTGATCGCGATAATGTTTCAGAAAAACCTCTCAGGAAATTTTTTAGAGGGCAAACCTTAATCGGTATCTCATCTGAGCAGGTCGCAACTTATCGAGACAAACGGGCAAAGACCGTCTCATCCTCAACAATCTTGAAAGAACTCGCCCTTCTTTCGCATATCTACACAGTAGCCAATAGGGACTGGGGCTTACAGCTTACCAACCCGGTTACAAAAATCAGAAAGCCGACAGTTGCCCGAGGTCGCACTCGTTTTTTGAGCGAACTTGAAGCAAAAATACTGCTGGATATCTGCTGTGAGTCCAGAAACAAAAAGCTATACGCTTATGTATTGCTCTTAGTCCACTCCGGCATGCGACCCAGCGAGGCAGCCGGCATCACCTGGGGACAGGTTGATTTTAAAAATTTTATCGCAGATCTGACCGAAACTAAAACCGAGCCAAGGAGAGCCCCATTTTCCAAGAAGGCGGCTGCGGCCCTATTACAAATCCAGCCTCAAAATTGGCAGCCAGAAGATTGGGTTTTTCTTCCTGAGAATGTCACAGCCTACGTTAAAAAACGACCAAACCGCTATTTCCAACGGTCTTTTGACAATGCAGTCCGTTATGCCGAACTCCAAGATTTCACCATGCACGACCTTAGGCACACGGCAGCCTCCTACCTAATTATGGCAGGAGTCGATCTCAGAACTCTGGCTGAAATACTTGGTCATAAATCAATGGATATGGTTATGCGCTACTCACACCTTATTGACTCACACAAGACGGCAGCAGTTGACAAAATAGCTGGACTGGGGTTCTAACACCCCACAGGTACGCGTAAGACTCCGAGGGGGGATAAATGCCTTATAAATTCTTTTCTAAAAAACAGATAAGCGAAGACTTCGAGAAAACAATCTGTAAGGCACTAACCACCTTTTAATTACGATTCTTTTATCCTCATCTGAATATCCAGTTCCCACTTATGTGCGCTGGAAGTAGTCACCCTGAATGTAATTTTATAAGGTGATTTCAATTCTTCTCCTGCGCGGACCCTGCAAACTGCCTTATGCTCACCATCATTTGCAACGGTCCCCTGGTCAATGACCACATCGCTGACATCTTCCAGGTCAACGTCAAGCGCACCGACTGTTTGACTTACTATAGTTTCCCCCAAAGCCATGTTTTTTGAGAAATCAGCACTTATCGTAAATTCTTCATATGCCTGCTTAGTGAATTTGCCCATCTATGGCCTCTCTTGTTGAGGTTACATTGCTTTTATCTGCGACAAAGTTTCTGGCGATCCCCTTTGCTTCGAAGGCTGTCCGTATCTCTGCTGCCGAGAACATTGTCAATGTTTTCCTTTTTTGCGAACTTGTGCCTAATTTCTCCCTTATATATTTCAGGGATAGAGACGGATAGCAAAAATCATTAATTATCTTGTTTTCTTGGAACAAGGTTTCCATTTCTCCTGGGCTGAAATTTAACTCTATGTCCGCCAGGCTAAACTTAAAGACGCCTTCCGTAGCCTTTAAACTACCCAAAAGAGCCGCAACTCCAATGTTTAAATCAACACCTTTGAGATTTACAATAACACCAGAAACGGAGACGTTTAACTCGACATAGTTTCCGCCTAGCTGCAATTTTTCTAATACAATAGCCACCGCACTCCGGAGTATAGCATTTTCAAGTATCGCCCCTGTTTCTGCAAAACTAAGTGGAATCGTAACTTGTCCCTTGCCGGTGAAACATGCCGCCACGGCCCCATTAATGTTGATGGGGGGAATATTCACCCTCGCCTCGCCTGGGTTAACTTCCAAATTGTCCCAAGAAGATCCGAACGGATAACCCTGCACATTAATAAATACTCCGCCAGGGCTTACTTCTATGCTAGTGGAAATATCCAGTATCAGCGGATGCAAATTTGCAACAACCCCATCTATGCCACAGCTAATCCCGATCACATTTGCATCACTATTCAGACTAGCAATATCCGCAACTCTCCCCCCTGGTGCTGCCAGGATATTTGGGCAAGCAGTGAAGCCTTCAATAAAGTTAAGGGGGCTTGTTACCTGAGATTTAAGGACATTAATACTCTCTACGTTTAAAGAGTTTGTCAGAGATGCGAGGGGGATTGTATTTGAAAAAACTGTCTGAAATAAAACAGCTATGTTGCTGAGTGCTGGTGAAAGGGTAAGAGACCCCATGGCGCAAACTATTGGCGGAATATCCCCGCCAACCTGCGATACAATTAACAAGTTGTCGATATCGCTCTTGGCCATCGCCATTCGCCAAGTGCTGTCCTTCATAACCTCTATTTTACGAAAAAATGATACTTCGGTTGTATAGGGAGCAAGACGAGTGTAACTGGCCCCTATAATACCACCGTTACAGGCTATACCTCCTGTGTAATCAAGCACATGCGGGTCATCTACCCCTGTCGTGCAGTTGACAACCCCAAAACCATCAGTAATAGCAGTGTTTGTGTAACTACCCACTGTAACCCAATCAGTACCATCACAAGCAACGCTTTCGTTATCTGTCCGACCATCAATACTACGCCTAACCCAGCCATGAAAATATGTGGGATATATATAGCTGTAATGGACGTAGGTCCAACTATAAGGCTCAGTTAATATATTGTCTGAGCTAAACGGCCTGCCAACGATAGTCCCGTCGGCACATCTGGTACAAATTTCTAAAGCGTGTAGGTCGTCTCCACTACTCGTCCAGCCAGGTAATATCCCATCAATATAACTCAGAGAAGCTGCATCTGTTCTAATGTATCTCCCCACTTTAGGGTCAAACCTTGTAACTCCGTCACAATTCCTGAAAAACCCGTAATTCACTTGATCCGGATACCCGCCTTTAACGGGGGCAAGGCTACAGTCACCGACTGACAATTCCTCGTTAAAATCCCACACGGTGGAGTATTGAGACCATACATCTAAATACCCGGCTACGACATCCACCGACTCCAATAAAAAAATCAAGTTGTCACTGACATACGCTAAAGCCGGTATGGTATCGCCAGATTCTTCCACCCCGTATCCAGAACTCCAATTCAATGCCCCATCAAGGGAGGTGGCTCTCCTCTGTTTCGTATCGGTGTGCAGCAGACTTGAAAAAGCTATAACGTAATTTTTTGCAGTGTCTATCCCAAAAGTAGAGATGGGATCTGTTCGTAGAATAACATTAGACGTAGAAGTGGATATCTTGCTTGGACTACCTGAGAAAAATAACTGCACTTGGTTTCCGTCAAAGTCATAGGCATTACCGCTTGGGGCTTGCTCACCTATCCACACACTACCTATCCAGGTTGTTAATCCCAAAGTTTGGAAATCAACAGTAAGTGTTCCTGCACCTGCCGGAAAATCGCCGGCCAGTGCTGTCCCTGGAATAACAACCCTGTTTAGCTTATCTATCCACCTAGTCTCACCGACCGAATCATTATATCCAGCCAAACTACCATTGTAGACCTCACCCTTTTTGGCAACCTGGAGGTTGTCTTCGTGGTCAGCCTCCCAATACAATTTTAGCTTTTGCACCACGGTAGAACTTGGATCTATTTTCACCCAAAGTTCCGCGTAATTATTGGCGGTATCCCACAAAGACATATAAACATCCAACGAGACCCCAGAATCATTCAACTCTACTGCCAGCTTTTTGTAGTTCTCACCCAGATCCGCAAACACGGTAGTTGTATTTGCGTTGGTAGTCCCTGAGCCAGTACCTATAACTAATTTCACAGGCATACCTGTTTGTGAAACTGGAAAATCTGCAAGCGCAGTCTCGTACAGTAAATAAATGTCTGACTGCCAGCCAGCTATAGCCACATCACGCCTCCCATATCAATAAACCATAGCACCGATTTCATTATGTCAGGATAATAATGGCGTCAGGGCTGGAGGCCATTTGCAAAGTATAGTCCCCCCCATTTGTTAAGGTGGTCAGCTCCCAATAAGCTATTAAAGGTTTGCTGGCATGAGTATCGTCATAGACAACCGCGAAGGCTGGTTGCGGACTTAATGGCCCAAGACCGGTCCAGATAACATCATCCGCATCAAAGATAGCCCTGTCTAACGTCCCGTCCTTAACTATGTTCTGCCCTGTCAACAGTTTGCCCCCTGCGGTATAGCCAGTACCAACACACTCATCGGTAATTTCCACCTTGACTACATGGGCATCTATATCTGGTGTATATCCGGCCCCCACCAACATAACCTT
The DNA here is from genome assembly GCA_030145275.1 of Desulfurivibrionaceae bacterium. GTDB lineage: Bacteria > Desulfobacterota > Desulfobulbia > Desulfobulbales > VMSU01 > JAQYVV01. Next base: position 59,273 of record JAQYVV010000001.1, on the reverse strand, counting down.
TATGTCATCGCCGCCAGAGGCAAGGTTATAATATCCCTCCGGCATCCTCGCCTTGAACTCGTTGTATAATGCTCCATCTCCTTCTGCCATAATATGCTCCTTACTTGCTGAAGTATGTGGTTCGTTTGCTGGTTACAAAACTTTTTAATTGCTTCGCTTTCTTAAAAAATATCAAAGGAACGGAGACGATAATCCCGACAATTACGCCGATGGCGGTTATCCCCCTCACGATCAGTGAATCAGTATTTAATCCCCTGGTTATCATGCTCTCACTCTCTCCATTGCATTTGATTCAGTAGGCAGACCATTGCCGTCTTTCAGGTCAAACCGGGCAATCTCCGTCACATTGTCACTTTCATAAAAAATCATCTGGTTATTCTCAATCTTCCAGCGCCCGCCCTCAATTCCGGCTGAAAATGCAGCATCCAAGGCCACCTTGACCCCTGTAGAATGAGCCCAAACAGCATCAGCCAAAGTTATCGGATTCTCCAATATTTCCAGAATGACCGCAATCTCCCCATCGGCCCGCACTATCTCCGCTGCAGGAGGAGTAATATATAATTTCAGGGGCTGAGTCCTGGTTGACGTATCAAAAGGGTCAGGGTCAACGTCGGCATTGTCTGTGATTCCCTCGCCTGTAACCGTCATCAGAATATTTTCATCGTATGGAATAACCCGCGCACCTGCCAAAAGCGTAATATACCTGGGCGTGTATTTATTCCCGCCCTTCGGCTCGTTGCCGGACTGCTTCATCAAGGGTTTCCATTTCCGGAAAGCCTCGTTAGTACGCCGCTCCCGAATATACTCTCGGTATATATCCTCGATCCAGTGGAAGGTATCTACCCCCTGTTTGAGGTAGATACGTCTATTGGCACCATCAAACGACTCTATGACAGGGACAGCAACACTCATAGTAAAACCTATGCGTTGAGATCAGCACCGGGGGCGCAGGTGACATTAACCGTGGTAATGCGCTCCATAAGGAAATATGTAATATCTTGAGCCACTCCGCCGTCACCTTCAACTATCGCAACCATATTTTTATCTGCTCCGGCGGAAAGTCCGGCCTGGGTATTTGTGTCATAGGCATAGGCCAGGGATATATACCCGTTTGCATCAGCCGTGGAGCATAGTCCCTTCATGGGCGCGGCCCCAGAATCCTCAACAGTCACAGCCCCGTCGGTATCAAAATCAGCCGCCGCTGCCCCATCTTCATAAAAGATATGATACCAGGCGTTGGCATCAGCTTTTGCAGGCAGCCCTACAAACAACCTAAGCTCAGGGAAGAACGGGTACGTTTTCTGGGCGGCAGCATCGTCTGTCTGGATTACATTTTGTTGTTCCGCAACACTTAGCCCGTCAATAAACAGACCTTCGCCGCCAATACTTGCAGTAACAATTTTACCCTCAGCATTTCTGCTGTACCAGACCCGACCCTTCTGACCGTTGTAAGAACCTGCCCCATCATCAACATCAACATCCTGAAGAGATAAAGCGTCCAGAAACGCCGCGCATTCCTGTGCCGTACCGCTTTCTGTATTTGTGAGTATCCAGGTAAAATCACCGTCCGACTCATTGAAACCTGTCTTCGTGGTGGGTGCGGCCTTGATAAGACTCATACCTGTCCAGGGCGAAACCTGAACCCCGCCATAAACATTTGCAACATCAAAAGTATTGGCAGGGTTGATGGATTCACCCACACCGTAACCAGCCGAGAAGCCGGAGAACTCAGTAATCTGAGTAAGAAGCGAGGTTGTTTCTCCTGGATTATAACCCCAGCTTCGCACCCTGATTATCAGGTTCCTGGTCGTGTAATCAAAATCACCGGCACTGGCATCGCCATAGGTCGTATCGCCATAGACCTGCACGGCTTCGTTGACATCACCGAGACGTACAAAGTCAGTCCATGCCGCCGCCTGAAGAGTTGCTTCATCTGTTGCAGTTACCAAAGCCCATTTGGGAATGGTTGTCGCCTGGACATCAACCAGAGAAAGAACGCCGTGGAAAATCCGGTCAACATCTGTCTCCCCATCTAAGGTATCCGCGTACTCAATCCAACCAGACCCGCGAATCTTGTTTCTGTCTGTTGAACCATCACCAAGGACTGTATCATCAAGCTTAACACCGTTAATAAAGTTGTAAGCCCCGGCAAAGCGGTATGTACCGCCGGTTCCTCTCAAAAACTGACGCAAACTCTCATCAACTGAGCGCTCTTGGTTCTCAAAGTTATAGAGACCTCGGATAGTAATACCTTCAAAATTCGCTAACTGGTTCGGGTCAGAAGCCCCGCCACCCATTCCGGTATGATCAAAGGTCGCCAGTTCATCAACGCCGATAAGCTCGATACGGTCATTGGCTTTATCAAAGAAGATATTGCCATCCGGTGTACCGGCCCGCCCCTGGGTCGATTGTTTCAGGTACAGGTGGTAATTGGTGTGGTCGATAAGTAATGCCATAACATTCTCCCCTTTTAAGAGTTTAATTCTGCCCTCAATCGGGCCGTAAATACTGCATCAAACGCTGGCATGGTAAATTCTTGCCCAAACTCAACAAAGCCTGCTTTCATTATCTGAATCCAAACGACATTCCCGGCCCCGCTTGAAAAAAGAAAAGTCGCCGCATCATGTGATTCAGCCCCGGCCAACTCTGTGCCAAGAGATCCTGCTGGCAGATTGTCCATGTCATATATCCGAACCTCTGCCCCAAGCAATGACACCGATGCTCCGATGGTCACGACAACATCGGTAAGCACATTAACCGTGGCCCCTGCACTCATAATTGAAGGAATAGTACCGCCGCTGATGGTAATATTCACTGTGCCCGTGGTTGCAGAGACATAAACCGCCTCATTGCCCGTGGAGCCATCGGTTGCGGCATAGTCATAGAAGAAGAAATTGGCTAAGGTATAATCTCCGGCAACCGCAAAACCGGATACTGCATGACCGGTCCCGGTAGAAAAAAACGAGGCGGAGGCAATATTGTGAGTTGCCGGCAATGTGAGGGCAATCGCCTCAGCCGAATTTTTTACTGTGAGATTGGTCAACACCGCAGTGCCAGGAGAGATCGGTCCAGGATTATCAAGAATCGTCCCAACTCCCTCACAAACCCCACTTAAATTGACTCCGGAGGTGGCATTTTGAAAAGTTGTGCCGTTAAGAAGCACCGAATCAATATTTGCATCGGTAAAGTCAACCAGATATGGCCTGGTCTCTGATGAAAAACTAATCCCTGAAAGATCCGGCGAGGTGACCGTCGCCGCATTACCCACGGCCTTCAGCTTATAAAGAGTGTCTGCAACAATCAGATCATCAAAGAAGAAAGTCTTGCCGGAGTCCTTAAAATAACAATCACCAGAAGTCGTGCTCCCAAGGACAAACTCCCCCCTGCACCGATACACGCCAGCCAGCTTCTCAAATATTTTGAAATAAGTATCTTGAGCAACAATATCATCGAAGGTTATTTCATCTCCAGACGTGCCGCCCGTGATACTCTGTAAGCCATCACCATGAGTGATATAATCAACCCAGGCCGTTTCCTGGTTCTTACCACCAGTAGTCAGTCTCATAATAAAACCGATGGAGGTAAGGGCCGACATATTTGGCGCTGTCCCAGAGGAAGGAGTGGCGTTTACATCCAAGACCAAGGGCTCCCAGCCGCCGATATATTTATCACCACCTGAGACAATGTAGTTTGCGGTATTTGACCCGTCCGACAGGATGACCTCAATTCCACCAAGAGCAAAAGTTTTCAAGATGGGTTTAAGAGATGTCATAAACGGTATTCGTAAATGACTATCCGTCAGATTCTCCGCAACCGTGGGCGCAAAGAAAGTGTCATTCGATGAATCTGTAATATTCTTAAAAACACCCGCTAAGCGATTAAGACCTTCTAGCGGGGCCGGATCAGAGTTCCCCGCTATCATTGGAACTCCAGTCCATATCCCATCAGCAGTCGCAGAATCACAATTAGTTATGAGATTACCGACGAAATCAGTTACTACAGTTGCGTCTGCCATTACCCCCCCTCTTTACCTTCCCAGAAAGCGGGCCCGCCAAGTTCAACAACGGCTTCATAATATTTCAAGGCCCGCCTACGTCTGAACCAGCGCAGAAAACCGCCCGCAGTATTGATGATCCTCAACAGGTTGCTTAAGAATCTCCGGTCAGCCTCCATCTTGTCCTCTTCAGTAATACCGACGTGATACATATAGTCGTGGATATCGCAGGCCTCGCTGATATTAAGGAGATACATAGTGTCAGGGATGAAATCGAATTTAGCCTGTGAAGAGCCACAGCCATTACAGATACACAACCTTTCCACATTACTTAAAAGCCAGTATTCAGGTGGAGCCCATAGGTCGTATTTCATTTCTTTATCACCTCGAAATGCGGCAGATCATCAAAGTCCTGGTCGATAAAACTAAAATCCCCGTCCCAATCTCCGCCCCAGCGAATATCAATACCCTTGGCATGGCCTATGCCCTTGACGATCCCGGCAAAATGATACCAGCGCAAAAGTTCATTTAGCCTGGAAAACAATTCCCCCCTGTTGTGATCTGCAATGGAGCGAAGCAAGGCCTCCTTGCTCACCCAGACCACAGGGTAGGGAGCCGCATCCACCGCCTCTGATGGAATCTTGTTATGCTTGCCATGCGGGAATTTGATCTTTGACAGCCCCCGAGTAAAATAGCCATTCTGCTTCTCTTCCCCCCGGTACCCTTCAAGGATAGAGCAGTCAAATATCTCGATTGCCAAAGTAAAAACATCCTGAAGATCAACGTCGCATGTATCCAGCCTTGACTGGGATATATTGCTGTATTCCGGCATCACCCGCCCCCCTTATCCCTTACCGTTGGCCTGTTACCGTGCCGGGGACAACAGATATCAAAAGTCTCCCATATTGCCTCAAACTCATCATCTCTCTTTGCGACACACTGAGCGCACCTCTCCGCCTCCCCGTCCTGGTGCTCCTTAAAAGACTTCCTAAAGTCAAACCACATCGCTGCTATCAAGGCGGCTATGAGCGCCAACAGCCCGTACACCACACCGCCAAGAAACTTCAAGGTTGCAACCAGCATTGGCCAGTCAGTAGCGCCAGTTAGGGTGTAAGCCGTGTTTGCCATGGTGGCCTCCGATATAATGTCTTTTCCAAAAAAAAAGCCCGGCTAGAGAGCATGAGGACTCTCTAGCCGGGCTTACTTTGCTTATCTCCTAAAAAGAGGAGCAAAAGTTTCCGTTATTTGTATCTATTTTATACCGAAATATTGCCGATAAAACAACTTTTTATCGGTAAAATTTCAGAATTGCCATTCATTTGATTACCACAACAAGTTCGAATATGAGAATCAGCCTGTTAAGATGTCATTCAGTAATACCTAGCGATTTGTCATGGATTTAATTTATTGAGTATTGTGATATATCTTTCAGCTAGTAGTCCAATTTCACCATGAGCTAAACTCAGTATTTCTTTGATAGCATGAAAATCTTTATGTTCCATTAATGGCTGATACTTCTTGATTTTCATATACTCCTTAATTTTTTTAATTTTTTCTGGATTATTTTCTAAAAAATCTTCATAGCTTGAATGGTGCTTTTTATCGTTACAGCCTTTGCAGCTAGGTACCAAATTCCCTAATTTATGTTCCCCAAGTTTTGATTTATTGATAGGAACAGCATGCTCCTTTATTAAATTTTTACTTTCTCCACAATACGCACATTTATGATCAAAATATCCCAGAGTTTCTGCCCAGTCAGATTTTGAGAATGACTCAATACCCAAATCGCTAAGAATGTTCCTTATAAATAAGTTTTGAGCGTTTCCAATTGCATTTCCTTTATAACGAACATTGCCGTTCTGTACATTTTTGATACTGGTTTTGGGAGGATTTGAAATAGGGATATTATTCGTGTCCATACTTCGTACAATGTTTGCATCCACACTATCTTTTGTAAAAACATAGCTCTTCGGCTCATCCGATCTAAAATAAAATTTATTTTCTTTTGTTGTTTCAAAAAACAAAACAATTTGATTGTGGCTTAATATGCCAAATTTATTCACACCGTAACGCGTTTTAACATCACTAATAAATCTATTAACAGGTGTGTCACCAGATTTATTAATTGCAAAAATAAATGGAAAATCACCATCTCGTGATATAATTTTTTGTGTTTTTGTGTCAAATATGGATATTAGCACAAAGCCAGATAAAGGATATAAGGCTAATTCATTTTCTTTTTTAACAACTGGCATATCTCTAACCTCTATTTATTTTCGTTTGGAACATATTTCTGTTCTTTACCTTCAGTTATGGTGTTCCTAAAATTATATTTTATTCTTTTTAGTTAATGGCATCACAAATTTTTTATAAAACAAAACTTTCTTCAACAAAATAGAGTTGATGTCCTTCTTGGCAATCCCACACATCTTCATTTGACGAGTGCGAATATCCAGGCCCATGGTAAAAAGGCATGAGAACTTCCCGTTTCCCAGCATAAACTGCTTCCACAAAATAACCGCATTTTATGCAATATATCGATGCATTATAATTTTTTATGAAAAATTCGAATTCGTCTCCCTTAGGGTCAAGAATTTCAAAAATTAAGTCTTCAGTTATATACGTAAAATTATCATTTGAACAATCAGCGTTTCTTAACCATATTATCATCGCCTCAGCTGTAGCACATTCTACCTCATCACGAGCGTATTCCTCTGCTTCAATTTGCACCTCTAGCCATCGTAATAACTCATGCGGATGCATCACAAAATCACATGAATTGTTGCGGCTGTCATAGCGAGGACTGGCAATAACAACATATCTAGAGCAGGGAGAAAGACCGTAGATTATCCCCCTAACAAGTTTCTCAGAATCAAACTCGAACGTTTTTTTCTCTTTCTTGCCGAACGGCCTTTTAAAAAACCCCATTAGATTATTTCCTTTTGGTCCGCCTAGTGCTTCGACTCAACACATCCAGACTTTTGACTTCTTTCATTCATGAAGCACTCGATGGCTTGCAAGTATACATATCAACCTAGCAAAATGTCTTTCCCTGTAGAAAGAAGATCGCTTTCAGACTTATCATCATATTTCCCAATTACATATTTAAATTCGCTATTCAAAGGCTTTTTCCAGCCTTGCCGGTTACTCCTCTTTTGTTGGACATGGGAATCAAAAGTATCCCTGTAGTTTCTGAGTGTAGCAACCTTTACGTCAAGTGAATCTGCCAGGTAATCGAAGGCTTCTGTTTGATTAAGAATTCTACCAAGTATAGAGTTTACAAACGCTGTATCGAACTTCGACATGCAAAATGCAAAAAATAAAATATTATCTCTTGAGCCCCCAGTAATCTTAGGACTTCGTACATTAATAGTTCGTGTCCCTTTTGCAGGAGTCAAATCTTTTTCTAAGATAGCTAAACAACTATCAAGATAAGCATTTATTTGCTTTATGTGTGGTGACACAGCATCATTCTGTAATGTGTGATTAAGAAGTTCTGACTTACAATCCTTAACTAATTTTTTTAATTCTTCTTGTGCTGTTGTTCCCATTTTCTCCTCCTCGCTGAAAAATTTACTAAAAAGAAGCCTTGTACATTACAACAACACAATAACTTTTTCATTATCATTGTCAACAAATAAATACTTAGTGTTAACACAATGTACACACATGACAAAAGAATCACTCAACAACAACTTCGTAAATCTGGTGACATCGAGATAATTCCGGGGACATTTATTTAATTATTTCCTGAATCCACAAAAATGAGTTTCACCCATTCACCACCCGCAGCCTCTCCCTCTTCGAAGCTCGAAAACCTCTCCTCAGCATCTGACCAATACTCCTCCCAGTTATCCTGCTCAAACCCGGCCTCCCTGAAGCAACCACCCTCTCATTATATTCATAAATTTCTGCAAGAATCTCCCCCCAGTCACCAACATCCCGCCTTTCTGGTTCCTGCATGTAGAACTTCCGTATATCACCATAAATACCACGCTTAATCCCGGCATACTTCGCCTCAACCTTCGTATCAGACCATTGTTGTTCCCGCATACTAGATAGCCTGGAAGGATTGAAGGCAAAAAAGCGGATAACCGCGTCAAGCCCAGTGCCCTTAATCGGTTCATCCCCGAAAAATATAGGGGCATTGCCATGCGTTGTCACACCTTCACGATACTCACGAATAGCCCTGAAAGGGGCCGCAACTCCTGAAGGGGCCATTTTCTCCAGACCTTTTTGGACATTGCCCTTGCTGATTTCTTGTAGGCCACGCCACTCATCAGTCAGGACCGAGGCAGGCGCACCCAGAAATTCAGCCATAGTAGTCGGTATCGCATAGTTAATCTGTAAACTGCCTTTTAGATTCACTCCTCTGCCACCCAGGCCCAAAATTCCATGCCGCATCCACTCCCCGCCGCCAAAGGCATCATTGGCCCAGGTGTATAATTCCTCTTCTGGATCATCGCCGCCGCCTAACGCCTTGGAGATTCCGGCAATAATCGGGGTCAACGCACTCGCACCAGCCCCAGCTAAGACCGCAGGGGCAAGAAGCATATGGGCAAACGATCCCCACTCGCCCTCATCCCAGCCCAGCCGTTTCATGGTCAGCAGATAATTATGGGAAAATTTCTGAAACACATAAGCCAGGCGCAAGGCCATCTGTCCAGGCCCTTTACCCATTGCCATATGCGGCAAGGTTACCTTTCCATAGACACCATGGGCCTTGTCACTTATCTCTTTGGCCAAGGTCAAGGCATCTTTAGTGTCCATACCTCTTTCTTCAACAAGAGACTTATAGGCCGCAAAGATGGTGGTTGCCCGGTTTACTTTTTCAGTTGCGCCAAACATGAGCATGGCTTTATTCATAAGCCAATTCCAACCACCGCCAAGCCGGGACTCTAAAACCTTGGCAGCATCCATATTAAATTGGGCCTCGTCCCAGCCATTCGCCTTAATCAACTCAAAAACGGCCCGATCTTCTTTGCTACCGCCACCATTTAAAAACTTGCCGTAGGAAATAGCGGCCCCGCCAATATAGCCCCAGGTCTTCTGATAAGGTATCTTGCCAATCCCTTTCATGGTCGCAGGAACCGCCATGGCCAGATTAGTTAAGTTGACCGCTGCAGAACTTACCCTGAAACCCAAAAACTTTAAAACCGCCAAACCTTTCACCGTGCCAATTATCCGGTCAACACGTTCTTCATTTCGCATATTCTCCCGATAATGGGTCATTACAGCATGATAGCCCATCTTCTGTTTGCCAGGATCAAGCTTGCGCTTTTCCACCAGCTTCAGATACTCTTCATACTCTGCATCCTTATTCTCTTTCTTATACATGCCCCAGGAGATGTCTTTACCCAGGAGGACAAGGGTGGCTTCTTTGGCAACATCACGCTTGGCCATACCACCGGCCAATGATTTAACGTACTTGGTCATGGCCTTGAGAGGATCTTCTTCATAGCCAGTATAAACCTCACTTCCTTCTTTAGCGTTCCTTCTTATCCTGGCACTCAGATAGCCGCGCCCCTTGAATATGTCAGCCACAGAGTTGACCAAAATCCGGTTAACCTCGTTGACTATCTGATTCTCACCGGCCCCGGCCTTCTGGGCCGCCTTCTGTAAAACACCCTCAACCGAGGAAACCAGTTTGACCACATCAAAGAGGTCTTCAGCCACCGATTCATCTTTTTTCACCGTAATGCTAAAACCCTGCTTTTCCAGCTTCCGGATTTCTGCCCCCAGCGGTGTAAAGGCGTTAAATGCCTTTTTAACATTTGCCATATTGGGGGTATCACCTTCCATAGCAGCAATACCAAGGTCAAACTTTTTAAGGATCGGATTTTCGCCGTCCTTAACAGCTGTCAGAATAAGCTCCCCTGACTCTCTTTGGCGTGGAAAATAACAACCGCGCAGATCCCCCATTTCAGCAATCGCCTCGCTAAGAGTAATAAACTCGGTCTTTGGGTCACTGGCCATTTGTTCGGCTGTGCGCTCGATAAGCTTGACAGAATTCCCGGCTTGATAAAACTTGTTAAGCCTGTACTGCATCCTTTTTAAATCGTCCTTTTCAAGCTCTGACATAAAGAGCTGCGCTTCTTTTTTACTCCTGAATATTTCCACTGCAAGTTCTGGATTGTCTTTGTATATCGCCCACCGTTTTTCTGCGGCAGCTACTTCTATGGATGGTACTTCCTGGTTGTTCTCTGCCGCCTCCTTTTCCATAGCCCGAAGCTGCTCAACCAGTTTATCAAAGCCTTTATTCATAACCGCTCGGAAAGTGATAAGCGCGTCAACCGCCTCATTGCTGAAACCCTTAGACCGCACATACTCACCCTCGGCCTTGACCATTTCCGCCACCGCCTCCTCTTCACTCAATCCATCAAAAAGTGCTTCTTTATTCTCAGGATGGAAAACAGACCAGGTTCCATCATTTCGCTCCATACGAAACCCGTCTTGGTTGCGGTCTTTCTCGACAAGATACCCGGCCAAATTGTCATATTGCTTCCTATTCTTCTTAGACAAACCCTCCAGGATCCTTAAAGCATCTTCTCCAGTCGCCTGCAGCATCTCCGTCTCAAGTTTAAATTTCCTGTCAACCCGGCTCAGGATAATATCATTATAGCGCTTGATCACCGGCACTTTGTCGGCGTAATGCTCAATTGACGACAGCACCAGGTCAAAGAGATTAATGTCCTTTTTCCCTTCGATAAAGGTTCCGCCCGCCTTCACCTTTTCATGCACACCCGCAGCCACACTGGCCAGGTCTTCGGCAAAGGCCTGGCGGTAGAAAGTAGGTGTATTTTTCAGCTCAAGGCGATGCAGCCCCTTCCCGTAGTCTGCTGCTGCTTTGGCCAGAACGTCCTGGACTCTCACAAGATCATGAAAATATTCTGAGTTTTGCAGCCCAGCAAAACTCATTTTCCCCTTTAAAAGCCGGATGAATTTTTCTATGTAACGCACCAGCTTCTTGAATAACGAGGTTTCGTGCCCGGCAACCTTTTCCCAAAAAGTCTTTTCAAACATCTGGGTACCAAAATAATTGCCCAGCATCTCTTCATACACCAAACTATCAGAAGCCGGGCCGCGCCCTTCGGCATCAGTCTTAGCAGAAAGCCGCTCCTGAAAGTCTTTAAAAGCCGAGAGCCTCATTTCCTCCTCCGCCACTGCACGTAGTGGTGCGTATAAATCGGGTCGCTCTTTTTTCAGGGTATGGAGTAATTCGTGACCAGTGATGAAAAGATGGGGATGGGAACTGTCAATATTGACGAAAATATTCTTCCCGATGAAGTGGGCGCCGTCAATCCCGGCACCATGTGTGTCCTTAAAAAATACTATTTCTTTCTTGAAGATCCTTCCCACTTTTCTTGCAATCGCTGCAGAACCAGAAAGAACCTGTCCACCGTCTCGCCTATTGGGATTGTCAGAGGTTCCTGTACGGGTGCCTGTCCCAATTTCCTCAGGCGATCCTCTTCTTGCATCAGCAGTATGATCGTCAGGCAGTTGAACTTCGGCAATGGTACCTTTTGGTATTTCTCTTCCGTAGTACCTTGCAAGCCTTCTTCTGAGATATTCGGCCCTCTTAGTGATTTTGCCATTATCGTCCTCTTTCTCTTTAGTATCCCTAGAAGAAAAAGGATTGTCAATCTCTGATCTTGAAAAGAAGGCCGTTCCAGCCTCCTCTTTGAACTGCGAAACCTCCCCCGCATCCGCCAAACTCCTCCCCCCGACAAAAACATCAAGCAGGTTGATCCCAATGGCATTTGTAAAGGCAGTGACGTTCTCAATGGCCACCTTATTCTTCGCACTCTCTCGGCCAAAATGCAGGGCCACACTCCCCGCATTATTTTTCCGATCCAAAATCCGGTAGAGCTTTGCCGCCAGGCCGGAAATTCCCCCGGCCCGCATCTTCACCATTTCATCCCTGGTCGCTGCCACAAACTGTACCGGCCGATGCTGGGTATCAAGCAGTAAAATTCCGCTTAAGCCCTTTGCCTTATCAGCAAAAAACTGGCGCATATCGGCGCTGCTACTGATAACAGGGCCAAGAAGTTCCGGTTCATCTCCAGCAAGCCTTCGCTCCAGCACCTTCACAGAGCGCAAGCCCTTCCCCTGCTTCTGCCGCAAAGAAAATGCGGCCCCTTTATGCTTCCCCCTTCTATCAAGCTCAACCGCCTTTCCAGCAGGGGTCACAATAATATGACCGTTAAACGACACACCGGTGTCTTTGACCGCGTTCTGAATTGCCATAGTCAGTTTCGCATCTTCCGGGCTTTTGGAAAGGTTGGAGGAAGGATGGTTATGGGCGAACCAGAAGGAATCAATCCCCTTCAGGTTATGAAGAGAACCAACAAGCTGGGGCAGGAAAACATTGTTAAAACGGGGGCCGCCAACGGAATGTTGCAAGACCGCAATCGGTTTTTTATTTGAATCAAGCGCCAGAACAAGGGCGGTTTCCTGGGCTCTCATGGTAAGGGGGGATAAAACATGCGCCGCATCCTGGGCGCTGCTCACTGTATCCGTATCGAAACGGAAACTGCCTATCTTGGCCGGATAAGCCTCAAGGAATTTTTTCTGAGTTCGCGTTCTGCCAGGGACATCTCCTTGCGGCGAAAAGAGGGTGAGCTGTTTCGGCGCACCGTCAGATACATCGGATGGTTCACCGGTTTGTCTATTATCATCTGGCAATGCGGCTCGATGGGGTAATCCATATCTGACTCCTCCTTCCTCTACTGTATCATATTTGACCTCTGGTTTTTTGGTTTTTTTATTACTGCCACTTTCACCCTTTATACCGTCTGCCAGTTCTTTCTCAAAGGCACGCCTTTTTGCCACTGCTCCCCGCAGCGTCTCCAAATGCGGTACCATCTTGGGATTGTCAGCAAAAGCCTCCACCTCTTTTGCCGTTGCTTCAATATCTTTATTTGTCTTAATGGCCTCTAAGATGCCAGCGACAACATTATCATCATAGACCTCAGTGTCCCCGCGCTTGATCCCCTCAACTCGAACGGCCTCAAACGGGTCAACGTGCTTGGTTATGCCGTCTTTAAGAATAACATTACCGTCCCTGTCATAACCCTTATGCTCGTATTCATCATCGATCAAACCCTCTTTGATGACAACCTTGTCGCCCGGTTTCAGGTCGCCCGCCAGCACATCTTTTTCAAGCGGTTCAAAACCCCTATCGAGAAGATCATCATACTTCTCCGCCTGGTTGGCTTCATAACTTACGTCCTTGTCCTCTTTGGCGATTTTCACCAAAGTTTCAAAACGTTCTTGCTGCCTGCCAGTCAGCTCCTTGCCCTCCCGCACCTTATCAAGCACGCTAAATACATCTTTCTTTGTCCAGTTCCAATCACGTCCTAGTTTTTTCAGCTTCTCCTTGGTTTTAAACCTGTACCACTCGGGATAGGAAGAACCTAAGAAACCAACCAACTCACCCTCATCATTTCGTACCTGCTGTCCGCCAGCCTCCCCGGATTCTATCTGTTCACGTATCTTTTGAAATCCCGGTCGCAGCTCTTCAGGAGTCATATCAGAAAAAGCCACCTCCAGGTCTTTCTGGCGAGTCTGCCTTGTTGCCGCCAAGCGCTCTCTATTGGCAAGCTGCTTCTCAAGCTCCGTCTCAGGCCGCTCAGCAATCCTCCGGGCAATATCTTCTGCACTCTCAGGAGGGCCGGTCAACCGTTCCTGAAGCCCGGCCCGGTTCTCTTCAATACTTTCTTCCCTTTGCCCGGCAAGCTCTTCCAGCATCATTTCATCGGTAACAGGCCTGGCACCATCTCTCTTTTCAGCAAAGGGATCTGCCTCTATGACCTCAGGGACAGATGCAGCAAAGTCCGGCACATCGCCGCCAACTCCGGTATCAGCAAAAACACCACTTGAACTCTGCCCTGGGGCTTGCCTCTCTTCAGCCTGGTCAACCCTTGCCATAATGCTCTTTGCAAGATCAGTTCCCTGATCAAGCCCCAAGCCGATCTCCCGTGCCTCATCAAAAGAACCAGTTCCCTCCTGGGCTGCCTTGATTACCTCAGCCAGACTGGCCCCAGGCTTTTTTGCTTCCCGGCCAACATCATACCCTTCAATATCAACTGCTGGTACATGCTCATTCGGCTTCTGTAGCGCAGCGCTGACCCCGCCCACACCGCCGCCAAGCAGACCACCTATCAGAAAGGACTCAAAGGCCCCCTCTGTAAGCTCTCTGCTAGGGTCATATCCCAACTTTGCAAAACCATTGGCAATGACCTCCTGTATCGCCTCGGTTCCGCCCTCCATTAACATGCCCTGGGGCACCTCATGAGCTATCCGCTTCCAGATATTCCCCGCAACCTTGCCGCCTGCCTTGCCAAACAGTTTATTAAAAAAGGTCATCCCGGAAAGGGCCTCTAAACCACCGGCAAAGGCCCCGGTTCCCACCGTTGCCACAAAATCATTCATAGCATTAACATTCGGGTCATCCGGATTTTCTTCGGCAAATTTTCGAAATTCACCGTGGGCAAAATTGCCTTCCATCAGCATTCCACTGCCGACCCCAACCGCCCCCGGCACCCCACCTATAAACTTCCCGGCCTTTGTCGCCTTCACCCCCTTGTCAAGGGCACCAACGGCCTTGCTTGCCTGCACCGCTTTTCCGGCCAGCCCCACCGGCACAAACATAGAGGCCAGAGTCGGCAAGGCTTGCGATACTCCGGATACAAGTTTTCGTGCCGTAATCCCTTCAGCCTCCGCCGCCAATGAAGGACGAAGCGCCTCACTCTCCTTAAACCTGTCCATTGCCTGTAATACAGGTGTTGTAAGGCTCTCCCTTGCCACATCAGCGCCTGCCATATGCAAACCAAAATCAACCAGTTCAGGGCCAAGCTGGACCACATCAACAAGCCCGCGTCCCAGGCCTCGGGCCACCTCTGCACCAAGGCTCACCTTCGGTTTTAATTCACCGCCAAGGGCCAGATGGTCAACAATCTCCGAATGGGAATAACCCCGCTCAAGATGCTCCTGCATATCAAAGCCTTCCTGCTGGCTCAAAGCCGAAGCAATCGCATCATTAGAATTCCACATCCGTGCCACTGCCAGCTTGTTCTGGTCATATTGCGTTGTCATAATCCCTCCCACCCCAAAAAAAAAAGCCCGGTTAGAGAGTCATCTTTAAATGCGGGGATTTTCCACACTTAAAAACATCTCTCTAACCGGGCTTGCTTTGCTCATCTCCTAAAGGGAAGAGCAAAAGTTTCCGTTCTTGTATCTATTTATACAGAAATACGAATATTAAAACAACTCCTTGTTTTTAAAGATTTGAAAACGAGTGAAGCCACCTATGATTCCATCCTACAAACCTTGACAGACATTGCCGAGCCGTAACTCTATATGATAAAAGATATCTTCAATTGGAGCAAATCACAATATTTTAGGAGTAGTATTGACTTTCGCGCCTGTGAAACTGTGAACAGCATACGTTGACCGTGGTCAGAAATATTGCATGGGAGTTAATCTATGACGATCCTTTTTTAGTATAAAGGCTATCTGATTCAAGGTTACAAATAATGCACATTAGCAGCATTTAGTTTTAATTCATTGATCCATTCTTTCTGTGGCGCAGTAAGCCGTATATTTCTTCCTAGTTCTAATTCTTTTAGTTCTGTGAGATTGACAATTTCCTGGGGTAATTCCACTAAAGGATTACCCCAGACAGAAAGCCCTTTTAATTGTCTTAAATTACCTATTTCATTTGGTAAGTTTTTCAATTCGTTCTGCCAAACAGTAAGAATTTCTAATTTAGCTAAACTCCCTATCTCTTTAGGTAAATTTGTCAAATGGTTAAAACCAAGTTTTAATTCTGTTAACAGAGTAAGATTGCCAATTTCTTTTGGAAGTTCAGTTAGACTGTTATCTTGAACATAAAGATGGGTCAACTCTGTTAGTTGCCCAATTTCTTTTGGTAATTCTGTCAGATTATTCAAAAACTGCATCGCACAGTTAACAACATGCCCAAGTTCAAGAAATTTTAATTTCGTTAAATTTCCTATTTCCGGTGGTAGTTCTGAAAATTTATCTTTTCCATAATATCGATAGCTTTCAAAAGAAAGGTGCGTCAAATTGAACAATTCATGCTCATTTCTCGGCACATTGTATTCTTTTATATCTAGCAGGTCGGCCCATGCCCAAAGTCGCTCCATCCAGAGTCGCTGCTCCATCAACTTGGCCTTCCGACGATCATAAAGGTTTATTATTTGCATTATTATTTCCTGAAAATTATGAACGATATCGGCCATAACTTTACACTATTTCGAATTGGTTCTACATACAAGATGGTGAGATATTGTTTAATTTTTATAATTACATTATATTTTAAAAAATATGAGATAATTATGCTGGTTATCCCCCAGTGTTGAGTTGTCCCTCTAGTTAACCACCAAACGTGACCAAAAGTTTACAAATTGTCAAAGACAATTATGACAATTTACGAAAAAACAGCAAAACAAAAGAATCAGCTAAATTGCTAACCGAAATTGCTAACTGTACCTTAGATTTGCTTTGATAATCAGGGTTCATTTTAGAAATAAAATAAGAAGTTAGCTTGGTCTTTCAGGAGTCAGGCCGTTCATGAGAATATAGATATTAGCTGTTGATTTAGAAATAATTGCTGGAGAGCAAGAAGGTACGGAAGGTTAGGAGTAACCATGGGTGGTAAGATTAGAGTATACGAGTTAGCCAAAGAAGCAGGAATTGATAGTAAAGTTTTGGCAGCTCAACTCATTGAACAGGGGTACGCTGTAAAAGCCTATAATTCATTTCTTGATGAGGACGTCGTGGAAGAGATTCGTCTTAAACTTGGTGTGAGTGAGACAACGGTAGAAGACAAGCGCATTGAGAAGAATAGATACGAGAAACAAATGGAATACATTGCAATTAAAGATCTTTGGGAAATGTCACCAAATGAAAGGCTTGTTTATTTAAAAAATCAATGGGAGTTAGTTGATGATTGTGTGTATGGACTATTAGAAAAAAAATCACTGGCTACTAGATACCACACCTTAAGGGACGTTAGGAATGTTAATGGGAGAATACTTGAATACCCTTTTGACACCGATGAAATTCTAGCTATTAACAAAACAGTAAATGGTTTCGGAATTTATGCAGGGGGTAAACATAATATCAAACCTAATAGCTGGGTAAAAGCAAAGATAGTAATTAGCTCACTAGGTGAATGTGACAAGGCAAACAATCCATTGTCAGTTGAAATAAAGTCGGTAAATAGTATTCCAACAATACCAAGCAATTTTGTCAAAAAAGATGAGGGTGGCAATGTACTAATTGAAGAAACACTAATGCAATATATGGTAGAGACAAAACTACCAGACATTAACGACACAATTAATAAATATGAAGAAGAGCTGTTATACTTAAAAAACAAATTAACAAAAAAGAACGAAGAATTAAATGAAGTTAACGATCATATATCAGTTATTGACGACAAACGAAAAGTCATAAAAGAAAGTCTCAATAATGAAAAAGATGAACTGCATAAAACAAAAAATAAATGTCATCGTGACAAGAAGAGAGCAATTGAACGATTAGATATTATAAAAGAAAACACGAGACAAAAGATGATGCAACTCAAAGAATATGTTCAATCTAAGGCTGATTTCTTGCGTGAGCTTAAGTTGATTTCACAGGACCAATCTGACTATGTAACAGGAAAAGCCACACCGGAATCAGAAAATGACAAAAGCCACATTTCTTTTTCTGACGATCTAAACAGTGATTACGACCAACTTATATCACACATTCAATCTTATCTGTTTGAAAAAAACAAACTTTATCCAAAGTCAGTTTTGGAAACCTTTTTAACTTTGTTACGTACAAATGATCTGATTATTATCTCCGGTTCATCTGGGTGTGGAAAGTCATATCTCGTGAAATCCTTTGCTGAAGCCATTGGCGGTGTAGCAAAAATAATTCCGGTCAAACCAAACTGGACCAGTTCAGAGGATTTGCTTGGTTACTACAACCCTATGCAAAAATCATACATGACAACCCCTTTTCTTGATGCCATTGTTGCTGCAAAACGGGATCCTGATCATTTGCATCTTATCTGCTTGGATGAAATGAATCTTGCGAGGGTGGAGTATTATTTTGCTGATTTCCTGTCAGTGTTAGAGGAGAGGGAAAAAACTCCAACTATCAGCCTTTACTCTAAGGAAGAAGCAGACCATATAAAAGCTGAATTCAGAACTATTATTGATATTTTCGAGAAAGCTCGATCAGATTTTCCTGACAAAAGATTTATCGATTTTGGAGATTTTTTACATCATAAAGATATCACCCAGAAACTCCAAGAAATATTCGGAAAACAGGAGAACAATTCTCTTGTCGATCTGTATGGCAAACTGCGCAGAATGGTAAGCGGAGTGTTAACTATTCCAGCTGAGTTTGAATTTCCCAGTAATGTTAGGATTATTGGCACAATCAATATTGACCAAACAACACACTATTTCGCCCCTAAAGTATTAGATCGAGCCTATCTCCTAAAATTTGAAAACCCTCTAGCACATGTTGCCCTTGTTGAGGAAGAGGTTAAAGGAAGGGAGATAAATTCAAGCCCTGTTTGTTTATCGCCAAATGATTTTTGGCAAACAAGAGGACCTTATCCTGAATACAAACACAATGATGGTATTGCCAGTAAATTTGGGGAATGGAATAAGGAGTTTTTGTCCCCTTTAGGAATTGAAATTGGCATGAGGGTTGTCCGTCAATCGCTGTTGTTCCAGAAGTTATATAAAGAAATTCGACCAGAGCGTACCGACCAATTATTTAGTAGTGATACCCTAAATAATATTTTGTTGATGAAAATTTTACCCCATTTTATGTTTGATGGCGACATGACTGGCGTTAAAGACAATACAGAAATAAAGAAGCATGACCTGGTAAAGCAGTTCGCTGGAGAAATTAACGATACGATTAACCTGACGAAAGAAAGCAGCACTTCTATCAATGCCTCTACTGAATTACAGCGGATGATCCAGAGTGCGGAACATAATGACAATGTATATAATTTCTGGACATAAATAATGTCTGAAGATTTTGAGTTAAAACTTGTCCGCATCCATTGGCAATCGAAAGATCATTTCGGCTACATAGATGCAATTTCGCATAGTCCGATTAAACTCACCAAGCAGGAAGAAAATATTTATACCGCTGACATCCCCTCTTACTCCCTTCTCGGCAACAAGCACAGTCAGATAGCTTTTAGATGTATATCTACCTTTAATTCACCCCCAAAGATTTTACAGGAGAATGACACGAAGAATCTTTTTTCTGTATCAGATCCCAAGCATGGTAAATGGTGGATTGAAAAAGGAGATTGGATCAGGCAATATAAATATCATGATGCCCCTTCATGCAGATACGTCGGTTTATTTACCATCAACATTGGCGACATTACAATTCGTCTTAATATTACACCTTCTGGTTTTACTCCAGTAGAATATCAAAGACTTTTGGATTCATTCAAGGGTGAATTATGGCAATTAATTCTTGAGAAAGATAGTCATGTAACAACATCAAATGATGGTAAAGGGAAGCTGCCGGGAGAAGAATTTCAAAGGGAGGTAGGTAAATTTATAAAATTTGCAGAGCAAGTTTTAGTCAAACCGAACGAAGAATTACGAGAAAGGCAGGAAATCCAACGAATTGAAAAAGTACGGCCAACTTCAAAAACATTTATGGAACTAGCGGCGAGAGGGACTTCCATAAAATCCGTTACAGGTAGAGGATATAAACCATCATACAATACACCAGAAAATAAATATATAGCTGATATTGTAAACCGGCTGGTTTTGGTTGTTAGAAATTTGAAAAATGGGATGCAATCTTCCAAAGAATCACTGGAGACGAATGTTAAGTTTCTTCAAGAGAATATTTCACAAAACAAGAACGATTATATTGAAATTGATTCTGACAAATTAGATGCAGAAATTGAACAAGAAGAAAGTAAAAAAAGACGATGGGAACAAAAGAAAAGTGAATTTGAAAAATATTTTTCGATTCAAAACGAATACAGTTCTTCTCAAAACAAAGAGAGTATTTGCTTTACTGTAGATTCAGCACAAATTGACGCCATAAATCCAGAACTCATTGTTGTATGGTACAAAACAAAATTGAAAGATGGACGTGAAGTTAAATGCGGGCTGAAGTTTCCCTGTGATTCTTGCAATGTTAATTTTTTCACAAAAAAAACAAAGTATAAAATATCAAAGGTTCATTACGAAAGGTACGAAACCGATAACCCTAAAATTTATTTTGGCATTATTAAGAAATTATCTTCATTGGAAATTATTGATGATCCACACGACAACGTTATAACTTCACTAAAAAAAGAACGAGATAAATACCGTACCGAAAATTGGAAAAGGCAGCTAAATGCAAAGGAGAAGAAAGATAAAGAGATAGAATTGTCGGCTATGATAAAAAGAGGCGAAATGCTTACTAATACTGCAAAAAAAT
The DNA here is from genome assembly GCA_030145275.1 of Desulfurivibrionaceae bacterium. Classification (GTDB taxonomy): domain Bacteria; phylum Desulfobacterota; class Desulfobulbia; order Desulfobulbales; family VMSU01; genus JAQYVV01. The sequence goes on along the minus strand of JAQYVV010000001.1, from coordinate 38,779 downwards.
ATGCTGAAAAGGTGACAAATTTTAATTCAATTTATCAGAATTTATTATCATTAAGTAAAAAATGTAAAACCTTAAAAATCACCGTTGAAAACAGACTAGACTATCCTGGAACTATGACCTTTGTCCAAAACCCATCCTACAGGGGGGCATATTCATCATTTAAAAAAATTCAAACAGAAGCAAAATTTGAATCTCTATTCGATTCCTTACTAACTATCCAAGAGTTTGGTATCACGGATCAGCCCAATATTTATGAAAAATGGTGCTTGCTTCAAATTATTAATGTTCTGGAAGGATATGGTTTTCGAAACGAAGGGTGGGAGACTAAACTAGTCACTGTAATTAGCCGAGCAAGTCGTGCTCAGTGCTCCTTTGATTTTAAAAATAAACCATTAAAACAGAGTGTGGAGTTAATTTACCAACCTACATTGCCTAATGGGACAAGACCTGATTTTATGCTGAATTTTCGATCGAATAACGGTGAAACGGTGCTGATATTAGATCCAAAGAATAAAGTATATAGCATGGTAAATCATAACAATTCACCTCCCCAGTTTAATACTTTCTCCGCTGATCTTGATAATCTTGTAAACACGAAGAATTATGCCGCAAAAGGAGACAACGCTGTTTTTATTTTACACCCAATGAAAGAAAAAGGATTTTTGCCTGTTTTGCCTACCCCTCAAAGTTGGAGTTATTGCTCAAGTCTTGGAGGGAGCAGTGTCTTCGATTGGGAAAATACAGATTTTGGCCCTGAACATAAATATGGTGGCGTTCAAGTAAGGCCAGAAAACTTGGATAATTTGAAAATGATCATCGCAATGTCATTACAATATTTAACAGAAGACAACAACGGTGCCTACAATGCAGAACTTAAGAATAAAGAGTTTTGCATAATATGCGGGGGAACCGAATTTGATAAAGTTAAAAAATGCACAACAAGTGGGAATCATTATACTTGTTCTAGTTGTCAGCATTTTTTCGTTAAACATTATTGTGGTTGTTGTGGAAATAGACTCTGGAAACATGGCTCATATTGGACATATCACGACACCAGAAGTACCGAACCATACAATATTAAGTGTCCTAAATGTGGAGATTTTTACATACAAAGAGCGATCAAACCATGAAATACAGCTTATTTATTGATGAATCTGGAGATTTCCACCAATCTAAAGAATGGATAGTAAGTGGAATATTGTGTCCTTTTGATAAGGATATTGCAGAAAAAAATCTTACCAAAACTTTAGGCCATCTACCAAAGCGATCAGGGCTCTCCTCACCTAAAAAAATGCACCTGACCGAATTACGACAAGAAAGGGGGCATGGGGCAGCTGTTGAGGTCGCTAACTCATTATTTTCTGCTTTATATAACAGCCATTATAAATGGAAATTAGTAGTTGCACGTAATCAGACAAAGTTTGGTCTTTCTGACCCTGAGCGAACATATAGGTTAATGCTTCTAGACCTTATCGCTTTAGCCGAATCAACTATCCCCGAGAATATCAAACTGTCAGGATTCGATATTGTAATTGCAACACGAACTAATAAAGGTAGCGGCGAGCGAATGACAACACTGGTCGACTTGAATCAGGATGTTGTTGCAAGAATTTCCGATGCGATTGAAGCTGGTATTGCATCAAGAGGGATGATAGACTTTTTGGATTCTAAAGGACTTAATATTACCACGTTGCAGGCTAATAAGTCCTGGGGATTAATTGTTGCCGACTTTATTTGTAACATTTCTTATAACCATCGATATTCGAGCGAATCAGCATTGCTTGGAAAACTTAAAAACGTTGATATCCTCTACGAATTTCAGTCCTTCGGAGGATATCAGGAAAGAAGAGCACGTATAGCCGAGCGTGATGGAAACTTTATCAGTGCAATTCGTCGTTGGGCCTATATAGATTACCAAACAGCTGAGGATATAAAACAGCAAACAGAAATCTTAGTTCAATTATTTGATAAGATAATTACTTTTGGGACTGCTGGTCCCCGCTCAACTCTAGACGCAATTATTGAACATATTTGGCGCGACGAATCCTTGAAAGGTAAATTTTCGGAAATATATAAAATATTACACCGTCTTGAAGTAGCGTTGGACGCTAGTTATCAAAAACGTGATTTACCACAATTTATATCCCTATTGTTTCGTACCTATAATTTTATGCACCTTATAGCAAACAAAATAGGTGATACTCAAAAAGCACGGCACCTTATTGACAAAAAGCAACGACTCAAATCGCAAATTGCTCTTTCACCGGACTATTTTCCACTTATTTTAGACAGTCAGTTGTATGAAATTGATACTATTGAGAATGCATTACTTTTATCAGATTGCCTTGATTTAGCCAAATCCCATCACTCTCTTGTCCAATTGTACAAAGAATGTTGGGACCTGCTTGTTGAAGGTCCGACTACAAAAGGTTTTTCTTCATCAAGAATAAACATTAAGTCTGAAATGACCTTGCTTAGAAGCCAAATTTTAGTTGGGTTCCCAGACGAAATTGAAAATGCTTTTATCCGCATCTCACTTTTAAAAGAAATTCCTCTTGATCACGCGGATAAAAATCGTCTCTTGAATTATGAAATTCTCGCTTATGTTAAAATTAAAAACTTTGCAAAATCTATTACTCTCGGATTTGACGCACTAAATTCTGAGCCAGACAGATTTGTAGTGCAGCATGTCCTCCGTGCTGTGGTTTCAGGCCTTTTGGTGGATAATAAAAAATATTACAATGACGCTACAAGACTATTGTCATTTATGAACTCATACAGCATGCCTAAATCTGGACATCCTGTAGATTTAATTTGGCGTGATTGGGGAATGTTGGATTTTTTGATCACTGGGAAGAAAAGTGCAGTGTTACGGTATTTAAAAAGAAGTAAAGAACATTTATTGCACATGCCGGAAGAGACAGCAATCACAAGGTGGTTAAGCCTTTTAATAGATATGCATATCGAATTTGTAAAAGGCAACGCTGCGGCTATCGAAAACAGAGGGAAACTGGATCAATTAATCAAACAGACTCAAATAGATATTTTATCCCCAACTGGGGATTTGCCTCAAGACCCAATAGAGTTGTTAATCCTACTTCGGTATATGAGTCCTTATTAGAGTGATCAATTTTTTCACCAACACAATGCCAGAGGGAAAAGTCAAACTATCATTTTCTGCTCTTGCCGATTCACGGGCCCCCACAAGTCAAACTCTTTCCAAAACATTAACCCAAGGGTTGAAGTTGTTTTAACCCACCTTAATTAAGCGATATTACTACCTCTCCGTCGACATAAACCTGTTCAACCGGGAATGTAAATCCGAAGCGGCCCCAGCCCCCTTCTTCACCCCTGTAGCAGCATCACCTACTATCTTTTTCACCATCGGATTTATCGTCATATTACTCTCATCCGGGTAGTTAATATCATACTTTTTCGTAGATATTTTTTTCACCTTCGGCCTTTCTGTTTTCGGTGCTGCTATACCCGGCACCATGCTTTTAACATTCCCGGCCAAGCTGCTCCTTGCCTCTTGTGCTATCTTCAAGGCCTCCGTCATGGAAATATCAGACACCGCCGCCGCTGGCTGTTCTTTGCCCCCCAGTAAATCACTCATGGAGTTGGCCGCCATTGACGGGAAAAGCTGAGCCAATACTTCTTGCTGCAATGGATTCCCCCCGGCACCAGGGCCCGTCGGCATACTGGCCACCCCCTGCAATGCACCCTCGCCGGATTTATTCATGGTTTTCAGAATGTCCACCAGCAGCTTATTTTTATCCTGGCCCTGATCATAGCTCTGCTTACTTGCCGCTAAATCCTTTTCTGCCTGATTTGCCTGGATATTCCTCTGCCCGATAGATGCGGCAAGGCCGGGAATCATCGCCTCTTTCCCCTGTACGTCTTCGGGGATAAACTCTTCCGCACCCGTTTTTCCCATGAGTCCGGCGATGGTTGCCGCAAGCCCCCGACCATATTCAAGCTCTCGGTCATCAACCGTGTCCTTCCTTGTGGTTGCCGCAGTTTTATCTGCCTGGGTAAATCTTGCCTGCTGCATCCCTTTCTGGGTATCGGTCGTAAGCCGCGTCGTGTCCATGGCACCAGTATTCCTCAAACCTTGCTCGTTGAGCTTCCCCTGGTTCTGCATCTGCTGCAGTTTTTTCTGCTGTGCCACATCTTTCATGGCCACTTCCGCCTTCAGCATGGTCGCATTTGCCAGTGTATTTTGCCTGGCACGGTAAGCATTATTCGACGATTCAACACCGGCTAGATATTTCGCTTGCTCATTCCGCTCTCTGGATAGGTTCCGTACTCTTACGGCCATGGTGTATCTCCTTTTTATATTTTCTTCTCTTCGTAGGTGTGGGTTTCAGAAACATTACTGCCGGTGCTTTGACTAATCCCCTTGCTCCATGAATAAGAACTGCTCAGACCAATATTGGTATTAATAGCGTTCATGGCACTTGAAACAAGTTGGGCTCCAACATCCACCATGCCCTTATGACCTGTCGCCTCAAGCCCTTTTATGGCCACATAGCCCTTGGTGGTGGCATCTATCTCAGCAACCGCCTTTTGTATTTTCAGCTCCGCCTCCGAGATAAGCACATCCATCTCTTTTGCCTTAACGCCGTAGTACATTCCTAAAGCTCCGGTTTCAGCCTCATAAGCTCCGGCCTCCGCCCTGAACCCATCCACCTGTGCTGAGATCCCTTTTGATTTAAAGTCAATCTCCGCCAGATATGCTCCCAGCTTCGCCTTATACTCTTCAATCAGAATAGAATTGTTTTTCAGGATGACCTCGGCCTCTGCCACAATAATATCCGCCTTGGCCTTCTCTCCCTCAACCTCTGCGATATATGCCTGGACCTGGCTCTTATATACCTCCGCCTTAACGCCTTCTCCTTGAAGCTCGGTGGCGTAAATATCAAACTTGACCTTCTCTGCCTCAAGCCTGGCAACATAGGCCTGGACCTGGGTTTTAAAAACCTCAATTTTGCTCATCTCCACCTGGGAGTGGATCTTTGCCCCTTCCATCTCGGAAACATAGAGCTTGATCTGAGTCTCAACGGCCCCAAGTTGTGCATTGTATATTTCAACAAGATTCTTCTGGACCTCGGCGCTGACCCTGGCACCTTCAACCTGGCTTTTGAATATCTCAATCTCTGTCAATGCCGCCTTAGTCCTGGCCTCAAAGACTGCTGCTTCTGCCTTGTACCCCTCAACTTTGGCGTTGTATTTCGCCACAGTCGCATTGTAAACATCTACCGACACCAGGGCGATTGCCTTTTGTGCTTCAAAGGCCCGCGTCTCTGATTGATGGAAGAACTCTCGCAGAATCCCTTCAAGCTGCACCCCTTTCTCAATCATAAAATGGGTATTGGTCTGGGCCAGCTTGGATTGGTCAATCATGATCTGGCCGTTAATTTCGCTATTATTCCTGCTGATCTGCGCCGATGCCTGCAGCAAGGCACTGGTCAAGGCCCCGTCCGGCAGGTCAAACCCATTAGATCCCATTTTGTTTTCAATCTCCTGGTAGGCCCGGTCATTTTCTGCCTGTTGCCTGGACAATGCTCTATCATATAGCTCCTGCTCAACCTCAACACTCAGGCCGGTGCCGCCATTACGAATGTCATTCAATACTTTGGCCAGCAGGTCACTCCAAATATCGGAATTATAAGGCGACGGTTCCCAGATCATACCTGCGGTAAGCTCACCTATATCGCCGGGTAATGTCCCTTCAAACTCTGGTAGGGTTATGCTTGGCGCAGAGGGCAGGGTAATGTCACTCAGGGTCGGCGCAGTCGGCAGGGTAATACTTGGTGCCGTTGGTAAGACGGTTTGTGAGATTGCCGGAGCCTCGCCTGGAGCAGTTACAGGGCTCAAGGTCGGCTTATCCGGCGTATTCCAATCTGGAGGGGTAAAGCTGATGACCGGAACATTGATGCCGGTAAACTCTTTTGGCGGAGATAAGATAATTCCAGGGATATTATTCTCTGGAATCGTTGTATCAATATCGAGTTCGCCTAGCTGGGGCCGCTGGGTGATGTCCATCGGCAGAACGGTCGGCAAATCTATACTGCCAAAATCAGCGGTGGGATATTCAAGCTCCTGCAGGAAACTCTGGTATTCTTGAATAAACTGATATGTTTCATCCCACCGTTCTTCCGTGAAAGTCTGAAGGGTATCAATCCTCTCATTAACCTGAGTACCAGCACCATACATATCCTGGGTTTGGTCGGGGGTGTTTACAAAGACTGGATCTGACATGGTTTATCTCCTCTCTATATATAATCGAATGTCGCCAAATCAACGTCCGATCCTTTTAACACACCATCCACAACCACAAAGGTACGCCTAGCCCCTGTTTCTGGGTCATTAACGGTAATAAAAACGCCTCTGCCACAATTAGTGTTGGCAATTTTACAATCACCGATGACATCTATACCGTTCCATGTGGTTCTGGTCCCAGCGAACCCAGCAATATTTGAAAAGGCATCAAAATAATGTTCAACTGCGGTGTCGGTGGTGTGCCTTCTGGAATCTTCTTCGGTCCAGTCCGTAAAAATTACAACAGAACTCCTCCCCGTACTGCTTGAATCAGACTCAGTTCCTTCCACGTAATGGCTTGCAAGCATATCCTGATGGGTAAGAAGTTCTGGGTAAAAAGAAGCTAGTCCTGCATATTTCTCTGAATCTGGTAGTTCCCCTGGAATACAAAATGTATCACCATCAGTGGCAGTTTCCTCTTGAGGGGCTAAAGCTTGAGCGGCCCCTATCCAGCCAAACTCATCCTGCGCTATTGTTTGGTTTGCTCCCCAATTAGGCACATTGTCAATCGCCCTGTTAAAGCCGATCCCAGAATTTCCAAACAGAGCGAACATTCGCATGTGTTCTTCTGATTCATATACATACCCCTCAAAATCCATCTGATAAACGTAAGAGAAAGAGCCTAAGGTTATCGTTGCTCCTCCTTTTCTTATTTTAAAGGTGCAGGTTATGTTGATATCAAGCTTATAGTCGTTTGATGCCTTGGGGTAGATGTCCCCATATTGATTATTCTCAAGATTATCGGGGCTCATAGGTATATCAAATTCAATATTGACCCAGCCAACGATATCTCTTGGAATATCTAGGCATATAAAGGCAAACAATTCTCCTTGGTATGAAATAGTAGGAGGCCCCTGTCCTGAATGGTCTGAATCTATAAGAGACCTGTATTTCCCAAGCTCAAATCCGTTGTACTTAACGCTGACGCTTTCATCCATATTCCACTGCAGACTGTCATAATTGTTGCCATCATCATTTGTTCCCCATTGTATCCACGGGGGGGAGCGCATATGGGTTCCTATAATATTACATTCACTATCAACGGACCTGGTTGTGTCCGTCTGGCTGTTCCAAGAGCTAGCCTGGGACATATAATTTACTACTGAGCTACCATAAACATCACCGGTTATCATGTGTTCTGGCATGTCAAGAAATGAAACAGATCCACTACGAGAACTATCAATAAAAAAATGGTCGTAAAACCTTTTCCCTATCCACCAATTTTTTTGATAATAATGATTCGCCCCATCATGAAAGGTCTCATAATGACTATGATATTGATCGTATGATCCCCATTTTGTGTTCCCTGTCGTAGAATGGGAAAGGTTTTTGGCGGCGGATGTTAAAGTTTGGAAGGTGTAAGTGCCGTCAGGATTTCTGGTGGCGACCTGTTCGTAGTTGGTTGTAGTGCTGTCCCAAGCAACCACGATATTATCTGGGTCACTCACGTCGGCAATAAGAAAACCTGAAAGGTTAAGAGTGCCATAACTACTGCTTACCGGGGCCGGATAGTTACCAAGGCCCCATTTGGTGGGGTGATCTTGCAGGTTAATTCTAAATCTGCCGGATGAAACCCCGATGGAATACATAAAGCCATTATCAAAATCCACCCAATCATAGTGACTTACATAGAAATCCATAAAGTATTCATGTGTATCGCCTAGCGGTCTTATAAAATCTGGCGGGGCGTTGCTACTGTCTAGGCTGACCCTATGGACATAATCGCTATTGTGACCAACGACCACATAATCATTGGCTCCCAAATTATACTGGTAACAGCCATATTGTCCCATTGCCACGGGGAAGGATACCCCGGCATTATCCCCTGCATCATTTGAGTGGCCTATGTAGGTTAAACTCGATGGGTTTTCATCTTCGGGGTTTTCTTTCGGCTCATGGGCAATAACAACAATATCGCCAATATGTAACGTCATCCAAGGGTTATTCTGAAACCCAGATATGAAAGGGGCCTCAAGCCTTGACGTGTTAAACACTCCACAATCATAGGCCGCTTTTTCTATCCTGGTTACACTGGTCATGAAATCTGGAACCGTGCTTATCCAGGTAATATCAATATATCCGGTTTCTGGGTGAAAATTTATGGCAATTACCTCTGCCTTGTAGAGGCATATACTGTAGGTGTCAAATCCACTCCTACACCAGGCTGTAGGCGGGTTAGATAAACATGCACTTCTTAAATCATCACTCATGTGTTCGCCGCCTCCAAAGCCTCATTGTATTCTTTCTCAAAGGTCTCAACCTCTGCACTCGTCATGGACGATATTCTCCAGGGGGTGTCAACATCTCCCAGGCATCCGTCCAATACCGGCAATGCCGCCTCCCTCTCCATCGTAATAACCAGACACACATCTCCAACTTTATGATTGAAGTAATCAATCGAGGTTATGCCCAGATAAACAATATAAAAACTAGCGACTACACCATCAGAGACGCAAATTTCCACATTATATGTCGATCCTCGCGGAGGCACTATGTCTTTCGAGGGCGCATTTATTACGATACCAACCGAGGTACTGCATCCACAAAAGCATGCTGGCGGCGATATGGGTATCTTGGTAGGTATCTCTTCCGAGACAGGAAATATTGCATGGACAACAACCTCAGCCATGTGAAAACAGCGGACGCACTCGACAATAACGCCAGGACCTATTCTCACCGTCCTATGGCCCTGTTTTAGATTTTGCCATGTTAGTTGTTCTTCTAAAATCCTTAACTGGCTGATTGCAGAACCTATCCATTTCCGTCCTTCCTCCTGGTTGCCTGCCACAGTAACCTTGGTCGGGACTTGATATTGTGTGTAGTTACGATACCCCACGGTTTCGCACCACGGGCATTACCTCAATGGAGTCCACCGAGAAATCCGCACCTGAGAGGTTCCGAATGGTAAAGCTCCAATACCTGCCATATCCATCACGACCGATAGAGACTCTTTTGCGTTGCTGCCCGGTCTTGTTTGATTCGACTTCATAACTCCGGGCGTTTTGCTCATCTGCTTGCAGATCAAGCTCAAGGTTCCCTGAAGATTCATACCCCAGGTAGATATATCTCATGCGCTTGGGGTTACCGATGCCAAAATCCGTCATTATGGGGGTAAAGTAGGCAGATATGGCAACACCGTTATCGTTATCCCCCGAAAGATCAAACAACCCTGAACTATTGGCGCCCAGCACCTTGCCGCCAAACTTGACCATCGAGTTGAAGTCATAATTGACATACTGGCTGGTGGCCCTGTTCTTCAGATTTATATTAAGCGTACTCATCGCAACTCACCCCGAACATGCTGTAAGACTGTCTCTGCTGGCGTGTTAAACACGCCCATAGCCCCTGCAAACATCGGCATGGTGGCCTCAATTGCAGCTTTTCCATTTACTGCCGCATCGACCGAGCCTGTCAGCATCGGCATGGCAGCTAAAACAAAAACATTTCCCTGTCTGCTTGCCTCCATCCCGCCGGTAAACATCGGCATAGAGGCAGAGAGACTTGCGGCCTCTGCGGTTTCCGCTTCCATCCCCCCGATCATCATAGGCATAGAGGCCGATATTGATACACCCGCCAAGGCCTCAACCTCGGCACTGCCGATCAACATTGGCATGGTGGCGACAATGGCCGAACTGACCTCAACGTCTGCAACCATTGCCCCTGTCAGCATGGGCATGGTGGCATCTACTAAAGCCCCTGTGGCCATGCCACCTGTAATCATGGGCATGGTTGCAGTGAGTGACAGTACAACATCGGTGTCCGCATCCATTGAGCCGGTCAACATCGGCATCGAAGCCACAAGGCTGGTTCCTGTTACCATGCCCCCGGTTATCATAGGCATGGTGGCTTCGATACTCTTTACATACGGAACCTGGTCGGCCTGTATTTCAACGCTATGAATTGGGATGGATGCAACAATACTGGCATCAGCCATATTGGTGACCTCTTATTTATGCCGCTGGCTGGGTGATGGCAACAGACGAGACCGTGGTTGTTATCCCATTGACCAATGAGGTCGTTGAAAAATTTATCTGGGAGCCACTAGTAGCCGCCGCCATGTCAACCCTAACTGCTGTCGTGCTGATACCTGTATTGTCTAAGGTAGCATTGGCAGAGAATCGCGCCCATCCTGCCGTACCATCCGCGATATTATCACCGGACCAAACAACCCCGTCCTTACCAATCACACCACCAGTTGCCGCCGCAAAACCAAGGCCATTGGTCTCCACACCCTGGGTAACGGGTAATGATGCTCCGGTGATAGTGCAAAGCAATGTGCCGGTCACGGCATCATCTGCACTGGCAGGTTGTGTGCCGCTATATATCCTAATTATTCCGGCCTTTAATAGTTCTGCTAATCCACCACCACCGTTGGCGGCCAAATTTAACAATCCATTCCTTGTTCCTGTGCTTAATCTCCAAGCCATGATCCTTCTCCTTATTTCATGTTGTGAATGAACTGATAGCCACGAAGAAGACCGGCCCCTTGCGAGACGTTTTCATCGTAGATAACCTTTTCTTTATTTAGATTGATTAACTGGCCTTCTGCGGTTCCGAGCATTGCCCCTTCCGGCGAGGCCCAAAGCCTGCAAAGGCCAGGTGATTGTAGGCCTATTTCTAAGCCTTCCACCTTGTCGATTGCCAAGGTATGTTCAATAGCTGGATATGTGCAGACCTGCTCCTGAACAAACTCACCAGGCACACCCCGCAGAAAAACCGTTTTGGTGCGGTCACTGACAAACAGGCCGTTTGCCACTGGAGCCACCATGATGATATCTGTGCCAAACCTGGCGAAACCCTTGGCCTGATCAAAGAGCCCGTACTGATGTGGCTCACTCCACCAGAGGACATTGCCCTCGGCTATGAAGATTCGCGCCCGGTATAAAGCGAGATGAATCCCTACAGGAGGCCCCGAAAAATGGCGATTTGTATCAGGGCCATGATAAGAGCCAGTTGGCCAAGGCCTCGATAAACTTCCTTGAAGAATCCCGTTTTCTTTACCATTGGAGTAATAGACCTCGTTTAGAACTTGGCAATAATGAATACGCCCCCCAGCAAGACCACTCCTCACACCAGTAAGGCTAAGATCAGAACCCACTCGAAAAAGATCACCATCTCTTCCAACATAACAATCCCCTCCATCACAAAAAAGTGAATGGAAATTTCCGGACTGTGCCTTGCTGAACCCCTGCCTCCTGCTTGGCCTTCCCGATTGGTCAATGTCGATATTGACCGCCACCGCCAAGTCAGAGACCCCGGCTTCCCGGTCATATCGAACCCGCACCGGATCAGCCACTGTGTTCAACCCGGAGGTGCCAGAGCAAAAGAGCAGGGGCTTCATTTCGTGATTTCCCTGCTCTTTTGCTTAGAAGGTTTACTAACCTTTACAGCCCGCACATACCCGGCCCCGTCCACATGAAACTCAGCCATAAAAGAAAATTGTTTCTCTTCCTCTCTTGCCGCCAGCATCAATTCTTCAGCCACTACACCGCAGGCCTTCATGGCCCGATCAAATTGAAGTTTCATTTAGAAATTCCCCCGTACCACCGGAACCCGGCGTTTTGACTGGGCTCCTTGGCGTCCGATAAACCGCCCCAACTCCTCAAGGTGCAGTTCATACTCGTTTTTGTAATAGGCGGTATTGACCTTGGCCCCTTCAATGCCGTCTTCAATCTTGGCAAAAGCCTTCCAGCAGCAATACTCAACCAGGAGAGTGTCGTGAAACTGCTCAGGGATTATGGCGGGTGTATCACCCTCAGCATAGCTTGGAGGGTGGCCGTAGAAATAGAGGGTCAATGTGTCAACGATTGCCGGAATCCCCTGGTAACAGAGCTGGCCGCCCCGCACACAAACAGTGCTGACATAGCCTCTATTGTTGAGCGGGCCGTATCTGCTCCGCATCACCCCAAGGCTTGCTGCCACATCAATTATCGAATTTGGTTCAAGTGTACTATCACAGCCGTACAACCCCTTATGGTACTCAGCTGGCAGATCGACAAAGGCCGCATCCACAACAGTTGTAACCGTCCCGGAAGTTTCAAGTCCAGGCAACAAGATATGGGGCGAAGAGGCTACGGCCCGGATGGCCCGGTTGACAAGCAGCACAAGGTCTGTATTGCTCTCAAAGTCTGGATCATCGACAATATCGACGATGTCTTCGATAATTTCTTCCACGGTAGGCATTTCACTCCCCGCCTTCGCTTAAGACCTTCCAGGCTGCGACCACCTCTTCCTTTGTCGCTGCAAAGCCGCATAGTTCATTGATCTTCTTCATATTCGGTGAGCCGTCAGCGTTAAAGCTGCCCTCCTCACCACCATCCAGCATGGTGTTGATCGCCGTAGCAATCTCCTCATTGCGGTTAATGGCAGGTGCCTCAGCAATACCTTTGGCCATATCTTCGTCTATACATCCCTGCGCCAGGGCCTCATTCCGAAAGACATCCGGAAGCTCCCGCCACTCAGCTCCTACGGTTGTTATGTTGCCGCATCCCAGGGCAAGTCTTTTATCCTTTCCGTCTATTGATCTGTATTTTTTCACTGCTCATCCCCCTTTAAAGGTTTAGGCCCCGTGCAGAGGCCCGTATTCTAACCCTGGCTGAACATGGCCCTGGCATCAACGATGTACTCAACGATCAGACGCCCAGCCCCTTGAGTGGGTGCCGTACCAACCCCAGTCCACTTAATGTCAATCGTATCCGGCACGGTGTACTTTTTGCCGGTAGGCACAATGGCACTCAGGGCCGCAGCGGTGCCGTCAATCCCTGCGACATACAGATCATCACTGTCACCATCACCGACCGTCAGGGTATCGGAAGTCAGAGAATCAAAAGCGGTGTCAATAACCAGAAAACCGCCAACCACAACGGCGTTTTGAGGCAGATCAAGAGCCGCCTCCGCCACACCGGATGCACCAAACTCATCGAAGCTAAAACCTACATCAGCGCAGACCACCTCTTGCCGCCCTGAATCTTTAGTAATTGTCATTGTCTTTCTCCTTGTGAAAGAAAGGGCGGGTCAACCGCACTTTCGTGAATTATTGGATTATCCAAGGTAATGATCACATGCCACAATGCCGAAATCCTCCACCGCACCATCATAAATTGAATGGAATTTCGGTTTCAGAAGGCCAAACATCTTGTCGATATTGATGCCGTGCTTGGAGCCGTACTGAAAGTCCTTCTCATTCCACTCAGGAGGCCCAAGATCCGCCATTGCCATAGCCTGCGCACCGCATAACAGAGTCCGGGTTCCTTCAATGTCGCTGCCAGCGCCCCATTTGCTGCCCGAGGCCAACCCTTGAGTGCTATAGACTAAGCGGTGTTCGTGGATAACTGCGCCGTCAATGGTGACGGTGCCGCCGGTGAAAAATGGGTTTTTCTCATTACGAGGCAGGCCGGTAACTACTGCACGCTGATAATCTGCATCTTTTTTGAGGGCGGCCAATGTCCCGGGCTTGACCAGGAGAACGTAATACTCTTTGCCTCCGCTCATCAGCGGCTTGACGTAATGATCCTTGCCATAGGCAACAAGATCTACAATCATCCTGTATGAGGGGGTATAGGTTGCTTCGATAGTTGCGGTATCGCCTGCCGCAAGGGCAGAACCAGTCCAGTTGACATGCCGATTTGAGCTTGGCGGTGCTACATCATTGGCAAATTCCAGCTCAGTAAAGGCGGAGCTGGCCCTGGCGGCGCCGTTATTTTGAAATGAAAAATCAATGCCGCTCATGGTGAGAAAGGCGAGCTGATCCACCCTGTTTGCTACCCAATAGGCCAGGAGGTCTTTGCCGTTCTTACGGAAATTGATAACGGTCTTCTGGTCTGCCAGTTTACCTTTGGACTTGACCCCGTGGGAGATAAGGCCGATGCCAATCTTTTGAGGGTAGGACTGCATTGCCTCCTCGTTTCCTTCACGCTCGTTGTCGTTGGAAACACCGTCTCCGACAAGGTCAGCCAGAAGATGGAAGATGCACTCTTCGCCTTTCTCGGTTTTGGTCAGTTCTTTGACCCTTTGAATCATAGAGGTAGGCCCCGTTCCCAGGAACCTGTTGATGAACATTTGGTCTCGCGCCGCTTTCCATACATCCCTTGCCCAGACTATTTTCTGGTCAGGGGTTAGGGCCGCAAAATTGGTCTCAGCCATGTCGATTCTCCTTGAGTTGATTGTTTAAAATGCTGCTGACAATCGAGTTGACGCACTCGTTGGGCGAGAATCGGTTTTGACGCATACCGGGCTGCGGCCCCTGTGACGCCGGGGCAGGCGAGTTACGCTATAAGGTTGCGACCCTGACCGTGGTTTTAGTCGCCGCGCAGGCGTTCTTTTTCCTTCTCAGGAAGTTTGTCAAACTCTTCCTCAGACATATTGGCAACACTGGGATTAGATGCCGCCGTTGCTCTTTCGCCTCTCCCTGCATATGCCGGACTTGGCGGCTGCTGGCTGGCCCCTTTCGCGGCTCTTTCCACGGCGTTTTTACCTCTTTTTTCTGCCTCTCCGTCCTTCTCAGGGGATGCCTTGCCGTACTGCACCCCAAAGGTGGGAAGCACTTTCTTGGCAGCCGCTTCCATCGCTTCGGCCATGCTGTAGCCGCCCTTGTTCACATAATAAATGGTCCAGTCAACAACCTCAGCACCGGCCTCGGCATTGTACTCTTTGGACCTCTCATCTAAGATCGGGTATTCCTTGGTGACTTTATCAGCAGCGGCATTGAGCTCTTCTTTGGCCCGCTGCTCTGCTGCCAAGGCCTTATCTTCACTAATTGCCCCACGGGCTTTTTCCTCGGCTTTTTGCTCGGCCTCCCCACGGATAGCCTCATTGACCTCCAATCTAATGGCCACCGCCTTGTTGGTATCTCCATCCAGCAAGGCCTCGGTGTATTCAGCTTCCTTGGCTCTATAGTCAAAGGTCTTTTCCTGCTCTGCGGCCTCTTCTGCCTCTTTTTCCTTTGCAGCCTCGGCCTTTAATTCAGCCAGCTCCCGCTCAGCCTCCTTCATCCGCTGGTTGACCTCATTAAAGCGGGACATCGGCATCTTGTTTTCCTTGCCGGATTGTTCTTCTTCCTTTGTCTCTTCTGCTGCCTCTTTGCCTTTGTCTTCCTCGTCTGTTTTTTCCTCTGGTGCTTTCTCCTCTGCGGGAGGGGTAACAACATCACCGCGATCCTCTTTAGACGGGTCAATGTCTGGATCGTTGTCGTCTACAATTTCCTCAACAATTAAATTGTCCTGGTTGTCATCAAGTACAGCGCTTTGTTCTTCTGGTGGCATAGCGTTCACTTCCTCCTGTTTAGTACCTTAGCAATCATTTTCGTGTTTTTTATGGCAAGATATTTGGGGCTTGGTCTTGCTCAAAGAGGTTACGACCAATGTTAAGGTACTTATTTCCGGTTTATCCGGATTGCATTTATTGATGCGTTCTTTAATCTCACTTACGACTTCTAAGTTTATCCTGGATGCTATTTTTCTCTGGCTTGGAGAAAGAAGGTCGATATTGCCTAGAAAATTAGCAATTTCAACAGTCAGCACCGACTTTAGCAGCCAAAAATTCCCTTTCATGCTTCCCTTTCTCCTTATAAATCGTTTCTTATGGTCTCCATCCCCGCCTGCTGACCCTCAAAAGGACTGTCTGGTGCGGGTAGAGGGATGGGTGTCATAGGATTGGTATTACTTCCAAAGTCCTGTTGCCTGCCGCCGTCAAGCAATGGTACAACTGGTGGCTGGTCTTGGTCCTGATAGCCGCTCGACCCCAAAAGCCTTTCAGCGATTGCCGCCACCAGAGGATTAGAGGCAATCACCTGGGCCGACTGCATCGCCCCGTATTGTGCATCAACTGACTCGCCAACCGCCTGAATCAGGGTTTTTTCAGTCTGGGCCTTCAGCAGCCTTGTTTTCTCTTTAATCTCTGCCGTCTGGGCCACGACTATCGGGTCAGGAGGCGCGTTTTTGGCGTTTTCAATCTCCAGCAATATCTCTTTCTTCCTGGTCAGGTTAGAGTGACGAATGAGAATGGAGTCAGGAATTGCCACCCCTTCTTTGCGCATCGCCAGAGCCTGCTCAAACTGGCCGCTGTCAAAGGTTGACTGATTCGGAACTTCATCAATCACCACCTCGTACTCGCCAACGGTAAGATCATTAAGAATATCGCCGCTGATCTCGTCTTGATAGTTGACCCGCATCTGCACATGCTCTGCTTCCAGGCTTTCGGTGTCCTGGGTTATCACCATCACCCGCTCAGAATCGTACCAGCGCTGCACCAACTCCAATATCCTGCGGGCCAAAATATTTCGGGTTCGAGCCAGGTTGTCCAGCGGCCCACCCATTTGCGCCTGACCCATGTACTGCTTGGACTGAATCGCCACCCCAGAAACCTCCGGGCCATTCAAACCCTGCATGGCATCACTTATGCCGGTGACGCTCTTGATATACATTTCACACTTGTCCGCCAGCCTGTCAGTTCCGGTGGGCACCTGGTTTGGCAATATCTTTTCAGGCTCTTTACGTCCCTTCTTGAACTCCACCACCAAGCCGGTTTCGGCGCCGCGATCTTCAAGCTCATCTGTAGTCATATTGGCAAGGCTGTCTTCCTCAACCTTCCAGCCGCTGTTGGCACTGGTATTGATAATGTGGAGGAATTGGCTTGTGGCCTTATTAAAAATCATCTGCGGGGAAATGGCGTTATCCACCATGCCGCGTGACCTGCCCCGCCTGAAATAGGGAAAGTATGGGACAATGGTCAACTCTTCATAGGGACTCCACTCATCATGCAGCAGCACATGATAGGTCGATACAGTCCAGCGCACCTTTTTAACCAGGCGTTTGGTAAGATACGCCCCAAGCTCCTGGGCCTTTAAAACCTTGCTCTCCTTATCCAGTCCAGACGGAACCGGGCGCACATCACCGGATGGAAAGAGAAATACATCGGTATTGATTAATTTCCGGTGCTGCCGGTCAACTATCAGATACCTTGTGGTGTTCTTATCATCGGTGGAGCGATAAAGGTCAGCTGACTGGTTGCTGTCAGGGCCGCCGAAGGTGTTGCGTTCATGGTCTGTGGCATCATCACTGTTGCTCTCGGAAGCTCTCAAGACCTCTTGTGCCTTATCTTTGCCGTATAAGCCCTCAATGTCATCAAGGGTCATCCAGCGCACCAGGGTTACATCGTTCCAGCTCTTGGGGTCGTAATCGTTGGCGTCCGGGTCGGGAATTACATCAAGCGGATCCGGCACCATGACGGCAACCTCACCAATTGCGGTATCATCAAAGCTGATGCGCACATCAAAATAGCCACGCCGCTGAATGACTCCATCCGAATAAACTTGAGTTTCCAGCCAGGGCAGAGAACAGTTGTCGCATATCTGCATGACCACTTTTGAGAGGACGTCTGCCGTCCCCTGGTTGGCCATGCCGTTACGGGGTTTGAAACTTATATCCATCCGGTTTCTGAGCTGCAGGCCGATAGCCGTATTGATTACTGCAAAAATTGCATTAATCTCCATCGCCGGTCTGCCGTTCAGGGCCTCAACATCACTCTGGTCCCACTGTCTGCCAGCTCCGAGATAGAAATTTTCACACCGCTGCGCCTTGGCGATGTATTCTCTATGGCCACGATCCCGGCAATAAAGATACCTGGACCAATTCTCTCCGGCTATTGCGGTTTCATTTGTTTTTGACATTGTCTCTCTACCCATTCATTGCGTTTTTGGGTTTCTTCAACTTCAGGCGCTCCCGCCACGATCTCTTCGGCATCTGCACCTTTGCCACATCAAGACCGCTCATCATCAGATAGCGGGTCACATCCATATAATGATCGTTCTCTTTGACAATCCGGCCTTTCTCATCTCGCCTGTAAATTCTGAACTCATCCAGCCACCCCCGCATACTCTTGAAGACCTTGAGCTTGCCGGTTGTCATCCTGCGATAAACTGCCAAAAGCCCGGCTTCAACCGAGTTGTCTGCCGGGGTCAGCTTCAGGCCCAAATCCTCATATTCCGTGAGCAGGGCCGTTCCGTCCTTCTGGTTTCTGCCTCGGGCTGCCGGGTCAATAACCCCAGGAATCCAAGCGCCCCGACTCTTGATTGCCCCTGTGTGTACATCCGGCTCGGCCAAGCCCCGCTTATATCCGGCGTACAAATACCATGTGTCATCATCCTGGTTGTAGGCTCCCCAGGAAGCCGCTGTTGCATTCCAGCCGACATCCATGCCATAGGCCCGTCTCCAGTGCTCCGGTATGGGGAAATCATCACAGATAATGTCATCCTCAGCGATCGGATAAATAGCACCGCTGCCCAGGGCCGGAATCCCTTTGGAACGAGCCTCCCGCTGGTACGGCATAACATCGGCCAGCAATTCATCCTTCTGCTCCTTGGTCAGATGCGGCACATCGTCCCAGGTAATCATGATCAGATACCTGGAACCTTTCTGCGCCCCTTCCGCTGGAGCCCTACCGCCAGGCATGAACTGCAAAACCACCGGAGTCAAGCCCTGCAAAGGTGTAAAGGTCAGCATCAGCATGCCGCCCGTGGTCATGGTACGCAGCAGACACTCCTCCTTCACATCCGCCGGCGGCTCTTCATCAAGCAGGATTATGTCCTGCTCGGTACCCTGGAATGCGACCCTCCTTTGATCGTATGATTTCAAGGTCACATAACTGACCCCGCCGCTCACATGCTTTACCCGTACTGTCTCAACCGCATCCGCCACCCCCGGTTTTGAGGTCGGCCTGCCGATAATCAAATCCCCAGGTATCAGCCCAGTACCAAACTCCCCAACCGCCCCCAGCAGCTTGAACTGGATAATATCTCGAACCGTCTTCCCGGTATCGCCCGCGGCCCATGCTGAAACCGCTCGATCAAACCGCCGCCCTTCCCACCACTCCGGATAGTTCCCGGTCAGATGCAGTGTCAGCTCGTAACACCCAATCCCCTCAGTCTTCCCCGTTCGGTTCCCCGCCAACACCAACCGCTGCCGATACTTTTTCCCGGCCTTAAAAAACTCAAGATTCTTTTTATAAAGCCCCCTGCGTAAAGGCCCCGTCTCAGGATAATAACTCTCAATCTTGGTAAACTTAACCCGGCGCTGCAACTCCTCAGCCAGCACCAGCCGCTGCCGAAGCGGATCAAGGGTGTACAGATCAGCCACACTCCAACTCCTTCAGCCGCGCACTAATCTCCTTAGTCGACATGCCAAGAACCTGTTTCGCCAAAGTATCACCATCATCCCCCTTATCATCCAGATTAAAGGCTTCCCGCTCAAGCTTGACAATTTTTTCAAGAGATTGGGTCAACTTGGCAAAAACCCCGGCCCGTGAAGGCAAGGACACCGCCTTCATCAAGGCGTTGTACCGCTGCTCGGAAGAATCATCAGCACACAAATCCTTGGCAAACTCCTCTATCTCAACAATAGACGTAGTTGCCCCCCAAAGCTCCCCAGACAAAAGGCGAAACAACTCCCAGGCCTCCTTCAAGGACACCCGATGCCCGCGAATAACCTCAACCCCGCGCTTAACCGCCAGGTCTTTGCCTGCATCCGTGTTGCTGTGTGAATCTTCACCGCTGATCAATTCAGCATTAATTTCAGAACGAACTTGCTTGGACAGGTCCCTCTTCCAGGCCGGAATCCCTTTAGCAGGATTCCCCTTGGACCTCTTTTGAATGGCAGACCGCGAAGGCCCATAAAGCCGTGAAAGCTCCGCCATGGTAAGCTGACTGGTCCGATACTCCCGCTCAATCGCCTCCCAGTCATAATTGTATTTCTTTTTCGCACCACCCATAAAAAAACCCGCCCAAAGTAAGAGATAAACTTCCCCCCACCCTGCCCAGGTTTCCAAAAAAAAGAAATAACTCCTTGGCTATATAGCCCCTATATGTATATATAACAAAATAGTTTCAAATATTGATCAGATAACCAGCTTTTCCACAGGAATTTACTGTACAAAAAACATCTTCTGGAAAGACTTCTCCTTATTGTGCTTTTAAAACGCAAGGAACCATCATGTCAATTGACTTAACAAAGATAAGAAATGATCTTGAATCAAAAGGACTTTCAACTGAGACAAGAGCTAATATCCGATCATCAAAAATATGTATTATTGATGATAAAATTGAAGATTTGCAAAGCATGACCGCTTCACTTCGAAGAGAAGGCTTTAACAATATAAAGGAATTTAGCAAAGTTCCTTCTGTAATTGAACTTCTTGACTCCAACTATGATTTAATTGTTTTGGATTTGGGTGGTGTTGCTGAGGATCTTTCTAGGGACGATGGCTATGGGGTATTGCAAAATCTAAAAAGCTCGGATCCCTTTTTACCTGTATTAGTTGTAACTGGGAGCACTGCTCCGCCAAATAAAATTAACATTTTAAGTCAAGCAGACCTTGTCCGGTCAAAACCCATTCTTGCAGCAGAGTTAGCTGGAGATGTAGAACTTATTTTAAGGTATAAAAAGAACGAATTTTGGGCTGGCCTAGAAGTGTTAACAGAATTGAGTAAAATCAGTATGCAGATACAAAAGAACATTTCTTTTGTCGATAAAGTTATTCTTCATTTTCATAAAAAATCAATTGCCAATAAAATTCTGAACGAAGAAAAAGATGTTGTCGGAAAATTAATAAAAGTTGCAAATATAACCTCAAAACTAGGGAAAATTGCGCTAAAAATCAAGAAAATCACATTAGGATTAGGTTAATATTTTGATTTCACTGAAGACTGTAGAACGTGTGCTAATACCATACATAGCTGCATATTCATCAAATTCTTGTTTGTCAGTTCATCACAACCCAGATACGATCCCCGATTATTCTATATCAAAAATACATAGTCCTATTTGCCTTTTGGCAACTAGAGAAAGGCAAATAGGGACAGTTTGCAGAGAATTTTATCACTCGCTCAGTGATGGATCTGGCAAACAAGTGTGCCCATTTGGTTTTGAAGTTCTTTATTTGAAAATAAGAATTGGTCAGAAAAGGATAATTCTATATGGAATACTTTCCTTTGATGAGGCCATTTTTTTTAAAAAAATCTACCCTTTTTCACGATCAACCAAAAAGAAAGCAAAAAAAGAGCTAGAGCGAAAAACGGTTTTATTTGATGCTGATGAAACTTACCAGTTTTTTTCTTCATCATCTGATGTCCTTAACACTTTGCTTGCTGGTCGTGTTGGTGCAAGTATTAGATCTTTAAGTCACCATATATTAACACCGATTCAAGGAGCGATGGCAGATGTAGAAAACATTGTTGTTAGTAGTGATTTTGGAGGTCAATTTGGCCGTCTTAAAAGAAATTTAATGGAAATAAACGATACATCAAAGAGGATACAACTCCTTCTTGCTGAGCAACTTGAATATAGTTATAACAAAGTCAGAAGAGTTACTGTGCATCATGATATAAATAAAATAATATCACAATTAAGCTCAGCAGCGACAAGCAAAAGAATATCTTTTAATGCTGGTTATAATAACGTAAGTACATCTATAGAAGCTATTCCTGATCAGATTTTCATTTTATTACAAAATCTAATTCATAATGCATTTAAATATTCACACAAAGGGTTCGAAAATAAAACGAATTCAATCGATATAACTTATCATCAGCACAATAACACTTTTTTGAAAATTGATATTTGCAACATAGGTTGCGGTATTACTCAAAAAGAAATTGAAAGTGGTGAATTATTCGAGTTGGGATTTAGAGGAGAACTAAGCGACGATAGAGGACGAACAGGTTCCGGTTGTGGTTTATATATTTCTAATCTAATTGCTTTAGCGCATAAGGGTAAAATAATAGTCAACAGTGAGCAAGTTGGTGAGGGGAACGGAAATGGTCAAGCATATAAAACCAATGTTGGCCTTGTACTACCCATCATTCAAACCCAATAAATAATTAGCACAACCGAAAGATGCAAGATTCGTCAAACACAATTCTCAGAATTCCAGAAACACCGTCCCTAATAAAAATACGTAAATTTAAATAACCGAAAACCAGGGACGAAAAAAAAGGATTTATAATTAGGCCAACACCTCTTGCAGTAACAAACAAGGAATGCAACGCCTTACAAAGGATACATCATATAATATGTTGAAAGAAAAAGTTGGTGGAAAATACGTTATTGCAGTGCATGGCTATAACGACACACAATATGGTGAGGCGGATTATCCTAACTTTTGGTTTGTTAGTGGCAGAAAATATGCGCTGGGGAGTAACATTGACAAAATTAAAAAATTCAACAGTTATCAAGAAGCTGAAAACTATATTAGTTCACAAAAGCCCCAATACACTAAGAACAGGACCTTCGAAATCTTATATCTGACAGGAAAATGGTGGAAGAAAGATGAGAAATTGCATTCATTTTATCCCCTTGATGATGAATCCCCAGAAACTATTGACACAAAACTCATTGATAAAGAGATTACTGCAACAAAGAGCCATTTGGACGCTTATGAAGATTTCCTAAGCAACTTATCCAAAAGAACCATCAAAAAAAGAGAAGCATACCAGCTGGAGATATCAGCATTGAAAAAAGAATTAAAATCCCTGAAAAAGCAAAGACGTAAGATAACAATAGCGTAAAACATCAAACAATCAGTCCAACCGGCCCCTTGGGCTAATCAAAACTCCTATTTGAATAGAAGCTATGAGCCGCTGGCGAGACACATCCATCCGTAACCTGCTGGAACACAGCACAGAAAAAACCGACCATACGATTGCGGCAAAGGAGTGGGAATTTACCGGCAAGGTTATAGATCATTATGTTTCGGATAAAATTTGCCAACTATGTGAAGGAGAAAACCTCAGGTACCATTTTGAAATCACAAATAATATTTGTAATAATAGATCTTTACTGGTCGGCTCTAGCTGTATCCAGAAATTCAACATTGCCGTTTTTGATGAAAGCGGAGTAGAAATTTTTGGGAATCAAAAATCTTCTTTTTTACGAAAGAAAATAGAAGAAAAAAAACAAGAGTTAATGCTGGAGCAAATTCGGACTTTATGGAAAAAATCGACCCCAGAGGAAAAAGATCTGCTTGAGTATTATGTGAATTCCTTTAAAAGGAAAAATGGCTTTCGCCCTGATGACCTTCGCGACCTTTTATCTCTAATGGAAAAACACGGTATCGAGTACACTCCCGTACTGTTTAAGGTCGCCCTCCGAAGCCAATTTGAACTAAGCTCCTTAGTCAATATGTCTGACCAAGGCAGAAAAAGTATTTTTCCTTGCCTATCAGTTGCCCAGAAAAAGAGATTTACCGAAAAGAAGCAAAGTGTAGAAAAAGAGAATGAAGAAAAAGAAAAATTAGCCAGAAAAAAGCTGGAATCGACTGATTGTAAATTTGAAACTTCTCAGACCTATTTTAAAAAGACCCATTCTTTCAGTAATTCTGAAAATTATCCGCTTAAATATAGCCGCCCAAGTCATAATCCGGCAAATCACAAACCACCGCCAAAACCTGAAAAGAAAAATTATGATCCAGTCGTCCTTCCAGAATACGTCACCTGCTCAATATGTAGTGCGCACACAAACAAATGGGTAACTCTTAATCCAAACAAATGTCGTAAATGTCTTGATAAATTACACCTGAACAAATAAGAACTCCAATCAACACCATCAACAAAGGGAACGAGAAAATGAAAAAAAGAAAAGGTGGAGAATTTTCAAGATTCATAATTCCCGTCATTAACATATTGAAAAATCAAGGTGGTTCAGGCACCCCCAGTGAAGTAACAGATGCAGCAATTGAACTTCTTGATATTTCGGAAGAAGAATTGTCCGAAAATCTCAAAAACGGTGCGTCTAAAATTAGAAATCAAGTTGCCTGGGCGAGACAGTATCTTGTTAATGATGGTTATATTGACTCATCCACAAGGGGCATATGGGCCCTGACAGAAAAAGGAATTCAATCAGATTTAACGGATGATGAAGTTTTTGAGTTAGTCAAAAACGTGAGAAAAAAAAGTACTCCTACCCCAGAAACAACAACAAAACAAGAAAAAGACCCCATAGAAGAAGTTACGGACATCGAGCCGCACACTGCGGCATTACTTGATGTATTAAAACAACTGCCACCATCCGGGTTTGAAAGAATATGCCAACGGCTTTTAAGAGAATCAGGCTTTGAAAAAGTCACAGTAACAGGCAAATCTAGTGACGGGGGCATCGATGGAAATGGAATTCTAAAGGTAAATCCTTTCGTAAGTTTTAACGTCATTTTCCAATGCAAGCGCTACAAAGAAACTGTTGGCGCCCCGCTAATTAGAGACTTCCGTGGCGCAATGATGGGCAGAGCCGACAAAGGAATTTTCCTGACAACTGGCCGCTTCACCATGGAAGCTAAAAAAGAAGCGAGAAGAGATGGCGTTCCACCAATTGAATTGGTAGATGGCGAAAAACTAGTCGATATGTTTGAGGAACTAGAGTTAGGTGTTAATCCCATCACAACATATGAAGTTGATCTCAGTTTTTTCAATGAATTTAAATGAAAAGGAAAGGACATAACAACAGGCTGTATTCTTTTCCTTTTACATTTTCCCTCATGCTCTACTCTGTTGGAAATAGAAGTGATAATTCAAAAACTGAGCCCAGATCTCATAAGGGGTCTCAATAATTTTCTAAGTAAAGGATTACAGGGCGATGCCCATATTAGATTGGTTAAATAAAGATAAAGCAGTTCGCACCGCACAACGAGTCCCATATCGACTACTGAAACAGGTCCCGGAGCTGTGCTACGGCGATGCCGCTACCGAAAACATGCTGATTCAAGGGGACAACCTTGAAGCGCTCAAGGCTTTGATTCCACTATATGCCGGTAAGTTCAAGTGCATCTATATAGATCCGCCGTATAACACTAAATCGGCCTTTGAACATTATGACGACAACCTTGAGCACAGCAAGTGGTTATCAATGATGTATCCGCGCTTAGAGTTGTTACGGGAGCTGCTTGCTGAGGATGGTAGTATTTTTGTTTCTATTGATGACAATGAAGCGCATTACTTGAAAATCATAATGGATGAACTGTTTGGAAGGAAAAATTTTGTTTCTTCTATTATTTGGCAGAAAGTTTACTCGATTAAGAATTCTGCCAAACACTTTTCAGATATGCACGATTATTTGTATGTTTACGCAAAAAACATCGATGCGTTAGAAATTGCGCGGGTACCTCGTTCTGAAGCAAGTAGAAAAAATTATAAAAATTGGGACAATGACCCTCGTGGACCGTGGCGATCCGGCCCAATTGCTGCGAGAAATTATTATAGTCTTGGAACATATCCTATCAAATGTCCATCAGGAAGAATTATTGAAGGGCCACCACCAGGATCATATTGGCGATTTTCTGAAGAAAAGCTTCGACAGCTAGATGCTGATGGGAGAATATGGTGGGGAAAAAAAGGTGGCAATGTTCCAGCGCCAAAACTATATCTCCGTGAAGTAGGTGACGGTGTCAGAGCAGCAACACTTTGGAAGTATGAAGAGGTTGGACATAATCAAGACTCTAAGCGTGAATCCTTAGCTCTGTTCAAAAAAATGCCTTTTGGGACGCCAAAACCTGAAAAATTAATACAAAGAATCATTAGTATTGTCACAAAGAAGGGCGACCTTGTTTTAGACTCTTTTATTGG
Source organism: Desulfurivibrionaceae bacterium (assembly GCA_030145275.1). Taxonomy (GTDB): domain Bacteria; phylum Desulfobacterota; class Desulfobulbia; order Desulfobulbales; family VMSU01; genus JAQYVV01. Next base: position 12,855 of record JAQYVV010000001.1, on the reverse strand, counting down.
TTCTGGGACAACAGCTGCGGTTGCTCATAAAATGGGCCGCCGCTATATAGGTATCGAAATGGGTGAACATGCTGTTACTCATTGTCACCCTCGATTGATGAAAGTTATTGATGGTGAACAAGGTGGTATCTCAAAATCGGTTGAATGGGAGGGTGGTGGCGGTTTCAAGTTTTATCGGCTGGGAGAGACTGTTTTCGATGAGTTCGGCCTAATCAATCCATATATTAAATTTGCAGCCTTGGCATCCCACCTCTGGTATATGGAGACCCGTTTGCCCATGCAGGTAACGCCCGATTCCCCATTGCTTGGTATCCACAATGGTACCGCTTACTACTTGCTCTATAACGGCATCCTAGGTGACAAACGACCACAGGGTGGAAATGTTCTAACCGGGCCGGTGCTTGATTCGTTACCGGCACATGAGGGGCTAAAGGTGATCTATGGTGAAGCGACACGCTTTGGCGAGCAGCGCTTGGACAACGAAAAGATTGTGTTTAAACAAATTCCCTATGACGTAAAGGCCATATAATGTTTGAACTGAAACGCTATCAAAAAGAGACACTCGGGGCGCTGGAAACCTTTTTAAAATCTGCAAGGACTGAACCTGTTGCAGATTCATTTGCTACGGTGACCGGTCGTCCTGCTAATGCTTACAGACATTACAGCTTTGGCGAAGTTCCGTATGTTTGCCTGCGCCTGCCGACCGGTGGCGGGAAAACAGTGCTTGCATCCCATGCGGTGCGGTTGGCTGCTGAAAACTATCTGGAAGAAACATACCCTATTGTCTTATGGTTAGTACCGACCAAAATGATCCGTCAACAGACCTTGGACGCACTAAAAACACCGGGGCACCCGTATCGTGCAGAGTTGGATCGGCATTTCAATCATCAGGTGAGGGTTCTGGATGTGGACGAAGTGACGCAGATTCGTCCACATGACCTTGGCTCGAAAGCAATTGTGGTTGTAAGTACTTTGGCAAATCTAAGAGTCTCCGATACCAGTGGACGAAAGGTTTATGCCTATCACGAAGATTTTGAAGCACACTTCGCTAAGGTAAACCCCAACGATCCGCAATTAAAGCAAGTGACCGAAGAAGATTTGAAAGAGAACGGTTTGGGGCGCGAATCGCTAGGTAAAATCAAGTACTCCTTTGCCAACCTGCTGGCCTTGCATAAACCTTTAGTGATTATAGATGAAGCACATAATGCCAGAACCAAACTGACCTTTGAAACCCTGCATCGTATCCATCCTGCCTGCGTGGTGGAACTTTCGGCAACGCCTGATGTAAGCACTACATCGGCCAGCAACGTGCTCTATCATGTTTCCGCTTCAGAACTGAAAGCGGAGGAGATGATCAAACTACCGATTATGTTGACCGAGCACTCCAACTGGCAGGATAGTGTTAATGATTCGGTTCTAACTCGCAACAAACTGGCCCAGGAGTCCCAAAAAGAACCTGATTACATCCGGCCTATTGTGTTGTTTCAAGCAGAACCAAAAAATGGCGCTGTTACTGTCGAGGTTTTGGAAAAGTATCTTATTGAAGATCTAAAAATCGATACAGAGAAGATTGCTATCGCAACCGGAAATCGGCGTGACCTTGATGGGGTCGATCTATTTGCCCCCAACTGTAAAATTGAATTCATCATCACCATAGAAGCCCTAAAAGAGGGCTGGGATTGTTCTTTTGCTTATATCTTCTGTTCTGTAAAAGAGGTGCGCTCCAGCAAAGATGCGGAGCAGCTTCTTGGGCGGGTATTGAGGATGCCCTATGCGAAACGCCGCAAAGTAGAAGCACTAAATCGTTCCTATGCACATTTAGCGACGCCGAGTTTTTCCAGAGCAGCGCAAGAACTGACCGACAAACTGATCAACATGGGCTTTGAGGCGATGGAGATTCCGGCTCATCTGCAACGTGGTTCTGGCTCTGGAAGTCCTCAATACAATCTTTTCGGTGATGATACTCTCGGTGGCAATGAAGTCCCTCAGGAAGAACCTCCTCTGGATTTCCCCCTTGATAATACCCCAGATCTATCTCCTTTGTCGTCAGAACAAACGGCCAATGTTAGGATCATTGCTGACCCCTCCGGTGGTTGCCGAGTTGAAGTAAAAGGTGCAGTAGATGAAGAAGTTGTCAAGGCGCTGCTAAGCACTTCAACGGGGGCCGTAAAAAAAGAGATCTCCCAGCTGATTCAGCAGCACAGTGCTCGTAACAGAGCGGCCATGTCTCCGGCCCAACGTGGAAAACTATTTAAACCACTTCCCCAGCTCTGCCTTTTTGAGGATGGGATACTCCGTCTTCTGGAAAAGGCAACATACAGATACCTGCAAGGTGAGTGGTCGCTCCTTGACTTTCCGGTCAAGTTGGATCGTTTCACCGTCCGTGACAACCAGACAACCTTTGAAGTTGATACGGACGGCAAAAAAGTTAGTTACCAGGTTGCTGAACCTAAGACGACCTATAATCTCAACCTTTTTGATACGAACGTTACAGAAACTGATTTTGTTGGCTGGCTCAGTGGCAAGGTGCGACAGCCTGATGTTGGTCACGGTGACTTGATCGGTTACCTGACTCGTTTGGTTTCACATTTATTGAACGAGCGAGGCTTGACCTTGACCGCACTGGTCCGTGCCAAACAACCATTGGTTCGTGCTATTTGTGCAGAGATTGACGATATTCGTAAGAAGGTTGAAGACAGAGGGTTTCAAAGGTTCCTTTTTGATAGTCCTGTTGAAGTGGAAGCCAGTTTTAAGTACAGTTACCATTTTGACCCCAATCTTTACCCAGCACGTGGCCCCTACTACCAAGGGCGGTTCAAATTTCCAAAACACTATTTCCCTGTTATTCCCGACCTTGAAGAGTCCAGTAAAAAAGATACGGAATTCGAGTGCGCCAAGGCTATTGAGAGCCATCCCAAAGTAAAGCACTGGGTGCGCAATTTGGTTCGACAACAAACTGCATCATTTAGTCTCCCATTAGCGCAGAACAATTTTTATCCCGATTTCATAGTCGAGCTTAAAGATGGCCGCATGCTGGTTGTTGAGTATAAGGGTGAGGGCTACAAAACTACCGATGACTCAAGAGAGAAAAAAGTGATAGGCGAACTCTGGGCCGAAAAAAGCGATGGAGCCTGCTTGTTTCTTTTTGCTGTTGAGAAAGATGAGGATGGGCGCAATGTATATCAGCAGTTAGATATGGTTATTGGGTAAGTGCGATCGTTAAACATATCGATAATTCCAGGGACACCACACCTCCCCCCTCACGCTGGATCACTGAACAAAAAAAGCCTACGAAAACAACTAAATACACATGCGTAGCAGTGGCAAGTAGTAATGCTTAATTATCTAAGATAATTAAGCATTACTACTTGCCATGTCAATTTTTTTGTCTCGGTTGTTCCACTCACAAGAAAGAATAGATTATTCCCTTGCAGGCTAACAGAACCTCTTTGCACGTCTTCCATTACACACCAAGAAAATTATCTTTGAAAATTCTAGAAAAACAGGTATATTTTTCTAGAAAAAATAAAGAGGTCAATAAGGTGCAATCTATTTCTAGCAAGGTACTTTCACGAATATACGGCAGAGGAAGGGGTTGGGCATTTTCTTCAAATGATTTTGCTGATGAATTCAACCGGGAGCAGATAGATAATGCCTTATCCGACCTGACTCAAAGTGGCCAAATTAGACGGGTATGTCGTGGCATATATGACTACCCTAAATACAGCACTCTTCTTGAACAAAAATTAAGCCCCGATTCTGACCAGGTTGCTCGGGCCTTTGCCCGTAAATTCAACTGGCGTATTCAACCATCCGGTGATGCTGCCCTTAATTTACTCGGTCTTTCAACCCAAGTTCCAGGGAGATTTGTTTATCTTTCTGATGGCCCCACCCGCAAATATTCCATCGGTAGTTACATGCTGGAATTCAAAAACTCTTCTCTTAAGGATGTTGGGTTTAAGCATAGAGAAAGTGGGATGATCGTCCAAGCTATTAAAGCATTAGGCAAAGACCATATCTCTAATGCAATTATCGAAAATATCCGCAAGCAGCTTGACCCAAAGAAATATCGGCAAATAATTAAGGACACAAAATCGGTAACAAATTGGACACACGATTTTATTAAACAAATTTGCATGGAGTGCAAATAATGGACTTAGTCGCAAAACTGTCAGACACCGAGAGGAAGGAGCTTTTCACGGAAACTGCTGTGAGAAGAGGGATGACTCCTGCCGTTGTGGAAAAAGATTTTTGGGTAACTTGGACACTCGGAAAAATCTTTATAAATCCCGCCCTCATTTCTGTTCTGAAGTTTAAGGGCGGAACGAGTCTATCGAAAGTCTATAATTTAATTGAGCGTTTTTCAGAAGATATAGATCTGATCCTCAACTGGGAAATCCTTACCGGGGAAGACCCGCAGGCGCCACGCTCAAAAACAAAGCAGAGCAAACTGAACAGTGAAATTGATGAATTAGGAAGAAGTTACATAGCGGGAGAATTACGTCAAAAATTATCAGAATCTGTTGAACCTATTTGTCACTGCGAAATTGATGATGACCCAAACGTGTTGAACCTTCACTACCCCAATGCTTTCCCTGATGACTACATAAGGCCGGAAATACGTCTCGAGGTAGGCCCGCTTGCCTCTTGGTTACCTTTTGAGGAGCATTCCATAAAGTCGTATGCCGCTGAGGCGTTCCCCAAGTTGTTTAAGAAACCGGAATGTACGGTACAAGTAATAAAAGCTGAAAGAACTTTCTGGGAGAAGGCGACAATACTTCACCACGAAGCACACCGCCCGGAAGGCAACGCTCAGCCTCCACGTAATTCCCGCCACTATTACGACATGGCTCAGATGGCATTAGCGCCTGTAAAAAAGAGTGCCTTGACAGATATTTCTATCCTTCGAAATGTTGTTGAATTTAAACAGAGATTTTATCCTCGCAATTGGGCCAAATATGAACTGGCAAAACCTGGGACATTACGGCTTGTTCCGGAAGGCCACATCTTGGAGTCGGTCAAAAAAGACTATAAAGCCATGCGGAATATGATCTATGGGGATTACCCTGATTTTGAAAAAATTCTGCATGTTTTGACAGAACTAGAAGGTGAGATAAACTCTCTTCAGAGCAAAACTTAACGGGCTAAATGAGAATTACAAGAACACCATATCTCTACCTACGAACAAACAAAAATTAAATTAGGTGCTCTAAAAGCCCCCTCACTTCACCACCATCTCATCAGTGTCAAAGGTCCTTCCACAATTAAGGCACAACCTGACCCGACGGACAAATTGTTCATATTTCTCCGTCCTGACTACTCTCGTCTTTTGGGACCCGCAATGCTTACAAACCATCAGTCCCCCCTTCACTCACCACATACTCATTCGTCTCCAAAATCCTCCCGCAGTCATCACATTTCCGCCGCCTGCGGATAGATTTTCCGAACCTGATCTCCTCAATAACCCTCGTATGCCCCGATCCACATTGATCACAATCCATAGCTTTCCTCCCACACTTTCTTCTACAGGTGCAACCACCGTGTAGAATTTTTGTTTTTCTATTTAATTTTAGGAGCTTATATGATCATTACTCAAAAGCAGGAATTCATTTTTTCTACAAAGGAAACAGCTGTTTTGGTGCCACAATACCAGTTCCCCGACACGCCCTCCCGACGACTTTTTTGAATAATGCTAAAAATCCAAACTTTTCAGTGGTGCAAGGTCGGTTATTACCCACCGCATATATAGCGAGTGGTTCACATGCAATTTGGACCAGCAGATTTAACATCCCTGCGGGTCAATAACTCGTTCATAGACTTACGCGCAGACTCATCCCCGACCTTCTTCAAATATTCCGAGGTAGTCTTAGGACTTTTATGGCGAAGCAAAGTCTGAATTGTGCCAAAAGTAGCACCATGACGATACATATTCCGAGCTGACATGTGCCGAATAGAATGCCAGGAGAATCGTTTTACTCCTGCCCTTAAACAAAGATTCTTAAGGAAATCTTTACGGAACTGAAACCTCTTACCGTTCCTGGGATTAACAAACACATACTCCAGGCCATCTACTCCAATCTCACCTGCCTGCTCGATCCACCAACGGGTGAGCACATCATTGAGTTCTTGTGTCATTGGCAGCCAATCAAATTCCCTATTCCCATGATTTCTCTTCCGCGTCCAAAGCCGAATGAAACCATGTTCCCATCCGATATCACTCCATTTTAATTGGAAAATTTCACTGCGCCTTGCTGCGGTATGCTGAAATGCTAGGAGCATCACTTTGTCCTGACCTGTTGCCACGTCAACAACCTTCTGGAAATCGGCAACAGAAGGAATATATTTCTCCACCTGCTCACATTTCCACTTCCTCACCTCATGCCATGGGTTATGCCGTACAAACCTGCTGGTTAAATACTTCTTCCCCCACTCCCACGCGGCCCCCAGCTCTTTACGGTCTCTGTTAGCTGCATTTCCACCACGTTTAAAAACCTGACCCTGGAGATACTTCAGACAATCATCAAGCCCAACCGCCTTCACCTCTTTCTGAACACCGAAAAACCGCTCAAATCGCCCCAGAGCCCGCTTCTTTTCTTGATAGGTATTTTCCAAATACTGGGCCTTGGCGAACTCCAAATAATTCTCAACCAATTCCTGGATACTGAGCGGCGGATAATTCCTGAGCTCATTTCTTATCTCGTCCTCCCAGTTTTCAGCCTGCCGTTTCGATAAATCCGAGTCATCAGGAAAAATTTTACTACAGCGCCCATGGACAATGTGCACCTCGCCCTGCCACCGACGTTTGCCGCGAAAAACCCGTAAATAAGCCATAAACCTCTCACATGTCTACCGAACAAACTGCCCGGAAAATTATCCTCAACACGGCATCCCGCAATTAATGCAGAACTTCACACCCGCCTTGACCTTGGCGCCGCAATTTTCACAAACCATCATTCATCCAACTCCCAACTATGAACGGCATTGATCATCACTGAGTCGTTAAACCGTTCCTGTTTAGCCCAGTAATCCTGCCTCATTTTTTCAATCTCCTGCCTAGTAGGTGTTGGCGCATTTTCCAGTTTCTGCCACTCAAGATGATCTGCTCTGTGATCTACCCGCTGCCGCCACCGTATCCGGTTATGCTGATCTAACCCGTCTGGATACCAGCCGATCCCCCTGCATTTTTTCAAAACCTCTGCAATGTTTGCCCTGGTGTTCGGCTTAAACTTTTTATTCACTACCCCTTCATAACTGCCTGCTTCTAATTTGTGGGTGGTTGCAATAAAATCTGTCAGGGTGCCGACCACTACTGGCCCGACAATGTCATCAGGATGCAATGATGTGTGTACCGACGGCGGCAGTTTCTGCAGATTTCTAGTTTGGTAACCCACGTTGCTTCTCCCAGGCTTTATTAAATGCGTCCTGCTCCGGATCGTAATAATGCTCAGAGTCTATTGAACTGCCCATCTTCGTATGTAGTTGCCCAAACTGTTTCCGTAATTTTGCAGGTGATAAAATATTGACTGTCCAGAAGTCATCAGTGTGAGCCCAGAGAAAAACATCCTGGATCTCTTTATGCGTATGCTTATCCTGTGTGCGCATAAGTCGAATATGGTTAGCCCACTCACCCATCTTTGGTTTCTTGGTCTTGGGATACTTTTGTTTAAGTTTCTGATAAATATACTCAGCAAGCTTTTCATCATCTGCTGTTCCCCATTTAGAGAAATCACTTGAGAAAATATGCGCGTCTGGATTTCGCTTTTTAAATTCAGACAAAGAAGAAGTTTTCTTTCCCTTTTTTCCATTCTTGTTTGTGGCCGCTGGCTGGTCATTTGCAGGTCTCTGGTTGGTCGCTCTGTTGGTCGTTTTGCTGGCCGACTGCTGATATGCCTCCCAGTTCTCAATGGTTACAACGGAAAATCTGTTGGTCGTCTCGATGGTCACATTCTTGAGTTTTTTTAAAACTCCCAACCGAGTCCGAATCTTCCGTTCCGTTGTCTTCAACTCCGACGCTGCTGTCTTGCGGCCAAAAATAAGTTGCCCTGGCTGAAGAGTAACAGGGATGGTACCGACTAAAACAACATGCTTCTTATGGCTTGCCTTTAACAGAAGCCACAGCCAAAACTGCAAAATCTCAGGGTTTTGCAAAATGCCGCTATCGAAAATTTTGCGGTAGAGTCGAATATATCCCCGTTCCATTGATGAATGGCTCCTCTGCCAGATTTATTGATCAGATTAATATGCTGCATTGCTAAAATTTATTTTCACCCTTCTAGGACGACGACCAGAGCTTACCTTGACCTTGATCTGCTTGGAGGAAATCCACCCCGCAAGATCACCAGGAAGTATGACAACCTGTCGTCCAGGCTTATATGCATCTAGTTCACCACATTTAATGGCACGATCAACCGCACTTACGCTGCATCTCGCTTCGTCCGCAGCCTCTTGTCGTGTTAAACCATCTTTCAAGCTGATCATCTGCCTCTCCTACCCCTAGCGTTTGAAAGTGCCGTAGGTGGCCTCGATATTTTCTATCAATTGGTCAAGAGTGCCATAGAGCCAAACCATCCTACCGATACCGGATTTGTCCTCAAGGTAAGCCGCTTTATTTTTCCCTGGACGCTTGTATCCTTTGATGATCATGTTAAAATATGATCCAGAAAGACCAAGCTCTCCTGCCACATCACGCTGTTTTCTCATTGCCTTATCCTTGCCTTTTTATTGCCTGTTAGTTTACCGAATTAACCGATAATTAATTTTAAGTCAATACCAATTGACATAAAATTAATTTCAACAAAGCGCAATTTATTGTTGACTAAAATTAACTTTTTGTTAATTATGTCTCTAAAGGAGATAACCACATGGATTTTTCAGAATTGCTGAATATTAGACTCAAGGCCTTAGGTAAGTCGCAGAAGGACTTTGCCGAAGAGCTCAACACATCTGAAGCTAATATTTCCAGAATTAAAAAAGGTGAAACGAGTCGCACCAACCCGAAGCCAAAGTTTGTAAAGAAAATGGCAAGCATACTTCAAGTTACCTACCAGGATGTTTACGAATCGTTGACAGGGGAAAGACCAGAGGATGTCCTGCAGACAGAAACAACAAGCGCCACTGATCCACGCAGGACAATTGAAAATGAGTCAAGAACATCAAAGATCAAAGCAACTCAACTGCCCAGACAAGATGCGACTAAAGCTATTGACAAAGCTTTGCCGTTATTGCGGGAATTAAAGGAGAAAGCAAAAACTGAGGAAAACAGGGGTATAGTTCAACAAATCATCAACCTAATTGCTCCCGAGTGGGACTTGCAGGAAATTGTAGACTCTTTTGGATCAAACAGAAAAAAACGGCTAACTTCCCTAAAGACACTCATATTGCTAAAATCTGAGGCCGCTGGAGCTTTTTCTTTTGCGGACGAAAATGACAAAAAATATCTCGCCGGGGATATGACTGACAGAGAGTATTACGACGATTGCCTAAAAGATATTGAGTTATCATTTTCTGAATTCGACAAAGAAATGGAGGAGACAAATGACCAGGATACTGACACAATCAAGAGTGGAGGAGCTTAGCGGAGAAAACAACTTAAAGAGAGGGGGCACGGAGCCCGAACTAACATACTCGAAGATGAATACTATTTTTAGACTTGAAAAAATGGTACCAGGCTTCAACAAACGAAAGTTCAGAGCCTACGAGCTAGCTGAACTTGCATGGCGGCTTGGAATTGGCGCTTTTCCTGACGCCAGACAAGTCTACGGTAAAATATACTTCCGAGGAAAAACCAGGTGCATAAGGTACAACCCTCATCTACACGTTGGCGACCTTGGTTTTGTGATTGGTCATGAAATTGGGCACTTTTTGTTCGGACATACAATTTGGGATTTTTTCTTTGAGTGGGATAGATGTGAAAAAGAGGCTGATATTGCCGCCAACATTTTCAGATTCCCAACACCACACCTTGAACAAATCCTGAAAGAAGAAGATGACTTGACAGTTGAATTATTTTTCAAACACTTTGGTTCATGCGGAATGTCAGAAAAATTCGCATGGAAAAAATTAACAGAAAGAATTAAAATGTTTTTTGTTTTCAGAAAAAAACACCCAGACCTCATCGGCACACTTGGACCAACAATGTTGACCACATAAAAAAGTCAACATTGGCAAAAACGGGCACACTGTCCCCGTTTTTGCCCCCATTAAAAACAACTATTTATTATCTTTATCTTTTACCAGCCTTCCTAATCCTGGTGTCGCATGTTCGAATCATGCCGGGGGCACCAATAAAATCAAGGGGTTACGAGACATTCTCGGACCCCTTTTTCTTTTGGTGTGAAAATAGTGTGAAAAAACCCAGGTGTGAATAGAGCAGAATCGAGCGATTTCTTCCCTACCTGTCGTTCAGCCTGCTATCATGCACCAATAAACACCTGTGGCGCAGAATACGATGAATCAACCATTTTTTAGCTAAAAATCCTGGCAAAACGATCATCCAAAATCTTAAGATATTTTTTTTTCATCTCGTTTGACAAAAAGCTTATTCCAACCAAGTATTCCCACTCTGTTCGAACGTTGGCAAAGTGGGTCACCATTTTTTCGATGACCCGCTCTGGAAGTTGCAACCTATCCTTAGCAAAATAATCCAGAAAATCATGGCGTTTGAGTTTGTTTTTTCTGGCATCCAAGGGCAAAGCCAGTTCTTCCACCGGATTCGGTAGGACAATAGTGGTGTTCAACAGATCATAAGCCGGAGTCAGTGAGATGACATCCTGGTTGCGGATGACGGAAAAATTTTTCAGATGCATGTCCTCGTTGCCAACCAGAAAGCTGAACAAGGTGATGCGCAGGAGTTTCACTTTTTCAACGGCTGGGAATGTACAGAAGGTCTCGATCAGTTTGGCAACCTGTTCCATGCTGGAACGGTACTTTGTGTCCCGATTCAAACCGCTAAGCTGAGCAAAATCCTCAACGTGTATCTTCCCTTTGCGCCCAACTCGATCAAAACGCCTGATAAAATATGTCTTCTCGCCGTTCTGCCCATGCAATAAACCGTGCAGCGGCACATCTATGCCGACAAGGGCAGCGAGGCGCATGGTGAGATCTTCATTCTCTGGTACCTGAATGTAGTCAGCGGTCTGCGGCTTTAAGATATACTGACCTCCGCTGTCAACCAGAGCAAAACGCTGCTCCTTGACCTGTAGGCGCGCCGAGAGTTTTGGCTGCACCCCCTGAATGGACATCTTGCTAGCTCTGGCCGAGGCCTCCTGCCGTAGTTCCTGGGAGGTGAATGGGATTGGTTGAAGATCGTTGAGCTGACGGGAAAGACGCTTCAGTCCCTCCCTTGAATAAAGACTTTCACATTGTTTATAGGTAATTGGGCAGCGGTTCATGTTGCCCCTTTTACGGTGACAGCACCCACCGTATCTGCACCAATGATCAGGAGCTGGCCTAATTTATCATTGCGGTCGATCTTTTTTTGTCGTAAAAGGGCCTCCAGTAGGAAACCTTCGGGCAATAGGCCATCAAAAAATGGGGGGAATTCTTTAAAAATATAGGTCTCTTCTCGCAGCGGCATGGTCAACGAAATGGGTGGTCCACTGTAACCAGGATCGTACTGAAATCGATATTCCCTACTATCTTCCAACTCCGTAAGCATACCTGCAAGATCGTTTTCAAAAAAGACTCTAGCACTTCGCATCAGAATACTCCTTTAGAAAGGTCTCTCGCAGGGGACTCTGAAAATCAAGCTCGATGTTCAGTACCTGCATGACCTTAAGTAGGTTATCCAACCGTACGCTTTTCTTGCCGTTCTCTAGTTCATAAACCATGTTCTTACCAACCCCCGCCAATTCCGACAACTCCTGCTGGGTCAGACCGCTGTGCTTACGATGAAATAAAATAATACTGGCGAGTTCACTCTGCATATTTACCCCTTTTAGCGGGGATTACCTCCGCTTTTTGTCACATATACCTTAAAATGCAAGGTAATACAATATATTTACCCTCTTTAAAGGGTATATGAGGCGGGAAAGTTGAATCAGAACTAAAAATAATGCAAACTATGGCTATTTTACACTGTAAACAGGGAATACCATATATTACAAACAGATCTTGTCAGAACAGACCACTGTTCACAATGAAACTTTACATGAATCACTCAATAAGGAAAAAGGTCAACGCAAGTCCGCATAAAATTGCCAAAAAGTTGGTGGCACCGAAGTAAAAATGGAAAAATTATATGCCAGTTCCGGCCGCGAAGGTGTCAGTGACCAGGTCTGCTGGCGGGAAGTGTTTGGCTTGGTATTGTCTGGCCAAATTTATGGCTTCTTTTTTTGGGAACATGGGGTTCTCATGTTGTGGCACTTCTCAAAAGGTTGCAGGCGTTAAGGGCTTTCCTTATTTTACGTATACACAGATAAGAATTTAACTTTTGGGGTTGCCGGGAAAATCAAAAACGGCAAGTGATAGATTGACCCGGCCCATCTTAAAATTCTGCCAGATTCTTGTCGCAACCATCCGTCCTAAATTACAATTTCCCATCCCACATGTTTTATGATATTCTTTTTTGAAGGTAGCATTTGGCCTTGATAAGGAAACGAATATGGCTGGAAGCTAAGATGAATGGCGGACATCTCCAATGTCAGGATGGACTGGCCAATTAAAAACGTTTAGTGCAAAATAAGGTGAATATTAGTGCAGGAACAATTTTTACCCAATGGCGTGATGTTGAATGCCTACCCCGATAGTATCGGTACAAAACTGAGTGACACGATAGCGCTGCTTCAGCGACCTGAATTTCAAAACGTTTTTTCTCTATTCTATATTCTCCCAACCTTCTTTCATAGCGATCTGGAT
>JAQYVV010000037.1 GCA_030145275.1 Desulfurivibrionaceae bacterium | reverse complement strand
TCCCGACAGCATATAATTTATCGTTGTATGTTCCTTGGGCAATAATTGAAGGCAGCAAGTCATTTTTTAACTCATCGGCCAAGAGTTCGTCCAAGGGGGCAAGATGGCCGCGCCAGGCATAGTTAGCTAGAAAGGGGCCATCAAGATCAAGTAGGTCAGGGAGTTTACCATCGGCCGCAGCAGCCTGGACCTGGATGTTATAATCACCCTCTGGAATCATGGTCAGATCTATGGATATTTTTTGCTGTGAGGCATTAAAGCGTGCAACTTGATCCTCCATAGTCTGCTGTTCTGCCAACCGGCCGGTGTGAAACCAGACAATGACCTTGAGCGGATCGGCTGCCGTGTCTTTGTTTCTAGAACATCCACCCATAAAAAAGGAGCACAACGTAATAAAAAAAACTAAAAGAAGTGGGAAAGAGATCTGATATTTATTTTTCCTCATTTTTGGCCTCATTATTTACAATACAAGTGCTCCGCAATTAGGATCAAATAATTTCAACTGGTTAATGTCAAAAACCAGATCACAGAGTTGATCTGGTTGTAATTGGGTTGAAGCGGCAAGACGGGCAGTAACTTCACAATCATTTGTCCTGCTTGTCGCAAGAATTTCATTTCCCATGGGTTGAAGAAACTCAATTTGCAAGCGAAGTGTGCGATGGTTGAAGGTGTCGGTGGGAGGCGCGGACTCTGATAAATGTTCCGGTCTGATACCGGCTACTATATTACTCCCGATAGTGTCGTTCGTTTTGATGGCCTTTTTTTGTTTTGCAGATAGGAGAATCTTTAATACCCCTTCTTTTTCAAGAAAGAGTTCACTGTTTTTAACCTTTATTTGGCAATGAATAAAATTCATGGCAGGACTGCCAAGAAAATCGGCCACAAAGATATTGGTCGGTTGATTGTATATTTCCAGCGGGCTTCCTACCTGCTGCATGATGCCATCTTTTAATACAACCAGGCGGCTGCCCATACTCATTGCCTCTGTCTGGTCATGGGTGACGTAGACCATGGTTGCCTGTAGATTTTTATGCAGTTTTTTGAGCTCGGTGCGCATGGATAGCCTTAGCTTTGCATCAAGATTGCTCAATGGCTCATCAAACAAAAAAAGCCGGGGCTGCCGCACTATTGCTCTGCCAAGAGCGACACGCTGAAGCTGCCCTCCGGATAAGGATCTCGGCTTTTTGCTGAGAAATTCCTCCAAGCCTAAAGTAGCGGCTGCTCTCTTGACTCTTTTGCTTATTTCGTCTTTGGAGTGTTTACGCATTTTAAGACCAAAGGCCATATTGTCATAAACAGACATGTGAGGATAGAGGGCGTAGTTTTGGAAGACCATGGCTATGTCACGGTCTTTGGGGACCACATCATTGACTATTGTATTTCCAATTGCAATCTCTCCCGAGGTTGCTGATTCTAAGCCAGCAATCAAACGTAATAAGGTGGATTTCCCGCAGCCGGACGGCCCAACAAGAACAAGGAATTCACCATCTTCGACCTCAAGGTTGAAATTACTGACAGCTTGAGTGCCATCGTCATATTGCTTGCAGATGTTCTGTAAACTCAGCTTGGCCATGGAGTGTTCCGGCTTGTTGTAGATACGTTAATCTATCGCTATGGTATCATGCCATTGAACAACCTACGCTATTATAACTGCTCGGACTACGGACTTGACGAAAAAAATCAGTGCAGCTACAGAAAAATTTTATTTAAAATCGACAAATGATCTCAAGCCGTGATAACCTTTCACGGGCTAATGGCGAGAGTAACTTCACCAAGATCAATATAGATGCTACCCGCAGCCAGTCACTGGGTGGAAAATGGGGTTTACAGCTTGGCTTTAGTGGGCAATACTCGTTCAGTGAACTGTTGTCATCACAAGAGTTTGGTTTTGGTGGCTCGCAATATGGCCGTGGTTACGACTCATCAGAAATTACAGGTGAGCATGGCGCAGCCTTTAAGGTCGAATTGCAATATGCTGACCAGAGTCAATGGCCGATACTGGAAAGCTATCAACTGTACAGTTTTTACGATATTGGTAAGGTCTGGCAGTCATCCACTCTGCCAGGTGAAGAGTCTCATGAATCTGCCGCCTCGGCTGGTGTAGGCCTGCGCTTCAATGCTCCTTACGCTATTTCGATGATGAGTTGATTGAAGTACTGCACGATTTCAACCAGCACAAGACTCTCTACGTCCCTACCCACTTCAACCACGTCAACGAAATAACCGATTTGTCCAAAGAAGCAGTGATGCGCATCCGTAATGCCGGAATCACTGTCAACAATCAAGCCGTATTCCTCAAGGGCGTCAACGACACCGTTCAGGATCTGGAAGACCTGATGAACGGACTGGTCCGTATCGGTGTGAACCCCTACTACCTGTACCAGTGCATGCCAGTTTCGCGCGTGCGGCATCACTTCCAGGTTCCCCTGAAACGCGGGGTGGACATTGTATCAGAAGCCAAGCGCCGTTTGGACGGCTACGCCAAGCGCTTCAAGTTCATCATGGGCCATGACATTGGGAAAATCGAGATTTGCGGACGCAAAGACGATATTCTGGTAATGAATCAGATCCACGCTCGCCCCGAACATCCCGAAGAAGCCTCGCGCATTCTCATGGGCAATATGACTGAAAACGCTGGTTGGTTCGAAGACCTGAACCTGATGTAGTGACAGCTGTCAATCAGCATTGAAAATGACCCCAAACAGCGTCCAGGCTAACTTGGTAAATCAGATGTGTTATTCTCTTGAGCGTCCTTAAATATAGGGATTTTAGAAAAGATTAAAATGAATCAAAACGTTTTAAAGGGGGGCAAATCGATGCTGAAAAGGGTCAATGTTGGACGCTGATTGACACATTGGCGAAGAAGGATATCGCCCAACTCGTACGGAAGGTGCTGGATGGCAAGTAATGTACAATTTTATAAGAAAGTTAGAAGCACCAGATTTTGTTGATGTTTTGCCAAAATCTTTCCGAAATTCCTTATTTTCCAGTCTGCTTAAAAATCTCGTGTCTTATTGCACAAGAACAGGTTCTAAAGTTGACCTCATTAATGAGGACATCAGAGCAGGACTGGCAAGGGGTGTTGAGGTGTTTCAGACAGAGATAAATATCCATTCTCTCAAGATGATCCACTTCACAAAGAGCTTTTCCGTCACTTTTCGTACAGGAAAAGTCTCTGAGGCAAACGGCACTGTCTAGTAATGATTTTGGGATATTAACTTTCATAGATTTGATTGTGATTATGCACCTAATAAAAATAAGAATCAAGAAGAAACGAAATAACAAGCAGTTGGTGAGAATGTCAAAATATCAAGCCTGGGTCCATTTTGTCAAGGATAAGGATAAAGATTTGACCATTTGACCCTCCTTATGATACCACGCACTCTACATTATTAACTTGTAGTTATTCAGCGTAGGCTGGAAATTACCCTTAACTCCAGACTGTAACTGTTCAGATGTGCTTCATATTCGTTCATTTAGAGCTTCGAATCATACTTGTGCTATTCGAGAAGACCAGGTAAGCGAGTATGCGAGACTCCGAAATGGGCGAAGATGGAGTGCAGCTGAATAGTTACATTAACTTTTAACTTCCGGCTTGCCGGATTAGGTCTCCATCATGCAATCACTCAGCTATGAAAAAATTGATTCCCCGGAGGTGTCGCAAGTCATCTTCCATCCTCGTAAGGAGTCTATGTTGCCTCCGTCCGCCGCTGCATGTCATGCTATACCAGTCGACGGCTCAATCTCAATCGACAGCCGTTTCCATCTTGCCAAGCCAGAGGATCCACATATTCTCTTTTTTCATGGCAATGGTGAAATTGCCTCTGATTATGACGATATCGGGCCCCACTATACCAGGCACGGACTCAGCCTGCTTGCCGTGGACTATCGTGGCTATGGTAACAGTGACGGGACACCATCTGCTTCGACAATGATGCATGATGCCCGCGCCATTTTTCAATATGTTAAGCGGTGGCTTGACAGTGAGAAACGGACAGGGCCGCTCTTTGTCATGGGCCGTTCGCTGGGCAGTGCCAGCGCCTTAGAAGTTGCTTATTCGTTCGAGAATGAAATAAGCGGCCTTATTCTTGAAAGTGCTTTTGCGCAAACCCTGCCGCTACTCCTGGCACTTGGTGTTGATATTGAGGAATTAAGCATATCTGAAAAGGATGGTTTCAAAAACGTACAAAAAATCGAGATGATCACCAAGCCCGTTTTTATCCTGCATGCCCAGAATGATCGGCTACTTCCTTTGGTTAACGCTGAAATCCTTCATAGTCATTGTGCGGCCCGCAGCAAAGAGTTATCAGTTGTGCCGGGCGCCGATCACAATACCATTATCAGTGTTGCCGGAGACCTGTATTTCACCGTTCTCAAGCAGTTTGCCAATAAGATCCTCAAAGTCCGCTCAAATAAAAGGCCAAAAAAATAAGTAACTATTCAGCTGCACCTCATCTGCGCCCGATCAGGCCGGCCAGCATACCGATGTATAGCTGACCGGCCTGATCGAACACATCTAAGGCACATCTTAACAGTTACGCTTGGGAGTTTACCCATGTTATGCAATTCTCGCTGAATAGTTACAAAAAAATAATTCATCATTACGCCAGCTCAACTGTAAAAGTAGGGCAAGAGTAGTTCCTTCGTGTTTTACAAATAGAAAAAAGCGATTATCAGGGCTTTGCAGCAGTTCCGATAATCGCTTTTTTGATGAGATTTATTCTTCCTTATTCAACCCGGCATGCCTTTAAGCCAGGTGATTAATTTACTCCCAAATCCCCAATCTTTTAGGATCCGTGTCCTACTTTTTGAAGAACCATATCTTTCTCATCGGCTGTTACCGTCTCTTTTACTTCTGCGGATGCAAGTTCCCTCTTAATATTTATGATCCAGACGGGGACAGATATGGCAAACATAACCGAACCTGCCATGATAGCCCTGGTTGCAACATAACCATGTTCGCTTAATCCGAAAGGCCATGCCAATGCCGCAATATAAACTGTTGACAACCCAAGACACATAATTGCTTTGCCGAATACTTCGTTTTTGCTAGTTGTTTTTTGATTAGTCATGTTGTGTCTCCTTGGTATTATTTGTATTTATGCTTGTTGGCCAATTTCCCTGAATTAGAAAGTTGCCCTTGGTTGCCTTGTCTTTGTCAACTTAGTAATACACTTTGTGTGCCAAAGTTTTTAAAAAAGCCATTTTTTTGTAAAACTCCAGGGTGGCAAGGGCTAGCGGACTTGGCAGGCCATGTCTAAGTTAATGTTGAAGATTGCAATGTTGCATTTTTAGTATTGCAATGATGCAATCAAAGGATGGGGGGATGTTTAACTGGGAGGAACTGCCGGAATATTAACAAAGACCATGGACGAGAAAAAGGGGGTTTAGCTAAAAAGCTTAACCCCCCTGTAAATATTGAGCATTTGGCCTGGCTCGGGCAGACTGCGTCTCGTTTTCGAAGTACGATGTTCTGTCCAGTTGAGCTACGGGCGTATAGTTGTAAGATTTTCTGTTACATAATACATTGCGCAAAACTCGGCAAAATTATCGATAGCTAAAACTGATTTTGAAATTGGTATTTATTTGAGTATATTTAGTTCTGGTCAGATTTCAAAACAGCAAGAAAGGCGCTTTGGGGAATGTCGACGTTGCCAACTGTTTTCATTCTTTTTTTACCGGCCTTCTGTTTCTCCAGGAGTTTTCTTTTTCTGGATATATCTCCACCGTAACATTTTGCCGTAACGTCTTTGCGCAGGGCGGAAATGTTTGTTCGTGCTACGATGTTGCCACCTATGGCTGCCTGGATAGCAATTTTGAACATCTGTCGGGGGATTTCCTCTTTCAGGCGGTCACAGGCGTGCAGGCCGCGTTCTCTTGCCTTGGAGCGGTGGGTCAATTGGGAGAGGGCGTCCACCCCTTCTCCGTTGACAAGAATGTCGAGTTTGACGAGGTCACTCGGACGGTAGTCGAGAAGCGAGTAGTCAAAAGACCCGTACCCTTGAGTAATTGATTTCAGTTTGTCGTAAAAGTCATAAATAACTTCGCCCAAGGGCAGTTCACAGGTGAACTCAATGCGGCCGGGCGTAGGGTAGTGGTAGCTGGTATTCTCACCTCGTCTTTCCATGCACAGGGTCATGACACTACCCATGTATCGTTCAGGAATTAGAATGGTTGCCTTTATGAATGGTTCTTCTGTCCGTTGGATGGAGCCAGGATCGGGGAAATAGGCAGGGTTGTCAACCTCCACCATAGTGCCGTCGTTAAGGTGAAAGTGGAAGTTGACTGACGGCACTGTGAGAATAAGCGGGATATTAAACTCTCTTTCCAGTCGTTCCTGGATTACTTCCAGGTGCAGAAGCCCCAAGAAGCCGCAGCGGAAACCAAAACCAAGTGCTGAAGAGGAATCTTTTTGGAAGGTCAGCGCCGCATCATTTAGCTTGAGTTTTTCCATGGCAGTTGCCAGGTTTTCGTATTCATCCGTGGTAATGGGGTAGAGGGAGGAAAAGACGACCTGTTGCACTTCCTTGAAGCCGGGCAGAGGGGCTGAACATGGATTATCTTTATGGGTGATCGTGTCACCTGGGCTGGTGTCGTTTACCGTTTTAACGCCCGCAAGAATGTATCCCACTTGACCTGCTGAGAGTTTTTTCTGGGGGGAGCGTTTCAGGTGGAAAAGTCCGACCTCCTCGACCTTATATGTGGCACCGGTGGCCATGAAGGTGATAACTTCCCCGGCCCTTACCTCTCCCTGCATGATCCGACAGGAAATTATTGTGCCCCTGAAGGCGTCGTAATTAGCATCGAAAATCAGGGCTTGCAGGGGGGCAGTACTGTCGCCTTCAGGCGGGGGCAGATATTTCACAATGGCCTCGAGAATTTCGTCAACACCTTTGCCAGTTTTTGCTGAGCACATAACAGTTTGGTCAATGTCGAGGCCTAGATCATCTTCAATTTGTAGAGCGACTGCTTCCGGTTCTGCAGCCGGCAGGTCAATTTTATTTATGACTGGGATTATTTCCAGGTCATTTTCCATGGCAAGGTAGAGATTTGCCAGGGTTTGGGCCTCAACACCCTGGGCGGCATCGATGAGAAGAAGTGCCCCTTCGCAGGAGGTCAGAGCCCGTGATACTTCATAGCTAAAATCAACATGGCCAGGGGTGTCTACCAGGTTAAGGATGTAATCCTGCCCGTCTTTAGCCTTGTAGGGGAGGCAGATGGTCTGGCTTTTAATGGTTATGCCCCGTTCCCGTTCTATATCCATGGAATCAAGAAGCTGGTTCTTGAAATCTCGGTCAGAGACCATATTGCAATGTTGGATCATTCGGTCTGCCAATGTTGATTTGCCATGGTCAATGTGGGCAATAATGCTGAAATTTCTGATGTTTTTCATGCTTTTTTATTTATTTTATAACAATGGTAGATTATCTGAGGTTTTGTGTTTAATATATTGCGGTTTAGTGCCTTATAACTTAAATCCTGTCACAAAAAACAAGAATTACAAAAAAGAACTATGCTCCCAATATGTTGCAGACCACTGTTAAGGTACTTATTTCCGGTTTATCCGGTTTAGTTCCCCTTGTTGATATTTTTTAGTTTGTCTGGGGAAGTTAAATGGTCAGGGCCATATGTATCATAATTTTGTTTTGAAAAATAGTGGAATGTGTGCAGAGCATCATAATAGCAATAATAT
This sequence comes from Desulfurivibrionaceae bacterium, assembly GCA_030145275.1. Classification (GTDB taxonomy): domain Bacteria; phylum Desulfobacterota; class Desulfobulbia; order Desulfobulbales; family VMSU01; genus JAQYVV01. Next base: position 6,619 of record JAQYVV010000037.1, on the reverse strand, counting down.
GGTAAAAAAATCAGACATAATTGAAGCAACCGAGTCCAACAAAACGCAGGAGGAACTCCATCCTCTGATTGCCTTGCCCGATGATTCGAACCTGCCGGCGCTGACCCACCCTGGTTTACACAGGTACCTGCAGGAGATAAGTCATTATGAACTGCTGTCCCGGGAAGAGACAGAAGCACTGTCTGTCAGATTCCATGAGGAAGGCGACCAGGATGCCGCTTATCGGCTAGTTTCTGCTAACCTGCGCCTGGTCGTGAAGGTTGCCATGGATTTTCAGAAATACTGGATGACTAATTTTCTTGATCTGATCCAGGAAGGCAATGTTGGCCTGGTACAGGCGGTTAAAAAATTTGATCCCTACCGGGGGGTTAAATTCTCCTACTATGCGGCTTATTGGATTAGGGCCTATATTCTTAAATTTATAATGGATAACTGGCGTCTGGTGAAAATCGGCACAACACAGGCCCAGCGCAAACTGTTTTTTAGTCTGAACAAGGAAAAAAAGCTCCTTGAATCCCAAGGTTTCAAGGCGGAACCAAAGCTCCTGGCCGAGAGGTTGAATGTCAAAGAGAGCGAAATCATTGAGATGAGCCAGCGTATGGATGGTGGTGACGTCTCTTTGGAAAGACCTCTGCGTGATGATTCAGATGACGAACAGAAAGACTTTCTAACAGACAAGACTGCCACAGTTGAAGAACGGGTGGCAGATATGGAGGTTAAGGAGAGGATCGCAGTTGTTATCGAAAAACTACAGAGCAGACTGAATGATAAGGAGAAAAGTATTCTCGCAGAACGTCTTTTGAGTGACGATCCTCTAACTCTGCAAAATATTGCTGATCAGTTTGGCATATCCCGAGAGAGAGTGAGGCAGATAGAAGCAAATCTCTTGAAAAAAATGCGCAAGTTTTTTGAAGAAGAGGTCCCTGACATCAGATGTTTTCTTGATGAGGCGGTTGACCACTGGCAGAAATAGTTGCTGGTAAATATTCGGCATCACTTCCCAGGAAGGCGATCAGGCTGTCTCACGTAGCCAACTACGCTACGCCAGCCTGCTCACCTCCCTGAAAAGCGATGCCAGGAAAGCGAGGAACGAGACTCCGAACATTTACGGATTGGCTGGTTGTTTAAACTTTTCAGACAAGTCGAATATCTACAGTTGCTGAAAATAATTTTTTTTAAATTCCCCGGATTATGCGGGTTATAGGACAATATATGAGAGTTCCACTGTTGGATTTGCGAGAGCAGCTCAAACCGCTGCGTGACGAAATTGTACGAGAGGTCACTGAGGTGATTGACTCGACTTCCTATGTAATGGGTGATAAAGTTGAGGCTTTTGAGCGGGATGTTTCCGCTTACTGTCAAACGAGGCATAGCATCGGGGTCACCAGTGGTACGGACGCTCTGCTCGCATCCCTGATGGGACTGGGAATTGGGCCTGGGGACAGTGTTCTGACCACTCCTTATACCTTTATTGCCACCTTGGGGTGTATTCTTCGTCTGGGGGCCAGGCCTGTGTTTGTCGATATTGATCCTGTTAGTTTTAATATTGACCCGGATAAAATAGAACAGTTTTTTGAAGATGAGGCCGGAGCCCAAAAAGTAAAGGCCATTATCCCGGTGCATCTGTATGGTCAATGCGCTGACATGACTAAAATAATGGCATTAGCCAAGCGTTATGGTGTGGCTGTTGTTGAAGACGCGGCCCAAGCCATTGGCGCTTCATGTCCAATGGAAGAAAATGGCGTGTTAACCTGGAAACGAGCCGGCAGTATGGGGGATACCGGTTGTTTTTCTTTTTTTCCCAGCAAAAACCTTGGGGGCATTGGTGACGGCGGTATGATTGTCGTTAATGACGACGAACTGGCTAAAAAGATAAAGATAATCAGAGTGCATGGCGGAGAACCCAAATATCACCATGCTGTGATCGGCGGTAATTTTCGTCTTGATCCGATCCAGGCAGTGGCCCTTAAGGTGAAACTGCCCCACCTTCCCGATTGGCATAAGGCCCGAAGAGAGAATGCCAAGGTGTATAACCGTCTTTTTGAACAGACTGGCCTTGTGGCCTCTGGCAAAATAAAATTACCGGTAGCAGTGTACGCTGATGCTGCGGCACAAATAGATACAACCCCAGATTATCATATATATAACCAGTATATTATTCGAGCTGAAGAGAGAGACCAGCTAAGAGATTATCTGCTTAAGGCTGAAATCGGTTCGGAAATTTACTATCCTATCCCGCTCCACAAACAGAAGTGTATGGAGCCTCAATACAATGCTCTCAGCATGCCTGAGGCAGAAAAGGCTGCCGCAGAGACCCTTGCCCTGCCAATTTACCCAGAACTGACTGATGAAATGCTAACCCATGTCGTAACCACGATAACGGAGTTTTACAGACAATAGCCTCCTAGGATAAACCGAAAAATACGAGATAAGCGAAGACTTCCATGTTAAATTTATAATTCGGAGCCTTAGTTTTTCTCGTATTTCTAGTCTATCCTGGTTTGGTGTCTGATATATTGAGATGAGCAAAAATACTCTTCAAATAAAAGGACATCTATGCCGCGTCTTGATATTTTTTTTTCGGGTGGCGTTTTTGGTCTTTTTCAGTGCTGCCCTTGGAAGTGCCTCTGAAATAAAAACGCCATCGTATATACCATTTGTCCTCTCCCCCCTTGTTCCAACTCTTGAAGCGCAAATCCCCACAAGCAATATAATTCTGAAAACGACAAGTGTCCCAGAGTGGAAGGCTTTATGGGATCTGGCTCGAGAAGCTGCTCAAAATAATGAGAGCCTCAAGTCCATTTCTCTTTATCTGGATCTTCTTAAGCTCAAAGAAAACCTAGCCGAGGCCCGCTGGGAACTGGTATCTCTTCTTTTGAAACAGGAGGAATTTGCCGAAGCCTCTGCCAATTTGGACATATTACTGGAGGATGAAAGGGGGAATGGGGCGTATGCTCTGGTGCAGGCCATTCTGATCCAGAAAGAGGGCCATTTTGAGCGGTCCGTTGAACTCTTCAGGCGCTTGGCTGGCAGCCCTTTTGCAGAAGATCCTTCTGTCTTGAAGGGACAGGCCAATGCCCTTTTTGCTATTGGCAATGAAAAAGAGTGCCTTGAATCTTTGCAAAGATTGCTTTTGCAACAACCGGACGACAAACAGGTTATGACTAATTTCGCCGTCCTTGCCTATCGGCTTAAAGAGTACGAATTGGCCCGGCCTCGTGTCTTGAAAATGGCAAGTGTTGAGGAGGGTTCTCCTGGGGTCTATCTGATGGCGGCCCGCCTTCTTGACAAATTGAAGCAATTTGAGGCAGCCGCAGAACAGTGGCTGAAAATTGTGGCTTTTTTTCCAGACAACAGTGAGGCCCATAAGCAGCTGGCCTCCTACTATGAAAACGATGGGAAGCCCGGTAAGGCTCTTGGTCATTTACTTTTTTTGCAGAAAAAAGACGATAAGGGCAACTATTTTAAGAGAATTGGCCGAGCTTATTTGGGCTTGAAGGATTTTAACGAAGCCCTGGTGAACTTTGAGTATCATATCGAGAGGCACCCCAATGATAAAGAGGTTGTTCGCAATATCGTTAAAATTCATGCGGCTCTAGGGGAAAAGGAAGAGACACTTCGTGCTTTGGAACACTACTTTTCGATTGAATCTCAGCCGGATAAAAATAATTTGCAGCAGGCAGCGGCGCTTTATGATGAACGAGGATTTTATCGGGAAGCTATTCCGATATATCGGCGTTTGCTGGCCCTGAGTCCTAATGACCCTGAACTTCTCTGGTCACTTGCCGACAATTTGTTGGTCACAGGGCAGGAGGAGGACTCTTTGGAAGTTTGGAAGCAGTTGGCCGCCGTTGCTCCAGGAGTGGTTGAAGTATATAGGCCTATGGCTGAACTTCTGCAGCGTCTGGGGCGAGATCGTGAACTTGTCAGGGTCTTGACGGTTATCCATGAACTTGATCCTGGTGGCCAGGATGTTATTTTTCAGTTGGCTGGGCTCTACTTTGCCGAGGCCGATTTTGAAAAGTGTGTGGAGATGTTGGGTAAATTAGATGCCAATTTGCGGCAGCGACCTCAGTATTACAGATGGCGCGGTATAATCAGGGAGAGTCGGGGAGAGCTTGTGGGTGCCCTGGCTGACTTTGAAAAACTGCTAGTTTTGCACCCCGAAGACAATACTCTACGAATCAGGAGTGTGCGTCTGGCCGGTAAGCTTGGGGATCTTCGGGTTGTGGGGAGATACAGCCAGTTTATTATCGAACATATTGGCGAATTTTCACCCGAGGCCCAGTTTGTCCTTGCTGAAGCTTTGATGTACTGCCGAGATTTTGAAAGGGCTCGGCAGGTGTATCGATTTGTTATTCGTGAACTTTATGGTGCTGGGCAGGGGCAAGTTCTAAAAGCGCGGCCGCTTGGGCGCCGTGCTTATGCAGGGCTTGCCGAGGCTTTTCTTGAAGATAATCTGCCATATGAGGCTGAGCAGGTATTGCGACAGGCCCTGGCCGAAGAGAAAGATGCGGAAATGATCTCACGTATTTTTGATTTGGCTCTTGCAACCGACAGATTAAGCGAGGCACGACAGTGGCTTTCATATGCAGAAAGTCACTCAGGAAAAGAGAGTTGGGTTCTTCAGATAATGGAGGCTCGTTGGCGTGCTGCTTTAGGAAAAGAAGGGGATGCCCGGAAAAGGGCGAAATTGCTCTATCTGGAGTTCAGCAACACGACAAAGGCCGGCACATCTGGTGGTGGCTTTGGTGGCCATGGGCAGAGCGGTTTTTCAAAATGGCAGAAGGCCGGGGTTGATCTGGCCTCCATTTTTCTTGAGTTGCATGATTGGGCTATGGCTGAAAGAATTTGCCACACCTTGCTCCGTGCGGATGGCTCATTTCTCGAAGCACAGGTGCTTTTAGGCTATGTGCACCGCCTCTCGCATGGATCTTCAGGGACGAAGTTGCAGGTCCATCCCGAGGAGCTTGAACTCTCTTCTCTGCGAGAATATGCTGTGCTTATGCATCGGTATAAGATGGTCGATGAGTTGAGAAAGATCTCTGAATATACCATGGGGGTCGTTCCTGATTTTCTATGGCCCAGGAGTTTTCTGGCCGAGGCCCAAATTATGGTGGGTGAGGAGAAAAAGGCCCACGGGATCTACCAGGAGATTGCCCATGATTTCCCTGGGAATTACGCTGTTTTGGCTGCACTTGCACGACTATCCTTTAAATATGGAGAATTGGAGAAAGCAGAGGTTCTCTGCCAACGCCTAAATGAAAGAGCTGCCAAGGGGAAGATTGTTGAAATGCAGGCTCGAATTTTATGGATGAAGCATGAGGAGGGAAAGGCTGTCGAGCTTTACGAAAAATTCCTGACTCCAACCGTTGACCAGATTCTGCAAGAAAAGGCGGCTGAACTTGGTCTGTCTCTGCCGTCAGGGGAGGACAGCAGGTCATTTTGGGATGTTGTTTCCTTTGTGCCCAATGAGGACAACTCTATTTCTATGCAGGTCATGGAACCACTCTTTGTGGAGGAGAGCAGTGATCCGAAATGGAAAGTGATTAAAAAACTGGCGGCTGATCAATATGCCCTCTACCGCTGGCAGGACAAATTTGCAGAAGAGTTGAAGGCCAGACGTTTTGTCCAGCGTCGTGAATATTTGCTTGCCGCTAAACAATACGAAAGATTTTCCAGCTTATATCCGGATGATTTGAGTATCCATTACGATTTGGCCGGGGTTTACAGTCGTTTGGGGCGCCTAGGTGATGAGGCGGCATTGTATGAACATTTAGCTGAGCAAAATGTTCATTATCCAGAACTTGCGGCCAATTCGGCACGGATAAGGATTAAACAGCGACCCTATGTTGAGCTTGAATATGGCTATGATAATCAAGAGGGACGGAATGCCTATAAAAATATGGCAAAGAATTGGCACGGGTTTAGCGCCTGGTACTCTCCCTGGTCACGTGCGGAAATAGCCCTTTCTGCGGAACGATATAGCTATGAGCCTGCCAATATGGATTTGCAGGTCAGGGGTAATCGTCTTTTGGGTTTATACAAGGTAAGCTTGCTGCCTGGAATTTCAACTTTTGTCTCAGCTGGATTGCATAATCTCACTAATGGAGATGCTGACACCGTGCTTTTTGGTCTTGGTTTGAATGGTAAAGTTGGAGATAAACTTTCGGGCGAGGTCTCTTTGAACCGTGATGTGGTTGATGATACTATCGCCAGTTTGAGCCGCGGGATTGTTCGCGAAAGTTTTGAGGCGGGGCTTTCTTTAGACCTTTTGCCCAGGCTTGAAGTCGGAGGTGATTATATCTATACGAACTATTCAGACAACAACTGGACAACGGGTTACGATCTACGATCCTCATATATACTTTTTTCTGAGCCGACTTTCTTGCAGGTTAGATATGTTTACGATTTTAAAGAGTCTGAGGAGGCGGAAGCCGGCGGCATAATGCAGCAGGATGGTTTCGCTTCAGATGATCACCCATATTGGGCGCCAAAAAACTATTGGCAAAATAGCTTTGGATTCTTTTTTAAGCATACACTTGGCCAAGACGTTCTTGATAGGGGGACGCCGCGATATTACACCGCTGAGTATTATTTTGGTCATGATTCGGACGGA
>JAQYVV010000014.1 GCA_030145275.1 Desulfurivibrionaceae bacterium | reverse complement strand
CGTGTACGGGAGAACCGTATGCACGGTTTGATGAGGGAGCATTGAGGAAGAAAGGACTATGGAACACGTAGTAGCCGCGGGCGGCGAGGCGTCATTAAAAGGGCCAAAGGAAATCCTGCAGAATCAGTGCTCTACTCTACCCGGGACTCCCGTGTATTGTTCTGTCCCCTTTTGCTCCCTTTGGCCAAGGGTACGGATGTTCTGTATTTTTGTCTGCAGGATTCGTATCTTCAATGCCGGTACTTAGGGGAAGGCTGGAGAATATGCTGGTGGTTTAACATGGATAACGAATTCCACTCTGGTATCCCTGCCAGAGTGGAATCAAATGAATAACGTAGTGAAGGGGGCTCCTTTTTTTCATCACACTCATCTACAGAATTATCCTAACGCGCAGGGAGTAAGAGTCAAGCAAAGACTTGACCCCCTTTCTGACCCCCTTTCTTATTTTTTTCTTGCCTATTAATTAATTATTGTGTCCCACTGGTATCCCTGCCAGAGTGGAATCAAATGAATAACGTAGTGAAGGGGGCTCCTTTTTTTCATCACACTCATCTACAGAATTATCCTAACGCGCAGGGAGTAAGAGTCAAGCAAAGACTTGACCCCCTTTCTTTGACCCCCTTTCTTATTGTCTTCTGGATTTGTGGCCCCGTTGCCTGAACTTGAGGAGAGGTTACAGAGTATGAGCTAGGGTTGAATAATCCTTCTGCTTATGTTTACTTAGCTATCAGTGGTATATTCTAAATATAGGAAAGGGAGTTGACCTTTTTTCTTGCCTATTAATTAATTATTGTGTCCCAGGAGCCTCTTTAGTACTTTGAATGTTGTACAACAAGGAACTGATTAGTGTGAACTTCTCGAAAAGGAAACAACATGCTTTTGTCCCAACAATTAAAGATAAAAAAAGCTATATCTCAAGCAAAAAAGGCTATTCAACAAGGCAATACCACTCTTGCACTTGAGCTCTACAATTCTGCCTTGCAGCTCCAGCCCAACCATCCTATCGCAAGAAAGTGTCTAAGTAAGCTACAAAACAAGATGCCACAGAATCAAGCGATACAAGCACAGACTACAAACCCTCCGCAGGATCAGATAAATTTATTAATCAATCTATATCATTCAGGGAAAATGGTAGACGCAGAGCAAAAGTGTCAAGAATTATTACAAACTTACCCACAGTCATTTATTGTTCTCAATTTACTAGGGGCAGCACTCAAGGTGCAAGGAAAGTTGCAGGGGGCAGTGCAAACATTCAATAAGGCAATCCAACTCAAACCTGATTATGCAGAGGCGTACTGCAACCGGGGCAATGCGCTTAAAGATCTTAGGAAACTGAAGGAGGCTGTGGAAAATTATGACAACGCAATCAAGTGCAAGCCTGACTTTGCAGATGCTCACTATAACCGAGGCAATGCACTAAAAAACCTTGACCAGCTAAAGGAGGCTGTGGAGAGTTATGACAAGGCGATCGCACTTAAGAACAACTTCGAAGATGCTTACCTTAACCGTGGAATTGCACTAAAAGATCTCGGTCACCTGAAGGAGGCTGTTTGGAGTTATGACAAGGCAATCCAACTCAATTCTGACTATGCAGAGGCTTACTGCAACAGGGGCAATGCTCTTAAAGATCTTAGAAAACTGAAGGAGGCTGTGGAGAATTATGACAAGGCAATCGAACTTAAGAACGACTTCACAGTTGCTTACTTTAACCGAGGAGTTGCACTAAATGATCTCGGTCAGCTGAAGGAGTCTGTGGATAGTTATAGCAGAGCAATAAGTCTCAATCCTGACCTTGCAGCGGCTTACTGTAATCGAGGCAATGCGCTTAAAGATCTTAGGAAACTGGTGGAGGCCATAGAGAGTTATGACAAGGCAATTCAACTCAATCCTGATTCTGCAGAGGCTTACTGTAACCGTGGAGTTGCGCTAAAAAAACTTGGACAACTGAAAAATGCTGTGGAAAGTTATGACAAGGCAATCAATCTCAACCCCAACTTTGCAGACGCTCACTATAACCGTGGAAATGCACTACAAGCACTTGACCAGACAAAGGATGCTGTAGGGTGTTATGACAAGGCAATTCAACTCAATCCTGAATATGCCGAGGCCTACAATAATCGTGGTAACTCACAAAATTACCTTGGTAGACCGAAAGAGGCTGTAGAGAATTATAACAAGGCAATCCAACTTAAGCCTGACTATGCTGAGGCACATCGGCACCTTACTTCTGTAAAAAAATTCACCCGAAAGGATGCACATATTGAGTTAATGGGGCGTATTTTGACGAATTCGGATACCTCTGAATCTGGTCGTAAGCACCTTTTGTTTGCCTTAGCCAAAGCTTTTGATGATTTAGGTGAATATGATAAAAGTTTTTCTTATCTTAAGAAGGGCAATTATCTTCGTAAAAAAGAACTTAACTACAATATCTCTGATGCAAGATCTTTAACTAACAAAACCAGAGATCTATTCAGTGCAGAAAATCAAGATCTACATGTTGCAACAGAAGAAAGTCCATCAGTACAATCATTGTTTATCTTAGGTATGCCCCGCTCTGGGACAACACTTGTGGAGCAAATTATTGCAAGTCATAGCAAGGTTCATGGTGCTGGTGAATTGAGAACTATGACTCCACTTGTAATGCCAATTTTAGCAAATTTAACGGATCCTTTTAACAGAAAAGACAATTGTAAATTATCAACCCAACATATTAAGAAAATACATGATGGTTATATTGACAAGCTGACTGAACTTAAAGTTACTGAAAAGATCATCACAGACAAAATGCCACTTAATTTCAGATGGATAGGCTTCATCCTTTCTGCACTCCCCAAGTCTAAAATTATCCATCTAAACAGAGACCCGAGAGCTACTTGCTGGTCAATTTTTAAACACTATTTTTCAGACACAGGTAATGGATATGCCTATGACATGAGTGATCTAGCAGAATTCTACAATCTCTACATTGACCTTATGTCATTCTGGCGTGAACGTTTCCCTGATAGAATTTACGACCTTTACTATGAGGAACTAACCGAAAATCAGGAAAAAGAGACTCGAAGACTTCTGGAGTTTTGTGATCTGAAATGGGAAGAGCAGTGTCTCGACTTCTATAATACAAAACGGCCAGTTAAAACATCAAGTTCTAATCAGGTTCGGAAGAAAATGTACAAAGGCAGTTCTGCGGCTTGGAAAAAATATGAGGTAAACCTACAGCCTTTAATAAAGGGACTAGGTTATTAATGAAAAAATAAAAGGAGAAATTAAAACACTAACGGCGATGAACTTGACCTACCACTTTGCACAAAAAAATCTTCGACATTTTCATGTCTATCACTTTTACTTTCGGTGGTAGCCAAGAGCATTTGTCATAAAAAAAACCCTAGTCCATTTCTGAACTAGGGTTCACATCTTTTCACTACCTTAATAAAACAGATAGTAAATCTATTACCTTACAGGTTATTCATCTTTATCAATCAAAATAACCACCAAGGCTACAAGAATAGTAGCCTTGGGTAGTTTTTTTAACTATGCAATAAGAATTGTGTCAGCAGCTGCAACCAAAGCTAAGGTTGAACCAGTAACACCAGTTAACTGAACAACATCATCTAAAGCAAGCACAGAATCGGCACTTGAATTACTATCAAGTGCTGTAATAACATATGTGTTACCACCAAATTCAACACCAATTGCATATTCTGTAATATCATCAGCGTCAGTACCTGTTGCTGATTCCTCAACCTCGAATACCAGAAGTGCAGCATCAATGTACTCAGCTAAAGTATCAATAGATGCAGCATCAGCACCTTCAAGCGTCAACATACCATCGGTAATAATCGCATCGATGTCCGTTGCAGTTGCAGCAGCATCAGCACCAGACACATCATGAGTACCAGCACCAGCAGCAACATCCCCCGCAATAGTAAGAGTAACAGTTGCATCGGTAGTACCAGTTTCTCCGACAGTATTATCATCAGAACTATCTAAGGTGATAGTATCATTATCACTTGCAGCAGCAGCACCTTGGTAGTCAGCAATTATATCCATTGTAGCTTCACCAGAATCACCTGATACTATAGTAAAGTTATCATCACCAGTACCACCTGTCAGAGCATCTGCGCCTGTACCACCAATAATTGTATCATCACCAGCACCACCATCGATAGTATCCACACCAGCAGCACCATCTAGGTTAGTATCACTACCAGCATCACCATTAATGGTATCATCTCCAGCACCACCAGTAATATCATCCGCACCAGCACCACCGTTAGCAGTAGAATCTTCACCACCATCGATTGTTATTGTATCAATAGCATTTGTACCTGTTACTGTGGCACCAACAACCGAAGTGTATGTATTTGCATCGATAGTGACAGCAACATCAGCAGCGTTCACAACAAGACCTGAAAGATCAACAGTTGCTTCAGTAACTGTTACGTCAAGTGTCGCTACATTGCCATTTAGAGTATCAGTCACAACAAAGGTTTTACCAACAAGCTCAGCTGAATCTACAGTCAACGTTGTAGCATCTGTAGTTTGAATATCAAGTACTTCAACATTGGTTAATGCAAATGTTTCACCAGTCAAGTCTAAATCATCGCCTACTTCTACTGTATCTGTACCAGCACCACCATCAATTGTATAACTGTCAACCGTGACTCCAACAGAGATAGTATCGTCTTCTGCGCCAGTTGAAAGGTCGTAACCAGCTGTTGAAGCGCCTTCTACAGTTAATGTATCTGCTTCAGAACCAGTAGAAACTGTATCAGTAGCACCACTTAAAAACAGCGTAGCAACACCAGTCATTGCTGATCCATCAATACTATCAGCTGTAATTACACCTGCAGTGATATTTGATAAGTCTCCCGCACCAGTAACAATAATATCAGCATCTGTTGCAGTCAAGTTTGCAGCAGCATCAGCTGCAGTTTCTATGTGCAAGTCATCAGCCAAGACAATATTAACCGTTGCAAAATTAGAAAAAATACTATCATCTAGGTCACGAACAGAATCTACATCTGCATCATCATCAGTAATATTTACTGTTACAGAGTTTGTTGCTGCACCAGCAGCTGCAGCAGTAATCGTCGTACCACCACCGGCGTTGTCTTGGTCTGCAGTTATCAGTAAATTCGCCCCAGAGGCCACTGTCACAACTTCACTGTCAAAGTCCGCACTTAACTCTATTTCATCAACCGCAACATCTGCTAAATCTATTGTGCCAGCATCACTTGCAGTTGCAAGATCAACTCTTGTTGTTCCTGCTGTTGTAGTATCCGCCACTGTAAAATCCGTAATAGCATCAACATCAGCACCACTTAATGTAACAGTTACATCTTGAGTACCAGAGATGTTAACTGTTTCTAGAAGAGTAGCTTGAGTATCAGCAACATCAAAGACAAGAGAATCAGCATTACCCGAAATATTTAATGTTGTTAATGCAGCTGCAGTAGTAATTTCATTGCCATCAGCGATCGCACCAGCTGCAGATACCGTCAATGTAGTCGCAGCATCAGCATCTGTTATCGTCGCTGCCCCTGTTGCAGTCACAGTAACTGTAGCCGCTGTTGCAGCTGTAACATCAACATCACCAGCAGCGGTAATAGTAACATCACCATCAGCATCAGTTGTAGTTAAAGTAACATCACCTTGGCCAACAATAGTCAGATCGTCAACAGCACCAGCAGAAGAAACATCCTGAACGGTTATAGCACTTGCTGCAGTATTCACAGTAACCGATGCATCATCATCAACTGTCAATATCCCTGCTGTTGCAAACTCATCACTTAGTGATACCACTGTTCCATCAGCCACATTAGAAACATCTACATCATTAATTGAAGAACCAGCTTGGGTCACATCAACGGAAATAGTGCCACCCGAGACGCCAGCAGCATCCAAAGCAAAAGTTGCATTTGTAAATTCTTGAACATTAACGTTTACATTTTCAATACCAACAATTGTACCTGTCAGATTCAAATCGGTATCATCTGTTTCAACGGTAATTGTCAGTGTATCATTATCAGTAGTTGTCGCATCTGCAATCGTATCTGTAGCAGCGTAAGTCGAATCAGTACCTGTGAATGTATCATCACCTTCGGTACCAAAAAAAGTATCGGCATCAGTAGTCAGCGTATAAGTCTCACCAGGAACACTTGGAGTCTCTGGAGCCAAAGCCGCAATGGTAGCTGCCATTGTACCTTCTGCTGTGGTTAATGAGGCATCAGTGGTTACTGTGGCAAGCCAGGTGCGGGCAGAAGCAGCAGCGGTGGCGCCAACATAATTCAACTCATCAGCAGCGGTTAAAGCTTCACTAAAGGCATTAGCGGCGGCAAGTTTATTTGCTGTAGTGGTTCCATCAACTGTGTCAGCAGCTGCAGCAGAGGCAACATTCATGACAGAAAGAGCAAGCTCTGCTCTGGTCATTCCCTGATTGTCAACCTGATCAACCCAGTAGGCCAATCCTTCGGCTGTTGCTGTAGAGCGCCCTAGGGTCTGATTAAATACCTGCTCTACGAATGCAGTGGTGGTGGCGCCATCATATAGGGCCAGAGACTCAGCACTGGTTGATATTAAGCTGACGAGTGAATCTAGATTATTGCCATCGGCCTCATACTTATCTGCCCACCAATTTAAACCTGTCAACGTTGCTGGACGACCAAGATATGCGATGAACGCTTTCTGTACAGCATCTTTGGAAGCTTGTGTAGCCATTGTTCTCTCCTTATTCTTTAATTACATTTGCCTTGGGGAAAAAAAAGAAGTTGCCAATCAACCTCTACCTCCACCGCATACAAAATATGATTTACCTTAAATAAAAAAGACTTCTAAATTAATTATTTATTCGAAACTATAGTACATGCTTGATTTGACTTGCAAGTTTTTTTTAGTACTTTATGCTTTTTTTTGCCTTTCTGTGAGCTAAATAGTATTTTCCATCACCAAAAGTATACTTTACAAAGCAATATTTCAGTCAACATACAGCTTTTTCCACAAACAACAACCCTATATATATAGATGACTTATATATAAGGCCCAAATTTTACGAAATTATCACAAATTAACCTTAGTGTTCAATTATTTTCCGGCCAACTTGTCATGCCCGAATGTTGTTATCGGGGCATCTAGAAATAAATTTGGAACTCTTTTTACATCTTATCTTGTTGAGAGTTAATTCTCCGAAGCTTTTGCTGTGGGTATGGTTCATCTTAAATGACCTTTAATCATATAGGGGACTTTTTTATTTTTCGCAATAAAAAAATAAGATTTATTTACTAAAAAACACCAGTTGATCCAAAGCTTTAAGATTGATGGAGCCATAAAAATCCTAAAAGTCCCCTATGCTGCGTCGTAACAGCGCCATAAAGAAGCGGTGTCTGGTTGTGATAATCTGTTGAAAATTAATAATCTTTTGGAGTCATTGGCCTGATTTGTTAAATGTAATTCAGGATTTAGGGTATATTGAATCTGCGGGCCACGGCCTCCCAGCTGTAATAATCTTCCACCAGAGCGCGGGCCTTCCCAATTATTGGGGCGTAATCCTGCAACCCCTCCCGCAAAACTAGATTGATTATTTCCGGAAAATCCTTACTTGCACTAATTAAAACATCCTCACCATCTACAAAGCGTAAGCCCCTATTACCAAATTCACTGCTGACAATCAAAATTCCAGCAGCGGCATACTCCAGCATTTTTAAATTTGTGCCAGAACCGCTCTCCATTGGATTAAGGGCTAGATCAACCCCGGCCATCAGGCAGGCCTTTTCCTCCTCGCTCAACACCCCAAGAAGGTGAAGGTTTGCCGGCAAGCTTGGTAGGGGACAATTACAGACACTGCCCATGAGCAGAAAATCAACTTCAGGGCAACGCCCCGCCATGGCCGCTATCAGCTCAACTGCCTCAATGTTTGGGCCATGCCAAGAGCCCATGAATAGAGCAGTGAAGCCTGCAATTCCAAGACGCTGCTTAGCCGCCAGTCGTTGCCTGACCCCGGTAAAGGCAACCCGAACAACATCAACCCCATTAGGTAAATGCTCTGGACGTATATCTCCATAGAGCTGGCGCATACGCGCCCCGTCTTCCTTGCTGACCACAAAGAGCCGCTCTGCATCCTGGCAACAAGCAGCCTCCATCTCCCTGACCCGCTCAATGGCCGCCAATGCCACCGGATTTTTTTCCTCTATGGATTTACTTAAAATAGCCTCCTTGACATCCACCTCCACATCCTGTGCCTCGTACCAGAGAGGGCCGTCCCAGACTCGACGCACCTCTTTATAGAGAAAGGGGTGAGAGACAATAACCTTCTCGGCTCGTCGACAAAGTGCGGTTAGGGTTTCGCTAAACTCCGGAGTATAGCGGGTATGGTCGATGGCGTTAATATCTTCAACTGCGGCCTGCAACTGTTTGGCAAGCTTCCAGTCCATACCGCGCTGCCGAAGTGATTTGAGCACTCTAATCTCTCGCAGTCCCGGCTCAATAACGATCTCTCCGGCAAGTTTTGGATCGGAGGTCAGGGTGAGTAGAACAATATCAGCATGGGAGGTAAGGTTACGAAAAAGATGAAAGAGGCGACTTTGGCCTCCTCCCCTGGGGGGATAAACCGTGAAGGTGGCGACCACCACAATCAGGGGCCGGGAACGCAGCAAGGTCTTGATGGCCTTCTCCCAGGTAATATGAGCCACCGAGGTCATCGCTGCCCGGCCCATGGCCGCTGTTTTTTGTGGATCTGCCAGGAGTTGCCGCATCCCCTGGGCAATGGCCGCAACCTGTGGTTCAACAATCAGACCATTCTCCCCATCCTGGAGCAGTTCAAGAACCCCGCCGGCATCGCTGACCGTAAGTACTGGTTTGGCAGCCCGCATGGCCTCCAGAGTGATCAGACCGTAATCTTCGTCATAGGGCACAAAGGGGACAAAAACAGACCTATTATAATATAGGGAGATCTCGGCATCGCTGCACCAGCCAAGGAATTTTATCCGCCGGTCACCGGCGGCCAATTTTTTAAGCTCGGCAAGCTGAGGACCGCTGCCGGCAATATGAAATTCAAGCTCGGTCTTCACTAATAAAAAAGCCTTGATAAGTAGATCCAGGCGCTTGGGGGCATCAAGACGGCTGACAGTAAATATTATAGAAGGGGAGGGCTGCTCCTGGTTAATTTTGAAAGAGAGGGGCAACGGGGTATGAATAACCTGGACCTTAGCGTTAACCGGAAAATAGTTTTCTCTCTTGGTCACATTGTTGGAAATGGCAAAGTAGGTGCGGATGGCACCAGGCGCCAGGGCGATGCCATCGAGGTAGTGAATAATGGCGCGAGTCAGGGGGCCGGGGAAGGCGAAACACTCAGGGGAACTATCCAGAAGGCGAGATGTTTCATAAAAGATATTATCGAGTTCTTGGCGGCGAGGAGTAGTCTGCAAAAGAGCCTGCAACTTAGTAAAACTTGCGGGTAATGAGCCCGGCGCCAACGGCAGGGAAGGAGGGTAGGTATCGTAGAGACCGCGCAGGCGGTGCCAGAGATAGACTATATGGTTATGATGGTGCACCATCCAAGCCGGATACTTGGTGCTGATAACCTGGTCGAAATGGGAAAGATCAAGGCGAGAGAAGGTCTGGTAGCTGCTGATGAGCTCGGCAAACGTCCGCTCTGGACTGGGAATCTTTATAATGTCAGCCTGGTGATCGGTGTATTGATGAATGGCATCCAACATGGCCCACCAGGCCTTTTCGGCGCCGCCTATACAAAATGGCACTGGGCTGGGGGCGATAATTGCTATTTTCATATTGTTTGTTTGGGGGACTGTGGTTTTACCGCAAAGGCGCAAAGAACGCAGAGTTTTTCTCTTATAAAAACAGATGGTTATCTTTGCGTCCTCTGCGCCTTTGCGGTTAGATTATAAGTTTTTGCAGGTCCAGCAAAGATTGATGTTCTCGTAAAAACGAACTTTTTACCGCAAAGACGCAAAGGGCGCAAAGTTAAAAAAACAAAAAAAATCTTTTCTTTGCGTTCTTTGCGTCTTTGCGGTGAACAATAGGCTTTATCCTATCTGAGAAGCTTATCAATGGCACTGTTCCAGGTGATATTCATGGCGTCCCAGGACTGCCTGCCACCATTTCCGAGACGGGCCGCCCTTGGTTTATCGGCATATATCTCTTCCAGGGCGGCAGCCACCGTCTCGGGGTGCGGTTCAACAATGAGGCCGGTAAGCTTATCCTCAACAAATTCCAGGACGCCGCCGGAGTCATGGCAGGTTATCACCGGCTTGGCCGCCAGCATGGCCTCCAGGGTGACATAGCCGTAATCCTCGTCTACTGGGGCAAAAAATACCGCCAAGCAGTGGGCATACCAACTCCGTTTTTCCGCCTCACTTACCCGGCCAACAAAAATTACTCTGTCAGCAACTCCAAGTTCAGCAGCAAGTTGTTGACAATAATGGAGCTGGCCGCCATCACCGGCAATAATGATCCTAAGGTTGGATTTCAATAATGCGGCAGCCCTAATGAGAAGCTCCTGACGTTTCAAGCTCTCTACCCTGCTGGGAAAGAAAATATAGTCCCAGGAATCAGCCTTGAAAAAATGTTCCGCTCCTGGAGGGGGATGATAGAGAGGCGTGGCTGCAAGGTTATTATTATTTCTTAACCTAGTGGCCACCCGTTTGGAAATGGTGAATATCTTCTGGAGACGAGGTAAGACAAGGTTGTCATAGGCAATGATCTTATCACGAAGATCTTGCTGGGCTTCGCTGGCGGTTTTTTTGTCAAAAAGTTCATAAACGGAGCGGTGCTGGTGCATAATCCAGGCGCTGTGATGATCGTGCTGGATGCCATAGCCAGGAAACTGCATACTAATGACCCGGTCAATACTCATACCGTTGGGGGCGTTCAGCTTGAGGGTTTCGCAATACCTCATGAGCTGCTCAATAGCCTTTTCAGGGAAAAAACTAAAGGGAAAGCGCAGCAGTTCGACTTCATGACCACAGCCCCGCAGCCCCTGACAGACGCCGCTGGTAAAATCATCGGCACCACCATGAATAAAGGGCGTTTGACTAGCTGTGACCAGTATTTTCATGGTTTAACGGCAATAATGGCAAAATCCTGGGGACCACAGAAGAGACCGTTAAATCGAGCGCTCAGCTGACTGTCTTCGGTAATTCGGGCGGACTCGGGATAGGGATGCAGGCGGAGAATCTCAATATTTTCAAAGCCCAGATAGCGGGCCAGAAATTGCACGGCTGTGGGAGTAAGAGGATTACGATGGGTTGGGTCATGATAAAATGTATGGCTGCCCACTAGAGGATTTTCAGGATTGGGGGTCTCAAAAATAATAAGGCCACCGGAACGCAGGGCCCGGTACGCTTCCTCAAAGAGACGGTAGAGCACGGCAAAGGGTAGATGTTCGATAAGATGAAAGGCGGTGACTGCCCCCAGGCTGCCATCCTGACGCTGTGCCAAGACCTTCAGGGCATCATCGTGTTCCGCCCGGAGACCTACAGCTCGACAATGCTCGGCCATGATCAGGGCGCTGTCCACTCCCAGGCCCTGGAGATTATTGTCCCGCAAAAGGGCCAGCCACTCACCACGACCACATCCCAGATCAAGAACTGGAAACTCTGCGCTGCCGACTTGCTGTTTAATAATATAGGCAAGATATGGCTGCAATTCGGCGCTAATATCTCTCTCAGCACCACGGCAGGCATCGGCAAAGGCCAGCAAATAACTATCAAGGCGTTTATCGTCAAGTGTGGGAACAGGAGAGGTATCTGCAGGCTTAGAGGTCGCAGGGTTGTCCATGTACCGATGCAACTCGTAGCCCAAAAGGACATTTTGCTGCCGAGTCAGGCTCAGATCATTAGCCAAGCGATTGATCTCCTGCAGCTGTCTCTTATGGCTTGATTTTATCTCATCTTGCAGTTTCGCCAGAAACTCGTCCTGGGCATTTAGTCTTTCATCTTGGGCATTTAGTCTCTCGTCCTGGGCATTTTGTCTCTCGTCTTGGGCATTTTGTCTCTGGTCTTGGGCATTTTGTCTCTCTTGCAGATAATTGACCCCGCGCCAGGGTTTGAGAGCATATCTGAGAAGACGCAGAAAAAATTCACCATGGAAACGTTTAATGGTTTGTTTAAGACGTTGTCTTCTTGATAACGCAACTGCTGGCGGAGAAGAAACTTCGCCACCTCTTGAGAGGACCTCTTGGCGGATTTTTTCTTGCAATTCGCTGATATCTATCATTTTATTATTGGTATTTAGGTAAGCGCCACATGAACACCCTGCTGCGCGTGAGCCCTTACATTCAGGTGGCTTGCCACCTTCGGGGTGTAGTTTAGTTTGTTGATCGCTAACGTATTCAGTAAGTATTGGTCATGACTCCATCGTCGCGGTACTCTGCTTAAGAGAGGAGTGAGCCTGGCGCAATTCTTTAGAGGATGTCACATTACTATTCAATTTGACATCTCTTTTTTAAATGGTACTCTGTGTCTTTTTTTTGGAGCTCTTTTTTTAATCAGAAATTGTTTGTTTGGCAAGGTTGAAGACTAAAATACTATTTTGCTCTTTGTTCATTATTTTATATATAATTTTTTTTAAAAAATACAGACGTAGACGTATACATGTTCAAGATCAAATACAGGATACAAGCAAATATCCTCATCTGCATCTCTATACTACTCCTGTTTACAAGCGCTAACTATGCCGTTAGGGGAATCGGTGACTTCTATGAGTACCAGGATGCCGTCAACCCTAAAATACAGCCTACCATAAAGAGACTGCTTTTCTTTGTTCAGAGAGAACTGCAACGGGATTGGCAGAAATTGACTTCTTCCACCCCCCTTAACGATTCCCAGTCTCCGCTCAAGTCTTTTCGTCTTAGCATTAAACAAACTGACATTGACAAATTAAACTCAGACCTTCCCCATAGCGGCAAGAACGAGTATGTCCAGGCATATTTAAAAATAAGTGATGAGCCAAAAGTTAGAAAAATAAAAACACGCTACCGCGGCGACACCAATCTACACTGGCTCTACCCCCAGAAATCCTTACGAATAAAATTGTCAAAAAATGATATCTATAATTTTGAGAAGAAATTCAATCTAATTAATCCAGCCCATCACAGAAGTCCCATGATCGATTTTGTCTCCTATAAGGTCTGTCGGGAACTCGGCATATTAACACCCGATTATTTCCCGACCAGGGTATTTCTTAACGGTCAATTCATGGGGGTCTACTCATACCTCAGCCAGATAGATGAATCAACTTTAAGAAAGTCCAGAAGAATGCCGGGTAGCATTTATGCAGGAGAAGGAGTCACTCACGTTAATTGGCTTGATCAATACGGAGTTCCAAGGCTCTGGCAGGATGAAAAATTCTGGAAAAAGGTAGCCTCAAGGAATGCCGAGCAGAAAAACAACCGTGAGGACATTATTTTATTTATTGATTCCATAAACAATTGCAGCGATGAGGATTTTTTTAAATTTATCAATCAATATATCAATAAAGAAAAATATTTTAAATATATGGCCTTTGAGGTGATGCTAGGGGGAAGCCACCATGACTATGCCCATAACCACAAGATATACTTTGATCCATATATGGGTAAATTTGAACCATTTCAATGGGACTTCAGGGAATGGAACTGGATCGAGCGTAAGGATTTTTCCTATTATCCACTTCTACACCGGATAAAACTTAACCCGATTCTAGAAACAGAAAGGGATCAATATCTTTTTGAGATAATGAATAATTATTCCGCTGATTATTTTATCAGCGAGCTGGAGAAATTCTCTGATCTGACCAAAAAGGACCTTGCCAGTGATGGTAATCGGGACAGTGGCATTAATATTAATAATTTACAATTAATGGGAGTGGCAATTCCATTTTCCATGCGGGATTTGCAAAGAGAACAACTTGCCCTGACAACAAAAGTCCAAAATAGAAGAAAGTTTCTAAAAAGCATGCTTGATACGGCAAAGGTGGATTATTTTTTCAGCAAAAAAAATGAAGACCTATGGCAATTACTTTTTGCGGTTGACGGCAACAGCGGCGTCATGCTGGAGTTGGATAATTTTTTTAACGGTAAGACGCAAATCCATAGGGATCTCAATTTTAATGGCAAACTAGACAGGGAGGAGCTGGGATTAATCAAAAACATGCAGATACTATATCCCGGCAAGCGACCTATCCCCAAGGAAAACTCAACTCGCCTCGGCAGAGAGGAGTTGATAAACGCACCTCTCTATTATTCATTTTTAATCAAAGGGGATAATATAAAGCCAGTTGTCGAGGCAGGCGGGGCCAAAAACATCATTACCGGTCAAAATATTCTGGTAACAAATAAGACATTTATTATAAAAGAAGAAGCCGCCTCCATTCACCCATGGAAATTACTCCCCCCCCAAACGGAGAATATTGAACTTTCTGGAGATATTGAACTGGAAAATGATCTAGTTTTTGATGCATTTACAGAAGTCGTGATAGCTCCAGGAACCACCTTTACTATGGGGCCGGGGGCATCCATATTTTTTCATGGCAAGGTTGAGGCCAGGGGCACAGAAGAACAACCAATAAGATTTATAAAGCGAAACAATTCTGCCCCCTGGGGAGTGGTGGCAGTACAGGGTAAAGGGGCCAACAATAGTGTTTTTAGGTTTGTCGAATTTGACAATGGCTCGATTGATCATCATGAACTTATTCACTATACTGCGCCATTTAACATTCATGATGTCGAATGGTTTGAAGTGAAAAATTGTCGGATCGGGCAAAATTTCACTGGTGATGACAGCATGCATATCGCCTATGCCAAGGGCATTATTGACAGTTGCCTTTTTGAAAACGCCAAAAGTGACGCGCTGGATATTGATATATCCGAGGTAAAGATTAGTAATTCACTATTTTACAATAGTGGTAATGATGCCGTTGACATCATGACCTCAACCCTAAAGATGACGGACAATATCATAATCAGCAGTGGAGACAAGGGGGTATCCGTGGGAGAGTGGTCCACAGCCAAGCTCAACAACAATATCGCCGTGAACAACCTCATTGGCATAGAAGTAAAAGACAAATCTCGTGTGGAAGTGAGCGAATTTGTTATTATTGATGCCAGACAAAAAGCAATTAACCTCTATAATAAGAATAAACGTTATGACGAGGGAGGTTTTTTGCAGGGAACCAAGATGTTGATGCTGGGAAACGATACGGTGACGGCTGACAAAAAATCAATTGTAGATATTGATGATCAGTCAATAGCCGATACACCAGCTAGTCTCTGGTATGATACGATCGTCGGCCAACAGTATCATTATCTGCTTGAACAGGCTTTAGAGAAACATGACAGGTAGAAAAATTGCATAGAAATCTGGATGTCAAACGACATGAATTGAAATATTATATAAGCAATCTTCAATACGCTGCCCTAGTTGAGAGGATTAAATATATTTTAAAACCTGACAACTATTCCACCCCCCATCAAGGTTATTTTATCCGCAGTCTTTATTTTGATTCTCACGATGATGAATGTCTCTTTGATAAACAGTCAGGGATGATGTTGCGTCAGAAATTCAGGATGCGCCTCTATGACCTTGAATCCTCCACGGTGAAATTTGAGATAAAAAATAAATTATCTAATCAGATATACAAGGAGACCGCAAGCATCAGCAGGGAGAGTGCCCAAAGGATAATAGATGGTGATTTTTATGAGCTTTTAAGGTATGAAAATCCCATTCTAAATAAGATTTACCGAAAATTCAGCACCCACCATTACCGCCCCAGGGTACTAATTGATTATTACCGGGATGCCTTTGTCTTTGATTTTTTCAATGTGCGGATAACCATTGATCGAGATCTGCATTCCAATAACACCGATTTTGATATCTTCTCCGACAAAATGCATCTACTGCCGGTAATTCTTGAGGGGAAGCAAATTTTAGAGATTAAATATGACCGGTGTCTGCCAGAATTTATTCGACGCGGCATCCAGATTGATTCCTTTGAACGATGTGCCATTAGCAAATATACCCTGGGACGAAGATTTTTTAAAACGAAGATTTGGGAAGATTATTGAATGATAACCTCACCCCAGAAAACAATATTTTTTATAGGACAATAAATATGGATCAGATAACCTACGGCGATATCTTTAAAAACAGTTTTGTTGCTATGCAGAGCGGCATGGAACGTTTCACGATTTTAGATATCCTGATAAACCTTGGGGTCTCCTTTCTCGTTGGCCTTTTTATATTTTTTATTTATAAAAAAACATTCCAGGGAGTTTTGTATCAGAGGAGTTTTAACGTGTCGCTGGTGACCATAACCATGATCATCACTTTGATAATAATGACCATAAGCGGCAATCTCATCCTCTCTCTCGGCATGGTTGGGGCCTTGTCGATTGTCCGTTTCAGAACACCAATTAAAGACCCGGTTGATCTGGTATTTATCTTTTGGGCCATCTCCGTGGGCATTGCCAATGGGGTGGGATATTTTAATATCTCTATTATCGGCTCAATTGTTATGACTATGGTCTTGCTGCTCATGACCAGAAGCGGCGACGCTGAAGACCACCCATATCTTCTTGTTTTGCGTATTCCGGTGCAGGTGGATGAAAATGAGGCAATGGCCTTGGTCAAAAAATCCGTTGACATATTCTCGTTAAAATCAAAATCCATCAATCAGGATTATTGTGAGGTGACAGCAGAAGTCAGGTTGAAAAACAGTGACACCAGTTTTATAAATATACTACATAGTCAGAATAAAGTAGAGAAGGCGACTCTGATTACCTATTCCGGCGACCTAGCCCAGGTTTAATGCTTGTTGACCATGCCTGCCTGCCGATGGATATTCTCTTTTTTGCTGGTGTTTTCATGCCTATTTACCAGTCCCGTTGACGCAGAAACCAATACCTCAGATGTTTATTATCTCATTCCCAAAGACAAGACAGCGTCTATAATTGAAAAATTGGCCCTACTGCTGAATGATTTTGAAATCAAGCATCGAGACAGTTTGAAAGTTATCAGGGATAATGAGCGCCGCTATAAAATATTCTTTGATACCCCCGATCTTTTTATCCATAAAAACAATGCGGCTCTCTTTTATGAGGCTACGGAATATTTTACCCCAACCAGTAAAAGAAGAAAATTTAGAGAAACGGTTATTTACAGGGGGATTGACCAGACCAGGCACCAATATACCGTGCAACATTATAATAAAGTAATCTCTCCGCTTGAAAAACATCCCCTTTTAAGTTTGATAAAGAGAGGGGAGCGCAATTCTTTTTTTGAGCAGGTTCGTAGAGATGGTCTCAAATTTCCCATGAGGACTAAGGCCATCTTTCAATTGGCGGAAAACAATATAGCCTATAATATTTTCAATAAAGATGAAAAATTGTTATGTATTCTCCGTCTGGCTCAGGCGGAGGCCAAAGTGGGGGGCCAAGACAAGTTTTTTTCAATTTTTTCTTTTGAAAGAAGCGATATCACAGATACCCTGAGTCTGGGAGAGAGCCCCTGGAGAAGTGCTTTATTGAATGAACTTGGCGAGTTAATGAAAGACGACTTTGGGCCGATAGAATATAAAGGGACCAACAAATCTGAATATAGGGTGATTTTTACTTATTTGGAGAATAACATAAAGTTTTTTCATCTTTATCTGCAATATCCAGCATTATTAAAAACAATCTATTTACTGATGGCCGGTTTCTTAACCTGGATAGTCGTCAAACAAATAAAATTAAAAACATGAGTATTAAAATCTTTAAAAACTTATTCAGATTATTTTCGGTTGATCACCAGAAACAGTCCACTTCCTACGAGTACCAGAAGCAGGACCGCAACCTCGACTTTGACGAGGGGGTGGAGGCACTTAAGGAAAGGCTCTCTAATCAAATTATCATAGGCAATGTTGATACCAGCAGCCCGGAGATCATCAACAAAATCCAGGGGGAATTGCTTGCTCTGCAGATTGAGGTTGAGAGACTTCATATTGATTTAACCCAGCTCAAAGAATATCTTGAGGCGGCGGAATATAAGAAAAAGTATCCTTCTTATTACCTGGATAATTTTTCCGAGAAGACCCTGGAACATTTTATCTCTTATAAACTAATGGCTCTAAAGAGAACAGACAAGTTTGTTGACATTGCCAGTGAGCATTCTCCTCTGGGAGAAATTATGAGCGGACTTAGCGGCTGTTCTTCCTATTCCCAGGATATTATGTATGAGCCGGGGTTACATGAGAGAAAAATTGGCTCGGATGCCTCGAAGCTACCGGTGGATGACAATTTCTTTAATGGTGCCTGCGCCACTTGTAGTATTGAACATTTTGAAAAAGATGCCGATATAAGATTTATGAAAGAGATGCAGCGGGTGCTGGCCAAGGGAGGCAAAATTATTATCGCCCCCCTTTATCTTTATCTCACCCCAAGCTGTCAGACCGACCCGCAGTATTCCGTCCCTGGGAAGGTTGAATTTGATGCAGGAGCGGTTATACATTGTGCTAAAGGCTGGGGGAATCGACACGCCAGATTCTATTCACCCCAGACCTTGCAATCAAGGTTGATAGGCCCTAATAAAGGGATGAGCTTTAAGGTAATTATGCTTGACAATATAGAAGAGGTGGACGCCTCAGTGTATTGCCGATTTCTCCTGGTAGGCCGGAAGTTGTAAAAACAAGCTTTTCCTTCGTGCTAAATAATAGATTGATTTACATAGGAATTTTATCTCATGACTACTGAAAGTGATTATGTTTCATATGTTTTTGATACTTTTTTAGGGCGTAGTCCAGGAAGCAGTGGACTAGATTGGTGGAGCAGCCAGATAGCTGATCAATCCATCACCTCATCTTCATTTGTGGCAGATATAGTCTCAAGTGAAGAGTTTCTTAAGTATCGCCAGCCGGTATGGGGATTATTTACCATGTTAATGGGTCGGGAACCGACCCTTAGCGGGCTTAATTACTGGAGTGATGCTTACGAGCAGGGATATTCCCTGGAAAAAATAGCCCGTTTGTTCATGGGCTCAACTGAGTATACCAATAATCTTTCAGCGCTGACTTCCGCAGAAATCTTAACCCAGCTTTTCTCCCTGGGATTTGGTCGGGAGTTGACTGCCACGGGCAGGGATTATTGGTTGTCAATAATAACCGACGATAACTCCATTGCCTCTACGGCGGCTAATCTGGCTTACTCAGAGGAATCCCAGCGATATCTGGAAGATTCTCTGCAGATTAACACTGTTTATTCCGGATTACTCAACAGATTTCCCACCGCAACAGAACTGGCAGCCGCGCAAGAAACGGAATTGGCAGATTTGGTCACAGAGGTATTGCTTAAACCTGATTACCAAGGAAGCCAAGTGCCGGACCTCATTATTAACTGGGTCTCCACTAATATTGAGGACACTGTTTTAACCCTTAGCGGCAGCACGGCCGGGGCTATTGTACTTGATTTAAGTAGTGCAACTCCCCTATTGACGGATAATGGCACAACAATTACCGTTGCCGGTCTTGATGGAGTAACCACGGTTGACGGCAGTACATTGACGGTAGGGATCACCATGACCAGTGGAGATGAGGCAGTAGAATTTAGCGGAGGCAGTGCTAATGATATCTTAACAGGCGGTGCCGGAAATGATGTGCTCGATGGCGGCGGTGGACTTGATCAATTGATCGGCGGTGCCGGAGATGATCAGTTCATTATCTCGGCCCTGGCTGACAGTAACGGACTGGCAGAGCTTTTTAAAGGTGATGATGGCACTGACACAATTACCTTGGGGAGCTCCGGAAGCATTGATTTAAGCGCCGCAACCCTGAGCGGGGTAGAAAATATCCAACTGCATGCCGATGGCAATAACTTACAATTGTCATTGGCACAGGTAGCGGCACTCACTTCCATCAGTGCTTCGCCAGATAGTCAGAATACCCTGACCCTTGCCGATACCGGCACCTTGACGATTACCGAATCTGGCTTTACAAATATTGACGTCTTTCAGGGGGCTGATGGTGCTTCAAATGATTTTATTGATCAATCCGGAACAGGAGTAATGATCACTGGTGGGAACATGGCAGATTATTTTGTCGGCGGAGACGGAGCTGACTACCTGCAAGGTAATGCCGGCGCAGATGCCTTTGTCTACACCGAGGCCGATGACTCAAGGTATGTCGGCGGACTCTTCACCGGCGACACAATTGACGAATTTGATTTTATGTCCGCCGACAGAATTGTACTAGGAGCGGTCGTTGATGGCACAACCGCAAGCTTGACCATCTCCACGGCCTGGCTCACTTCCTGGGCCAGCACCTTGGAAAATGATGCTGGCCTGCAGGCCGCCTTTGCTGGAGATGATATTGATGCGGTCTTTTTGACTGTAAGCGAAGGTTCCGCTATCGGTGAATATCTATTAATTGAGGACGGAACCACAACTACCACCTTTGCAACCGCTGAGGATATTACAATAAAACTTATCAACAGCACGAACCCAGGTTCTTTTGACAGTGCCGATTTCTTCATATAACCCTAACCTCAAAGGGGCATAAATGTCACGACAGGACCTAGCCCTTATCCTTGAGTTAACTAAAAGGGACTTCAGCGAACGTTTTGCGGGATCTATTCTAGGAGCCTCCTGGGCAATTATTTCTCCCCTGGTAAATTTATCCATCTATATAATTGTCTTTGGCAAAATTATGGGGGCCAGGCTGCCTGGAACGGCGGATATGCATTCCTATGGGGTTTATGTAGCCGTCGGCTTGATTCCCTGGGCCTGTTTCGCCAATGTTGTCGGTCGCTCTGCCTCTATTTTCTTAGATAAGAAACATATAATCAGCAAAGTCAACACGGCCATGCCTGCCTTTATTATTTATATAGCCTTGTCCGAAAGCATTACTTTTCTGATCTCCCTGGCCCTCCTTTGCTGTTTTCTGGTCTTTACAGGGTATACTTTTCATTCAGCTATGCTCTATGTCCCATTATTATTTGCCCTTCAGCAGATCATGGCCATGGGAATAGGGCTATTTCTTGCTTCATTAACTGTTTTTTTCAGGGATGTTCGCGAAATGACCGGAGTTTTGCTGCAAGTCTGGTTTTGGGGCACCCCTATAGTCTACCTAATTGGTATCTTGCCTGAAATATTTAAGGGTTTGGTCAGGTTTAATCCTCTCTTTATAATTATTGACTCATACCATCGCATATTTGTGTTTAATAAAGGTCTCGCCTTTGATTCTTTGGCTGCCCTCTCTCTGGTGGCCTTGGTAACATGCTGTTTTTCCTATATTGTCTTTAGGTTTCTAGAAAAAGATATAAGGGATTTTCTATAGGAAGAAAGGTAAGCGCTCCATGAACACCCCGCTGCACGTGATCGGACTCGGGGTTATGCAATCTTGGGCGTACTTAATTGATCACTAACGAAGAAAGTAATGATTACAGTTAAAAATATCATAAAAAAATTTAAATTATATAAGCATCCAGCTGATCGCTTAAAAGAGATTATGCTGCGGCGATCTTATCATAAAAATTTTATAGCCCTTGACGATATCAGCTTTAAGGTCAATTCCGGGGAGACCCTGGGGATTGTCGGGCGCAACGGCGCTGGCAAATCGACCCTATTAAAAATCATGACCGGAGTCTTGATCCCAGACTCCGGCAAGGTTGAAATTACTGGTAAGATTACGGGTCTGCTTGAACTTGGCACCGGCTTTAACCCTGAATTTTCGGGTATAGATAACATCTTTTTAAACGCCACCTTTCTGGGCTTGTCCCGCCAGGAAACAGTTGAGCGTCTGGAACGAATTATTGAATTTACCGAGTTGGGTAAATTTATCAATGAGCCATTGAAAACCTATTCGTCCGGCATGATAATGCGTCTGGCTTTTTCGGTTGCCATCAATGCTGATCCAGTTGTCTTTGTAGTTGATGAGGCATTATCGGTCGGTGACGCCTATTTTCAGCAGAAATGTATGCGCCGAATACGAAAATTTAAGGAAGACGGAGGCTCTATAGTTTTTGTTTCCCATGATATGAACGCAGTCAAGGTATTATGCGATAAAGCCATCTTGCTTGATCATGGGAAAATTTTAGATTATGGCGATCCAGAAGAAATCATTAATAATTATAACTGGCTGGTTTCAAAGAGTTGTGACAACAGTGGCCTGATCAGAGAGGATAGCGAGCGTCAGGATTCCCATGGAACATTTGAAGGGAGAATAACGGACATTACAATTACTGGTAGCAACTCCGCTTCAAATATTATAATTTCGGGTGATGAGGCCCTTATTACTGTTTCAATCAGTTCAGAGGTCTCTCTTGGCTCTCTCACCTCAGGTATCCTTATCAGGGACAGGTTTGGACAAGATATTTTTGGCACAAACACCTTAATGAATGACCTAGAGCTCACTCTAGGCAAAGGCAAAAGCTGTCAGATAACCTACAGAATGAGAATGAATATTGGCCCAGGTAAATATACTATTTCAGCGGCACTACAAATGGACCCTCTGCGTGAAGCCCGTCGACTGCACTGGATTGACCGAGGGGGCGAGTTTGAAATTATCAGCAGCGCGGACTTAAATTTTACCGGGATATGTAAACTTAATCCCCTCATCAACATAAACCCCATAAATTAATCAATGCAGTTATTAGTCACAACGAGCAAATCTTTTTTAGCCATTGATAGCGAAACGGCAAAAGAAAAGATTATCCATACCGGCAAGGGCTTGTATTTCGGCATAGCCCTGGCCGATGATTGTATATTTGTAGGCGCCAGGAACAGTGACGATTGTTTTGATTATTTAGGGAGGCAATCCAGCGAAAGAGGGGAGATTCTGGTCTTTGATTATCAACTGCAACTGCAAAAGATTATCCAGGCGCCCTTTGCTTTAAGGGATATTCACCAGATATTATGGTTTGACAATAAACTATGGGTAACCTGCAGCTTAGATAACCTAGTCGCAATTTATGATCGTAACAGCTGGGAAAAATGGTATCCCTCAGAGGACATTAGCGCGCGAGGGGAAGATATAAATCATTTCAATTCTCTGTTTTATGATGGCAAACAACTTTATGTCCTGGCCCATAATTTCGGGGCAAGTGAGATATGGCGCTTCAACTATCCCAGCCTGGAACTTATTGATAAAACAAAAATAGGTTACCAAGGGCATAATATATGGACATATGGGGATGGAGATTTTTTCACCTGTAACTCACTTAATGGCTCGGTGGCGAGCGTACAGGGTAAACATATCGAAATTGGCGGATTCCCACGCGGTGTGGTGGCCACCGCTGACAAAACATATATAGGGACATCTGATATTGCTGAACGTTCCGAGAGAAGTGAGGTGTCAAGTAAGATCATTGTTTTCGATATGAACTGGCAGAGGCTAGCTGAGTTTAGGATTGAGGCTCAAGGACAACTACTCGATATGAGGCTGCCAGGGGTGTGGGATTACTGTTTACCTTCATTGAGACCTGACCCAGAAAAACAAAAAAATTAAGCACAGAGCACAGCAAGGATGTTTAATCCAGCAATGTTCAGTAAGCTGCAACAGGGTAATTCATGGCCATAATAGGAGTAGATAATAGAGAATTAGTTACGGACACTAGCAGTATGCCTTACTCCGCTATTGTGCAGATTATCGCCTATTTTCCTGATGGCAATTCATTTCTTGGCAGCGGTTTTCTGATCGGAGAAAATGATGTCTTAACTGCCGCCCACGTTCTATACGATGATGACCATGGCGGCTTGGCCACTGAGGTTATTGTTACTCCGGGACTTGATGGTGACACAAAACCATTTGGGGAGATCCATGCCGTGGAACTGGCAGTTCCAGAGGGCTGGAAGGATAGTGAAGATAATGATTATGATTATGCCGTTATTGGCCTGGAATCGGCGGCTGGATATGGAGCCGGCTGGTTTACATACTCATCATTGCCCGATGCTCAGTTTGCAGATCTTCTCTACACTGCCGGATA
The DNA here is from genome assembly GCA_030145275.1 of Desulfurivibrionaceae bacterium. Classification (GTDB taxonomy): domain Bacteria; phylum Desulfobacterota; class Desulfobulbia; order Desulfobulbales; family VMSU01; genus JAQYVV01. The sequence goes on along the minus strand of JAQYVV010000014.1, from coordinate 39,560 downwards.
TCCCGGTGATCATGGCGGGGAAAATCAATACCTTTCTTCCGGCACTGTGGATTACACATATAGCAATATCTACTATTTTGATGACGATCTTGACCTTATACCTGGGCAGAGTGGCGGCCCGCTTTTTTCAAGTGACAATGATGCTTACAATGTGGTGGGAGTAGTTTCTCACTATACACTCCAGCCCCTATCCAATGGGGTATTGGCTCTGGGTCCTGACAATATACCTGAAATTGACAACTGGGTCGAAGGCAATAATGTCCATCAGCAGCCGATGCTTGCAGATACTGATTTGTATGACTTTGACGATATTGGTTTTATGACCAGAATTTTCACCTCATTACTGGACAGAATGCCCCAAGAAGATGGCCTGCGGTTTTGGCTCGACTCCATGAATAACGGTATGGAGATGAAAAGTATCTGCTCCTTTTTCCTAAGCTCCCATGAGTATGTTACGGGCGGTGGTACTACAGAACCATACTCCTTCATGACTTTTATAGCAGATACTGTACTGGAGCGTTCTTTGGAGCCAAGCGGTTTCGAATGGTGGGTTGAACAGATGGATAATGGCATGAGCGTCGATGATGTCACCCTATTTTTTGTCAATTCAACAGAGTACCGCCAGAAATCAGCCGCCAAGGAGCATGAGATTCGCTACTTATGGTTTGATTCCTATGTGGTTGACAGCGAGGGTAGCCTTGTTGATGAGATCATCTTCGGTTCCGCTTGGTCCGACAACTTAAAAGGTGCGGCTGGTGATGACCAGCTCTACGGTGGAACAGGCAGTGATTGGCTCGATGCTGGCTCTGGAGATGATATCATGAGCGGCGGTGACGGCGGTGATTTTTTTGTGGTGGACATAAACGACCAAGGCCATGACCTGATTATCGATTTTTCAATTGAGGAGGATTTCCTGCTTACCGATGGTGAGCAGATCAATTATACCGTCTCGGAAAATAGCCAGGGCGATGGCTTGCTGCTGACCTGTGATCCCGGGGAGGGTAGCCTTACCCTAACAGGGCTCTCTCTTGATGATTGGTCAGCAATAATGTTTACCTAATCCGGATAAACCGGAAATAAGTACCTTAATTAACAGTAGCCTGCAACATATTGGGAGCATTATGCTTTTTGAAATTCTTGTCTTTTGTGACAGAATTCTAGTTATAAGGTACTAAACATGCGGGAATCCAGGATACGCCAAAGTAAACCGAATACTTGCAAGAACAGATGAAATCAGTGAATAATAATATGTACTTAAAACCGAAACCCCAGCCACCACTATCTTACGGTAAATTAGTTTGGTCAATATGCGTATAGGAATTGATGGCAGAGTATTTGTGGGCACGAAAACCGGTATAGGTCATTATGTTAGCCAATTATGTTTGGCTCTGGAAAGATCGTTTCCTGAGCTTGAGTTTTTTATTTATAACAGGGACAAGGTCAGAATGCCCGCAAGCAGTCGCCGCTGGACTTTGCGACACGAGACTTGTTGGTGGCGCAAAGGAATCAAGGTTTACCTATGGCATAAATTTTTATCCGGTTATTTCTGCCGTAAGGATAAGATTGATATTTACTGGGGAGCCGGAACCTCCTTACCATTTTTTCTTGGTACTACCCACACTGTGTTGACGGTCTATGACCTGGTTTATAAACTTTATCCCCAAACCATGTACCGTTACAATCTCTGGATATTTCGTCTTTTCTTTAAACAGGACGTGAGAAGAGCCTCAAAAATCACCACTATTTCTGCTGGAACGGCCCAGCGGCTAGCCAATTTATCAGGGCGGCAGGCCGATGCCATTATTCATCCCTCGGTTGCCCCACATTTTTCCCCGCAAAAAAAAGATATGACAAAACATTGCCTCAAAAGATATGGGATTGAGAAACCGTACTTGCTGGCAGTGGCTACCTGGGAACCGAGAAAAAACTTATATGCCCTAATTAAGGCATATTTATTAATGCGTCAGCATGGGGAACTTAATGGATATTGCCTGGTTCTGGTTGGCGGCCGTGGCTGGAATGACCAGCAACTGGCAACTCTCGTGACCCAGAATAGCGCCTCCGCTGATATTGTCAGCACCGGTTATGTTGCAGATCAGGACATGGCGGCCATTTACTCGGGGGCGGCGGTCTTTATTTTTCCATCAATTTATGAGGGTTTTGGCATGCCTGTTCTGGAGGCCAAGCGATGCGGCACCCCTGTTATTACAACGGACACTCCAGAGTTACGAGAGGCTGGCGGAGAAGATTGTATCTATGTTAGGCCCACGGAGGAAGGAATTTGTGGCGGCATAAGACGCTTTTTATCAGGTGATTATTCGATGCATTTTGCCCCTCTGCCCCATAGTGACTCTTGGGAGGCGGGAGCGGCAATCTTGTATGAGGTGTTTGCCGATGGGCAATAAATTAGCGTCTGTACTGGCTATTTCCCGAGAGAGAAGCCGATTTCTTGAGCAGCGAGAGAGGCAACAGAGTTGAATCAATTTTTTTCAAGGCTTCGATGTCAAGAAGGCCGGTGGCAGAGTGTAATCTGGCTACTTGCACCAGGTGGTCGTAGATACTGTTATTCAACTCACGCAGAGTTAAATTTAAACGACTTTGAGTATCCAGCAAGGCAATTAAATCTTTGAAGCCAAGCCGGTGTGATTCTTCCGCCGCTTCAAGGGCATTGGTCCGGGCAGCAAGGATTTCGCGCCATACGGCAATATTTTCTTTCCCTGTCAGCAGGTTATCAATAATTTCTTGGACATTCAGACTGGTTAATTCCAGGGTGCCACGTAATTTCTCTTCGCTCTGGCGCAAAAAAGAACGAGCCTGTCGGACGGTGGAGATCGTCCGCCCGCCTTGATAGAGTGGCAACTTTAATCCCAGCGATATTTTAGCCTCACTCCCTTGAGTAACTCCGAGATCGTCATGGTCTCGATCACTTATACTAGCATTTAGAGTAAGGGTTGGAAAATGAGCAGAACGGCGTTCCTCAAGAAGAGATTGACCTATTTTTTTTTCCAGTCTGGCAATTTTGACACCTAAATTATTCTCTTTTGCCAAGGCAAGCCACTCTTCTGACTCCCACTCCAGGGGCTGGTACTGTTCAGACCAGGAAAACATCTCATCAACAGCAACGGTTACGCCAACCAAGCGCTTCAGGTTGCGAACATTCTTGTTGCGATCACGTTTTATTAACAAGAGGCGAACTTCTGTTTCTTCTAGTCTGGACTTTGCCTCAAGCATATCAGCCAGGCTGGCCCGGCCGAGGTTCAAGGCCGCATCTGCCTGTTGCCAGCGAACCTTATAATTTTCCAATTCTCCTAATGCTAACTGGCGCTCGTGTGACAATCTGATAATGCTCAAATAGTTTTCGACTATCTCCAGAGCCAGACGCTGGCGATCTTCCTCATAGCGCAATTCTGCCACTGATACCTGCCCTTTTGCCTTCTTGTAACCATAGAACAAATTTCGTTGATAGAGAGCCTGGACCAGATAGACCCCAACCGTGTTATTTAAAACCGGGGAGGTCAGGGTGTTTGATGGATTCTGATAATCGGACATTGCCTGGCTGCCTTCAAGGGAAAGCTGCGGCAAAAATCCGGCTTGAGCCTGGGGAAGCAGTTCGAGATCTGCCTGATATTGTTGGTGGGCCATGGCATGAGAAGCATCATGATCAATGGCAAGGCGGAAGGCCTCAACAATGCTCAGCATCTCGGCTTTGCCCGGTTCTGCGGCACCGGTATCAACAGGGAAACAGCATAATCCTGAAATGACTGAGATAAAAAAAAGAACAAGAAAACGACTTTTCATATTGGTATTACTCTTCTCTAAAAGATTTGGCGATCATATCACTAAATGGCTGGATAATGTAAGCAAGCAGTGATCGTGACCCCGTTTGGATTATTACCTCAGCCGGCATCCCTGAAATAAGGGTAATGTTTTCATCCCGCATATCTTTTAGGCCTTCAGGGAGGACCTCAATCGTTCCTTTGTAATAACTTGCTCCGCTTCTTTCATCCAAAGTCGTTCCGACATCAACGTCGACAACTCTACCGTCAATTACCGCCCGTGTCCGGGTGGCAAATGCGGAAAATCGAATATCGGCATTCAGGCCTACGACAACCCTATCAATGTCAGTTATAGGGATCATAACATCAATAACATGCCGGTTGGTCTGAGGGATAATCTTTAATATTTCTTTCCCCGGAGCAATAACTGCCCCAATTGTGTGCACGGTCATTCCAACAACAATACCATCGGCCGGCGCAAGTATTTCGGCGTGATCCACTCGCTCCTGCAAGGCGTTCATTCTTAGTTTTAAATCGGTCATGCTAAATTGCGTGTCTTTGAGCTTCTGGGCGATGTCAGACATAAATGAACGTCGATGTTGGATAATTTGTAATTTGGTCTCGCCAATTTGAATAAGAAGACGGGATATTTCTGCCTGCTGCCCGGCCACATCCCCTTCCAAAACCAGTTGTTGCTGGCGAATCTGGCGAAGCTGCTGCTTGTCTGCCAACTGCTTTTCAAAAAGGCTTTGCCACTCTCCTATGTCTGCGGCAAAGGCATCAATCTGCTCCTGCTTGACCTGTTGAACTTTTTCCAAACCGGATATTTGCACTTCCAACTGTTGAACGCGCTGATTTAAAATATCAGTTTCGCTATCAAAGGCTTCGCGCCGGAAGGCGAACAACTGCGCCTCTCCCGCCAGCATTTTTCTAACCAAGTTACTTTGCTCCTGAAACTCATCGGAAAAGGGTATCTCCTTCAAACCATTCTGTTCAGCCTCGAGTCTATCCGTGGTCGCCAAAGTGACTAAATATTGCCAATGGGCCTCTTCTAGCTGGGTTCGGACTTGGGTATCGTTGAGGCGTAGCAACACCTGGTCTTTTGAGACCAAATCACCATCTTTAACAAAAATTTCTTCGACCAATCCCCCCTCAAGGTGCTGCACTATCTTTATCTTGGACTCATCCCGGACTTCTCCCATAACCACAACGGCACTTTCCAGGGGGGCGAAGGCGGCCCAACCGCCGATGCCGCCAAAGCAAAGAGCCAAAACAATAAAACCAAATATGCGATAAACATAGTCTCCTGCAGGAGGAGTCTCGTGGTCGGGCGTGGTTGGCGGTGTAACTTCAATGATCTCCTGGCCGTCTTTGGAAACCATTGTCACAAGAGCCGCGCCATCTTCCTGGCTGCCAGATGTAAGTTGCGGTTCATCTGCTTGGCCAGTATTTTTAGCCACGCTCTCTTTTTCTTCGTCTACACTCTTTTGTTTTATATCACTCATGCCGGCATCCCCACAACTGGAACAGTTTGCGCTATTTTATTTCTTTGAGGCGCTGCCTTTTGGGGGGATGGTGGCTTTGCCGACTGGGCGGCGGCCAGCATCTTTGCCATGACCTCATCTCGAGGGCCAAAAAGGGAAATTTGGCCATTTTTTAAAAACATCAAGGTGTCGACAACCTGGAGAAGAGATTGGCGGTGGGTAACCAAAATAATTGTGGCCCCCTTTTTCTGCAACTTCCTCACCGCCTGGGCTAAAGCTACTTCCCCTTTGTCATCCAGGTTTGAGTTCGGTTCGTCCAGCACCACCAGACTTGGCTCGCCGTATACTGCCCGGGCCAAACCCACACGCTGGCGCTGACCGCCTGAAAGTGCGCCGCCTCTCTGGCCAATAACGGTATCATAGCCGTCCGGTAATTGTAAGATCATCTCATGGACATCTGCAAGCTTTGCGGCCTCTATCACCTTTTCTGAATCCAGTTCTCCAAATCTTGCAATATTGGCAGCAATTGAACCATCAAAAAGCTCAATATCCTGGGGAAGGTAACCGATGTACGGCCCCAAAAGATGCCGGTCCCATTGATAAATGTCCGCACCGTCCAAGCGTACCTCCCCTGCTTTCACAGGCCAAAGACCCAATAAAGCTCGCACCAGTGAAGATTTACCGGCAGCACTGGGGCCTATAACTCCAAGGGTTGCCCCCTTGGGCAGAGAAAAGGTGATCCCCCGAAGGATAAACTGGTTGGTGCCAGGGGCGGCTAACATGACATTCGTCAGGCTAACATTTCCTTCCGGCGGCGGCAGTTTCATATATTCTTTTTCTTCAGGGAACTGTTGTAAAAGCCCATTTATTCGCTCATAAGAGCCTCGGGCCTCAGTAAATCCCTTCCAGCTTCCGATTAATAAATCAAGAGGTCCCAAAGCCCGTCCCATAATAATAGAACCGGCAATCATCATGGCTGGATCAACTTCTCCTTGTATGGCTAAATAGCCGCCAAGCCCAAGCATAAAAGATTGGGACATAATCCGCATTGACTTACTCGAATTGGTCCAGATACTGGCATTGTCACTGGCCCGGTTCTGAGTTTGCAAAAATTCTTGATGGCCATCAAGCCATTTGTCGCGCAGATGCTTCTGCATCCCCATGGCATGCACTACTTCAGCATTCCGAACATGACTGTTTGCCTGGTTGAAGGACTGAATACTTTTCGTATTGGCCTCAGAAAGAAACTTCTTGGTGCTCCACTCATTTAAGAGAGTGATACTAAGTAAAATCACCGCAGCACCCACCGCAAACCAGCCAAACCATGGGTGAAAGAAAAACAGCAAGGCTATGTAAATGGGCATCCAAGGGCTGTCAAATAGGGCAAACAAACCATTGCCGGTCATGAATTGGCGAATAGTGGTAAGATCACGAAGAGGTTGGGAACTGCTCGTACCTGGATTGCTAATACTGAGTCGGAACATGGCATCAAACAGTCTCTGATTGAGCATGGTCTCCATGCGGGCACCAACCCTAATCAGGATTCGGGAACGAACAAACTCTAGCAGTCCCTGGACAACAAAGAACAGTCCTGCCAGCAAAGTCAGCATAACCAGGGTAGTTTCGCTGCGGCTGGTAAGAACTCGTCCGTACAGCTGCAGCATATACAAAGCGGGAACCAAGGCAAGTAAGTTTATAAAAAGGCTGAAAAAGCCGACTGTCAAGAAGGAGTTCTTGAGCTTAGAAATTACCTGGGTAAGCTCATTTTTTAACTTTACGGAATGCATAAGTAATTTATTCTCAATTCAATGTTCAGAGGTAACTGTTCAGCGTACTAACCGGGTGGCTCGGCCTCTATTTTAAGCGAAACATCGAGCCCCTGCCCGATTGCCAGGCGCCCGAAAAATCATTTCGAAGAGAGTAAGCACACTGTCCCAAATTTGCAAGTTGCTATAAGCAAAAGTTTTATCAGTGCCTTCCTGTGGAGCGGTGTCAGACAGCTGCACCTCGGTGTTTTTTGCTATCTCTAGGCATTAACCTGAATAGCAACTTTCTTTTAACCTTTTGTGGAAATCTCCTGGTATCTGCTTTCTACCAATTTTTTTACCACGTCGTGCATCTGTAGTTTTGCCTTCCAGCCGAGGACTTCTTTTGCTTTTTTCGGACTCCCGGAAACCCGGTTTGCCTCTGAAGGGCGGAGCAATTTATTGTCATATTGGACGTATTCCTGCCAGTCCAAATCCAAAACCGAAAAAACTGCCGAGACAAAGTCTTTAAGTTTATGGTAGGTGCCGGTGGCAATTATAAAGTCCTCTGGAAGCTCCTGTTGCAGCATATGCCACATTGCTTCAACATATTCCGGGGCCCAACCCCAGTCTCTTTCCACCTCAATATTCCCTAAGTCCAACCTATCTTGTTTCCCTAGTGCTATATTACAAGCAGCTGTCACAATCTTTTGGGTGACAAACCGTTTTGGACGAAGCGGGGACTCATGGTTGAACAAAATCCCAGAACAGGCAAAAAGGTTGTACGCCTCCCTGTAGTTTGCTACCTGCCAGTAGGCAGCAGCCTTCGCTACCGCATAAGGACTTCTCGGTACAAATGGATCTGTTTCCACCACCGGTTTCCTGGTGTTGCCAAAACACTCGCTTGACCCGGCATTATAATAGCGTACCGGTATTTCTAAAAATCTGATGGCCTCCAGGAGGTTCAGGTTTGCTATACTGATACTTTCAAAAGTTTCCACGGGTTGTTCAAAAGAGAGTCCCACAGAACTTTGCCCTGCCAAATTGTATATTTCATCTGGTGCGTTATTACTGATAACCTGCAGGACACTTCTGAAGTCATGCAAAGAGGCCGAAAAAAGTTCGACTTTATCGTGTATGTCCAGTTTTTGCAGATTTATAAAGGAGGAGCCCTCGGCATCCCGAGAGGTACCGATGACCCTGTAGCCTTTTGAAAGAAGAAATTTGGATAAATACGCACCATCCTGGCCTGATATTCCAAAGATTAAAGCTGTTTTCATTGTGAATAATTTCCCATACTTTTTTATTGGGGGGCATAGAACACACTTGAGAAGAGGATGTCCGAGAATAGGTTTCTTGACGAAAATCTATTTTCGGGCAGCCTTCTGACATTGTAATCTATAATACTCATGTGGAATTTCTGTAAAGATAAAAATTTTGAACAATGTTAGATTTGATGCTTTCGTAACCCAGATGAACCGGAAAAGAAGGATAAGTACCTTAAAAGTAGATGCAACATATTCAAATTAATCTATTTTTTTAATTTCTTGCCATAAAATACACGAGATAAGCGCAGACTTCGAAATAATTTCTAAGGTACTAAAAGGCCATCGAAGGATGAAGGGGCCACAAATTTGCTGACAGTGTTTATCGAGCTATATAAGGAGTATGGATCAGCTCGAAAACCTTTTTAAAATATTTCAGGTACACCTTGATGTAATTTGTTGCAATATTATTACATCGGCATGCTCTGACTATTTCCCGGTTTAAGATTATGTTATTTTTTATACCAGCTGTGCTTACTCCTCCTGTCCTCATTTTAACCAAGATCTTGGGTAGGTACGCTGCTCTAATCTGCTGTGTGCCAAACACCCTTGCGACAAACTCAAAGTCAGCGGCTATCTTATAGTCTGTTTTGAAAAAACCATATTTTTCAAACACCTTTCTTTTCACATAAAGTGTTGGATGTGCTGGCATTATCCCATATGCAATACTTTGAGGGGAAAAATGTTTGCTGCTGTAGTGGCGGACTGCTTTTTCATCTGTGAGATGAGTGACATAAACCAAATCGGCATAACAGGCATCAATATCTTGCGAGCTGAGCTCCTTGGCAAGCCATTGTACCGAATCTCTATCAGCAAAAACATCGTCTGCATTTAAAAACCCTATTATGTCCCCGGTCGCGTGCTTTATTCCACGGTTCATGGCATCGTAGATACCATTATCTGGTTGCGAAATCCAAAAATCCAGGTCCTTGTTATATTTCTTTACTACCTCCATTGTTTGATCGGAGGATGCTCCGTCTATCAGGATATATTCAATATTAGGATAGGTTTGGTTCAGTACGGACAGAATGGTATCTTCAAGGGTTGCAGCAGCATTTAGACAGACAGTAATAATAGATATTTTCATCAAGAATATTTCAGTTCCTTCATCCCGAGATTTTATATGAGAGCATCAAACTTATTGTGATAAACTTTGCTGTAAAATAATATGGTTTCTCTATAACACTTATCCCAGCTAAATTGTTGAGCTTGAATTTGTCCTTTGGTGATAATTTCTTTTCGAAAGTCAGAATCATGCAGTTTTTGAGTAAGCTTCGTAATTTCGTTTACATCGGGCCTGTCACTCAAGAGGCCAGCGTGACCGCATACTTCAGGAATCGATGAGCTGTTCATGGCCACAACAGGACATCCAGCACTCATCGCCTCCAATGGAGGAATACCAAATCCTTCATAACTTGACGGGTACAATAAACAAAAAGCGTTGTTATAGAAAATATTCAACAAGGAGTTCTTAACATTTTGATAATGCCAATATTTCCCGGCTAATTTGTCTTCAAGATTACCTTTCTCTTTGGGTGACAGATCTAAACCACCTATAAGTAAAAGTTTACATTTAGGTATTTGCCGCACAACATCAACAGCTATATCAAAATTTTTATAAGAAGATCTTGCGCCGACAAAAATAATGTATTTTTCTCTGAGTATCTCGCCTATTTCACCATGAGTGGCAGGCTGATCCTTAATAACATGATAATCATCAGCGACTCCTAAGTGGATTACCTTGATATGTTTTGCTTGCAATTCCGGGTAGAAAAGCAGCATATCTTTTTTTGTGTTTTCTGAAATACAGATGATCCCATCAGCTCTGTGCAAGGAAAATTTTTTTTGCCATAAATGAATAATTTTCGGTAGGCCATGACGAAAATATTCATATATAAAATCGTAGACAGTCACAACATTGGCAATATTCTTTTGGACTGATATTCTATAGAAACTTGAGTGGAACAAAGCGGGTTCTTTTATCCGATCCTGCAGAGGGAAATAACTGGATATTTTACCGGGTAAGAACTTTCGTTCATAATGCGTGGTCAAGTCCTTTGGTAATTTTTCTGCAAAAATATTATTCCCAGATACATTCTGATTAAAGACCGTCAACTGTTTGTTCCCTGCAGCCATCCTCCGTAAAAGTTCAAACCAGTATACGGAAATGCCCCCTTTTTGCTGTCGGCTGAAAATCGTGTTGTCTAGGTAGATTGGAAAGTTAGGCATGGTGATTAATATTTTCCTGGGGCGGGTAAACGAAAACAAATAACATGTGAGCCTCTTGCAAAAACCTGGATCCCCGATAAAAACATTTAGGGATGACGGCTTCTTGCAAGAGGCTCTATTTGTAGCATCTCCGAGGGTTCATCACAAGGCTAAAACAAGTGTTGGTCGTGGAATGTCCCGGATTCTCAATGTTAATGTGGGTGTAAGAAAATAAGACCTTGTTTAACAAGGTTCATAGCGAGCCTGACAAGGTCATTGACTTAGGTATTCCCTGTGACTATGATGGGACAAAGGTATCAATTATCTGTGAAGGAGCATTGTGTGATTAAAAAATATTTGGGCAGAATTCTGTTTACCAAATGGGCCGCTTTTGCACATGACTTTTTGTGCATTCCGATTGCACTGTATCTTGCTTTTTTACTTCGGTTTAACTTGGGCCCTATTTCCGACCAATATTTTATAGGTTTTCAGAAGATGTTGGGAATTGCACTGCCCGTGCAGATCACTATGTACTGGCTTTTTGGCCTGTATCGAGGGCTCTGGCGTTTTGCCTCCTTGCCTGATCTTGTTCGTATTGTTAAAGCCGTTTTTCTTGGCACGCTTCTTACTGCCCTTGTTGCGGTTGTGTTCTTGAAGGTCGCGCTAATTCCCCGCTCTATTTTTATTTTGTACCCAATTCTCCTAGCTCTCCTGTTGTCAGGCTCTCGTTTTCTCTACCGCTATAGTCGAGACAGGCATCTTTACCTGAAGGTGAAGGAAGGGAAACGAGTTTTTATTTTTGGTGCCGGCCGGGCTGGCGAATCCTTGGTTCGTGACATTATTTCCTCGCAAAAATATCAGTCTGTGGGATTTCTTGATGATGACATAAAAAGACACGGCAGAGAGATACGCGGGGTTCGGGTTCTTGGGGGCCTGACCGACCTGGAATTTTTGGCGAGGAGATTGTCGGTTGGCGTGGTTTTATTGGCTATTCCATCGGCCACTCGAGCAACGATTAACCGGATCGTTAATGAGTGTGCAAGACTGGGGTTGAAATGTAAGACTTTGCCCTCGGTTGTTGAATTGACCGGCCAGAAAATAGAGGTCGGTCACCTGCGGCCGGTCACTGTCAATGATCTGTTAGGTCGGGAGCCGGTTCAGCTGGATAAAAAGGCCATCTCCAGATATTTGCAGGGTAAAAACGTTCTGGTCACAGGAGGAGGCGGTTCGATCGGTGCCGAGTTGTGCCGGCAAATTTCCCAGGCTCAACCTAATAGGCTTATTATCTTTGAACATGGTGAATACAATCTATACAGTATTGAGCACGAGTTGCGGGGAAGTTTCCCCGACCTGAATCTGGTCGCTGTCCTTGGTGATGTGAAAATTGTCAACCGGGTCGAGTGGACGTTTAAGACTTTTAGTCCTGATGTCGTATTTCATGCCGCAGCCTACAAGCATGTGCCCATGTTGGAGAAGAACCCGGCCGAGGGTGTTTTTAACAATGTTATTGGCACAAAGGTTATCGCTGATGCGGCTGATAAGTTTGGGGTTCAGCGTTTCGTGATGGTTTCAACGGACAAGGCAGTTAATCCTGCCAATGTGATGGGGGCCACCAAGAGGATTGCTGAGTTGTATTGTCAAAATTTGGCCAAACGATCTAATACCAAATTTATAACCACCCGTTTTGGTAATGTCCTTGGCTCTGCCGGTTCAGTGGTGCCACTCTTTGAAAAACAGATTCAGGCAGGTGGGCCGGTGACGGTGACCCATAAAGACATCACCCGTTATTTTATGACCATTCCTGAGTCAGTCGGTCTTATCTTGCAGGCTGGTTCAATGGGGAAAGGAAGTGAGATTTACGTATTAGAGATGGGTGAGCCAATATTGATAAAGGACCTTGCTGAGCAGATGATCAGATTGTCCGGGCATGCGGTGGGGGAAGATATTCAGATTGAGTACACCGGATTGCGCCCGGGAGAGAAGCTGTATGAAGAAATTTTTCATGACAGTGAAGGGCTTATGGGTACGGAACACCCTAAACTACAGCTATCCAGAAGCCGAGAGGTCGATTGGGAGTGGTTGACCCATGAACTTGAGGAGTTGAGAATATCGGCCCAAAGTAGGGACATTGTTCAACTCATCAAGCATTTAAGAAACATTGTCCCTGAGTTTGAAGGTGGGAGCAGGGGCAAGGTCAGCAAGCTTGAAAAATCTGCTGTGAAGCTAAGAGTTGTTGGTGGAGGTGCTTAATAATCCATGCATATTTGAATACTATATGCAAATATGCATGGAGTTAATGCTTACTCCTTCAAAAATTTAATGGAGGCTTGGGAGGGGGATAGATTTTCCTCGGTCTCGATAAGAATGGAGGTGTTCTGACGTTTTTCCAATTCGGTCAACTCAGCCCGTTTTTTGTTCAAGAGATACTTGCCGACTTCTGCAGGTAACAGGCATTGCACAGTTTTTACATGTTTTCTGGTGACACCGGTCTGGATTTGCCGCAGATAAACCAAAGCCTGGGTCTCGACTGATTTGACCACGCCGCGGCCTTGGCAATGTCTACAGGTGATATAATTCCCAGCTTGCACTGGAGCGGCCATGCGCTGTCTTGATATCTGCATCAGGCCAAATTTGGAGATTCTGGTGAAATCTATCTTGGCCTTATCTTTTTTCATGCTGTTTTTTAGCATTTTTTCCACCTCTCTGGTGTGGGCCGCACTCCGCATATCGATAAAGTCAACCACGATCAAACCACCTAAGTCCCGAAGGCGCAATTGCCTGGCAAGTTCTTCTGCGGCCTCCAAATTGGCCTGGAAAATGGTCTTTTCAAAATTACTGTCTCTGTCAGTTCGGCCCGAATTGACATCAATGGCAACAAGTGCCTCCGTGGGGCTGATGACAATTGAACCGCCGGAAGGCAGTTTGACGGTGGGGTGATAGATCTGCTCGATCTGTTCTTCAACATTGAATGAGTTGAGCAAAGGTCTGGGGCCTTTGTGCAATTTGGCCGTTGTCTTTTTTCTTTGGGCTGCAGGCAGCAGGTCGAGAAAATTGACCACTTGCTTATAGGCCTCTTCGCTATCGACCAAAATTTCCTGAATCTCGGGTGAAAAATGATCCCGCAAAAACCGGGCGATGATATCTTGTTCCTGGTAGACGAGAGAAGGGGTGGGCTGCGTCTGGCCCCGTTCTTTTATCTCTTTCCAGAGATTGATCAGAAATTTAACATCTTTGGTGAGCGCAGTTTTTGTAATATCGCTACTGGCGGTACGGATAATATATCCGACTCCTTCCGGCAGTTTGCAAGAGGTGAGCATGTCGCGCAGTTTTTTGCGCTGGGACTCGTCCTCTATTTTTCTTGAAATGCCATGGGAGTTGCTGCCTGGCATCAGAACAAGGTAGCGGCCGGGCAGGGAGAGGAAAGTAGTCATGTTGGCGCCTTTATTGCCTGTGGCCTCTTTGACCACTTCAACCAGGAGCTCTTGTCCTTCATGAATAGCTTCCTTAATATTCACGTCCTTCCAGTGCTTGTCTTGATCTTTTTCGCTGGCATAGTATTCAGGGTGGATTTCGCTGAACGGCAAGAAGGCATTTTTGCCGGTACCGATGTCGATAAATACAGCCTGTAAATTTGCTTCTACGGTTACAACCTTTCCCTTGTATATATTTCCTTTGATTTTCACATTGACGATCGTTTCAATGTGAAAGGACTCCAATTTCCCTTTATCAAGCAGGGCAACCCGACACTCTTCCGGTTCGTCTGCGTTTATTAGTAGTTTAAAGCCATGTTTTTCAGGCACAGTTTTGGCCGGAGCTTTTGATTTTGGCGCTAGGGTTTTGGATTTTTTTTGTTCTTTCGCTATGGCGCCACTTGTCGTGGGTGTGGCAGGTTTTGATTTTACAGAGGGGCGCGAAGGGGCTTTTCTGGCAGGCGGTTTTTTCTTGGCGCGTGGTGCGGGACCTCGCTTTTTGGGAGCTTGTTTGGCTGCTTTTATCTCTGGGCTTGGTGCAGCAGGAGATTTTGGTTTAGCTGCTCCTCTTTTGTCTTTTTTTTCAGCCAATGTCCCTTTTTCGGTGCTCTTAGTCGTGGCTTTTGATTTTTGAGCAGATTTAGGAGCCTTACTCGGGGCGTTTTGTTTTTTGTCTGTATCTTTATCTGACATCTTGTTCTTATTCCTTCGTGTTTATCGTCCAATAATTTTTGGAAGCATGTTTTGTTGTAACAATTTTTTGTTCTTTGGCCAATTGGGCCACAAGTTTTTGAGTCTCAGCCGCTGTTGTGCGCAGTGACTCGCAAATGTCCGCCTCCGTTGCTGGTCGGCGTTTAAGTAATTCTATTATTTCTGATTGTCCTATATTTTGTTGGGTTTCTCCATCTTTTTTTATAAAGCTGGCAATAATCTCCACGGGACCTCCAATTTTTTCGGCGATCACATCTAGTTTTGCCTGGCTAATCGGTCTTGCAAAAGCTTCAAATGGAGGACGGGCCACGGTATTGAGCTGAATTTTGTCGGGTTGTATTCTGGCTATGGCTTTCTTGAGTTCACAAATGTCTTCAGGATGGTCGTTGACCCCTTGGACAAAAAGGATTTCCAACCAGAGCTTGCCGATAAATTCCTGTCTGAACTCAGCAATTCCTCTAATAATCTTTTCAAGGTCTGTGCCCGAGGCGGGTCTGTTGATCTTTTGGAAACTCTTTGAAAGTGCCGTGTCAAGGGAAGGGACGACAATATCTGCCTCTGCTAAATCCTGCCTGACCTCTTTTAAGTGCAGCAAGCCGCCATTTGTAAGTACGGTAACTGCTTTCTCCGTTTTTTTCTTGATAGACCGGATTATCGTGCCGATGCCTGTGTGCAGGGTTGGTTCACCGCTAGCGGTAATGGTGAATACATCAATTGCCTCGGCGCTTGTTTTATCAGAGAAAATGGTATCTATCTCTGCGATGATTTCCTTGCTCGGAAAGTATTCCTGCCTTTCCAGAGTGAGCTTTTTGGGGCGGTTTACTTCACAATAGATGCAGTTAAAATTACAGATGCCCGAGGGCAAAAGGTCAACCCCCTGGGATAAACCAAGCCGTCTGGAATTAACTGGGCCGAAAAGATATTTCATACAGTGTACCGCAAGAATAAATAGCCGCGAGGGGTATAAATGGGGTGGTATGGAGGACGCTGTGGGGAAAGATACTTCATCTGGGAATCTTAATTATGTCTAAAGTAATACTCAAATGTATCTTTGTCAAGTGGTACCTGGAAGTCTGCTGTTAGTGTGGGGCAGGATGACTTATTTTAAGCATAAAAGGAATTTGAATCGGGAGAGCCCAGATAAACACCTTCGGGGGTGACCAACATGAGTTGATACCGGCATTAAATTTACTCAAAATTGCTTGAAGTTACTCGGAAGGTAGATGTTAAGAGTGAGAAGCCTCTGTTTTATCTTGACATGATATGTTCCTAAGCGTACCTTTGTTGCCTTTAAGGGCAATTTTAACATAAATATATTAAGGGGCTGCTAAATAAAATGCTAAGTTATTTTTTAGCTGACCTAAGGAAAGAGAAGGCTGATGCGAAGTGATGTAATGAAAAAAGGTTTGGAAAGGGCTCCCCATCGTTCTTTGATGAAGGCAATGGGATACACTAATGAAGAAATTAGCAGGCCGTTAATTGGCATTGCCCATGCCCAAAATGATATTATACCAGGGCATGTGCATCTCAATACCATTGTTGATGCTGTCAAGGCTGGAGTGAGAATTGCCGGGGGCACCCCTATTACCTTCGGAACCATTGGGGTCTGTGATGGGATTGCCATGAATCATACGGGGATGAAATATTCCTTGGCAAGTCGAGAGATTATTGCCGATTCGGTGGAAATTATGCTCCAGGCCCACCCCTTTGATGCGGTGGTGATGGTTCCCAACTGTGATAAGGTCACTCCTGGAATGCTTATGGCCATGCTGCGGGTGAATATTCCTGCGGTAATGGTGAGTGGCGGCCCCATGCTGACCGGACGTTTTCGAGGCCAGGATGTTCATTTGGTCAGTGTCTTTGAAGGGGTAGGTAAGGTGAAGGCCAATACCATGAGCGAGGAGGAACTCGATGAACTGGAAGATGCGGCTTGTCCGGGATGCGGTTCTTGTGCCGGGATGTTTACCGCAAATTCAATGAATTGTTTGACCGAAGCAATTGGACTTGGTCTGCCAGGCAATGGGACGATTCCTGCTGTTGCTGCTGCCCGGATAAGGTTGGCCAAACAGGCCGGCATGGCTGTTCTGGATATGTTGGAAAAGGATATCAGGCCGCGAGATATTGCAACCAAGGAGGCCTTTGAAAATGCCATGGCCGTTGACATGGCACTGGGCTGCTCCACCAATACAGTATTGCATGTGCCGGCTATAGCTGGTGAGGCGGGGGTCGATCTGCCCCTTTCTTCATTCAATGAAGTTAGCAAAAGAGCCCCGCACCTTTGCAGTCTTATTCCCGGTGGCCCGCACAGCCTGCAGCAGCTTGATGAGGCTGGGGGGGTACAGGCAGTTATGAAGGAGCTTTTGTCCAGTGAGGCGGGGCTTAATGTTGAGGTTATGACTGTAACCGGGAAAACATTAGGTGAAAACCTTGAGCGGGCAAAAGTGCATGATTCTGTGGTTATAAAACCTGTGGCGGCGCCTTATCATAAGGAAGGGGGAATAGCGGTCCTCTACGGCAATTTGGCTCCGGATGGCGCTGTGGTGAAACAATCTGCGGTTAGTGATGAAATGTTGAAGCATGCGGGTCCTGCCCGAATCTATAATTCTGAAGAAGAGGCCCAGGAGGCTATATTGGGCGGCGAGATTCGTTCCGGAGATGTTATTGTTATTCGCTATTGCGGCCCTAAAGGTGGTCCCGGGATGCCGGAGATGCTTTCTCCGACCTCTGCAATTATCGGGATGGGGTTGGGGAAATCAGTTGCCTTGCTCACCGATGGCCGGTTCAGCGGCGGGACTCAAGGGGCCTGTCTTGGCCATATTTCCCCAGAAGCGGCCGAGGGAGGGCCAATTGCTCTTGTGCTAGAAGGTGATCAAATTGAAATTGATATCCCGGCTCGGACAATAAAACTTGCGGTGAGTGAGGAAGAATTGCAAAAGCGAAAAGCAGATTGGCATCCCCCTGAACCGAAAATCACCAGTGGTTATGTCAACCGTTATGCAAAAATGGTTACCTCCGGTAGTACAGGAGCAGTGCTGAAATAACTTATTCAGCTGCACCCCAGCTGCGCTTACCTGGTGCATATCTGAATAAGTTACAATTCTGTGGTTTTAGTGCCTTATACCTGGAGTCCTGTCAAAAAAACAGGTAAGCAGAGACTCCGATAATTCCAAAAAGTATAATGCTCCCAAAGCCTTGCAGACTGCTGTTAAGGCACTTATTTCCGGTTTATCCGGATTAGTTATTTCGGGCATTGACCTGAAGAATAGACGGGTAAACATCCTGCACAATAAAAACTTGAAATTTGAAACTTGGAATCTATTTTCGTGACTTCCCATGAAGTAAACATAGTGCCTGGCAAAAAATCATATCGAAAGTCTGCCCTAGGCGTAACAACAGTCCTTTGCGGGCTTGTATTGTCTGCGGCCTTGCCTGTTTGGGCTGAGCCTGTTTCGGACTCCTCTCCATGGGAGATCAATGCGGACCGGGTTTTTCGTTTCAGTAATCCGGATAGTATTGTTGCTGAAGGCAATGTGGTCATGATCCGGAAAAATTCTACTTTTGCGGGATCCAGCTCATGGCCGGAACAAGCAGGGGATTCTGTAGCACCGTACTCACCAGTAGCAAAATCAGAGACAATAAAAGGTGATTGGGTTCGTTTTGACCCTGTTGAAAATATGGTCAAGGTGAGGGGAAATGTCTCTCTTGATTCTGAAGATGAGCAAATTAAAGCTGAAGCTGCGGTTCTTGATCTTGATGACCATACCGGGACTTTAAGCAAGGCAACTTTATATTTTCCCCAAAGAGAGATGTTGCTGGCCGGAGAGACGGTTGAGAAAACGGGGGAATTGACCTACCATTTTGAAGATGGATGGGCAACAAAATGTGAAACTTTGGAAGGGAGTGCCCCACCCTGGAGTTTTGCCTGGAAGAAGGCTGATTTGACCGCCGGGGGATTTGCCCATTTTCGGCATGTCACTTTTCGGGTTAAAGATTATCCGTTGGCCTATTCACCCTATTTTTCCTTTCCCACCAACCAGGAGAGAAAAACGGGACTACTTCTCCCTGAACTTTCTCACTCTGGACGGGATGGCGTTGGGGTTGTGGTGCCGCTCTTTTTAGATTTATCTCCAAGTTATGACCTCACCTTATATGGCGGTAACTTGAGCCAACGGGGAAATTTTGCCGGGGCAGAATTCAGGTATGTGCTTGATGAAGGATCTAAAGGGAGCTTCGCCTTAAATTATTTGCGTGACCGTCTTGATGATTCAGAAGATGATTTCAAGGATGACGGGCTCTACAGAGCCACAAAAAATCGTTATTGGTTCCGGGGAAAGATAGACCATGATTTTGATGATAATCTAGGTGCAAAGCTCGACCTTGATTTGGTTTCCGACCGGGATTATCTCCAGGAGTATCAGGACGGTAGGTTGGGTTTTGAGGAGAGTGAAAAGCGTTTCGTGGATATCTTCAAAAGAGGATTTGACTCAGAGACGACTATTGTGCGGACAAATGTTGCTCAAATGTCAAAACTTTGGACAGATACCTCTTTAAATGCTGAACTGCGAACAGTTAACGATCCTACGGATACTGCTTCAACGTCACATCTCTGGTCCTTGCCTAAAGTTATCTATGCTGGTCGCCTGCCGGTTTTTGGTAGCCACAGCAATGCAGAGGGAATGGCAAATCCGCTCAGCGATATGGATCTTGCCTGGAACTCTGAATATATATACTACTGGCGGGAGGACGGGGTCGGTTCCCAACGCTTGGATATGCATCCGAGGCTTGTTGCTCCCTTGCGCCTGACACCATACCTTGAAACAACAGTTTCTGCCGGCTTACGGGAAACACTCTACCATGTTGATGATAACGGCGCGGTACAATCGGGCTACGATAGCGGAATATTGGACCGGACTATGCAAGATTACAACATAACTACCTCAACTATCTTTATGAGGGACTTTGGCGTGGCTCTACAGGGCTTTAGCCAATTGACCCACATGGTCAGACCTGAGGTGAGTTATGATTATATTCCATCCATTGGCAGCCAAGATGAATACCCCAATTTAGATAGCGTTGACCGCATTGTTGCCAAAAATCTTATAACTTACACCCTGCGCAACGATTTTGACCTTTCGCGATTTTTGGATGGGACTGAAAGCAGCAGGAAATATGCTTTTGTCAACATCTCTCAGTCCTATAATCTTATTGAAGACAGGAAGACTATTACTGTTGCTGGGGAGACAAGGCATCCATTATCAGTTATTAATTTTGATACAGGAATTCATCCCTTTGAAGGGTTCTCTTTTCTGTATAAATCTGACCTTGATACCTATGGCAGAGGATTTACTAAATATTCACTGAGATCCGTTTACTCAGAGTTGGAAAAGTATAATCTGGGACTTGAGTACAGATATGAGAAAGATGCGGTGATCAACCAACTCAACGGAGATTTATTTGTGAGTCTTAGTGACCAGGTTGTGTTCACAGGAGATGTTCTCTACTCCTTTGAAACCGATAAGACCACGGAAGCTTCTTTGGGGATTTTCTATAGTCCGGAATGCTGGTCTTTAGAGTTCCTTGTTACCATGAGCCCGGATGATGATTACCGTTTCAGTCTTATTTTTTCCTTGGAAGGGATAGGCAAAGTTTTGGGGGTTGATCAGACTCTATATGTGAGCGAACCGAGCGAACAGTAAGGGGAGAAAATCGTGCAGTACGATGTCTTTAACGGTGATGCTGACGGGATTTGTGCTCTACATCAGTTGCGCCTGTCGGAACCGAAACCAGCAGCAAAATTGATAACAGGGGTTAAGCGAGACATACGCCTTCTTGACCGTCTGCTTGAAAAGGTGGTGGACGGTGATGAGGTGACTGTCCTTGATATTTCGATGGACTCCAACAAAGATTCTCTGGAAAAAATTCTTTCCAGCGGATGCTCAGTCTTCTATGTAGATCACCATTTTGCCGGAGAAATCCCTCCTTCTGCCTCCCTTAGCGCTCATATAGACCCAAGCTCTGATATCTGTGCCTCACTTATTGTCGACCGCCTGTTGGAAGGAAGATACCGGTCTTGGGCGGTGACAGCCGCGTTTGGAGACAACCTGCATGATGCAGCCCGGCAGGCGGCCAAATCCCTTGCACTGAATGAAGAGCAGATATCTGTACTGCGTGAACTGGGAGAGTTGATGAACTATAATGGCTATGGTTCTTCACCAAAGGACCTTCATTTTACTCCTGAGGAACTATATAAAGCTGTTCGTCCTTTTGAGGATCCACTGCTATTTTATAATCAATCCCCCGTATTGGCAAAACTTCGAACCGGGTTTGCAGACGATATGGAGAGTGCCAGGCAACAGGAAGTTGAAAATCTAGGAAATGTTGGGCGGGTTTTTAATTTCCCAGCAGAGCCTTGGAGCAAGAGGGTGGCGGGGGTATACAGCAATGAAAAGGCCCGTGAAAAGCCCGACTTGGCCCATGCCTTACTGGTTGAAAATGGTAATGGAACATATATGGCGAGTGTGAGGGCGCCTTTGGAGAGAAAAAAAGGGGCCGATGATTTGTGTAGAAAGTTTCCCACCGGCGGCGGTAGAGCTGCTGCGGCTGGAATAAATGCCTTGCCTGAAGACAGGCTTGACGAGTTTTTAGACTCATTTAAAGAGGTTTTTTCAACATGACGAATTTTTTTGCAAAGAAGAGTTTACCCATCTTTATGACACTGTCCTTTCTGCTTCTTTCTTTCCTTTCCCAAGGTGTTGTGCTTGCTGCTGCTGAAAAAGAAAAGCCAAAAGCGGCAGATCTGGTTGAAGATGGACAACTCATAGATTTGAGCAGTGCGAGATATGTCGGATTGTTCAAAGAATTGCGTCTGCGCCATAATTTTTCCAAAGAAGAACTACAGAAAATATTTGCCAAGGTGAGCATTGGCAAAAGAGTTTTGGAGTTAATGGACAAACAATGGGAAGCAAAGCCATATTATCAGTATTATCCATTGTTTATTACCAAGGCAGTTATTGAAGAAGGGAAGAAAAAATTGAGCCTGCACAAGGGGCTCCTTGATACAATCGAAAAAGATCTGGGTGTTGAGCGGGAAATTATTGTGGCAATCTGGGGGATTGAGTCAAGATTTGGGCGGTATAAAGGTGCCTTTTCAATGTTTCAAACATTGAACACGATGTTTGATGCCTACCCGAGACGAAGTGAATTTTACCGCAAGCAGCTTGTCGCCTATCTCCTTTTATGCCGTGATAATGGTGTTGACCCACTTTCTGTGACAGGTTCGTATGGGGGGGCCTTTGGACAGACCCAATTTATCCCCTCAAGCTTCAGAGAATATTCTGTCGACTTTGATAATGATGGCAAGCGTGATGTTTGGAATTCAATACCTGACATTTTGGCCAGTATCGCAAATTATCTGCACAGGTTCCATTGGACTTTCGCAGCCCCAATATACTGGGAGCTAGGGCCTGAATTAAAGGATCAGCAGTTAGTTGCTGCCTATGAAAAAGGGAGAAAGGGGTTGGTTCCATGGAAGCTTGCAGCCGAAAAACAAAAAAATGATATGCCTTCTTCGCCTATGGATAAAAAGGTCACCATGGTAGGGCTTGAACTTGAAAATGGAGGGATGCGTTATGTGGCCGGATACCCCAATTTTCAAGCCATTACAAAATGGAATAATTCCAACCGCTATGCCATGGCAGTGACGGAGTTGGCAGAAAAATTGAAGGAATAGTTACACTGCGGAGCAAGGGGAATTACTTTATCGCCCTACCTGAATAGTTACGAAAAAACAAAGAAAAAGGGGGCTGCGGAAATTCTGCGGCCCCCTTTTTTCTTGCTGTTTGCTATTTGTTAATTTTGCAAATTGATCTATTTTTTAATTAAGTCAAGATTACCTTTAACCAGTTGATCTACGACTCCAGGATCGGCTAGTGTTGAAGTATCACCAAAATCGTGTTCTTCGTGCTCGCCTGAGGCAACCTTTCTCAGGATACGTCTCATGATTTTACCAGAACGGGTCTTGGGTAGTCCTTCAGAAAACTGGAGAAACTCAGGGGTTGCAATGGGTCCTATTTCAGCTCGGACATGTTTAACTAACGTCATTTTCAGTTCATCAGAAGGGTCAACTCCCTCTTTTAGGGTTACGTAGGCATAAATGGTCTGGCCTTTAATTTCATGGGGGGCACCGACAACTGCGGCTTCGGCCACATCTGCGTAGGAGACAAGGGCAGATTCTATTTCTGCTGTGCCAAGACGATGACCTGAAACATTGATTACGTCATCAAGACGGCCCATGATCCAGAAATAGCCATCTTCGTCTTTTCTGGCTCCATCTTCCGGGTCGTATATGCCAGGGAAGCGTGAGAAATATGTTTTTTTGTATCGTTCCGGATTTTTATAAACAGCCCTGAGCATTCCTGGCCAAGGCTTCCTGATAACGATTCGACCACCCTCATTGGGCTCTGCCTCTTCTCCCTCTTCTGTGAAAATTGCGGCATCAATACCTGGAAGAGGCCTGGTTGCAGAACCAGGTTTTGTCGGGGTGGCATACGGCAGGGCGGAGATCATAATGCCCCCTGTTTCTGTCTGCCACCAGGTGTCAACGATGGGAAGTTTGCTGGCACCTATATTTTCATGATACCACATCCATGCTTCAGGATTAATGGGTTCACCGACGGAGCCAAGGATACGCAGAGAGGACAAGTCGTGTTTTTTGATGGGTTCGGAGCCGAAGCGCATTAGCGCCCGGATTGCGGTGGGTGCGGTGTAGAATATACTGACCTTGAATTTTTCGACAATATGCCAGAAGCGGTCTGGTCCTGGGTAGGTTGGCACCCCTTCAAACATAAGCGAGGTTGCCCCTAGGGCAAGCGGACCATAGAGTATGTAACTGTGGCCGGTAATCCAGCCGATATCAGCGGTGCAGTAGTAAACATCGTCATCTTTCAGATCAAAAACCCAGTCGCAGGTATGGGCAGCGTAGGTCAAATAACCACCGGTTGTGTGAACAACACCTTTAGGAGTGCCGGTGCTGCCGCTGGTATAAAGAATAAACAAGGGGTCTTCCGCATCCATTGATTCCGGTTCACATTTATCAGTGATGTCATCGGCAGCCATAAGCTCGTGATACCAGAGATCGTGTCCTTCCTTGAAGGAGATCTCGTTACCCCCACGTTTTACGATGACTGTATTTTGTACAGATGGACATTCGGCGATGGCGGCATCAACGTTTGTTTTCAACGAGATGGTTTTTCCGGCTCTGATTACTGCGTCAGCAGTGATCAGTACTTTTGCTTCACAGTCATTGATTCTGCTTTTGAGACTCGGGGCTGAAAAACCTGCGAAGACCACAGAATGAATGGCACCGATTCGGGTGCAGGCCAGGAGGGTAATCGCAAGTTCAGGGATCATGGGGAGATAGACAGCAACACGGTCACCTCGGCCGACACCAAGCTTTTTCAATACATTTGCCAAACGACAGACCTCGGTATGCAGCATCTGGTAGGTATAGACCCTTACATCCTCTTCTGGCTCTCCCTGCCAGATAAGGGCGGCTTTGTTGCGGCGGCCATTGGTCAGGTGACGGTCAAGGCAGTTGTAAGAGACATTCAGCTTGCCATTAACGAACCACTTTACCTCTGGTTTATAGAGGTCAGCATCAAGGACTTTATCCCATTTTTTGTCCCAATGCAGCAGCTCTTCGGCCCTATCTGCCCAGTAGCCTTCGGGGTCTTCCATGGAACGCTTATAATGTGCTTCATACTCCTCCATACTTTTAATGGTTGCGTCTGCCCTTCCCTCTTCCGGTGGATTAAAAACCCGGACTTCCGTTGATAAACTCTGGATGTTTTTATTTTCGCTCATTTTTCCTCCTAAAAAGTTAAACCTTAAATAAAGTCTTGACCGGTCTTTGCCGGAAAATTAATAATCGGTAACTATTCAGCTGCACCTCATCCGGAGTCTGCGCTTACCTGAACAGTTACGCTTGGGAGTTTACCCATGTTATGCAATTCTCGCCGAATAGTTACAATAATTGTGATTATTCAGGTAGGGCCAAAAAACGGGTATAACCACCTAATTGTAACTGTTTAGATGTGTCCCAGGTGTGTGTGAACAGGACTTTCAGCTATACATCGGTATGCTGGAAGTCCTGTTCGCGCGCAGATGGGGTGCAGCTGAACAGTTACAATAATTGCCTCATGTTTATTAGGCGGATATCGTAAACATTGTTAAACCGTTTAATAAACAATGTAGCGGAATTAAGGTCAAGACAAAAATAGGTAGAACTACCATTTTTTGTGAGAGGTGGCAGGTAAATAATGTTAGCAAAGAATTTGTGTTTCTGAAGAAATAGGATAAAGTAATGTTATGTTGAAAGTTGAAAGTTGAAAGTTGAAAGTTGAGCATTTGTCTATACGATTGAAATTTTTTTATTTAGTACCTTATAAATCATTTCGAAGTCTACGCTTATCTCGTATTTTTTTATACCCTCAAGGGGGTACTGAACTGAGTGGCAAAAATGAAAAAAGTATATTCATTTAAAGGTGTTGCATCTACTGTTAAGGTACTTATTTCCGGTTTATCCGGATTAGGGGTCTTTCTGGCAGTTTTGACTGCGACTGTTTGTGGAAAAGTGCAGGCTGTCTCTGCCGAATGTGGGGCCTCGCCTGCTGTGCCTCTTTCAACCGAGATGAGTCCTCTTATAACAGATGATTTAGACCGGGAAAGTTTCCTGGCGGCACTGGACAAAAGTATACGCTATTGGCAGAAACAGAAGGGGGGACGGGTGGTGGAGTTGTGCGGAATTCGTTCTTCCTCAAGTGAGATTCTTGGCTCTTTGCTTCTGTTTAGAACCGTGTTCAGCGAATCGACAGCAGCTGAGCTTGGCAGTAATCTCAGCGAAAATTTTCAGATCTGCAAGATGAATGGTCCAAAGGATATTCTTGTAACTGGGTATTATCAACCCATTCTTCAAGCAAGTCTTGAAAAGAAGAAACCATTTATCTACCCTCTCTATCGCCTGCCTTCAGACTTGATAAAAAGGCAAACAGCGAGTAATGGTAAAAAACAGGTACAAATTGGCAGGTTTACCGAAGGAAAATTCTCTAAGTATTGGAGTAGGGAAGAGATTGAGAACGGGCAGCTTCTCAATGGGAGCGAGATTGCCTATCTTGATGATCCTGTGAAGGTTTTTTTTCTGCACGTGCAAGGCTCAGGGTTACTGCAGCTACAAGATGGTTCCGTGCGGTCTATTCTCTTTGCCGGTTCAAATGGTCGAGAATACAAAAGCATAGGGAAGTTGCTTGCCGAGGAGGGACGTATTCCTCTGGAGCAGGTCACTATGCCCAGTATTAGTCAGTATTTACATGAAAATCTTGACGAACAACAGAGAATCCTACAATATAATAAAAGGTACATTTTTTTCCGATTGGGTGAGGAGGATGGCAAACACGGCGTTGTTGGCAGCATGGGAGAAGAGTTGACGGCCGGAAGGTCTGCGGCTTTTGACCAGGCGTGTTATCCTTACGGCATTCCAGCCTTTTTAGAAACCAGAAGGCCGGTTTTTGCAGGTCATGAAATTTCTGCCTGGCAGCCTTTGCAACGGTTTGTATTGAACCAGGATAGTGGCTCAGCAATAAAGGGTCCAGGGCGTTTGGACCTTTTTTGGGGGCGCGGCGCTGAAGCTGAATCTTCAGCTGGAGTGATGAAAGAAAAAGGGAGTCTCTACTTTTTCCTGAAGAAACCAGGGAGAATGAACGGAGTTCCCGCATCGGGGTCTAAGAGTAAAAGGGGTGTGACATTATGAAACATACTGAGATTGATTATTGGATCGCGAACATGCTGGAAAGTCAACACGATGTGTCGGATCTGAACATTACAGTTGGCAAACCGCTTCAGGTTGAAGCCTCCGGGGTCTTGAAAGAGGTGCCAATAAAACCGGCGGTGGGAGTCTTGTCGCCGTTTCAAACCGAGGTTTTTGCTCTCAACGTCGTTGGCAGAAATAAAAGGTTGCTTAAAGATCTGGTCACCAGGGGATCCTGTGACCTTTCTTACTCACTGGGAGACAAGGCCAGGTTCAGGGTCAATGTGTTCTCTCAAAAAAGCAATACTTCCACGGTCCTTCGTACACTCCCGACCACCATACCGACAGTAGAAAGTTTGAACCTTCCCCCCATTTTCATGAAGATGCCGCGAGAGCTTAATGGCTTTGTCCTGGTGACCGGCGCCACAGGTTCAGGTAAATCAACGACCCTTGCTGCACTTCTTAATCAGGTTAATGCAGAGAGACAGGTGCATGTTGTTACCCTTGAAGATCCGATAGAGTTTGAGCATCCGCAAATGAAGTCAACCTTTAATCAGCGAGAACTTGGCCTGGATTTCGATAATTTCGCCAGTGGCCTGCGTGCATCTTTGCGGCAGGCTCCTAAAGTCATTCTTGTTGGTGAGATGAGGGACCGTGAAACCATGGAAATTGGTTTGACGGCCGCAGAAACGGGGCATTTGGTCATGAGTACCCTGCACACAGTTGATGCCGGTCAGACAATCAATCGTTGCCTTGGTATGTTTGATCAGGAGGAGCAGGCCCAAATCAAAAATCGGCTGGTGGATACTATTCGTTGGGTTGTGGGGCAAAGACTTCTACCCAAAGTTGGTGGCGGTCGTGTGGCGGCTCTGGAGGTCATGGGGATGAATTTGCGGGTGGCAGATGCGATCCTTAACGGCGAGCAGGAGGGGAAGACATATTATGATATTATTGCCGATGGCCATGCGATTGGCTGGCAGACATTTGATCAGCATATTCTTGATCTTTTTGAAGAGGGGATTGTTACCGAAGACATCAGCTTGGGGTATTGCTCAAGACGCAGTACCGTCAGCAGGGGGCTTGACCAGATCAAGGCAACCAAGGGTGAGTCCACGACTTCCATAACAGGCCTGGCAATGGACGAAGTTGAAGAAGACCCGTATGCCAATTTCAGATAATCGGGAGGAAAATAATGATTTCGCAATGTCCATACTGTAGCAAAGATCTTAATTTAACTGCTGCTCAACAGGAGAAGGTCGCTAGCGCTTTAGCCAACCTGCAATCAGGTACTTTAAAACTAGGTTGTCCCCATTGTCGCAAGGCAATTCAATTACAAAAGGATGGTTCTTCTTCCATGGCTGGTTCAGTGGCCCAGGCCGGAGAGCTTCAGCAACCTGGGCAGCCGGCATATCCTGACATTAGCTGGCTTGCCAGTGGAATGTATGATGAGAAAAAAAACATCGAAGATATCCCAAAGGTCCTGGTTCTCATGCCAGATGGCGAGGGCAAGGATGCCGTTGTAAAGACATTTGAAGATATTGGTTATCAAGTTGATCTTGCTGAATCTTCCATCGATGCAATTGCCAAAATGAGATTTGTTAGTTTTGCTGCGGTGGTTCTACATAGTTCCCTGGATCGCTCCTTGGCGGACTCCCCATTTCACGCCTATATGCATTCCATGTCAATGGATACAAGGCGCTATATATACTATATTATAGTCGGGAGAGAGTTTCATACCTTATATGATCTTGAAGCATTGTCCTATAGCGCTAATGTTGTGATCAATGATAACGAAATAGCTCATTTTGACATTATTCTCCGTAAAGGCTTGAGAGATTATGATGACCTTTTTGGACCCTACATTAATGCCATTAAGGATTATGAAAAAAATTAAATATTCGGCAACACTCCATGACGGAGTCTACACTACGCTTCACCAACCTGATCGAACACATCTGAAGTGACGGAGTCTTCGCTTACCTGTCAAACATTTACACTTTGTTGATTATTGTTGTTTTCCAGTGTTAGCGATCAATTAAGTACACCCAAGATTGCATAACCCCGGGTCCGTAGGCGTTTCAGGGGCACCCCGATGTGCGTGATCGAGCCACGCGATTATACCCCCTGTATATCACGGGGTTCGATCACGTGCAGCGGGGTGTTCATGGAGCGCTTACATTTTTATTATCAATAGATAAACCTTCACCTCGTATAGTTCCTGTGTATGTATGAAAATCATTTTGGCATAAGAAAAAAACCTTTTTCCATTGCCCCCGATCCTAAATTTCTCTACATGAGTGACGGGCATCGTGAGGCCTTGGCTCATCTCCGTTACGGCCTTGAAAGCGAAGGGGGGTTTGTTCTTCTCACCGGAGAGGTAGGTGCTGGAAAGACAACGGTTTGCCGTTGTTTGCTCGAACAGGTCCCGGCTGACTCCGATATTGCCTATATCCTGAATTCAAAGGTCACCGTTTTAGAACTCCTTGAAACAATTTGCGATGAGCTTGAAATAAGCTATCCGTCTGGAGCCGCCAGTGCCAAAACGCTGGTGGATGCAATTAATAAGCATCTTCTTGGAGCGCATGCCGCAGGGCGTCGGACGGTACTTATCATTGATGAGGCCCAGAATCTTGAGGCAGACGTTCTTGAGCAAGTCAGGCTGCTTACGAATCTGGAGACCCATCAGCAAAAACTACTGCAGATCATTCTCCTGGGACAGCCGGAACTGCAAGAAAAATTAAATCGCAAGGAACTCTATCAGTTGAGCCAGCGCATTTCAGCCCGGCATCATTTGGGGCCGCTCGATAGAAAAGAGACAAAGGCATATGTTCTGCATCGGCTCTCAGTCGCAGGTTTGAACACCCAGGTTTTTTCTGACGAGAGTTATGCAAAACTGTATCAACTGACGGACGGAATACCGCGCCTAATCAATATGATTGGTGACAGAGCTCTTCTCGGGGCTTTCTCAAAGGAGAAGAGTCATGTTGATAAAAAAATGGTTGAGCAAGCGGCAAGAGAGGTCTTTGGTGAAAAAGTTAAAAAGTCAGCTGCCTTTTTGTCAATTCCTGCTTGGAAGATAGCGGCTGTTACTTCGTCAATAGTCCTGGTGTTGCTTGGGGTTATTTTTTCTCTTTCCGGCCCTTTGACTGAGACAGAAGAAGAGCACCAAGCATTTGAGGCAGTAAAACAAATTATGCAGCTTGAAAATGAGGCCGTGGCTCAAATTGTCAGGCCGCAAATGAATAAATCCGAATCCTCTTTTGAAA
Organism: Desulfurivibrionaceae bacterium; assembly: GCA_030145275.1. Taxonomy (GTDB): domain Bacteria; phylum Desulfobacterota; class Desulfobulbia; order Desulfobulbales; family VMSU01; genus JAQYVV01. Next base: position 9,775 of record JAQYVV010000014.1, on the reverse strand, counting down.
CGAATGACTCTGAAAAAATAGATTCTGGCCAGGAAAATGCGGATGATCTCAGGACAGCCGGAAATTATTCTCCAGCGGTTAAATGGCCGGCAGGAGAAGAGGCCTATCTGAGCGAAGATCTTGCCTTTAGGAATGTTTTTGCCTTGTGGGGCATTGAAGGTCATCCAGAGGGACAATCACCGTGTCGGTTTGCCGAACGGAATGGTTTATACTGTATGGAGCAGCAGGACAGTATCGAAAGTTTACTTCGTTTGAATAGACCTGCTGTCCTACTAATGCTCAACCAGAAAGGCGAGGAGTTTTATGCCGCTTTACTAAAAGTTTCAGGAGGCGAGGCCTTCCTCCAGCCAGGGGATAAGACGTATCAAGTGCGGCTCGATGATATCGCTCCATATTGGACGGGACGCTATACTCTTTTATGGCAGCCTCCTCCAGGATACCAGGGTTCAATTCGTCCAGGTAGAGAAGGTAGGGATGTGGCCTGGCTCGCTAGGCAGTTATCTATCATATCCGGTGAAAATCCTGCCAATACGGGGGATACCGAAATATTCAATAATGATCTGGTCAGGAAAATAAAGGTGTTTCAATTTGCAAATGGCCTTATCTCAGACGGCATAGCTGGAAAAGAGACATTAATCATGGTGAACAGCAAAGCTGGCAATAAGGTTCCTGTCCTTGTTCAGTAGTGCCTCATACCTTGCCCCTCACTTTACAGACCTCGCAGGTTTAATTTTTAGTCAGAGTCATCATGTCATATATCCTTGAAGCTTTAAAAAAAGCAGATCGAAAAAGAAAGATAGGGGCGATTCCTGATCTGCATACGGATCACAATCTTATTCGGGAAGAGTTGCCCCAAAGAACATTATGGCCATATTTTCTGGCCTTGCTGCTGTTTTTTAATGCTGGCGTTATCCTGTGGTGGCTGGAACCTTGGGGGAAAGAGGCGGTTCAAAAAGAGTCCAGGTTGGCTGATTCTGTTCAGGAAGAGGTTGAACAATTAACAGACGAAAAAATTGCTGCTGCTTTAAGTGTTGGGCCAAAACCTGAATTGCCAGTAGGAAATGTGCTTGAAGATGTTGTTGCCCTGGCTGAACAGGAGAAAAAGCCTGCCGAACATGCCTCTAGTGCCGAGAATAACGTATTGCCGGAGGAGGAACTCTTAGGTGATGGTGATGCCCAAATAGATCCAAGCGAAGATGAGCAGGCAGTTATGGTCATCCCTGAAGATATTCTTGAGGGAGGTAAAGGTGAATTTGATGAACCATTTGCAAATATTTCCGCAATAGATGAGCTTGAAGGTAGTGAAAAGTCTGACAACGCCGCAGAACAAGAGATCAAAGTAGAAAATTTTGATATTAGCAAGGTCCCCTTCGCCTATCAACTTCCCGCATCAATTAAGCAGAAGCTTCCGGAGATCACTATTTCTTTTCATTCCTATACCTTCAGGCCTGCAACCCGCATGGTTAGAGTTAATGGTCGTATCATGCGTGAGGGGCATAATCTGACTAAAGAGATCAAGCTCGAAAAAATAGTGCCAACCGGCGTAGTCTTATTGTTTGGCCAAAGACGTTTTCGGGTCGATGTCTAGTACCTCGTAAACCATAAAGTGTCGCAAAATTACGAAGGGATTTGGGGGGACAACAAGGCACGACTGGCGGCGCATAGCAGCGCTATGTAACAGAAGTCGTAACGCAGTTGGCTCGTCAAATAACAAGTAAGTGCGTCAGTTTAGGATTTATGCGGTACCATAGGATGGCGTCTTAGTGTCTTAACGAATTTTGCGGCTTCCATGTTTAGAGAGCGCATCGTGTCCCAGTGGCTGCGCTTGTGATGCCATCAGGTCCTCGACTCTTTGCTTCTCTTGCTCCATCCAGAATGCAACAGCATCCCAAAGGTCTTTGTTACCATAGCTGAGCCCATTTATGGTAAGCCATAAATAGGGATCCTTGTCGTACCAGCGTTTTTGGTACATGTCCATTGGGAAATCCAGAACAAAATCATCCAGCAGAGTTGGGTTAAAACCTTTAATTTCCTCAAAAATTCCCCGCAGAATCCGGTCCAGTTGGGGTTTGTCCATCTCCTTCATTTGGTCGATATTACGACCAAGTTTTTCATGCTTATCATACCAGCGATACATGGCGGACTCCTTTTGCTCCAATCAGAAATTGGACTGTTGTCAGATAAACAGGGTGGTCCTTAATTTAAAAGCATATCATTTTTATTTTATTCCTGTAAAGCCGCCTCTGTAAATTTTTTCTTGTGGAGTGCAGGTCGTTTTTGTGCCAGCTATTATGGCTAAGAAGCTAGGTGTGGGGCATTGCTAGAGAAAAGGTAACTATTCAGCTGCATTCCATCTCGGAGTCTACGCTTACCTCGCCCATTTAGGTCTTCTCGAATAGCACAAGTATGCTTCGAAGCCCTAAATGAACGAATATGAAGCACATCTGAACAGTTACAGCCTGGAGTTAAGGGTAATTTCCAGCCTACGCTGAATAATTACGAAAAAAGGAGATTTTGCGGCGAGGTTTATTTCCTACTTTCGGGATGTTCTTGTGAAGACGATCAGGTTTCGGACAGCATGGGAAAAGGGGAGTTGGAATTGTCTGGTCTCTTGTATGGAGAAGAGATGCTTGGATTCTGATTGTTGCCACTCTTCCACTTCTATGTCTGCCTGTGGGCCCTTCATACATAAGACAATACAGCCTTCTGAACAAAGAGGGGCGGTGAGGGATAGAAATTCCTTCACGTTGGCCACTGCTCTGCTGGTAATACATGAGAATGGCCCATGGGTGGAGGAAAAATTTGTATCATTTTTATGAATGCGGCTACAGATTACTTTTATATCGGCCATGCCAACGGTTCGGCAAATATGCTTAAGAAAAGCCACCCTTTTTTGGCGGGGCTCAACTAGGGTTGTATTGAGCTCTGGGGCAGCTATTTTTAAGACCAGACCGGGAAAGCCTGCCCCGGAACCAATGTCTAGGAATCGGTCGTTGTGCTTGGAAGGAAGCAGGGGAAGTAAGGTTAATGAGTCGAGAAAATGATTTTCGATAATGCTCTGGTCGCTGGCTTGGCCAATGAGGTTTATTTTCTTGCTCCATTTTTTCAATTCTGCAAAATAGACAAGAAGCTGCTCTATCGACGTATCCGATAGGTTTAAGCCAAGTGTTTGAGTGCCGTTTACCAGCCAGGAACGCGGGGTGGATGATTCTGAAAGCATTTGCTTATTTGATCTTTGCAACTCTGATGGCCACAGAATTGGCGTGGCCTGAAAGGCCTTCAAGGTTAGCCAGGGCCTGAATATGAGGGGCGTCTGAGAGAAGGGCTTCTTTTGAGTAGGAAATGAGGCTGCTTTTTTTCAAAAATGTTTCGACCCCAAGGGCGGAAGAAAAGCGGGCGGTTCCCATGGTGGGTAAGACATGGTTAGGTCCGGCAAGATAGTCGCCGGCTGCTTCCGGTGTATGGTTGCCGAGGAAAATTGCACCAGCGTGACGAATTTTTGTCATCCACTTAAAAGGATCCTCTAGCATTAGTTCCAGATGTTCAGCCGCCAAAAGATTTGCAAGGTCAATGGCCTCCTGAAGGTCTAAAGCCACTAGAATAACACCGCGATTGACAAGTGAGGTGCGGGCAATCTCTTCTCTGGATAATTTGGCAAGCTGTGTTTCGAGTTCTGCGGCAACATTTTGGGCCAATTCATTTGAGGTGGTAATCAGCATTGCCAGGGCCAAGGGGTCATGTTCTGCCTGGGCCAGCATGTCGGCGGCAATAAAAGCCGGATGAGCTGTCTGGTCTGCAATGATCAGGACTTCACTGGGACCGGCGATCATGTCAATTCTAACCCGGCCTGATACCTGTTTTTTTGCTTCCGTAACGTATTGATTTCCAGGACCGACTATGACATCAACCGGGGCAATTGTTTTGGTGCCGTATGCAAGTGCGGCTATTCCCCAGGCACTGCCAGCCTTGTATACCTCGTGTATACCTATTTTTTTTGCCGCTGTCAGTAGGGCTGGATTAATCTTTCCCTGATGGTCTGGCGGAGTCAGCATAACACGGCGCTGCACGCCTGCAATAGACGCTGGGATGCCGTTCATAAGGACTGACGAGACTAAAGGCGTCTTGCCTCCCTGGCCGCCGGGGACGTATAACCCGGCTGAGTCAACCGGATGTACCAGGCGTCCCGTGATGGTACCATCGTCTCGTGTGACCATCCATGAATCTTCTTTCTCATGTGCATGAAATTCCCATATACGCTCAATAGCCTTGTCCAAGGTCTGCTTGAAATCATCTGTGACAAGCGCATCCGCTTCCGTAAATTCCTCTTCGCGAACCATGAGATTATCCATTAAAAGGTCAGGTGAATCGAATTTGTTGGTGTATTCTATTAGGGCTAAATCACCGTTTTTCCGAATGTTAGCAACTATATCTTCAACAGTTTGACGGCAACTGTCGTCTGCAGGTTGAAAACGTTCCTGCAGTTTACTGATAAGGGTTTTTCCTTGATCAGAGGAGGTCGATATTGGTGAGATAATCATGTTTGGTCCTTCGATGTTTTCCGGTTTATCAGGGGTTGGTATCAAAACGATACATATAGACTGATTCTAATTGGTAGAAAAAAAATAACAACTTTATTACGCAGAGATAAACTGAAAAGCAGGTAAAAACCACCCCTGGTGTTGTGTTTAGTTTCCCCTGCATCTTAAGGGGTAAATTTATGGGCAGGATTATCCGGAGGTCAAATTTTTTTTAAGTAAACACTTATTCTTCCGATTATATTTATAAGCGGTTGTTTTTATAAATGTAAAAGAGATTAATTAAAAAATGGAAATTGTTATAAATAGGTTAGAACATTCTGTCCAGCTGAAAAAAGAGCAGAAATCAGCATGGAGGAAAGCGGTTAAAAAGGTAAAAGAAAGGCGCAGAGCCGCTAGAGACCGGCGTCGCTCTGTGAATGATGGATTGCTGGTACGATTGTCCACCAGAAAAGACCGAAGAGCAGAGATTGGCCGTAGATTTGCTGCCCAACAGTCTGATTTAAGAGAAAAAGATCCTCCTGAACCTTCCCGTGCTAGCAGCCATTTCCGGGTGCTTGTATAAACTCCTTTTTTTGTAACTATTCAGCTGCAATCCATCTTCGTCCATTTCGGAGTCTACGCTTACCTGAACAGTTACAGCCCGGAGTTAAGGGTAATTTCCAGCCTACGCTGAATAATTACCCTTTTTTTAATATCCATTTAAGAAAAGATAGAGAAATAGTGATAAAAAAACGGTAAGGATTATTTTTCTTTGGAAGAATCTATTTATGAGGTATTTTAAAGTTTTAAATTACCTATTTCTCTGTTTGTCAGGGTGTTTAGTCTGTATTTTTTCTTTGCCTGAGCAAACATCTATTTTTGCAAAAGGATTATCATGAAAATAGACGGTATAAAAAATAAGCCGATAAGTAGTAAAACTGTTAAAAAGAAAGCGGGCTCCATGCCGAATATTTCTTTTGTCAATATGCTTGAAAGTCAGTTGAGTCCGCCATCTGAAGCATCTTCTGCAAACGCAGCAGAAACAATTAGCGAAAGTTCTTCTGCGTCATCTTCGACTCGCCTTGCTGGCCTTACCCTTAGTGATAAGACTATAGATGTTTTAGCTCAATTTTCTGAAGCCCTTGAAAATCTTTCTCTTTCGTCTGAGAGTTTGAAGCCAATTATTGAGGAATTAGAAGAGGAGACCACTGCTCTTCTGGATATAAAAGAACAATTGCAAGATGATGATCCTCTTGCTGAACTTCTGGATCGCATAGCCGCTGTTGCTTATTTGGAAACAGAGAAGTATCGCAGGGGCGATTATGATAGTCGATGAAAGAACGTTTGCAAAAAGTTTTGGCCCGGGCTGGTATTTGCTCGCGACGAAAGGCTGAAGAACACATACAATCTGGCCGGGTCTTTGTTGATGGACAAAAGGTTACTGAACAAGGCTTAAAAGTAGATCCAGAGAGGCAAACGATTACTTTTGATGGGAGGGAGATTGTCAGTGAAAAGAAAATCTATCTTCTTTTGAACAAGCCTAAAGGATATGTAACCACCCTTAATGACCCACAGAATAGGCCCATAGTCAGCTCACTACTGAAAGGTATATCTGATCGGGTCTTTCCGGTGGGGCGACTTGACATAGATACTGAAGGCGCTTTGCTACTTACCAATGATGGGGATTTGAGTTTTCGAATACTACACCCCAGTTTTGAGGTTAAAAAGACTTATCAAGCTTCCATCAAAGGCAGACTCTCCACGGAAAATGCGATTGCTCTGGAGCAGGGTATCCTGTTGGAAGGGAAAAAAACATGGCCGGCCAAGATCCGTATATTGAAAGAAAAGAAAAATGAGACGCTTGTCCAAATTATTATTCATGAAGGCAGGAAAAGGCAGGTTCGTAAGATGTTTGCGGCCGTTGGCCATCCTGTTTTGAGCCTCCAACGCCTTGCTTATGGGGGGCTTCAGTTGGGGCCGTTGCCATCGGGTAGTTTCCGAATTTTAGAAAAGAATGATATCGACAAAATATTTTCAGATAAAAATCTTCTTTACAAAAACAAAAAACACATATAACATCAATATGTTATCGGTATTCTTTGATTAAAAAAGTCAGGAGAGAAGTTCATGAACAAGTCTGAAATGATTGAAGCGATGTCCCAGGAACTGAATTTGCCGCAAAGAGAAGCAAGTTCTATTATTACCACAATCCTTGATTCCATGACTGATGCCCTGGCCAAGGGAGAGAATATCGAAATTAGAGGCTTTGGTAGCTTTTCGGTGAAGGATTATGGGACGTACTATGGTCGAAATCCTAAAACTGGTGAACAAATAAAAGTGAAGCCCAAAAAACTTCCTTTTTTTAAGGTTGGCAAAGAGTTGAAGGAGATGGTTAACCAGAATAGTTGAACAAAAAATTACCAAGCTACTAGCCCCACGCTGGGATAAGTGCCTTTACCAAATTTTTTTTGCTGAAAAAACAGATAAGCGAGATAAGCGTAAGACTTCGAGACTTCGAGACTTCGAGAAGGCAATTTCTAAGGCACTAATCCGGATAAACCGGAAATAAGTGCCTTAACAACAGTCGATGACCTTCTAGCAAAATAGACCTTATTTAACTTTCATGTTTTTTGTTGCAGAATTCCAGCCCTAAGGCACTAAACTATTTCTCCAACTAGATCGTAAATATGTGCTTCAGAAAAGGTAACGTTTACAAGATCTCCAGGGGCACACTCTCCTGAGTTGATATAAACACAACCGTCGATGTCTGGAGCCTGAAAGCGGGTTCGTCCCTCCAGTAGAAGCTCCGTCTCTTGGCTTATACCTTCCACTAAAACCTGTTCAGTTTTTCCCACAAAACGAGAATTTTTCTTTTTGCTTATGGAGGCCTGTAGTTCCATGAGCCTATCTTTTCTCTTCTCTTTTATCTCTTCAGAACAATGGTCTGGCAGCATTTCTGCTTTGCAGCCCTCTTCGTTTGAATAGGTAAATATGCCAACATGGTCAAGCTCGAATTCCTGCATAAACGCAGCAAGTGTATCCACGTCCTCTTCTCTTTCACCAGGAAAACCGGTCATGAAAGTTGTTCTTATCGCCGATTCCGGGAGTTTAAGGCGAATTCGTTCGATAAGCTTTTGGGTTTCTACCAAACTGTATGGGCGGTTCATTAGTTTCAGGATTCTATCGCTTACGTGTTGAAGCGGCAGATCAAGATATGGCAGAATACGACTGTTTTCTGCCATAAGATCGAGTAGTTCATCTTGAAGTCGCACAGGGTATAGGTATAGCAGCCGTATCCAGGGGATGGAGCTTGAGGCAAGAATGTTTTTAAGCAGGGCTACAAGATTGACATCTTTTCGACCAAAATCGAGACCGTAGGAGGTGAGGTCTTGGGCGATCAGGGTTAGTTCTCGGACTCCGCTTTGCTCATGTATTTGGACTTCTTTCAAAAGATCTTCAGGGTTGCGGCTGCGAAGATTACCCCGTAGGGCAGGAATCATACAGTAGGAACAGCGGTTTGAACACCCTTCGGTTATTTTCATATAAGCACGATGGGAGGGAGTTGAAATGCTTCGAGGTGTTGAAGAGTTCATTACAAAAGATGGTGTAACCAGGGGCGATAAAACGGGAGGCGGGGAAGTTTCCAAGCTTTCGAGATGGCTAATCAGGTTTTGAAAGCCATCGGTGCCGATAAATAGATCAACCTCAGGTATTTCTTTTTGTAGGTCTGCGCCGTAGCGTTGCACCAGGCAGCCTGTGACAACGAGTTGCTTATCTGGAAACTGCTTTTTGATTTCAGCAAGATCAAGAATCTCTTCCACTGCTTCTTCAACCGCTGATTGGATAAAACCACAGGTGTTAACCAAAAGGAGATCAGCAGATTCAGCAGTTTCACAAATATTGTAGCCAGATTTTTCAAGGCTGCCTAGCATTACCTCACTGTCCACAAGATTTTTTGGGCATCCCAAACTGACCAGAAAAACATTTTTTGACTTTTTAATCATCTCACTTGGATCCATTGTTTTTTAATTGTGTATCTTCTTTGATAAATTTATTGAGAAGATGAAACAAGGTTAAGCGGTTTTGTTTAAACGATTTATGGGTGTAGCCAGGCTTCCATTCCAGGGAGCTGAGCTCATCTGAGACCAGGAGAGCTGCGGCCAACTGAATGTTTCTGAAACGAGCTACAGTGGCCAGGGCTGATAACTCCATGTCAACTGCCATTATTCCCTGCTTGGCGTATTTTTTTATTTTTTCTCTAGTTTCACGGTAGGGGGCATCAGTGCTCCAAATTGGACCTTGAGATATCTTCGGATAGTTTTTTTGCAGAGAGGAAACAAGATTTTCGCGTAACTGTATATCCGTTTCAGGTGGTACTCCTGCTATAGGGTAATGAGGAGAAGTACCTTCCTCACTCTGGCACCAGGTGGGAATAAAAACATCTCCAATTTTCAGCGTTGTAATCAAAGAACCGCAAATACCAAAAACAAGGACCTTTTGTGCCCCACAGGCGATAAGTTTTTCAAGGCAGAGAACGGCCATTGGCGCCCCCATTGCGGGACCAGCCCAAAAAACAGGTGGTTCTCCGGGCAACTCAAAGAGGTGACTATGGAAAAGATTGTGACGACGGGCCTGCTGCTGTTTTGCTTTTTTGAGAACTAGTGGGCTCTCTCCGGGATTGACGAAAAAAAGACATGGACCTTGTATTTCTGGTTCATTTTTGAGGCGAACAGGATTTATTAGACAGTCTGTCATTTAATTTTGAACAGCAAGAAAGTATCGAGAGAAAATAGAGCTGAGGTATTAGGGAATAAAAAAAAGGCCGCAGATAATCTGCGGCCTTTTTTAACAATCTCACTTTGCTGAAATCTTAGCCAAGCAGAGGATTTGCATAAAGCAGGATCAATGCGATAACAAGTCCGTAAATAGTCAAAGACTCGATAAGGGCAAGACCAAGAATCATGGTTACGGTGATTTTACCAGAAACTTCAGGATTACGGGCAACACCCGTACAAGCGCCGCCTGCTGCATGACCCATACCAGCACCACAACCAGCTGCCGCGATACCTACTGCCAGAGCGGCTGCAATGGCAACGAGTGACAAGTTGTTGCCGCCAAGCTCTTTGTATTGAGCGAATACTGACACTGCTCCTGCATCAGATGCCATTGCTACGCCGGCAACACAAAGAACAGATACCACTGCTGTTACAACTCCGAGTACTTTTTTCATCTTCTTACTTCCTCCTTAAACTTTGAAT
>JAQYVV010000013.1 GCA_030145275.1 Desulfurivibrionaceae bacterium | reverse complement strand
CCGCCCATTGGGCGGCATCGCTATTTCCATAAACTGTATGCCATGGATGTCATGTTTCCTGACCTACATCAGCCGACTAAAGCTGAGCTTGAAAATGCTATGAAGGGACATATCCTTGAAAAGGCTGAATTGATCGGGACTTATCAAAGGCCTTAGTCGGTCCTTAATAGAGGTTTGTGTGAAAATGTGGAGTGTGGTGAGAGGAGAGTGAATTTTCATTTTCGAAGTCTCTTTGTATTCACCATCTTTTTGTGGCCGTGAGGCCATGATGGTTAGTTTGGACAGATCACAGGTGAAAACACGCACATCATCCGGGGGTTCTGTAATGAAAGAAGCATTGTTTTACAGCCAAGAGAAAGACAATATGGTTGTCTGCGGACTCTGCAACCATCGCTGTCATATAAAGGAAGGCAGACGCGGCATCTGTGCAGTGCGGGAAAATCAGGGCGGTAAGTTGTACAGTCTGGTGTACGGCAGAGTTGTTTCGGAAAATATGGATCCTATTGAAAAAAAACCGCTCTTCCATATGCTTCCCGGCTCAAAATCCTACTCCATATCAACTGTGGGCTGCAATTTCCGTTGCGCACATTGCCAGAATTACCAGATATCCCAATTTCCTCACATGCATGAAAATAAAATTGTCGGTGATGAGCGGACACCGGCAGAGGTGGTGAACGCTGTTCAGTATTCCGGCTGTGAAAGCATCAGTTACACATATGTTGAGCCTACCATATTTTATGAATTTGCTTTTGAATGTTCTGTCTTGGCTAAAGAGCGCGGCATCAGTAACATCTTTGTCAGCAATGGATACATGAGTGAAGAGGTGACCCGTCATCTTGCTCCGGTGCTTGACGGCATCAATATTGATATCAAAGGGTTTACTGAAAAATTTTACCGTGAGGTCAGCAAAGCCCGCCTTGCGCCAGTGCTTGATAATGTCCGACTTATGCATGATCTTGGTGTATGGGTGGAAGTAACCACCCTGATTATACCCGGCTGGAATGACTCCGAGGATGAGCTCAGAGATATTGCCACATTTATCAAGGATTGCGATCCGGCTATACCGTGGCATGTTACTGCCTTTTATCCCACCTATAAAATGCAGGATAGACCACCTACTCCAGTGACCAGTTTGCGTAAAGCCAGGGAGATCGGCTTAGCAGAAGGATTGCGTTTTGTTTATGAGGGTAATGTGCCCGGCGAAGGCGGTGAAAACACCTATTGCCCATCCTGCAATGAACTGCTCATAGAACGCTGCGGTTTTAGCATTATGGCAAACAACCTCCGTGACGGAAAATGCAAGTCCTGCAATGAAAAGATTGAGGGAGTCTGGAATTGAATCAGGATATTTTATGGCCATAATGGGCCAAGACAAAAAAAAGGGGTTAGGTCTCCGTTTGACTTTTTTGAGATTCGTAACTCGGCAATATCAAGCTATATACGAATAAGTTGTAACAGTTAAGACTTAATCTGACAGCTTACTTCATTATGTCAAAGGCCATCTTGAACAACAGCAAATTGAAGCCTCTGGCAAGCATACTTCAATTTAGAAAGTGCTTAAGCAGCTTATGATTTATTCTCATCCAATGCCTTTCGGACTACTTTAGCCAAATCTCTTTTGACCACAGGCTTCATTATGTATTCACTGATGCCGGCTGCTATAGCTTTTTCTTTGTCTATCAACGCACTGAAACCGGTGCAAAGAATAATTGGCATATCAGGCCTGATGGCAAGGATCTGCCTACTGAGATCGGCACCAGTCATTTCGGGCATCGTCATATCGGTTATAACAAGATCGAAATCTTGAGGCGCACTTTTGAATGTTTGTAACAATTCTTTGCTGTTTGTATGGGCAAACACTTTATAACCTAAACTTTCCAACATTAGCCTTTCCATCTGCACAAGGACCTCTTCATCATCAACAATTAAGATTTTTTCTGTTCCAGTGGGATATGGAATTTTCACAGCTTTTAAGGTTTCCACTTCTTGTGCTGGGAAGATTTGTGGCAGATATACATGAAATGTCGTGCCCTTGCCAGGTTCGCTGTGTACTGTGATATGTCCATTATAGGTTTTCACAATGCCATGTACCATTGCTAAGCCGAGTCCTGTACCTTCTCCTATTTTTTTAGTCGTGAAATAAGGATCAAAAATATTCTCCATTGTTTTCTGGTCCATGCCACAACCGGTATCACTAATCGCAAGCTTCACATAGGAACCGGGAGTTAAGCCAGCGCCACTTACCTTGATATCATCGTCTTCAATTTGGCAGGCAGATAAAGTTATTGCTAAAACCCCGCCGGTTTCTCGCATGGCCTGATAGGCATTGGTGCAGAGATTCATGACAATCTGATGCAGTTGAGTAGGATCGGCGAGGACCATACCACTCTTTGGATCAATATTTTCTTTTATTTCAATAGTCGTTGGGATGGAGGAGCGTAATAACTTTATGGCTTCTTTGACAACAATATGAATCGCAAGAGGTATCTGTTCTTGTTCGGCTTGTCGGCTGAAAGCCAAAATTTGTTTCACAAGATCTTTTGCACGATCACCGGCTTTGATAACTTGCTCTTGTTGTAACCAGAGTTTTCCGCCTTCTGGAAGTTCATCGAGAATCAAATCAGCGTAACCAAGAATGCATGCCAGGATATTGTTAAAGTCGTGGGCAATGCCGCCGGCTAAAGTGCCGATGGCCTCCATTTTCTGGGCCTGAAGCAACTGTTGTTCAAGCTTCTTTTGCTTGGAGATGTCTTTTGCAAAGTGTACAATCCCTGCGAGCCGGCCCGCCTCGTCCACTAAGGGGGAGGAGGAGACCTGAAATGTGCAGGCGAGATACTTATGGGTAATTTCGGCAGAATTAATTTTGCCATCCTGGATAGTTGCCAGTGCCGGACAACCAGGACAAGGATCGGTTTCAGCGGCGAACAGCTCATAACAATACTTGCCGACCAACTCCTCCGGCGTGCCTTTTAGGGCCTTGCATGCCGCCTGATTGACCCGCAAAATACGCATTTCCGTGTCCTGCAGGGTGACGATGTCGCCAATGGCGTCAAAGGTCCGTTCCCACTCTTCTTTTGCCTTACGAATCTGCTCCTCAGCCTGTTTCCGTGTAGTGATATCCTGGGCAGCACCGTCGAGATAGATCGTGCCATCCTCCTCCTGTAAGGCCTGGGCATGGAATTCGATATATTTTTTTTGCCCTTCCGGTGTATGCCAACACACCGTATGAATGAAGCGCTGTCTTTTAGCGGCAGCCTCTATGATTTGCTGGTCAAGAGATAAAGAATCTCCCTTAACAAGCTTACTGAAGAAAAGAAGAGGAGTGGATTTAAGCTCTTCCGGGGAACACCCCAAGACGTGAAATGCTCCCTTGCTGACATAGTCAAAGGTTTTCGCATTGTCGGGTTGCATCGCAATGCGAAACAGCATCTCCGGTACATTGTCTGCCATCAGTTGAAAGCGTTGCTCGGAGATCTTTTTAGCAAGTATTGTTTCCAACAGGCTAGCCACACCCAAGTAGATATCGAGCTCTTCCTTGCCAAGATGAGAATCCTGACAATGGCCCACGGCGAGCACGGCAACGACTTGGTGAGCATGGCTAACAGGCAGAAAGGCCATGGCATGACGCTCCGGCAAATCGAGCATTTCCGAGGCCAGAAAACCGTTTCGCATAACTTCATCGGTAATCTGTCGAGAGCCCGCCACGGCATGCTGGCAGTGGTTCTGCTCCAGACTAAAACAGAAAGGTTCCATGGTTGTCTTTTGATGGCGACGAGCGTCAACAAAGGAGATGTCAGCCTTAAAAAAATTAAGGAGAGCCTTTGGAGCCTCCTGCCAGATATCAGCATCCTCTGGAAGCCCTATCAGATATTGGGATATCTTGATAAAACCATTGAGAAGATTTCGGGGTGTGCCCTGTTCAGTTACCATTGTTTAACCATTTGTCATTGGTCTAAAAAAGAGATTTTCGAAAAACAGTTCATCAAAGTCTGGTATCTTTGAGAGGTTGATGAGTCGGGCTGCTGACCTGAGACTCTCAAGCCGACTGGCAACGTCAGACGAGAGCAAGAAATCTTCACAGCCGGACAGGGCGGTATTACCGCATAGTTCAAAGTGTTTTTCGTCAATATTGGGCACAAGGCCAATGGCCTTGGCACTGGCGATGCGAATATACTTACCAAAGGCACCAGCCAGGCAGACACGATGCAGGTCAAGCGCCCGGAGACCTGCCTTTTCCAGCAAAACTGTTACCCCAGTAGCCACGGCGGCCTTGGCGCGTTGCATCATATCGATGTCCCGCTTATTGAGGCGCAAGGCGGTTGCCGGTAATGGGAGAACATACTCCGTAACACCTGCCCCTGACAGAAATTTGCCGGTGGCACTGATCGTACCATTATTGCAGAGGCAGGCAACAAGATCGACAAAACCTGAGCCGCAAAGTCCGCGGGCTGGCGAGATTTCGTCGATAACCGCAAAGGTTAAGGCATCTGAGTCTTGATCCGTGATCCGGTAAATTGCTCCCGGCTCGGCAGGCATGCCGCAGCTTATGCCACAGCCTTCAAAGGCCGGTCCGCCCGCTGCCGAGGTGACCAGGAGCTGATGGCCGTCCCAGAGGGCGATTTCCGTATTGGTACCAAAGTCGATGAATAGGGCCGGATCACTGTGCTCCGCCAAATGCATGGCCAGGACGCCCGCCAATAGATCCGAACCGACAAAGCCGGCCAAAGGAGGGATCACCTCCAGCTTGACCTCGGGATGGGTGCCGAGCTGTACAGCCTGGTCGGCAGATTGATCCGGCTCACAGGGGATCATTTTTTCCCACATTTCAGGGTTGAGCAATAGCCCATGGTTTTTCCCGGTCAACAAGCTAAGCATAGCGGTATTTCCGACCACGGCCAGGTAGATTGTCTGCCTAAGATCATACCCTTCCCTGCTGCCAATATCCTGGAAGGCTTCAGCCAAGGCGGCAAATATTACGCTGCTCATTTTTCTGGCAATATCAACCGATTCGGCAGCAGCCACCAGGCGAGTCATGACATCTGCCCCGAAAATAGCCTGGGGGTTAATGCCGTGTCTTTCCGTCAAACGCTTGCCTGTGAAAAGATCGTACAGGGCAAGGGAGATATTGGTCGTTCCCAGATCAACGGCAATGCCGAGAGGGCTTGTAGTGCTAACCGGGAAGGTGCGAGAGGGATTTTGGAGGGAAGCTGGCCGGATGATTTCCTGCCCCAGACTTTTCCAGTTGGAGGGTGGCGCTGGGTTGAGCAGTTCCACAACGACATCCTCTGTGGGCAAAAACTGACAGGCAAGCCTGATTCCAGCCGCCAGCTGTTCCCGGGAAAGCTGGATATGCTCGTTGCGGGTCGGCAGGTTGCCGGAACCTTGCCGTATCAGAATACGGCAGAGACCGCAGGCCCCGG
Organism: Desulfurivibrionaceae bacterium; assembly: GCA_030145275.1. Classification (GTDB taxonomy): domain Bacteria; phylum Desulfobacterota; class Desulfobulbia; order Desulfobulbales; family VMSU01; genus JAQYVV01. Next base: position 59,703 of record JAQYVV010000013.1, on the reverse strand, counting down.
TGCCACGGCAGCCGGAGCGAACCCGCATGGTAGTGCTGTCGAGAATAGAGCGCAGGCATTGGCCGATCGTAAAAGAAATGGATAATTCGTCTGAGTTGGCTTGTACCGTGAGCAGAGGCATAGTTAGCCCTTTGCCCTGACGCTATGCACCATAGCGGAAATGTTCTCTGGCCTGGACTCTGGGGGAATCTCACAGCCAGAGGAGAGAATAAATCCTCCACGATCACTAAATTGTTGCAGTAGGTAGTTGGACTCAGCGGCAATGGTCTCTGGTGTTGCCTTGACAAAGTCATAGGGCTTGAGGTTGCCGTCCAGACATGTATCGGGCAATAATGACTGGGCAGACTGGGGATCAACACAATAATCGAAGTTGGCGATCTCCACCCCGATATCCGGATACAGGGGAAGAATAGCATTGATCTGTCCAGTAATATGGAGCCAGTTTGCCATGGAGTTCCCATCTTTTAATGCGGTAAATATTTGCTTGATACGGGGGGCAATCAACTCCCTGAAAAACTGGGTAGGAACGACCTCCGGGCTTGCCACGGGCTCAAAGATCAGGGGCAGATGAACGCCGGCTCTGATCTGGGCGATGCCGAAGTTGATGGCCACGGCGGCACAGAAATCGAGAAGGGCTTCAAAGCGATCGGTCTCGTCGATGGCCAGATAGAGGGCTGTTTCCAGGGAAAGAAGCTGACAGGCCAGGCTCATTGGCCCCAGCACACAACCAACAACAGCAAGACCGTCTGGAGCCTGCTCCCGCAAAATTGATGCTGCCTTGAGAAAATCCGGCATGCGGCCTGCCCTGCTTGAATCAGGGACCTCCAGGGAATGAAAATCACTATCCCTGGTTAGTGCATAAACGTTTACGTCCGGGTATTGCTCTGCGGTATAGATCAGGGTGGAGCCCACTGCTTCGCTTTCCACACAGGCATCCATAAAGACAAAGACGGCATCGTGTCCATAGTACTTTTGGGCAGTAAGCTGACAGCTTGCCAGTTTTTCACCGTTGCGCAGGTAATCGACCAGTGGAACCCTGTTGAAAACGGCGGCATGACCAAAGATCTGGGGAATGACCGGTGCTCGATCCGTTTCCTTGAAATTGACAACCGCCGCTATCCTGTCAAGACTGTTCATAGCTTTTCTTTGAGAAAATGAAATCCATCAAATGCGGTCTGTGCCACATAGTCGACCTGCAGGTCGTGGGCGCTGACCTGCTTCAGGGCAGCACCACCTGCCAGAACCTTGACATTACCTTGACCTTTCTCTTCCAGGGCAGCCTTGATCTGCCGAACCTGGGGGATGACTGAGGTAATTAGTCCACTGACCATCACGGCCATGGCACCTTCATTAACGGCTGTATTGACAAGCTTGTCTACCGGACAGTCCTTGCCGCAATCGATAATACGATAACCGTTAGCCGCAAGTACCATGATAACGATTTTTTTGCCAATGTCATGGATATCTCCATGCAGGGAGGCAATAGCCACTGTCCCCTTGGTCTTTGGCGGCTGGGAGCCTTCTGGATAAAGAAAATCGACCACTGCGCTTAGGGCACGGCCGACCAGCATTATTTCCAGCAGGTTGAATTGTTCCAGAGTGCATTTTTCATCCAGAGCCGCCATGGCGATTTCAATGCCTTCTGTGATGATGCGTTCCCGTGAAAGCCCCTCTGCTCGCAGCCGTTTGGTAGCAGTAAGTGCCCCTACTCTCTCCCCTTCGAGAAGGGCTGAAATAAGCGGTTGCATAACGCTGCCCATCATGATTTTTATCCTAGATAAAAGATTTATTCAGCTATTAGTAATAATAGTCGTGCGGTTGAGTGAGTGTAGGCCAATTATAATCATAAAAGGTTAGTGTTAGAAAAATGAAAAGTCCAAGAAAAAAAAGGCCTGCTTTGTGACCTTTACCTATAATCGTATCAAGCTCTTAATCATCAATACGGGAGCGAGTATCAACAATGACAGGACGTTGGTCAATCGATACCAAAAGTGCAATTCGTCCTCGGTATTTGGAGGATCCGGAATGTTTCCGTCGTTGCTTTTTACAGCGAAGGTGCTGGTAAAGATTACCGCCATGAAGCCTCAGACAGCATAAGTCCAAATTGCTTATCAAGCCCAAAAACTACTTTCAAAAAAAGCTTATCACAAAAAATTAAGGATGTGAAATTTAAATTCAGGCAGAAGATCAGGTGGAAAGAAGGAGATAAAGGTATCCATTGGCGCTCTCAACCAAGGACGGATATTAAAAACTTAACCTTCTTCCTGATAATGTAAAAGAAGTAATAGGATTTGTTACGTATAGCCCCAAACATGTTTTCAGCACCCAGTTAACATATCACTTGCCGTTTTTGATTTTTCAGGTCATGCCAAAAGTAAAGAAATTATCTATCACCATTAACCGACACCAAAGTCAAGACTTCCCTTAACAACCCAATGAACAGCCATACCAGAAAAATCCCATGGTCGCCCTATGGTTGTTTGTGGAACTACTGAACAGCACCGACAAAACCAGTTTCAAATCTGTAGAACCGGGTCTTAACTCTTTGTTAGCGTGAAGATGCTGTAATCCCTGTAGCTAACAGGCATGTCGCTGTTTTAGGCCTAAATCAACTTAGACATCATTGTAAGGGAAATCGGCTACAAGTATCTTGCGAATCCCTAAGCAGTATGGTATACAGCAGAAAATTTTACGACTATGCGCCCGTAGCTCAGCTGGATAGAGCGTCGGACTTCGAATCCGCAGGTCGGGGGTTCGAATCCCTCCGGGCGTACCAGATAGAGAAAGGGTTTTAGCATTTTAGCTGGAACCCTTTTTTTTGTTCTCCGGTCCTCCTCCGGTCCACATGATTTTTTTCTCAGAAAAGTCAGCGTCAAGATCACGGTCTTTCTTTCCCCATATTTCCGATCAAAACTGGAGTCAATATTATTTTCTGATTAAAAAGGGCTGGCAAAACACTAGCCCCCGCTAAAACATTAAAAACACTTTTCAAATCAAACCGTTGCACCTACTAGCAAGTTACTACACCCCTTCTTTCGAAGTCTAAGCTTATCTCCGGTTTAGCTGGGTTAGGTTATAATTAATATTATGAAAAGAAAAATTGAATTACTGGCGCCAGGTGGAGATATTGATTCCATAAAAGCTGCGATTATAGCCGGGGCGAATGCTATATATTGTGGTCTGGATAAATTTAATGCCAGAAACCGGGCAGAAAATATAACTTTTGAAGATTTAAATGGGATTTTAAGACTTGCTCATAGAAATGATTGTGAAGTTTTCCTAACCCTTAATATCATTATAGTGGAGAGTGAAATCCCCGCCCTTATAGGCTTACTGAACAAATTAATTAATACAAAGATCGATGGAGTAATTGTTCAGGATTGGGGAATGTTTTATCTTTTATCTAAATATTTTGCAGGTCTTAAAATTCATGCATCTACTCAGCTTACAACTCATAATGAAGGTCAGATAAAATTTTTAAGTAAACTTAAGGCTAACCGAGTAAATCTTTCAAGAGAGTTAAGTCTTAACGAGATAAAAGCTTTAACTTTAACGGCACATGAAAACAGTGTCTTAACTGAAGTATTTGTGCATGGTTCCTACTGTATCTCTTTTTCGGGCCTCTGTTATTTAAGTTCTGCTCATGGAGGAAACTCGGGGAATCGTGGCAGATGTAGTCAACCCTGTAGAGATCCATATCTAACTACTGCTGAAGGTAAAGATTTCCCCCTCAATCTTAAAGATAATTCAGCCTATTCTGACCTAAGGGAGTTATCTGATGCAGGGGTTGACTCAATAAAGATTGAAGGAAGAATAAAAAAATTCCACTACGTCTATACGGTAGTGAATTCTTGGAAGAAACAACTCCAGAGTCTTTATAACCAAGATAAGTTAAATAATGACAACAGTGACCTTCACAAGGTATTTAACCGAGATTTTTCAAACTCCTTTTTGAGGGGAGATATTAATAAAAGTATGTTTATTGATAATCCCCGGGATAATTCAGCTATACATCTTGCTGAAATGAGTGGTGGTTCCACTAATGAAAATTTAGCAAAAGCGAAAAGAGAACTTTATGATCTGAAAACAGAAATTATAACTACTGTTAGAAACAGAATTGAACAATTAAGTATCGCAAAAGCGCCGTTGAAAATAACTGTGTCAGGGGAATCGGGTACACCTTTAAAAGTATCTGTAAAAACTCCTGACACTTCATTTGTTGTACTTTCAGATAGTAATCTTGCGAATACTGGTACATATCCGGCCAGCAATACTCTTGCAAAAAAGAACAAGCAAAGCTGTGCGCAGGGCCTCAATTACGAGGTATTATTAAAAAGACTTAAAGCTTTAAATGATACGGAATATTTCATTAAGCATATAGAATTAGAAAATCTGCAAAGTGATCTTTTTATACCTTTTAAAGAGCTCACCTCAATAAAGAAGAGAATCTTATTCATTTTAAACGGTTTAAAAGAAACCGTTGAGGCAATTGATGTTCCCCTCTTAAAAAAGCAGAGTAATTTAAAAATCAAACCGGCTCTTTCTCTGTTAATCTCTTCTAAAAAAGATTTACACCTTCGCCATGTGATCAAGTCACAGCGCCGCACTGAGACCGAAGTAGATATCTATTTTCAACTTCCTAATAGTTTTAAAAATGAATGTTCTGAGCTTATAGATCTTTTCTTAAAAGACAAGAGATTAATCCCTTGGTTCCCCTCTGTTTTAATAGGAGAAGACTACCGTGCTGCACTAGCATTACTTCAGCAGGTGCAACCAAAACGTATTGTGACAAATAATACCGGAGTAGCTTATGAAGCCTATAAAAAAGGAATCTCTTGGATAGCAGGACCCTATCTGAATATTGTTAATTCCTTTAGTCTGTTATGTTTAAAGGAAAATTTTAACTGTTATGGTGCATTTATTTCAAATGAGATCAATAAAAAGCAGATAAAGAGTATTAAAAAGCCTGAGAATTTCAAGCTGTACTATAGTATATATCACCCTATGGCACTTCTAACGAGCAGACAATGTCTGTTTCATCAGGTCACTGGATGTGAAAAAAACAAGATTGATCATACATGCATTCAACAATGTGAAAAATCTGCACCAATTACAAATTTAAAACAGGTCACTCTCCTTATTGAAAAAACAAAGGGGAACTATCATAGTATTTACAATGAGACTAATTTTTTGAATACTGATATTGTTACAGATGTACCGAATCTCTTTTCCAGTTTTTTCATTGACTTAAGGAATATAAAAACCGACACCAAAATCGAGATGGATAAATCAAAGATAGTTAAGCTTTTTGAAAATCATCTCAATGGAAATCCAGGTTCAGCAGAGGAACTCACACAAAGTATTCACCCCTCAACTAACACCCAATATATAAAAGGAATCTAACAAAAATCACTCAGCTTCGTGGGATTAGGGACAAGTTCACCTGGCGACTGGCTGCTTTTTATTGACGACTTGTCAAAATAACACAAAATTAAATCCACTATATAAATCTAACACCCCACAGGTAAGCGTCAGACTCCGAGGGGGTATAAATACCTTCACGAAATTCTTTTTAAAAAACAGGTAAGTGAAAACTCCGAGAAAAGAATTTCTAAGGTACTAAACTAGCCTCATCTGGGGTAGAAACGAAAGGAGAATAAAACATGACAAAGGCAAAAAACGGCGATACGGTTCAGGTCCACTATGTCGGTAAGTTCGAGGACGATACAATCTTTGATTCATCGGAAGGAAAAGCTCCACTTGAGATAAAACTCGGCAGCGGTGAGATTATCCAGGGGTTTAACGATGCTATTGTTGGAATGAGCATTGGTGAAAAAAAGTCCACCACCATCCCTGCTGAGAAGGCCTATGGCCCCCATCAAAAAGAACTGCTCATGGAAGTTGGACATGAGCAGTTTCCTCCAGAGATTATTCCGGAAATTGGCCAAAAAATTCAGCTCACCCAACCAGATGGACAGGAAGTAACTGTAGCAGTTACCAAGATGAACGACACTATTGTTACCTTAGATGCAAACCCTCCACTTGCAGGCAAGGACCTTTTATTTGATATAGAATTGGTTGAGATAGCCTAAGGTCTGGACTAAATAGGAGCAAAGGGTCACCCAGTAATACCCTGAATTAATTTAGTAAAAATAATAGTTTTGACCACTTTTTTAAATACCATAAAAACTCTGAATTGAATGCACCTCTAAAGGCTGAAAATTTTATCTCTGCTCTTTTGATGGTGTATTCTGATTGACAATGGCACCACTTGCAAAATGCTGTAATCTCCGAGTTTTTTTGTCGGGTATCCATGTGTTTCCACCGATTTCCTAGTATAGATTCCACCTAAAAGCATGGCGTAATAACGGTGTTAGGCCATTTTGCAAATGCTCGGTGTTATCCCCTAATTTTTTATTAAACGGAACTCTCTTATGTCTGATGACAAAATGAAACAAACGATAAATGCTGCGATAGATAAGAGTATCCAAAAGTACGGAGATCGTCCGGCACTCAGCCTTGCCTTTGAAAAGCCCATTACGTTCAACGAATTGGGGGTGAAACTCTTTCAAGTGGCCGCCCTCTTGAAGAGTTTCGGGCTCAAAAAGAAAGATAAAATTGCAATTCTTGCTGAAAATTCTCCTGCATGGGCAATTGCCTATCTAGCAGCCGTCAGATGCGGAGCTATTGTTGTGCCGATTCTGCCAGATTTCCCGGAAGCTGACGTGCGGCACATAATTGCTGAAGCAAAGGTGAAGTTTCTTTTCACAACCCAAAAACATATCGAAAAAATATATGAGTTGGAAGGGCATAAGATAGAAAGGGTATTTTCTCTTGATGACAGCGACTTCAAACATATAGATAATCATGAAAAATTTTCAACGCTTTTTGAGAAAGCAGGGCAATTACCTGATAAAAAGATCGAAGAGGTCAAACAAATACAAGTTAAAGAGGAAGATCTTCTTGCAATTATATACACATCCGGAACCTCTGGGCACTCCAAGGCGGTAATGCTCACCCATAAAAACATTTGTTCTAATGTTGTTTCAGCACAGGTCCTTATTGAGATAACCAAAGAGTGGTCTTTTCTTTCCATTTTGCCAATGTCACACACCTATGAGTTTACAGTTGGCTTTATCCTGCCTTTAACAAACGGCGCCAGGATTGTCTTTGCAGGCAAACCGCCGACACCGTCTATTCTTGAAAAAATATGTAAGGAAGAAAAACCTACCGCAATGTGTGTTGTGCCCATGGTCATGGAGAAAATCTATAAAAAACGAGTTATGGGTGCCATAAACGATAGTGTTGCTCTAAAATATGCTGTCAAAGTACCGTGGATGAGAAAAAAAATAATGAAAAAGATAGGGGCCAAGCTGCTTACCTTTTTCGGCGGCAATATCAAGGTCCTGGCGATTGGTGGCGCAGCAATTAACTGTCAAGCGGAAAATTTTCTAAAAGAAGCAGACTTTCCGTATCTTATTGGCTATGGACTCACCGAAACGTCTCCTATCCTTGCCGGCGGCCCCCAAAATGACCCGACAATCAATATAGGTTCTGTCGGTAAAGTAGTACCAAATGTTGAAGTAAAGATTGTGGACCCAGACCCTGTTAGTGGTATTGGAGAGATCCAGGCACGTGGCCCAAATATCATGAAGGGATATTATAATAATAAAGAAGCGACCAAAGAGACAATAGATCCTGATGGATGGCTCGCGACAGGCGATTTAGGCTGTTTCGATACGAACAACAACTTGCAAATAAAAGGGCGTTCAAAAAGTGTTATTGTTCTGGCACATGGAGAAAATATTTACCCTGAAGCAATTGAGGAGAAGATCAACTCGTTTGTCCAGGTAGTAGACTCACTGGTTGTTGATAATAACGGCAGGCTTGAAGCAAGGGTCTATCTTGATTACGACCTGGTTGACAAGGAGACCGGCCATAAGCGGGAAAAACAGAAAGAGTATATCCAGCATATCCTCAAAGATATTAAGAAGACGGTTAATGAACAGTTGCCAACTTATTCAAAACTCCAGGAAGTTATTGAACGGATGGAGCCTTTTGTGAAAACGGCAACCCATAAGATTAAAAGGTATTTGTATAATTGAGCTTTTAAATTGGAAACTTGAAAAGTGATGTATAAATAATCAAAATTACAAGAGGAGCAAAATGAAAAAACGAATTTTGGTGGCATCTGGGGTGGCATTTTTGCAATTAACCGGGGCCGGACCTATTTTTGCTGGAGGCGTGGATAATCTACATAATTTCAGCGCTGAATATATTCGAACTTTTAACAGAAATGCTGCAACTGATTCTGCCGATGCAGTTGTTTATAACCCAGCGGGAACTGTGCAGATGGAAGACGGGTCTTATATCAACCTGTCATTGCAGTATCTTGACAAAGACTATAAGAATAAGATCAGCGGGACTGCAAATGGTCAGGATGGTACTGTTTCCCAGGATGAGCCTTCAATAATCCCAGGTCTTTTCGGTTTGTATAAAAAAGATAGGTGGTCTGTTTATACTGCGCTTACGGTCCCTTCAGGAGGAGGGGAGGTAGTTTTCGATCAAGGAAGTGCGACTGTGCAGGTTGTCAACAGAATACTTGGGGCTGCGGTTGTTCCAGTCCAATCTCCAAAGGTTGAGGCTGAATCTGTAGCTATCGGTGTCACGGTCGGTGCTGCCTATCAAGTATGTGAAAAAGTTTCTGTTTCTGTTGGAGCTAGGCATATAAAGTCAGATAAGAGTAATAAAATGAATTTCATTACGCATAACGGGGTAAATCCTGTTCCCGTCGTGGTTGATTATGAGGCTGAGGCAAGTGGTTGGGCTGGCATATTTGGCTTGAATTACAGACCGATTAAGGAACTTAATTTGGCCGCCCGCTATGAGATGAAAACTAGGCTTGATTATAAGTATACTATTAATTCAGCAACGAACATCATAGGTGGGGCTCTTCTAGCTGGGCAGGAAATCACCGATTCAATGAAAGAACGACGTGACTTACCTGCTCTTCTTGGCTTGGGTGCATCCTACCAACTGACCCCTACTTTAAAAGTGGATACCAATTTAACATACTATTTCCAAGAGGATGCAAATTGGGCTGGTGATGAGAATGACGTTGATAATGGCTATGATGTTGGCATATCTTTTGAGTACGCCTTTAACGAAAAACTTCGTGGAAGTATTGGATATATGCTTACCGAAACAGGCATAGATGCCGAAGACACCATTAAGGAATCTCCAAAACTCGATGCAACTTCATTCGGGACGGGATTTGCTTATGCTTTCAATGACAATCTTGAAATTAATATTGCGGTTGGAATAGCCACCTATGATGATGATTCTTATCTTGACGCCACAGGTTTAACAAATGGATACGAAAAGGAAGTTATTTTCTATTCCACTGGTGTTCAGTATAAGTTTTAGGAACAACAAGAATCGGACTTCCTTTAGACTGGAAAATCAACTGCTGCTTCATCTTCTTCGGGCGCTCATGGCAGCGCACTGTTTATTACGCTCTGGGCTGTAATAATTGGGATTTTCTTTGAAAAAGTGTTTACGAACAAGTCGAGATAAGTTCACCGGGAGTTAGCTTTCTGGCAGTAAGAGTGAACAGATAGCAGTTAAACTAAGTTTTCATATGCTTGAATAGAGTTATTTACTTTATTAAAGACGTCCCCCTTCCTTCCCTACTGCGCGGGATGGGTCATGCATGATTAACAAAAAGGCAACTATTCAACTGCACCGCAGCAGCCGAATAGTCGCCTTTTTTTGTTTCTTAGTTTTAGGAGTGCTTTTAATAAGAAGCAGTAGCAGTAGGCACCCCAATGCTAGAATCATACTGGAGTGATGAATGAGAAACTCCTGTCACTGTAAGGGTAAATGAATCGGTTGATTTCACTCTTGGAGAGACAAATGTCACTGTACCGTCAGCCCCTGTATCGCCAGAAACCGCACCTGTAAAAGCCCCGGACCAATCAGCAGCCACAGTTGCGCCAGACACAGCATTTCCATTCGCATCTTCAACCGTGATAGTTGCTGTGCAGAGATATTTACGTCCCAACCTGGAAACAAGCATCCTTATATCATCAACATGCATGAGAGCCAGATCGGCAGGATCAGTTACCGTAACATCCTGCGAGACAAGGCCAGAAGACGCACCCTCATCATCTGTAACGGTAAGGGTAACCCTATAAGTACCGGCGGCGCTATATTCGTGGCTAGGATTAGTTGAGATAGATGTTGCAGTATTATCACCGAAATTCCAAGCCCATGAAGCTATTGAACCATCCGCATCATCACTGCTATCAATAAAATCAACTATGGGATAGTTTACAGTATAGGTAAAGCTGGCAACAGGCGGTATATTTGCAGGAACTATACTAGCAGCTGCATGGACAGCGGCAGAGGCATCAACCAGACCATGCCCGAAAGAGTCATCCCATCCGTCAGGTCCGAGTTCCTCAGCCGTTGTCTCTAGTAAGTTTCTGATATCGATGTTTGAAAGTGACCCATTCGCCGCTTTTACTAGAGCTGCAACTCCTGCCACATGCGGAGATGCCATGGAGGTGCCCATATTGAAATAATACCCCTCAGTGCTTCCGGAAAAGGTGTTCTGCAGAATCAGATCATCATATGTATCGCCGTTATAATCGCCATAGTCTCCACCAGGGGCGGAAATATCGACGCTAGAACCGTAATTTGAATATGATGCCAGAGCGTCATTGCCGCCAGTGGCTGTAACAGAAATTGCATTCTCATAGGCGGCCGGATAAAATGGAGCGCTTGAGCTCTCGTTGCCAGCGGCACAAACGACAACAACCCCGTTGGCCCAGGCGTAGTTAACCGCATTTTCCAAAATATCAAGAGATCCAGATCCACCCAGACTCAGATTTATCACATCCGCACCATTATCAACCGCATAATTAATGCCGTTTACAATAGCGGTATAGGTGCCGCTTCCACGACTATCAAGAACCTTTATTGGCATAATTGTGCTGCCATAAGCTACACCGGCGCAGCCAGTTTGGTTATTTGTTGTTTGTGCAACTGTGCCGGCCACATGAGAGCCATGACCCTCGTCATCGCTAGGATCACTGTCATTATTGACAAAGTCATAACCTAGTTCAAAAGCCGTCCCGGCAAGGTCTTCAAGACTCTGTCTGACACCGGTATCAATAATCGCAACAACTACACCTGTACCAATTGAAGTCTCCCAGGCACCTTCAAGTCCTATTCTGGTCAAGTGCCATTGATACGGTGAATAATAGGGGTCATCAGGGGTTGCGAACATATATGCATAAGCATTCTGCTGCGCCGAAACGACTCCTTTCTCCTTTTCAAGTTTTTCTATGATCGCCTTTGGACTTTTATGCTTATATACTGAAAAGGCCCGGGCCTTTGCGCTCTTTGCTTTCAGCTGCATGCCATATTTATCTTTGACCGCCTTCTTCTCACTGTCCCCCATAGACTTGTCGAAGATGACCACAATTTCATCCGGAACCAGAGCGGGTTTGCCGGAGATGGAATTGACAGAAGATTGGGCGGTCGAGGCCAAGGAAACTACAAGGAGACATAAAATACTAGAAAACAGCAGGGCTAGATTTTTCATTTTACCACCTAATTTAAAATTTTTTTTAAAATTTCTTAGCTTTCTTATTTCACTATAGCATCGGTAAACTATGGATTAACTTTAACAAAAAAGATAGCAAAACTTTAAAAATGCCATGCTCATTTCTGGATCAAACTGATCGCCTTTTCGAGCTGCCAAGCAAACTAACAGGTAACAGATTGTCGGTTTTCATAAATAGAAAGCTTTTTAATTTGGCATCATAAAGACCAAAAACCAGAGAAAATATTCATTCGCTTTCGCAGACAATTTCACATTCACTTAGAAGCAACGCTGGGTAGTTACAAAAAAAGGCAGGATGGAGAAAACCTCCATCCTGCCTATAAGAACCAAAAACGGCTTGTAATAAAGCTATTGCAACAGAGCCATCTGATCTCTATTCTTAGGCCTATTGCCCGACGGGGACTGCCTGTCGCTGCTAGCTGTTTGCCCGTAGATCATAATTGACATGTCATCAACAACTTCTTTCATCTGGTCGGTCTGGGCACTCATCTGCCCTGAAGCGCTGGCGGACTCCTCAGCGCTGGCCGCGATATTCTGCACCATTGTATCCATCTCCAACAGGGCCTTGTTGATCTGGGCAATTCCGTCAGACTGCTGAACTGTGGCATTGCTTACCTCTTTCATCAACACCGAAACTTTGCTGGTGGAATCTGCCACTTCGGCAAAATCGTTATTGGTCTTTGCAACCAGCTGCACACTCTCCTTAATTCGGCTTACTATTCCCTCAATCAACTCAGCCGTATTACTGGAGGCTTCAGCCGCCCGCATTGCCATATTACATGTGATAGCTTTTAAGGGGAGGGGGAGAAGCAGGCTTAACATTTTGATTTTATTGACATTTTGTGTCATGAAATAAATATCAATAAGTCAAGCCTAATCTTAATTGCAGATGAAAGAGGCGGTCGTGACCTCCAATATGAGTGAGCTGGAATAACCGGTGAAAAACCGACTGATGGTCGGTGGGAGAAAAAGCCTCAAGACAAATTTACCCAGGCAAAGTAATCAAGCGGAATCACCTGTTTTTTCCATCTCTACCTGATCTCCACCCTTAATTTTTTCAGGGCCGGACTCTTTTTCGTTGAGACCATTTTTAAAGGATGCAATCCCCTGCCCTAGTCCAGCACCAATCTCTGGCAGTTTCTTGCCGCCAAAGAAGAGAAAGGCAATTCCCATAATGATAATCAGTTCCTGCATTCCCAGTCCAAACATATGGCTTCTCCGTTATAGATATTTAATAATTTATGCTGCAACTCATGTTCAATCGGCTTGCCATACTCATCCTGCAAGACGCAGCGAGCCCATCATGCCATGCAAAACCTGAGTGAGGGGCAGAGGGGCAAAGATTTTTCTCTTTGGGAAGGAAAGATGATATTACGGGCCATACTATCTGACCCGTAATATCTGTTTATATGCGGCTTTGCCTTTTTCTGACAAGATTATCTCCCCTTTACAATTTGCCATTCAAAGAGGATTACGCTTGGGGGGGCTCGGGTACGTCAGCGCCGTGGCATTCCATACAGTTAAACTGACCGGTAATCCCGTGTTCACTGGCGGCGGAGAAATCACTGCTGGACTCGTAGTCTCCATCATGCCATTCGTTCAGCAGTTCAACCAAGCGATAAGCGGTGCTGGCTGCAACCCGAGCACAACGATCTTTTCTTTCCGGACTCTTCAAAGGTTTGTTTGCTTCTTTCATCCATTTGCCGACTGATATGTGGCAGAGGGGTGACTCACTAATGGTAGTGGGCAGATGAGCGGTGATCTTCGGGTTCTTGGGGGTAAAAGTCGGTAAAGCTGTTTCGGAGTACCACTGCATAAGATCTTTGGAGATCTCATGCCCCTCATGGGCACCGGCAACACGCGGGCCTATGATCAGATTCGCAACAATATTAGCACCAGCAGAAGAGCCGCAGATTGTGCCCCAACCTACCTGACCGCCTTCCAGGAAAACAAAGGCATCAGCAGGAAAAGAAGTATAGGGTTCGCCAACCTTTTCTCGCAGCTGCCCGACTACGCTGTTAATAACAGCAGCCCCACAGAAGACACGATACCATTCCTTGTAGGCAATCTCTGCGGTTTTTGCAGGGTCCAATTTTTTATAAGGCCATGGCCAGTTTTCAGTTGAACCGCCTGTGGCTTCAGCATTTTTAATCAGACCGCCAAAGTTGGCGAGAGCCGCAGTTGCTGCAAACATGCCTGCACCAGCCATGACTTGACGCCGAGATACACCTTTTTTTTCGATTTTTTCATCCTTTCCCATCTAGTCTCTCCTTGTTTGAATTTACTTCAGTTTTTAATAAAAAATGGAACATTTTATGAAGTAAGCTACTCTCAAGAACCGTGTCGTTTAAACATAATGGTTGTAATCAACGAAAGTTATTATGTTTCATCCAATTATGTCCAAACGAAAGCGGGTCGCCAGAAGTGCCACCTTGTGGTACACATTTACACTGCAAACTTGATATGTCAACAAAAAAATAGCCGCGAAACGAATATTACATTGTGGTACCACGAATGATAATAATGATTAATTTTGAAACTGCAATTAATGGGGATAAGCGTAGTGATTATTTAGTTGAATGGTGATTTGGAAGGAGATAGGTCACGGTAAAGATATTTTCTGCCAACAATTACAGGGGTGATTTCCTGACTCCCACGCCTATTCTTTTACCAGCAATCAGCAGCAGTGATATCGCTATTATGCGATTAATCTTATGCATGAACTTTTATGGATAAGCATGCACATTTTTTTATTCCAAATCGACAATCTTGGTCTTGCGGCCACGGCGCTCTGTCTGGGAGGAAAAAATTGTCTAGCAGGATGGTGATTATGTTTTAGGCTATTTTTTTTTGGGGGGGGGATTAAGAAAAAGTGTCGTAATAAACTAATAAAGGCCGAGACCCCAAGTATGGAGTTCCGGCCTTTGTTTTAAAAGATATTAAAAGAATTTAGTCACGACAGGATTTGTTTTTATTGCAACCGGAATCTGTGCAGTCAACTTGACCATCACCGTCATTATCGAAAAAGTCGGAGCAGGTATCAGTCCTACCTTCAGGGCCGCAGGTTCCATCAACGACAGCAACTCCGGCACAGTCTGGATCAGCACAGTCAGTCTGGCCGTCGCCGTCATTGTCAATACCGTCATCGCAGATTTCATTCTCTTCTACAGGCAGCGGATCATCAGCCGGCGGGGTAGTCGTAACTGAAGGAGCAGGGGTGTAGCGCACAGTGAAACTGCTCTCAGCAAAATTCTCATCTAAAGTGATCCACATGTTAAAACCAAGATTAGCGGCATCCTCAACATAATCCATATAGAACGGATTGGCATCGCTTGAGTCGGCGGCTAACTCAATACTTTTATGGACATCGCCGGCAGTAAGATCGGCAAGTTCAATTGCCATAGGTACTCCGTCTGGGATACAAGGTGCATCACCACAAGCCAGACCAGGATAAGATCGGAAGGTTACCCACTGACCGTCACAGGTAAAACCAGTCATATCATCTATTCCACTATGGCTACCGGTTCTGATCATATAAACAGCAGACTCGGCACAGTTGGCCATCAGGATATTATCGGTGCCCAGATCCCCATCGTCGTCATAGAAGATGGCAATAGGTACGTCGGCGGCGTTTATCCATTCACCAAAGACATCAGAATAACTGGCAGACACCCCGTCGCTGGAGATTTTATCTTCGGTGGCGGTCAGAGAAAAACTCATTCGTGTATCAATATTGAAGTAACCAGGATCAGGATGGTACTTGTCTATCGGCCCTGCCAGGCCATCGGCAAATAGGGCTGCCAGGGCATCCTCTTTTTGCTGATAAGAGGTGGTTGAGTCAAAATAATTCCCCCTGGTATCGGAGAAACCAAGTCCATCACCATCTTCAGAAGGTGTAAACACACCTCCTAGCATATAACCAAGCTCAATAGTAAAACCGCTCCAGGTGGTATCAGGTGTGCCATTAGTCCATTTCTGAAACAATCGGTAAGAGGTAGTATCCCCAGTCGACACATCAAAACTTAGATCCAGAGGAGCATTGGCCGTACTTTTCAACTTAAAACGCTTGCTAGACTGCAAAGGATCGGAACACTGTTTGTCCGATAAGTCAGTGGGATTATAACCGGTGGTCATCAAACAGTTTGTGCCATCCACGTCATCGCCATTGACCACCTTAAGCCCTGGAGGTTGCACATCTCCATGCTTCCAGGCGATAACTCCGTTTGTTGTTGAGGCGCCATCGGCAACACTGGTATTTATAGTACTGTAATATGTTTCAGCAACAACATAGCCGTCGCCAGGCTCGGCATCGGTTTCAACATTAGTCTGATCCCATCCTTCAATAATACCTCCATGAGAGGTAGACACCATAACTACGCTTACTGCCAGAGAAGTAATTAAAGCTGCTGATTTTCTGATAACCTTTTTCATATCATTAATTTCCTCTTTATATGTTTTATGGTTTTCTTTACCGATCGAACTGATGCAGAGATATTAAATAATAAAAAAAAGAAATTATTTACAGTGGATACATAGTCTCACTCTGCTAGATGATTGACAGTACTACACGATATATTCTTATTTTTAAAGGAATTTCAGAAGATTCCCAACCCGTTGATTTCCATGAAACTGCTCACATGGTAATCAGCATCTAACGAAGGGTTCTTAAAAGCAATAAACCGCATGCCTGCCGAGGCCGAGTGTTCTCTATCAATATGAGAATCACCAATATAGATAGCCTCATCAGCTTTCATTTGAAAGTTATCCAATATCTTATACAGCGCCTCAGGGTGGGGTTTTGAGTTTACCACATCCATTGAAGTAACCACCTGCTCAAAATAATCATCAAGCTTGAAGATACGCAACAAACCCGACATTGTTGTTGAACGGTTGGTGCTGATTGCGGTTCTGTAAGTCGGCCTAAGATATTCAAGAAACTCAACCAGGTCTGGTTCAATGCGCATATATTTCAAGTACGGGGTATAATCAACTGTTTGCCTATGGAGATCTGCTTTTTCGTAATCTTCTGGATATTTCCGAAAAATAAAGCGAACAGAATCAAACACGTGATGAACATGGACATATTGAAGTTCCTCTTCATCCATTTTCGGATGCCCAAAGGCAGCAAGAATATGATTATAATAATTCCGGTTTGCCTCAATTGAGTCAAACATGACACCGTCACAGTCAAAAATAATAAGTTTTAATTTAGCCATATTTATAGTACCAAAAAGTTTACAAACAAGGTAAGCGCTCCATGAACACCCCGCTGCACGTGATCGAACCCCGTGATATACAGGGGTGTAATCGCGTGGCTCGATCACGCACATCGGGGTGCCCCTGAAACGCTTACGGACTCGGAGGTAGCAATCTTGGGTGTCCTTAATTTATCGCTGACCAAACAAGAGTCTAGCCCAGATGAACCGGAGATAAGCGTAGAGGAAAAACAATTGCGACAGGCCAGTTCAAGCACAATCAAGAACCGTAGTATAAAAGGTATAATTAAAATTTCAAAGGAAATCATATCATGGAAAAATCAACCGATTTTCTGATAATAGGTAGCGGCATTGCGGGCCTTTCCTTCGCTCTCAAAGCTGCTACTTTGGGAGATGTTGTTCTTATCACCAAAAAATCAAAAATAGACACGGCGACAAACCTTGCCCAAGGAGGAATTGCTGCTGTTCTTGCCGAAAATGATTCCTTTGAAATGCACATAGAAGACACCTTAAGCGCCGGCGCCGGGTTATGCCACAAAGACGTGGTTTCCATGGTGGTCAACAACGGCCCTGAACGCATAAAGGAACTCATTGCACTTGGGGTTTCTTTTAACCAGCAAGAAAATGACCCGACCCACCTTGACCTAGGCAAAGAAGGTGGGCACTCGGCCAGAAGAATTGCACATGCCTGCGATCTGACCGGGCATGAAATTGAAACCGCTCTGCTCACCCAGGCAGCACTCACTCCTAATATCTCTATCCTTGAAGACCATATGGCTGTTGATCTCCTAATAGCCTCAAAAGTTGAGCGACAGGTAAAAAAGGAAGAAAAAGACAGCTGCCTTGGCGCTTACGTTTTAGACTGCAACACGGGTTCAATTGATACCGTACAGGCCAAAACAACCATTTTATGCTCTGGCGGTGCTGGCAAAGTGTACCTGTACACCACCAATCCTGATATTGCCACAGGTGACGGCATTGCCATGGCCTACCGAGCTGGAGCCACTATCGGAAATCTGGAATTTGTTCAGTTTCACCCCACCTGCCTGTATCATCCCAAGGCTAAAAATTTTCTTATTTCGGAAGCCGTAAGGGGAGAGGGAGGACGCCTCATCGATGAAAAAGGCAACGCCTTTATGCTCAAATATGATGCCAGAGGAGATCTTGCCACCAGAGACATGGTCGCCAGGGCAATTGATACGGAAATGAAAGCAAGCGGTGACGACTCAGTCTACCTTGACATCAGCCACAAGCCCGCAGACTTTATCAAGAAGCGCTTTCCAAATATCTACAAGACCTGTCTTTCCTACGGCCTCGATATAACCAAGGAACCAATACCCGTAGTGCCGGCGGCCCATTATATGTGCGGCGGCGTAATAACTGATAAGACGGGCAGAACCACCATATCAAATCTTTATGCCTTTGGAGAAACTGCCTGTACTGGTCTTCACGGCGGCAACCGACTTGCGAGCAACTCACTGCTTGAGGCGGTAGTTTTCGCACATCAGGCATTTTTACAGTGTCGTGAAGATTGGCGTAAACTTAAAACAGAAAAGGCAGCCTCGCTACCACCGTGGTCATCAGGCAAAGCCGAGAGACTTGAGGAGTGCATTCTTATCACTCACACTTGGGATCAAGTCAGGCGATTGATGTGGAACTATGTGGGAATAGTGCGGAGCACAAAACGCCTTCTCCTCGTCCAAGAGCGGCTTGCCCCTATTATAAAAGAGGTAGAGCAGCACTACCACGACTACCTACTCACCTCTGATCTTATCGAACTGCGTAATATTGTTCAAGTAGCACAACTGATTGTCAAATCAGCCCTCATGCGTAAGGAATCAAGAGGCCTGCATTATGTTGCAGACTACCCGGCCCAGCTTGACAAAAACAACACAGGAGATACTCTTCTAAAAAGATAACTGCGCTGATTTTATATTGAGGGTTTGGAAAAGTGTTTTATGAAAATATATGCTCTGGCCTTAAGGAGCTAATTTTGTAACAAAAAGTTAAAGACATCACGGCAATGCTACAATGTAGCACTTACATAACGGATTGATATAACACTAAAAAACACCAGCCACTGCAACACCCTTAGATTAAGCCCCATAAACAGTATACAATTATTTTTTTATTTTTCCCCTTTGAAACTTGACAAAAAAATTACCATATAGTATCAAGTTTCTTTACTATTAATGAATGAGAATTCAGTAAACCCTTATATTAAAAATAATTCGGAGGAGAACATCATGGCCACAATCGATCACAATGGCAAAACCTACAACGTAGATGAAGACGGCTTTCTAACCAAAGGCATGGAAGAATGGGACCAAGGTTGGGTTGAGTATGTTAAAGCTTCAGAAGGAATTGGCGATCTTACCGATGAGCACAACAAGGTAATTGACACCCTTCAAGAGTACTACAAAAAGAACGGTATCGCTCCTATGGTTCGTATTCTTTCCAAAACCACTGGTTTCCCACTGAAAAGAATATATGAATTATTCCCATCAGGACCAGGTAAAGGCGCTTGTAAAATGGCTGGTCTTCCAAAACCAACCGGTTGTGTATAATCTTTTTTTAAGATTATCTACAGATATAAAAAAAACCGCTCTTTTTTGAGCGGTTTTTTTTATGCCTTATTGAATATAAAATATACTAAGCAGTGTATTCAGCCACCATGTTTGCATGGATGGCCTCGATTTTCTTTCGATAGTCAGCACTCCCTATCTGGGCCCCTTTTATCCCTCCCCGGAGATTAATCTCCGTCAGAAACGTTTCCCCCTCCTTGGTTACCATAAGGTCCAGGTGCGCGTAAGGGAATTTGCCCCGAGCCATAACATCCTGACAAATTGACCTTTGCTTGGCGGTCAGCTCACAACTCTTACTAGTACCACCGAAGTGCAGATTATTACGAAAACTAGTATCGTTCTTTCGCCAATACGACTCGACAAAATCGCCCAGAACGACAACCCGTATATCACTACATTCAGGAACAAATTTCTGGATCACAAAGGGGAACGGCAGTACACCCAAGGATACCTGGTTAAATATATCCTCCAAAGAAGGCCAGCGAAAGACACCCATGCCGGCATTTTTACGATCAAGTTTAGTAATAAACCCTGATTCATTCTCCCCCATAGTCTGCATCACTTTTTGCAACTGATGTACATCATGCACTGCCACAGTGCCAGGAAGCATCCAAGCAGAAAAGAGAGTAGTCTGGAACACCTTTGAACGACAGACGAGTTGAGAAAGAGCCGATGGCACCATATGCACTCCCCTGTCTGCGAGGTCAAACAGGATATACTCTTCGGCGGGCTGACAACTTACCCGCCCCACCACAAGATCACCCGATTGCAGCTCGTGATAGGTTTCCCGAAGGGTACTGTTGTCGTAGACAATAACAGGATCTTTAGTCATTAGAAAAGCATCGCCAGGAATCGTTGATGAAAAGATGACAGATCAGCGTTGCACTCACCGCAATAGAATTTTATCTCACCTAGAACCTGAGACTCATCATCCTCTTGAGTAAAACTACTGTCGTTATTTTGTACATATCGTGTTGTAATAATGACATCATCTGCCACTTCTACAAAATCTGTATCATTGCCACATTCAGGGCAAACAATAAGCACACAGGATTTTTTAGACATTTTTCTTCTTCCTTAAAAGACCATAACCCGGCCAAGCCGGAGATAAGCGTAATATTACAAAAGCACAAATATATAATTGCGAAATTTAAATGATGAAAAACAGAAATTCACCACCTGGAGCAGAATTGAAAAAAGCAGACCTAAGCTCCTCAATGCGTCTTTCAATATCTAATAACAAAATTGTTTTCACTACTTACGAGTTCGCAAGAAGAAACAGTCACTTTTAGGACCTGGGACTGGGGCGAACCTTTATGGAACCAGGAGATCATTTTGCGAACATCCCTCCCCTCTCCTTCTATTTCAGCCTCCACCGAACCATCAGGACGATTCCTAACCCATCCACGCAAGCAAAAAGCCTCAGCTTCATCTTTTGTATAGGCTCGAAAAAAAACACCTTGGACCTTACCTTGCACCACAACATTAACCCGCTCTAAGGACATTGCTCACTCTCCTGATAGCATATGAGTAAATTCACTCTCACTGAGAATCATGGCGCCAATCTCCTCTGCTTTTTTCAACTTAGCGCCGGCCTTCTCACCGGCCACAACATGGGTCACTTTTTTGCTCATTGATGATGCGACCCTGCCGCCCGCCTCCTTCACTCTCGCTTTAGCTTCATTTCGTGAAAGCGAAGTCAAGGTCCCGGTAAACAGGAAAACACAGGCAGCACAATTACCAACAAGATCCTCATTGGCTGTCGCTGTAAAAGTCAGCCCATGTTCTCGGATTTTTACGATAACTTCCCTCTCCTGGGTATTTTTGAAATAAGCTGTCAGGCTAGAAGCCACCTGTTTTCCTACACCTTCAATCTCAAGAAAATCCTGCTCACCTGCCTTCATAATATTATCAAGGCTGCCAAAATGCCCCTCCAAGAGCTGGGCCGTCACTTCGCCGACATAGCGAATGCCGAGGGCGGCAATAAACTTGCCCAAACTAATTGTCAAACTCTGTTGAATCGCCTGCAAAACATTTTTTGCCGATTTTTCGCCCCAACCATCAAGTACAGCAAGATCAAGGAGAGACAAATCATAAATATCGGCTATATTGCCAATAAGATTTTCAGCAAAAAGGTGCTCAACGGCCCTTCGCCCCAAGCCCTCGATATCGAGCCCTGCCTTACCGGTATAATGAATTATTGCCCGAACCCTCTGGGCGGCACAGGATTGATTCACACAGCGAAGCACTGCTTCACCTTCAGCCTTGAGCAGAAATGAGCCGCAGCACGGGCAATTTTCAGGCATGATAATCTCTCGTTCATCCCCCTTGCGCTTTTCACTTATCGCCTTTACTACTTCGGGGATAACATCGCCTGCCCTCTGTACCAAAACTTCATCTCCAACGCGGAGGTCCTTACGACGAATCTCAGCCTCATTATGAAGAGTGGCTCGCTGCACAACAACACCAGCCAGATTAACCGGAGCAAGAAGAGCAACCGGTGTGACTGCGCCAGTCCGTCCAACCTGGAACTCTACCGCCTCAAGCTTTGTTGTAACCTGCATGGCTGGAAATTTCATAGCCACAGCCCAGCGCGGGCTTCTGGCCTTGGCGCCAAGCCTGGCCTGTAGTTCCAATGAGTCAACCTTGATCACCATACCATCAATGTCATAGGGCAACCGATGCCGAATTTCAACGAGATAATGATAATGCTCGATAATCGCCTGAACGTCCCTGCATTTTTTCACATGGGGATTTGTGGTAAAGCCGATCTTTTGCAAATAAGCCAAGGTATCCGCCTGGCTCTGCAGGGAAAGAGAAGTCGGATCAGCAACACCATAGCAGCAAAAATCCAAGGGTCTCATTGCAGCAATTCTTGAATCTAGTTGCCGCAATGAACCGGCTGCGGCATTTCTAGGATTGGCAAACAGGCTCTCGCCCTCTTCAGCCCTCTGCTCATTAAGTTCCCGAAAACCAAGGAAAGGCATAAAGACCTCCCCACGGACTTCTAGAAGTTCAGGAGGATTTGCAACGCTTAAGCGAAGAGGGATAGTGGCAACTGTACGCAGATTATCAGTAATATCCTCACCGACATTTCCATCACCCCGTGTTGCTCCGGCAACCAGCACACCATGCTCGTATATAAGCTCCACAGCCAATCCATCAAGTTTTGGCTCGGCAATATAGTCAATAGGATGGGAAAGTTTAAGAAACCGCTTTAGACGCTCTTCAAAATCAAGTAATTCCCTTTCGTTGAAGGCATTTTCAAGACTGAGCATTGGGAACCTATGCTCAATAGTGGCAAACTGCACCAGAGGAGGACCCCCAACCCGACGACTAGGGGAGTCATCAGCCACCATATCTGGAAAGCGCTCCTCAAGCTCAAGAAGTTCGCGATAAAGGGCATCATACTCAAAATCTGAAATAATTGGGTCATCCAGGACATAGTAGCGATGAGCATGAAGGTTTATCTGCTCCAGAATCTCGCTGAGTCTTGCCCTGTCTACTTCTTTTTTAGTCATGCAGGTTTTTAGGTAACTGTTCAGCTGCACTCCATCTTCGCCCATTTAGGCCTTCTCGAATAGCATAAGTATGCTTCGAAGCCCTAAATGAACGAGGTAAGCGGAGACTCCGATATGAAGCACATCTGAACAGTTACAGCCCGGAGTTAAGGGTAATTTCCAGCCTACGCTGAACAATTAGGTTTTTGGAGTAGTTTCCCGCCGTGTGAAATATTTCCATGTTCAACTTCATCAATAAAAATAAGCACGGACTCTTTCGGCTTAGCTGCCACCTTGGATATGATCTCAGTAACACCAGCGCATATTTCTTCCTTTTGCGCTGCATCTAATTGACCAGCAACCCTAATATTTACGTAAGGCATAACGTCCTCCTATTGTTGAACTTTGTCCATTTCAGCACCGTCCAGAAGGGCACCAGCCATATAGGCCCCATCGATTGAGGCTTCGGTTAAATTGGCCCCAGTAAAATCGGCTCCTGCCAGATTTGCCATATATAAATCGACACCTCTAAGGTTTGCTCCTTGCAGATTGGCATTCTGCAGATTAGCACCTTTCAGGTTTGCGTCTTTCAGATTTGCCTTGCTCAAATCAGCCCCTGCAAGATTTACCCGTTCCAGATATGCCTCTTTCAACTTGGCCCCGGACAAATTCACCCCCGCCAGGTCACACTCTACACACATGCCAGTTTCCAATAGAGTCTCCACAAGCTCCTCCTGGGAAATAAGTTTTATTTCAGATACCGTATCCACCTCCACAGGAGAAGCCCCAGGCCCTTTTTTACTAAGCTGAAGAGGCAGAGAACTTTCACTCACAACTTCTTCTGTTTGCTTTACAGGAGCGGGCGCAGAAGAAGTTTGAATTGGTGTAACTGGGGCAGGAATATCTTTTTGCTGCACGGGTACAACCCCTGGCTGAACATCTTTCTCCTTTTGAGAGACTAAAGTGTTTTCCGTTGGAGGTTGTATTTCTTTCGGCAGCGAAGCTTCAACAAGGCAAGCACCTTCCAGATTAGCGTTGCCAAGATTTGCCCCAGAGAGATCTGCCTGGAATAGATCGGCAGCCTCAAAAACCGTATCCCGCAGATCAGCATTCTTCAGGGAGGCCCCTGCCAAGTCAGCCATTCGCAACAGAGCTCCACGCAGATTTGCACCGCTAAGATCCGCCCCTTTCAAATTGGCCTTGGCAAGATTTGCATCTACCAGTAGCGCTCCAGAAAGGTCGCAGTCCTGACAGCTATTGGTTTTTAGCAACTGATCCAGATCATCCTGATTATAGGACAAGGCAGGAGCCAGAAAACCACATAACGACATAAAAACGGTAAAAAATAAAACAATATTTTTCATATATTCAGCACTTTTTTTTATGGGTATTACTATTTTTTAGGTTAGAAATCAATTAAGTACACCCAAGATTGCATAACCCCGAGTCCGTAAGCGTTTCAGGGGCACCCCGATGTGCGTGATCGAGCCACGCGATTATACCCCTGTATATCACGGGGCTCGATCACGTGCAGCGGGGTGTTCATGGAGCGCTTACGTTTTTAGTATCGATAATATTCTGGTTTATATGGACCTTGTTTAGAAACCCCAATATATTCGGCCTGTTCATCTGAAAGAACTGTGAGGTGCGCATCAATTTTTTTCAAGTGAAGAATAGCAACTTTCTCATCCAATATTTTGGGGAGGAAATAGACCTTGTTTTCATATTTCTCGGAATTGTCCCACAATTCCAGCTGAGCCATAACCTGGTTGGTGAATGAATTACTCATAACAAAGCTAGGGTGCCCTGTTGCACAGCCTAGATTAACCAGGCGTCCTTCTGCAAGCACGATTATGCGTTTCCCATCCGGGAAGATGACATGGTCTACCTGTGGTTTAATATTCTCCCACTCAAGATCCCGAATAGAGGCAATGTCAATTTCACTATCAAAATGGCCAATATTGCAGACAATGGCCTGATCTTTCATCTTCTCCATGTGGCTGCGATCAATGATACGTAAATTCCCGGTACAAGTAACAAAAATATCACCGAGAGGTGCAGCCTCTTCCATGGTCACAACTCGATAACCTTCCATGGCCGCTTGCAGGGCACAGATCGGATCAATTTCAGTAACAAGAACTGTAGATCCCATAGCTTTTAGAGCCTGGGCACAGCCCTTACCAACATCACCATAACCGCCAACAACAGAAATCTTGCCGGCAATCATGACATCTGTGGCGCGCTTAATCCCATCAATAAGAGATTCTCGACAACCATAGAGATTGTCAAACTTTGACTTGGTAACCGAATCGTTAACGTTAAAAGCCGGTGCCAAAAGAGTACCATCCCGCATCATCTCATTAAGCCGGTGCACCCCAGTGGTTGTTTCTTCACTTATGCCGCGAATATCCTTCATCAACTCAGGATAGCGCTCATGCATCATCAAGGTGAGGTCACCACCATCATCCAAGATCATATTTGGACGCCAGCCGTCAGGCCCTTCTATGGTCTGCTCAATACACCAGATAAATTCCTCTTCACTCTCTCCCTTCCAGGCGAAAGTCGGAATGCCAGCAGCAACCATGGCTGCAGCTGCATGGTCCTGGGTAGAAAATATATTACAAGATGACCAGCGCACTTCAGCACCCAACTCAACCAAAGTTTCCATCAAAACTGCCGTCTGAATCGTCATGTGCAGGCAACCAGCAATCCGAGCGCCTTGAAGAGGTTTTTCCTTGCCATACTCCTCGCGCAACGCCATAAGACCTGGCATCTCAGTTTCGGCAATGGCCACTTCTTTCTTACCCCAGGCAGCATCATCCAAATTAGCTACTTTATAATCACCACTTTCAATTACAGAATTACTCATCTTGTTTCCCTTTTATTTTTAAATAACTCGTTTATTTTCTCAAAAATCGCAAAGCCCATGGCAGTGTCTCGAAAACTACATCCTCACAGGGGGTGCCGTGCAGTTTCCGCCTTTAGGCTTCCTAAAATATGATTCCTGCCGCTCCTGGTATCGCCCTACTACAGACCAGCGTCGTCTTTAAGTGCTTCAGCCTTGTCCGTCTTTTCCCAAGTGAACTCTTCTCTTTCACGGCCAAAATGTCCGTAAGCGGCAGTCTTTCTATAAATAGGCCTTAGGAGATCAAGGTGCTGCACGATCGCCTTGGGTCGGAGATCAAAATGCCTTCCAACAAGCTCTATCATTTTCGCATCACTAACCTTTCCTGTACCAAAAGAGTTAATATTAATGGAGACAGGTTTGGAAATACCAATCGCATAAGCAATCTGCACTTCAACCTCGGAAGCTAATCCAGCCGCAACTATATTTTTGGCGACATAACGACCCATATATGATGAGGAGCGATCAACTTTTGACGGATCCTTGCCTGAAAAAGCGCCTCCACCATGGGATCCCATGCCACCGTAGGTATCAACAATAATTTTACGACCCGTAACTCCGCAGTCTCCCACCGGTCCGCCAATGACAAAACGCCCGGTTGGATTGATAAAATATTTGGTATTGCTATCAACCATGTTCTCGGGAAGAATCGGCTTGATAATCTCTTCCATAACACCTTCCTTCAATTCTTCGTAATCAACATCGGGACTGTGTTGGGTGGAGAGAACCACGGCTTCAACCCTTTTCGGCTTTTTATTTTCATACTCAATAGTTACCTGGCTCTTGGCATCGGGACGAAGCCAAAGAAGACGACCGGCTTTCCTGACCTCAGCCTGTCTCTTGACAAGACGATGTGCGTAAGTGATGGGCATGGGCATAAGAACCCTGGTTTCATCTGTGGCATAGCCAAACATCAGGCCCTGATCTCCAGCACCCTGATCAAAATCAACACCACTACCCTCATCGACACCCTGGGCAATATCGGGGGACTGTTTGTCAATCGAGGTCAGAACGGCACATGATTGTGAGTCAAAGCCCATATCTGAAGAGTTATAGCCAATCTCCTGAATAGTATCCCTGACAATCTGGGGCATATCAACCCAGGCTGAAGTGGTTATTTCACCAGCAATTATGGCCATGCCCGTTGTGACCATAGTCTCACAGGCAACACGCGCGACAGGATCCTGGGTCAAGATAGCATCCAGCACCGCATCTGATATCTGATCAGCAACCTTATCCGGATGCCCTTCTGAAACTGACTCTGAAGTAAATAGATAACTACTCATAACATCTCCCTTAAAATATTTTTAGTCCCTTAGAAATTAATTCTGAGAAGGCTCTTACCCCCAAACATGGGGCATTTTTAATATTTGTCCTTATCAAACAGGACTTTAACTACCCTTAACTCCTTAGTGTAACTGTTTAAGAGTGGGGCTCCTGATCAGCTAGAAAAGATACTGAGCCTCAATGGCCTTGACCTCGCGCACCAACTTCTCGTTTTCTGGCACCGAAATCCCGAGCATCCTGGCCTCCCGAACAAGAGCGCCGTTTATGGCTTCAATTTCCGTTTTCTTTTTCAGTCTCACATCTTGCAGCATGGATGATATATTGATCGAAGTCGATTTACAGACATTCTCAGTCATAGCAAGCGGGTCTGCACCAACCTCTATGTCTTTTGCAGAAGCAACCAAGACAGCCTCTGCAACCGCTTTTGCCAACCTCTCCCGCCCCAGAGGCGAATCGCAAATTTTGCCATTTGGACAATTGAGAATTACGCTAAGGGCATTTATTCCAACATTCACAACAAATTTTCGCCAAACATGGATGCGAATTTTCCTGCTCACTTCTGTGTTAATCCCCGCATCTTCAAAGATTTGGGCCGATTTTTCGAGCAAAGCAAAGAAGCGCTCTTCTGGTGAAGCAAAGCCGATTATCGTGGCGCCGTCACCACCATGTCGAACGATACCTGGCCCCTCAAGTGCCGCCCCTTGCGCAGTAACTCCTAAAGCCCAGGGGCCGGGATATTCTTCCTGCAAAACACGATGATGGGCAATACCGTTCTGAAAGGCAATAAGCAGATTGTCATCTGCAGCCAAAGGCCTTACCCGCTCGATGGCAGAAGACACATCGTGTGACTTTACGCAGAAAATTATGAGATCGGCCCGACCTATTTCCTCGGGACATAAGGCAGCCCGAACTTTTACAGAGAATGTCTTTTCTCTTTCTATAAGTTTAAGGCCCGCTGAATCTAAAAGATCAGCCCTCTCCTTTAGATGATCCAGCAGCCACACTTCATGGTCTTGCTGCTGGGCCATACGGGCTGCAAAAAAGCACCCCAAGGCCCCAGGTCCAACAATGGCAATACGCATGTCAGCCCCCACAGGAGGAGAAAACAAAAAAAAATACGGCTCCTATTTCTCAAGGAGCCGTATTCTGTTAATCAATCCAAAACTACTGGGTAACAACTGCTTCTTCAATTATAACTTCGTATTTGTATCCCGATCCAAAATCTTTATTTGCTGCGACAATACCTTCAATGGTCACAATGGCTCCCTGTTCAGCTTCACCATTAGTTGTAACAACCAGATCATGGGTATTACTCTGGGGATCTCCTGTTCCATCCTGGATGTGGATCCAGTTTTTACCCATAATGTTTCTGGATATCTTTACCACCTGGGCTTTAACAGCAATCTTTTGTTGATCAAGATCGCTAGCCTGGGCAAACACCTCAGCAACTGAGCGTGAATTTTCACCCGCAGCTTTTTCAATTTTCAGATCAGCAAAAGGAACAACTGCACCAGCACTTCCTCCTGAAGATGCTAAGTCAGCGGCACTGGCAATAGCACCTTCTCCCTGCAAGGCTGCAGAAAAGCTTTCACCCCCCACAAGCTGATCGCTGCCTCCACGAATAACTCCTGAAGAGAAGATAATCTCTGCAAAAGTACGATCAAGAGTTTTACTGTTAAAATCTCTCATTATACTCCCGCCCTGTAGAGTAACCTCTTCTCCTACCTCCAATGCCGTCTGCGGAATGGCCGCCCAGAGAGTGCTGCCGCTACCGTCATCAATGCCAACATAGGTGTAACCGCTGGCATCCATAACCTCAACAACCTTGCCGCTCAGTGCGGGCTGCTCTAAAGTAGTCATATCCGGGGCCCCAACAACCATCTCACTCTGGGTAGAAGGTTCGCTGACAGCAGATTTCTGAGGATCATCACCACATGCCACAAGGGCAACAGACAAAGCAACACAACCTAAACAATAGTAAATTTTTTTCATTTCCCTAACATTCTCCTTCCATTCTTATCAAGTGGAGTGGGTAAACAAGCTAGCCCACTTACAAAGTGATTATTTATATTTGCACATTGTCAAAAAACACAACCCAAAATTGGTTTGTATACCATGTACACCCTTTTTTTTCATGTTTTTTCTAAAAAAGAAAAATTCAATTTATTGCTGCGAAGGCCAACACGCGCAAGCCCCCCCTTCTGAAGTTTGCCAAAAAGAATCTCCTCTGAGAGAACATCACCAATTTCCTTCATGATCAAACGGCGCAGCGGCCGAGCCCCGTAATCGGGGTCATATCCTTTCCTGGCAAGCCATGCACGTGCTTTTTCAGAAAGTTTAATCTCGATGGATTTCCCTGTAAGCTGATCCTGCAGTTCTGCCACAATTTTATCGACAATTTTTTCAATTATGCTTAGCTCCAACTGATTAAAGCTAATTGTTGCGTCAAGCCGATTACGAAATTCAGGTGCAAAAAAACCTTCAATTGCCTTTTTATCACGCCCACCCTTTTCCGTAGTAAAACCAATGGGCTGGGAACTCATCTCTCTGGCCCCGGCATTGGTGGTCATTATCAAGATTACATTGCGAAAATCGGCCTTCCGTCCAGAATTATCAGTAAGAGTTGAGCTATCCATCACCTGAAGCAGGATATTGAACACATCAGGGTGGGCCTTTTCGATCTCATCTAGCAAAAGAACACAATATGGGCTCTTGCGGATTGCGTCAGTCAACAAACCTCCCTGGTCAAAGCCAACGTATCCCGGAGGTGCTCCAATCAACCGAGCCACTGCGTGTTTCTCCATATATTCACTCATATCAAAACGCTCAAAGCGAACAGACAAGGCGGCGGCCAGCTGTTTGGCAACTTCAGTTTTCCCCACCCCTGTCGGCCCGGCAAAAAGAAACGCCCCGGTAGGACTATCCGGCTCAGATATCCCAGCCCTGGACCTTTTAACTGCGGTGGTCAAAACCTCAATGGCTGCATCTTGCCCAAAAATATGTTTTCGGAGTACTTCCCCCATATTTTTTAACAAGGCAATGTCGGATATGGACGAGGTTTGAGCTGGAATTTTCGCCATTCTGGCGATAACTCGTTCAACATCCCGCACGGTTACAACTTTTCGTTTCTTCTTTTTCCCTTCCAGCCTGAATGCCGCCCCAACTTCATCAATCACGTCAATTGCTTTGTCGGGTAGAAAACGATCATTTATGTAACGACCGGCAAGTTCAGCCGTCGCTTCCAAAGAAGGGGCCGAAAACTTAACCCCATGATGCTCTTCATAGCTCTTTTTCAGACCCTTTAATATGGCAACGGTCTCAGCAACCGAAGGCTCCTCAATCTCGACTTTTTGGAAACGTCTCGAAAGAGCTCGGTCTTTTTCAACGTAATTTTTATACTCTTCATATGTTGTTGAACCAATGCACCTGAGAGATCCGTCCTGCAGTGACGGCTTCAGCAAATTAGAAGCATCCATACTGCCACCACCAGTGGCACCAGCCCCAACAATCGTGTGGATTTCATCAATCACAAGGATGATGTTCCCGGCTTTTTTCACTTCTGACATGACGCCCTTCAAGCGTTCCTCAAAATCGCCCCGATATTTTGAGCCAGAAAGCAAAGCCCCCATATCAAGCAATCGTAACTCAACATCTTCTAACAGCTCAGGAACCTGACCATCATAAACACGCAAGGCCAAGCCCTCAGCAATCGCTGTTTTCCCGACCCCAGGCTCACCCACCAGCAAGGGGTTGTTCTTGCGTCGCCTACAGAGTATCTGCATAACTCTCTGCAGCTCTTCTTTTCTGCCAATCAGTGGATCAATCTTTCCTTCCTGCGCCATTTTAGAAAAATTGACGGTATATTTCTCCAGGGCCGTTTTCTCTTTCTTATCCTTTTTGTTTTCATCTTCTTCCGAAACTTTAGCTGCGTCAGGCAATTCATGCGAGATAAAATTAATAATCCCCACCCGGTCAAGCCCCTCAGACTCAAGGAAATAAACGGCATAAGAATCACGCTCCGAAAATATGGCAGCAAGGACATCGCCGGAGTCCACCTCTTTTTTCCCACAACTTTGCACATGGGCGATGGCTCGTTGCAACACCCGGTTAAAAGCAACAGTTTGGGAGGGCTCTCCATCCTCAAGCACCTTAACTGACTGCAGGGTATTACTGAAAAACTCCTGCATCTTCTCCTTCAGGCTTGTAGTACTACCACCACAACCCCGAATAATTTGAACAGCAAATTCATCATGGAGAAGGCCAAACAGAATATGCTCTACTGTAACATGTTCATGATTCCTGCTTTTGGCCTCCCTGATAGCCATCACCAAGGCAATTTCCAGTTTTGTGTTTATCATTACGCTTTTTCCATAGAACACCGTAGAGGGTGTTGGTTTTTCTTAGCAAGTTCGAGAACGAGGGCCACTTTTGTTTCCGCTATTTCGCGGGTGTAGATTCCGGCCACCCCAACGCCCTTTTTATGGACGTTCATCATGATCTCGGTGGCAGCCATTGCATCTTTATTAAAAACAGCCTGTAAAACCATAATTACAAATTCCATCGTTGTATAATCATCGTTGTGCAGTAGTACTTTGTACAATGGCGGTTCTTCAATTTTTTGCTTTTTTTCAGCAACCACAGTTCCCTGGCGGTCATATTTATTATCTTGTTCACTCATATGGATTAATCTACATCTCTGCTATATTTTTATTGTAATTATTCGGGATCTACCCCATCTCAGAGCCAGTGGTTACTTACAGCCTTCCTAAATACAGTTACTATTTATTTCCCTACTCGATGCAATCAAAAAGAAATGGAGAAGGCCGTTGATACATTTCTTTTTGATTGACCCCAAACCTAAGCACTTTTTCGTTCGTGTGCACATTTTTTCTGATAATCTTGTCCTCACCCATAAAAACAAGAGGACAACCCATATTTATGAAAAGATCAACTACACCCCCTGGAGCCCAGGGTGCCATTTGTAGATGGTGGCACAAGCATTTCAAGAATAAAATTTTCCAGAACCAAACGCCCTGGAAGTTGGGAACTTTTCAAACGGTATTCCGCCTCTAGAAGCTTTTTCAAAGCGTGCATAATCTGAGCAACCGAATATTTTTTCGCCTTTTCAAACATCATAAACAGTGCATAGGGGTGGTTTGGCAGTGCTTTCAGCTGCTCTCCTTTTTCAGCTTTCAGCTGCACAAGGTACCCTTTTTGGAAAGCTGTAAAAGTCATACCCTCAACAAAAACGGGATGCGCTTGTTTCCTGAAAGAACAAACCAGCAGAAGCTTTCTCAAGTGATTGCGCAAGCCAGCCACCACAACCAGAGGATGCACTCCCATATCCATCATTCGGGCAATGATTATCAGGGCTTGGGTCAATTTTTTATCACTGTACGCCTCGGTGAGTTCAAAAAGAGCATCTTCCCGGGTGCGTCCCACAACCTCATCAACATCGTTTAACCTGACTAGCGTTGAGTCTTCGGTGTACAAAGCAAGTTTTTCCGCTTCTCGGACAACCGCCACGGGATGAAAGCCGACTCTTTCAAAAAAAACAGGGAGAGCCCGCGTTTCCATTTTTTTGCCAAATTCAGCCAATGTTTTGCCAACGAGTTCACGCAAGACCTTTTCTTGATCCTTTTTGGCTGCCTGGGAGCTGCCTGTGGCAACAGAGAGATCGAGAACAACACCATTTTTCTTGATAAATTTATAAAATCGTTTTCTTTTATCTGCTACTTCTGACAATAAAATAAGGACATTGTTTTCTGGAATTCCAGCAGAAAACGTATCCATGTACATTTCGGACACATCCTTCTCCTCAGTCCCAGGTCCTTCACCCTCAACATCACCAACAGCCTTCGCCGCCTCCTTTGGGTTAAACAGCTTTGAGTCTGCCACCCTGACCACTTGGCAGCCAGGAAAAAGGCTATAAGTCTTGAGCATGTTCAAGGTCTGCAAAGGTAACTCTTTATCCCCATCAACCAATTTCAGATTTTGTTTGAGCTGTTGGGGCTCAGGAATAAGACCCTGGACAAGCTCATCAGCCGCCTGTCTACCAAGGAAACGATCTCCAAAAACTAAGTAGATTGGCGAGATCTGCCCCTGCTTTATTCCCCGAACAACCTTTGCTACATCTTCTCTTTTATATTCAGCCATTTTCCCATTAGCTTTTCGTGATAAAATCACGTATCATGTTCATAATTAGATATCTAATCCGGATAAACCGGAAATAAGTACCTTAACAGTAGATGCAACACCTTTAAATGAATCTATTTTTTTCATTTCTTGCCACTTAGTTCAGTACCCCCTTGAGGGGTA
The DNA here is from genome assembly GCA_030145275.1 of Desulfurivibrionaceae bacterium. GTDB lineage: Bacteria > Desulfobacterota > Desulfobulbia > Desulfobulbales > VMSU01 > JAQYVV01. The sequence continues at coordinate 26,260 of JAQYVV010000013.1, read as the reverse complement.
TAAAAAACACGAGATAAGCGCAGACTTCGAAATGATTTCTAAGGTACAAAAATGTACTGGTATCTTTTTAGAAAACCGCTTAATCAAACTTTATAGCACCACTTCCGATGCTGAACAAATAACTCTATAAATTACCTTCTTGCCTAAAAAATAGGCACTAGACATCCAAAAAATAATCATTAAAGTACTAAAATTAAATTATTATGGCTTTCGAAAATTTCACAAAAAATGATGTAACTATTCAGCGAGAATTGCATAACATGGGTAAACTCCCAAGCGTAACTGATGGAAAAAAGCCATAAACAGCAAATCCTGATTTTTCACAAATCGCTTTAATCTTGACTTAATATAACCTTTTGCCTAAATACCTCTCTTGGCTTAGAAGAAGAAACCGCAACTAAAGAATAACAGGGTGACACATTGGATAAAGAAGTTTTTGTAAAGTATAGAAAAAAGCTTGGGAAAACTCAGAAGGCGTTAGCAGAACTTCTCGGTGTTTCAATTAAAACACTTCACAGTTATGAACAGGGATGGAGAAGGATTCCAGCCCATGCGGAGAGGCAAGTATTATTTTTACTGTCTCGCATTGCTGACCAAAACGCATCTCTCAAACCCTGCTGGACCGTAAAGAACTGTCCCACTAGCCGTAAGAAACAATGCCCGGCCTGGGAGTTTCAAGCGGGGAAATTATGCTGGTTTATAAATGGAACCATTTGTGAGTGCGCAGCAAAAAAAGACTGGCACCAAAAAATGGAAGTATGCAGAGAGTGTGCGGCCTTTCTATCATTTACAAGTAACGGTGAGTAGAAATCATAGAATCCTGACCTTCTCAAGTGATGCCAACATATTTTGTAACTATTCAGCGTACTAACCGGGCGGCTCTGCCTCTATTTACCAGCAACAGGGACGACCCAACCGTTTATGACGTCATCGAAGTCTTCTTCCTTGCTTTTAATGACTGAGTAAAAAGTGGACATGCTCCTGAAGTTGATCCCGTTCATCTTCACTCAAATCAAAGTTAAGCCCCAAACCAAACTGACCGGAATGGCCGGCCTCATCGGCTATTCGAACTACAGAAGAGTTGTTCACAGTCACTTCACGTAAGATCAGCGCATTCCTTCCTGCCAAAGAAAATGTACAAGGGCCGATTATATCTTTTTCTTTGATGTGGTGAGTCGGTCGCCCCACCAGCTTTCCACCACCCATGCTTATGTTTTCCAAGTTGCAAATACTCACTCTTGATTTATTCTTTATAAAAAAAGTGGCCATGGAGCCTTGAAGGGGTTCAACCCTGGCGTTTTTGCGAAGTTCAAGCTCAAATATTTTCATTGGTAAGCGAACAGCGAGAATACTTTTAGATTCTCTTTCAATGCAACAGGTAAACCCCAGGATAGGAAACCCCTGCATCTTAAAAAGAAGGGATTGAACATCTTGTGAACTTCCAAGACCATTCGGTCTCAAAATCAGAAGATAGGGCCATTTTCTGTAGTAATGGATCCGCAAAATTCTTGTGCGCAAGGAATAATTACTGCTTAGCGGAAGAGTGACTAGGAGCCCCGTGTCAATAAAGGTGCTGAGTGTCTCCAATATAATCTTTGGGTCTTTTGACCATGTTCTGCGCATAATCGTATCTATCCAGAAGTCAGTAGCATCACGATGAAATCATTACAAATGAGTGAAAACCGATGTAAATATTCGACTAACACTGGAAAACAACAATAACCAACAAAATGTAAATATTCGGCAACGCTTATTTAAATATAATATCGACAAAAAGAAAAAAAAGATAAACAAATCAACCCAAAAAAGAAAAAATCCCCCCCAAAAAGCAGGAAGCCCCTCAAACAGCAAAACAGTTTGACAAGAAGTCCCCATGCACTTATACTTTTGCTAGTTGCAACGTGATTATTCAGCGTAATACCGAAAAAATAACTACAACCGTAAATAACCAAGAAGATGAAAAGGCTTTAAGCAATGCGTGAAACAGACTACCTGACAGAAAACAAGAACGCCCTGGCCCTGCTTCAGAGGATTGAGAAATTTCAAGCCTTCAAAGAAGAAGACCTTCATTCCTTCCTGGAAGTAGGTAAAATCCGTGAATACGAACCAGGAGAAACTATTATAAAAAAGGGTGACAAGGATCAGTGGGCCTATTTCCTTCTCTCAGGTGAGGTGAAAATCGTTAAAGGTGAAAAAACATTTGCGATTCTCAAGCACGGCGGCGACCTTTTTGGCGAGATGGGTGTTATTGACAAAACTTCCAGATCAGCAAGCGTCTGGGCTCAGACAAAAACTATGCTTCTGGGAGTTGACTGTTCGCAATTGGACGAGAAAAAAACCATGCGCGGCACCATCTTCCACTACACAATTTTCCGCCTCTTTGCAGAATGTCTGGCTGACCGACTGAGGGTGACAAATGAAGAGGTTATCCGACTGCAAAAAGAGTTGAAGGAAAAAGAAGCGGAACTGGAAGCACTAAAAAACGACACCCCAAAAGGAGATACTCTCTGGGTGTAACTTGACAAACTCACCAAGATCACTTTTTCCCGTAATAATTGGAGGGCTCCCTTACACGGGTATTAACCAACACTGGCCAACGCAACATTGCCCCAGGCACCCAACTCCTCACCTCTCACCACAACAACCCCGCAGATCCCTTTAATTTGACTAGCTATACTAAGGACCTCATCAAGAGGCCTATTCTCTCTAGTCTCATTGCCTAGCCTTGTGGCCGCAGCATCTGCAAGACAAACGGACGGGGCCACAACTGTCACTGCGTCTGCCTGACCCAAACTAAGGGAGTGGCCTACCGTAGCCGATGAGGTACAGATCCCTATTGGCATATCTTCTTTTTTAACTTCTATGCCAATTGTGTTGCTTAAGGGCGATTGTCCCGCAAAAATTGCAACTCGGCAATCAACTGATCGCTGTAGAAAAACATCCCCTCCATTTTCCACCATAATTTCGCGACAATACCCCTGCAGCAAATCCTGCCCCACGTACTGAGCCACTCCACCAGCTACAGCAGCCATGGGCCCGACTCCCGCAGCCAAGGCTGCTTTCTGCATCTCTTTAATTAAGGGCGGCGCAAAAGAGTCACAATCCAGAGGAAAAAGTGCCTCTAAAAAATTGGGGTTTCTTGCAATATAATTCTCAAGTTGATTTCGGTACTGAGCAATCAGGTGAACCGTTTCTGATTGCAGATCTCTCTCCGCCAATATATGCAGATCTGTTTCCTGCATCTGGGCGTGGAATGAGATAAGACCATCACTGTTTACCAAAGAGCGATAGGACCTCTTAGAATAAGAAGAGGGCAGTGGTTTTGACTTTTTTTGTTTTCGGGACAATGGTATGGTACCCCATATTTACGGATTGGCTGGTTGTTTAAACTTTTCAGACAAGTCGAATATATACACTCAGCACTTGAGAATTGAAGTGTATGAAACATGATGGCTAAGCTCTCTGCGAGTAAGTCCGGGAGACAGATTAATTTTCACCCAAAACCTGTGAAAAAAAATCAGTCCCCTCGCTTCCCGGCAGAAAAAGCTGAATCTGTCTCCCGGGTTGATAGAGGCTGTAAATAAGTAGTAATCAAATAATTGAATGTAATTTGTCTGTTATTCCCCGTCAATAGTTCATCCATGGTCCAATAATGAATCCCCCCTCCCTTGCAGAAAAACTGACAGCTCTCTTGGATGAAGCTATCCAAGAAAAAGTATTCCCGGGAGCAGTTGCTGGTATATCTTTTGGCTCCCCAAAGAGAAGGGAGAAAATTTTATTAGCCCGGGGAACATTGCATGCGAATCATTACCAACCAGAAAGAGCCTCAACTACGGCTGCCACAAACAAGAACAAGATGGACAAGGAGGTTGTTTTTGACCTGGCCTCACTGACAAAACCTCTTGCAACACTGCTTTCGATCTTATGCCTCATCCAATCAAAGAAAATACAGCTTTCTGACCGTTTGGCCAATGTCCTCCAGACTGATATCTCTTCTCCACTGGCAGAGATAACCATAGCCCAGCTTCTTGGGCACTGTTCCGGACTTGCAGCCCATCGACCATACTACGAAAAGCTGCGAGATCTTTCCCCGGAAAGAAGAGCGAAATCCCTGCACACTTGGCTGCTACAGGAAAAACAGATCTACGCCCCCGGAAGTAAAACAATTTATTCAGATCTAGGTTATATATTTCTTAGCTGGATCGTTGAGCAGCAGACAGCTTGCCAGTTCGACAAATATGTTAAAAACCAGATCATGGCCCCTCTTGGCCTGGAAAATCATCTTTTTTTCAATAAACCTCTGTCCACACAAAAGGTAATTTATGCACCAACCGAAAAATGCCTTTGGCGCCAAAAGACCCTGGCAGGAGAAGTCCATGATGACAACTGCTACACTCTAGGTGGAGTATCAGGCCATGCAGGACTCTTTGGCGATATCCATGGGGTCCTCACCCTGGCCTTGCATCTACTTGATGTTTGGAAGGGGCGGAGCGAACACCCAAACTATACTTCAGCCAGCCTTAAAAAAATGACCACAAGACAGAATATCCCTGAAACCACCTGGGCCCTTGGCTTTGATACTCCATCCCCATCCGGCTCCAGTGCTGGAAAAAACATGTCAAGCAGAAGCTTTGGACATTTGGGTTTCACTGGCACCTCTTTCTGGATAGATCCTGAAGTTGATTTGGTCATGGTTTTGCTCAGCAACAGAGTCCATCCAAGCCGGGAGAATGAACTGATCAGAACATTTCGGCCACACTTCCATAATACAATTATGGATTGGCTAAACATGCAAAAATAAGGAGTAAACAAAAAAATGAAAAAAGCCATTATAGGAGCATTGCTTTCAGGACTTATTTTCCCAGGATTTGGGCAGGTATATTTAGGAAAGAAAGGCGTTGGTCTTGCCCTTATTCTTTCCACAAATCTTGGCCTGGCAGGCATAGCTTTGGGCCTTGTCCTGAGACTTCCGCTTATTATGGAAAAAATTCAGCCGGAGCTTGAAAAAGCCCCCTTAAATTTTGAACAACTTTTAGAGCTTAGCGTCCGGTATGCTGGCGTGGGAGGAGGTTCACTTTGGGAAATAATCAGCCTGGTAATCCTGGCAGGCTCCTGGCTCTTTGCCGTAGCCCATGCCTTCCATGCTGGAAAAACCTGGGTAGATTCATCCTCAAAAGTTAAATAGATAAAGTGGAAAATTTTCTTATTGAGCTCGGATTCCCCGCCTTATTCCTGCTCAGCTTCCTGGCAGCAACCCTCGTGCCAATTGGCTCAGAGTGGCTTCTAGTGGCGTTGATAATAAACGGTCAGCCGCCTGAAACGCTAGTGTTCCTGGCCACTACCGGCAATTACCTCGGGGCATGCACCACTTATATGATTGGCTTTTGGGGTTCTGAATTTCTAAGAAGAAAAGTGCTAAAAATCAAACAGTCTGCCCAGGACAGAGCAGAAAATATCTACAAAAAATACGGGATCTGGTCGCTTCTTTTGTCTTGGATACCAATAGTAGGAGACCCGCTCTGCCTTATTGGCGGTGCGCTGCGCCTCCATTTTGGGATTTTTTCCCTGCTTGTCTTTATTGGCAAATTGGTCCGTTATGCTTTGGTAGCTCAGATAACCACCAGAACCATCTCAGGATAACCAACTACGCCTTCCCTATTTCCCCAACTCAGAATCGATCAGCTGTTTAAAACCGGGCAGACTCCTATTTTTCAAACGTCGTCCATTAACAAAGATGGCGGGCGTACCCCGCACCCCCGCCTCAAAACCATTTCTCAGATCCGCCTGAATAAGGGCAAGAGCATCAGGGTTGAGCAAATCCTTGTTAAATTCCTCAACATTCAAGCCAATCTGCCCTGCAAATTCCAGAAACTTCGCCTTCGACAGCTTATTGTAGTTTGCAAAAACAAGATCGTGCATCTCCCAGAACTTCCCCTGTTGCCCGGCAGCCCAGGCCGCTACAGCCGCTGGCTTGGCAAGCTTATGACTACGCAGGGGGAAATTTTTAAAAACCACTTTAACTTCTTGGGGATACTGCTTGAGCAACTGCTCAAGTAAAGGCATAACCTTTGCGCAGTGAGGTCATTGAAAATCACTAAAAACGGAAATAACCACCGGCGCCTCGGCTGCCCCCTTAAAAGCATTGCCTTCGACAACTATTTGCTGGACAAAATCAACGGATACAATTTGAACCGCACCACTCTCCTTGTCTGTTAGATAGAGAAGATTGCCATCAGGAGATGAAGTGACCATATCGGGAGAACCGTCAACGTTAAGAACATCCTTCAATACCCCATTTTTTTGGTATATGTAGACATTCCCCTCTCCCGTTAGGACAAAAAACAGGCTGCCGTCCCCTGAAAGAGAAGTGTCAACCGGAACGCCTGGAACCGAAAGCGTATTTACAACATTTTTTTCAACCGCAGCCCCGCCTGGAGTGGGAGCAACTACAACAAATCCCACCAAGAGCAGAACCATAAAAAAATAACGTGACATAAACCCTCCTGAATTATTGCCTTCTCTTAACCATAAAGGCCCTTCCGTAGCGCATGTTGGATTGCTACACTTTTTAAGTAGTTTAGTGCCTTAGCGCTGAATTTCTGCCATAAAAAACACGAAATGCTTAAAAGTATTTTGAAATAAACATGTTACACTCTACTGTTAAGGCACTTATTTCCGGTTTATCCGGATTAGAAGACTACGCTATCCGAAGTCTACGCTATCTGCGCCTCTATGGTACTTGAGGCATGCACCTTCTCTCTGGCCTGGTTAATCTCACGGGTCGACATGAAAAGGTTTGTATTTTTAACCATATACACAATACAATCAGGGCAGATATCAAATTCTGTTCGATGGTCAGAAAGCTCTTTGACAATTTCCCAGCAGGCCTGTTTTGTATCTTTCCTGGCAGGACAATTTCTCCTACTGCTTCCGCAATTCATGATTTCCCAACATGGTAGATCCTTTATGGATGGCATAAACTTTCTCCTTATTTAGATTTCACCAGTTACAACATTTCACATTTTTATATATTTTTCCAGCCGCTCCGTCAATTCCTCCTTGCCTTCTCCTGTTTTGGCAGAAAACAGAACTCTGTCAGCAGCTTTTATCCCTAAACCGGCATCCAGTAATGCAGCATGTTTGAAGCGCTGACTCCTGGTTATTTTATCAAGCTTTGTATAAACAAGTAGAAAGGGAACCTGAATATCTTGCAACCAGCTCACCAGATCAAAATCCTGGGCTTTCAGAGGATGGCGAATATCGATAATAACAACCACACAGCAAAGATTCTCCCTGTTCTCTATATAAGCAGCTATTAAACCCTGCCAAAGATTTTTTACTCCCTTTGGGACCTTGGCATATCCATAACCAGGTAAATCCACTAAGTACAGAGAATTATCAACCTCAAAATAATTCAGGCTCTGGGTCTTACCGGGCCTTGAACTTACTTTGACTAAACTCCTCCTATTAACCAGCTTGTTCATCAAGCTGGACTTGCCAACATTCGACCTGCCGGCAAAGGCAATTTCTGGATACTGAGCTTCCGGCAACTGTTTCTGACTAAAGGCACTTATGAGAAACTCAATTTTTGAGTAATTGATCATAAAATCACCTTGTTCAAGGCATACTCGACGATACCTTCAGCTCCAACCTTGATTAATTTTGGAATAAGATCACGGACTTCATGCTCTGAAATAACCGTCTCCACCGAGCACCAATCCATCTGATAAAGATTAGCAACCGTTGGTGCATTCATGCTTGGCAACAGATCAATAATTTTTCCGAGATTATCGTTGGAAACATTCATTTTCAGACCAACTATGTTGTCGGCCCTCAAGGCACCCTGGAGAAGCAGGGCAATATTTTCAATCTTTTCTCTCTTCCAAGGATCGTTCCAGGCGGCCTTGTTAGCAATGAGTTGAGTATTGGAGCTGAGAAGCTCATGAATAACTTTCAGGCCATGGGCCCGAATGGTTGATTCTGTTTCAGTAACTTCAACAATGGCATCAGCCAGTTTAGAAACAACTTTTGCCTCGGTCGCTCCCCAGGAGAACTCGATATCAACGTTAATTTTTTTTTCGGCAAAATACTTCTTGGTAAACTGAACCAGCTCAGTTGAAATCTTTTTCCCTTCCAGATCTTCCAGGCAGTTTATCGGGGAATCTCCGGGAACAGCAAGAACCCATCTGGTCGGCTTCCTACTCACCTTTGAATAAACAAGATCAGTTATGACAATCACATCTGATTCATTTTCCAGAATCCAGTCTTTTCCGGTGATACCGGCATCTAAGATCCCATCTTCAACATATCTTGACATTTCCTGGGGCCGGCAAATGGAGCAGGACATCTCCTGATCATCAATCTCCGGAAAATAGTTGCGGGAAGATAATTTAATTTTCCAGCCGGATTTATCAAAAAGTTCAATAGTTGCTTTTTCCAGACTGCCTTTTGGCAAACCAAATTTCAATTCGTTCATAATATTCTCTATAGTGTTTCTGAAGAGCTCAGGTAAAATTTCTAATATTTGGCGATACCAGCTTTACCGAAACCATCATTTTCGCTAAATTTCGGCACCACGCTGAATGGTTATTATTTTTTATAAACTTCCGAGGGCTCAAAAACCGGCTTTTGGGTAACGACAAAGGAACCCTCCTGAACCCTGCGAAAAAAACAACTTTTATAACCTTTGTGGCAAGCCGCCTTACCAAGTTGTTCAACCTTGAAGATAACCGTATCTTCATCACAATCCACCAGAATATCCTTAATGACCTGGTAGTGCCCTGAGGACTCGCCTTTAATCCACAATTGGTTCCTAGAACGACTCCAATAGGTAGCCTTGCCAGTCTCTAAGGTTTTCTGCCAGGACTCTTCACTAATATAGGCCATCATCAACACTTCATTGCTCTCATAATCTTGAGCAATGGCAGGAAGTAACCCGTTACCTTTAGAAAAATTTAATTTCTCCATCTGACCATTTCCCTTTTCTTCCTTCTTTTCCCTACTATCTTTACTCAAAACTGAATCATGCATGAGGTAAGAAATTATTAATATTTGTCAGGATGGCGGCATTCAGCCACCTCAGGAAGATTGTCTTCTGAATATTTCACACACTGCAATTACATCGTTTGATTTAGTTGCATTTCATGATATATAGCAATTACTCCATTCTCCACCCACAACAAGCTAAACGCCGTAAATTATGCGGTACTGGCCTTTTTGTCAAGCATGAGATTTTAATTTAGCACCATGAACAAGCTTAAAGAAATTAAAGAGGGCATTGCAGAACTAAGCGACAACCTCAAAAAATATCAGAACGAAATTAAAGGATGGATGAGTAAACCTGATGTTTCCGCGTGGTTTAAGGTGGAAATAGGGAAACATATGGTCGAGCTAAAAGCACTCGGCCTGCCAGCTCAACAAATATCCTCGTCAATAATTTCCTGCAAAAAAGACTCAAAAAAGATCCTCGTTCAGATTGCAGTCCTAGGGAATGCCGGTGCGAATCTGCAGGCTGATCTTATGGGCTCGGTAGACCTTAACGACATCTCACTCTCCGCCAAAAAACTTGCTAGCAAACATAAACTACTAGAAAGCGAGGTCACCCATCTTTATAAACAAATCAATTTTTTAAGCAAAGCCAAGCAAAAGCTCAATGAAGGCCTGACCATACAAAACCTTTTAAAATTTTCCTGGTCTCTGGCTGCCAAACAAACAGGAGCTTTTGAAAAAGGATTGGCACTCTTTCGCCTTTTTTTCCCGCATGACGATGGCAAGAGCAACCAAAAAACTTTGGCCTCCTACAAAAAGATGGGAGAAAAATTAACGGCTCGATTTCAAGGTCTTGAGCTCTGCGCATTACCCAACTTGGCTGAGGAAATTGTCCATCGTCAGGTCAATATTGGCTTGTTGACCACACAGCAAATCTATGACTTTATCGCTGCAGTTGAACGAAGATTCACCTCCGAGCATAACCAGAAAAAAAGGCTTGAAGAAAAGCTGGAACAACTTGGACATCAAGAATCTATATCCATGACGCTAACCGAGTTCAAGACCACGGCAAATTCACTTTGTAAATTGGTCATAAGCCTTTCAGGCAAGTATGCCCTTTATGAACACATGTGCATGATCCCTAAAATACACGAACATTTGAATGTTTTTCACTTATCGCTAAAAAACAGCCTTATCGCCCAGGCTCAAGCTGATTCAAAGATACTTGGCTCGGCCATCAACCCAGAAACTATCGCAGCCAAAAAAACGAAAACTTACTTTTTTGGCCTAAAAGGAGTGGTCAGGTCTATCAAGTTGATGTATTCGTCCATAAAAGGTAAACAAGCTATTAATGAAATTGAACTCCTACAGATTTTAGAAAAAGCCATTTGCACTTGCAGGATATTTTATGGTAATTCAGCTGCAGACATACAAAAATTAAAAGCTTTCATTGACAACCTTCTGCAAGATTATGCTAGACCTTTCCCTTACACCTCTCTGTTTACACTGGTCAAAAAGACAATTGCTGAATATGGCAGTCAAGTGGAAAACTACGTACAAGATTATACCATTGACGAAAAATATCGCACCCTTACCGAAACCCCTATTCCAGTGAATCTAGGTAAACTTTCGACAGAACTTAGTAAAAACCACCAACATTTCACCCAGCTGCTGAAAGGCCTTTAAGCAAATAAAACTCCACCCATAGACATAAAATTAAAGTTTCACAACAAATAGGAGAAAAGAATGAAAAGCGCAAAACCGGGAGACCTGGTCTCTGTTATTTATGACGGCTCTCTGGACAACAAAGAAGTTTTTGAGTCATCAAAAGAAACTGGGCCTCTCGAATTCACAATTGGGACAGGCCAGGTAATGTTTGAATTCGAGAAAAACATAATCGGGATGACTGAAGGAGAAACAAAAAACTTCACGATCCCTTCTGAAGCAGGTCATGGTAGTCACGACCCAGACTTAATCCATACTATCGCCAAAAAAGGGCTAAAAGACCCGGAGAACATCAAACCGGGTATGGTCTTGGGTATGGACATGGAGAAAGACGGGCAGACCCACAAAGTCCCAGCCATGGTGACTAAGGTTGAAGATGAACACATCAGCGTGGATTTCAACCATCCGCTGGCGGGACAAGCATTGACTTACAGCGTGACCCTGCAAAGTATCAAAAATGAACAAACCGCTTGAGGCATGTCTGACAATTGCCGGCTCTGACCCTTCAGGAGGCGCCGGCATCCAAGCCGACCTCAAGACATTTACAGCCCTAAAAGTTTATGGATGCGCAGCCATCACCTGCCTGACCGCCCAAAACAGCAAGGGTGTTCTGTCGTACAAGGCCATTGACGGGAATTTTCTCTACGAGCAGATTTGCTTAGTACTTGAAGATCTACCGATAAGCCATATTAAAATAGGGATGGTCGGCAGTAAGGAAGCGGCAAGAACAATTGGAAAATCATTACAAGGATTTAAAGGTCAAATCATCTATGATCCTGTACTAAAGGCTTCTGATGGCAGTTCTTTGATCCAGCCCGGCACCTTAGAGCAACTGCAGGACCATGTCCTTTCGAAAGCAACTGTAATTACGCCAAACCTGCCGGAACTACAAATTTTAACCGATACTTCCTGTGAAACCCCACAAGAAGCAATCTCTCAAGCCTCCCATCTTTTTGAAAAATTCCCGACACTAGAGGCAATCGTGATTACCGGAGGGCATTTCCCTACAGAATCAAATGCGCTGACTGATTTCCTTGTTATTAAGCCCAAAAGCAATTCAAAACGTGGGCCACAAATTGAAAAAAGTAGCCACCAAAGGATCAGCACCCGAAACACCCACGGCACAGGGTGCACCTTTTCGTCCGCATTTACTGCCTACCATCTCAAAAATGGTGACCACAAAAAGGCATTTCTCAAGACTGTTGAATTCCTGGACCAGTTACTCCGCAAAAGTTCTTTGTATTATATCGGCAGTGGCCATGGAGGTTTAGTTCACCACCTTTTTGAACAAGAGCAGCGCAACTTGTAATATTTCTGAGCCTGAAGATTCACAACTTCTTATCAAGAAGAATCCCCGCATGTTGTTTGAGCCTCTGTAAAAGATCGGGGAGCTCATCAATGTTTATTGGTACCTCAGACACCTTACTACAGACCTTTCCATCTCTGCAATCATGGACATCGAGCGAGTAGCCGTCAGCATCTTTAAAAAGAGTTAGATGAATCTGAATATTGAGCATCTCCAAATGCTGATTTATGTGCCGGATAAGCGTCTTTGCAGATTTTTCAATCTCGGCTGGTTCCATTACCTCCCGATCATGCCAAGGCCTCTCTTCTGCGCCCCCCCTTTCTTCGCCAAACCTTAAAAAATCGACTGGCCGCGCCCCACCAAGCGGCATTACCGGCTTCACGTCACGCCTCCTCGGTTTAACGCTTTCCACCGCCGGTACAGGTTTCGTATCTTTCACTTCATATATAGCCATAGCATGCCCCTCAAGTTCTCCAGACTCGGTAACTCTTCAGTACAATACTTATCGGCACAATGGGGAGAAAAGTGAAAACAGGACGTAACTAATCAGACCACAATCTCCATACCTTCCTGGGCAAAGAAAACTTCCATGCCCCCCTCTTCACCTGTGCTACAATGGACCTTGGCCAAGTCATTAATTTGCTCATCTGTCCGCATGGGTTCGTGATGAAACAAAGCAAGCTTTTTGACCCCTGCTTTTTTTGACGCCTTAATAGCATATTCGACTGGTGTATGCCCCCAGCCGACTTTAGACCCCTCATACTCTTCTTCAGTGTACTGGGCGTCGTAAACAAGAAAATCGACCCCTGCAAAAAACTGTTCTAATACAGCGTTCTGTTCCTTTGCAACAAATTCACCCTCTTCCGCCAAAGCTTCATCATACGAAGGGTCATTTGAATCCGTACAAAATATATTCGTGTAGGGTTCCGTATCATAAGCGGTACAAAACACGCTCCCCTTATACTCAAAACGGTATGCAAGACATAAGATAGGGTGGTTCAAATATTTAGTAACCAGGGAAATACCATCACCCAGATCAATTCGCTCTTCCTTTAGCTGTATATAATCAATTTGCGCGGCCAACTCAGCCCCGCGAATAGGAAAATAGCGATAGGTCATCTGACCTCCAACTATTTTTTCCAAGGTATCAGATTCATGGGTAACTGGTCCATACACCCGCAGTTTTGTGGTTGGTAAGTAGCTGGGAACAAAGAAGGGAAATCCCATAATGTGATCCCAATGGGTGTGGGAGAGAAAAATATCTGTATCAATAGGACCTTTAGGGAAATCATTGGCCATAAGAAAATTGCCAAGTTCACGAATCCCAGATCCGGCATCAATAATAATCAGACGGTCAATATCTTCAAAACGTAATTCAATACAGGCGGTATTGCCACCATACTTGACCGTGTTTGCGCCAGGGCATGGTATAGACCCCCGCACCCCCCAAAACTTAACCTTCATCATAATCTTACCTCACCTGGCAACCTGGAGAAAAACTTGGGCCTTTTCAATTTCAATGTTCACCGTATCATAAAGTGATACCAAATCGCTCCAAGTCATGCCAACGGCTTCTAAGTTATTCAGAATAAAAGAATTATCTGGAAACAGATCTCCCGCAGAGCCTATTTCAAAAACATTGGCAAAAACGTTAGCCAAGGCAATAACCGTCACCAGTTTTCTATTCTCCTCAGAGGCCATTTCCGGGGCATGATGATGGTACAGGGCCTCAACCAAGGTACTGTTCAACTGCCACTTTTTAGCTATCATCTGGCCTGCAACCCCATGATCAAAGCCAAGAAACAAACCCTCAGTATTTATAAGTGAGCCCTGCTCCAGATCGGCCAATTGCAAGGCTTGGGTATATTGCTCAGGAAAACAGTTGTTCATAGGTATCTTGCCCAAATCGTGCAACATTCCTGCGACAAAATACTCCTCTCTAGCAGCAACGGGTACTCCAAGCTTAGCGGCCAAAGCCTTTGCCGTAACCCCTACACAGATGGAATGGGCCCAATAGGCATCCATGGAAAGACTTTTAAACGAGTCTTTTTTACCAAGTGTACCTATAACTGCGGTACTCAAGGCAAGATTCTTCACAGTATTAAGTCCAAGCATGATAATTGCCCGGGCCAATGAGGTTATTTGATTTGGGAGAGAGTAATAGGCTGAGTTAATCAGCTTGAGAACCTGACCGGTGAGCACCGGGTCAAGCATTATGACTTTATTAAGATCGTTTGCTGCAGTATTTGGGGTATTGCACACCTCCATAACCTTGGTGACGGTCGTGGATAGGCTTGGCATTCTGTCAATATAATCTTGAATGCGTTTAAACTGTGGCTCCTGATTATCCATGAGCAAACATATCATTTATAGAAATAATTGCAAAAGTTTATTGCTTTAGAAAATCATTAAAAATGAGAACAAGCATGGAGAAAAAACTTGGAATGAATTTCAGCCCTACCCCCTCACTCCATTGATTGACAAAACTCAACCGCCTCCCTGTAGGTCATGCCACTACCACCAAAAATATCAAGGGCACTGCCAACAGTAACATCAAGACGCCCACTGCCATAATCGTTAATTTTCCTGAGATCATCAAGATTATGCACGCCGCCAGCATAGGTTGTTGGAATTGAGACCCATTTGGCCAGGTCTACCACAAGATCTTCGGCAATTCCCGCGCATTTTCCTTCCACGTCGGCTGCATGGATAAGAAACTCGGCACAATACTGACTGAAATAATCAATGCTTTCACGGCTTAGAACAACATCGGTAAACTTCTGCCAGCGGTCCGTAACCACATAATAGCGGCCCTCTTTTTTTCGGCAGCTTAAATCTAAAACCAGTCTATCTCTACCAACCAGCTCGACAAGATCGGCTAATCTGTCCTTAAATATTTTCCCGTCTTTGAAGACATAGGAGGTAACAATAACAGCACTGGCACCCTGGTCGAGCCAGTAAGATGCATTATCAACCGTAATCCCACCCCCAATCTGCAAGCCGCCGGGGTAGGCCTGAAGGGCTTCTACTGCTGCCGCATCACAACCTGGACCAAGCTTGATAACGTGACCTCCAGTAAGACCATCATCTTTGTAGAGCTTGGCATAATACGAAGAAGGCCTGTCAGACGCAAAATTGGTCGACAGGCCTTCGGGGGACTCATCCGACAAGGTAGAACCAACTATCTGTTTTACCTGGCCGTTATGAATATCAATGCATGGTCGGAAATTCATCTCAAAATGTTGATCCCCAGACCAACAAACTAGTGGGATCTAATCTGAGTGATTTACCAGGCTCTACGCAGCCGGTCTCATCTTTAACAATGTTTAAGAAAATCTTGCTCTGACCATTTGACTCGGCCTGCAATAAAATAACAGTATCAAAAAGATCGGCAATCTCATTACAAGGAGCCGGAATTCCCTCTTTGCTCATCTCCTCTTGACCAGAACGAGGTGAAACCGCTGAAAACCAAATATTGAGATTTGCTTCTTTTTGCAACTCCTGCATATCTTCAATGGTCTGCCTGTCAGCATTGGCAAAATCAAAACCATCGATAACGATACAACTTGGCCTGAAGATATCCTGATAAATAAGATCGTTCAATCGTTCCTCAAGCTTCGGACGGCTGAAGGTGGATTCATTAAAAGTCATGATCATCCGATTTCGCATCACTTCATACTGAAGGCTTGCATAACTCTCCGGCTCCGAGGCAGAAGAAATGTCTCTGAGAATATCATCATACCAGGTTTTTGTTTTTTCAATGTTCTGGTCGATGCTGACATGCAGTACCTGCTGCCCTCTCAACATATTATCTAAGGCAATCTGCACAAGAATAGCGGTCTTGCCTACCCCCGCTCTTGCCATAACCAAGCCCATACGCTGAGCAACCTCGTTTCCTTTAGAATCTACTTTAAATGCGCCTAATGGATTTTTTCCAATCAGATCATTTGTTACCATATCAACACCTTCTTTCCAGTTACAGTTTGGATAATTTATCTTGATGCGCTCACCAGCAACGACAGTCTACTTTTTCTCTTCTCGTTTTTTCTTGGCTTCTGCCATAACTTCTTCAGCTACACTTTTAGGAACATGACGGTATGCAGCAAATTCCATGGTAAATTCAGCCTTGCCCTGGGTAAGTGAACGGAGAATCGTAGAATAGCCAAACATCTCAGCTAGAGGCACTTCTGATTCAACCACAGTGTAATCTGCCTCTTCAAAGGTGCCAATTATCATCCCGCGCCTCTGATTCAGGCTGCCCATGACCGCCCCCTGAAACTCAGAGGGGCTTTCGACTGCAACCTTCATGATGGGCTCAATAAGTACTGGACCTGCTTTTTTATACCCTTCCTTAAAGGCGCCTTTGGACGCCATCTGGAAGGCGACATCGGAAGAATCCACCGAATGGGCAGCGCCATCATTGATCAAACAACGCACTCCAGTAACCGGGAACCCTGCCAGGCTGCCTTTTACAAGACTCGCCTTAAAACCTTTATCACAAGAACCGATAAACTCACGGGGAATTACACCACCGACAATCTTATCAACAAATTCGTACTCACCCTCTTCCAAGGGCTCCATATATCCACCAACCCGGCCAAACTGACCGGAACCACCTGTCTGTTTCTTGTGGGTAAAGTTAAATTCGGCCTGTTTGGTAATTGTTTCCCTGTAAGCCACCTGCGGAGCACCAACCTTAACTTCGGCATCGTACTCACGCTTCATCCTCTCGATGTAGACCTCAAGATGGAGTTCACCCATTCCAGAAACAATGGTTTCATTGGTTTCGTGGTCAACGAAGGTCTGAAAGGTCGGATCTTCTTTGGTGAAACGATTTAAAGCCTTTGACATATTTCCCTGGGCCTTATTGTCAACCGGAACAATAGAGAGGGAAATAACCGGATTTGGCACATGCATGGAACTCATGGAGTATGAGATATCATTGGATGTAAAAGTATCGCCGGAGGCACAGTCAACCCCAAACAGGGCAACAATATCACCAGGTCCTGCGACATCGATCTCTTCCATCTCATTGGAGTGCATCCGCACCAGACGGCCGACCTTGACCTTTTTACCGGTCCGGCTATTGATGATGGTGTCACCTTTAGTCATCGTGCCCTGATAGGTTCGAATATAGGTTAACTGCCCATAACGACCGTCTTCCAATTTGAACGCCAGGCTGACCATGGGGGCCTCTGGATCATTACCCAGAACCAGCTCTTCCTCATTATTTTCGAGATCAAGAGCAGTATTTTCAATATTTTCAGGGGCTGGTAGATAAGCGACAACAGCATCGAGAAGAGCCTGAACCCCTTTATTTTTATAGGCAGAACCGATAAAAACTGGAACAAGCTCAAGGGCCAAGGTCCCTGTTCTCACCGCCTTCATAATCATCTCTTCAGAAGGCTCACCCTCCTCAAGAATAGTTTCCATCAATTCATCAGAGAACATGGAAGCCGCATCAAGCATCTCTTCGCGTTTTTCTGTAGCTTCATCAATAAGGTGGGCAGGTATCTCATCCTCGCGGACGATCTCACCATTTTCGCCTTCAAAATAAATGGCCTTCATCTTGACCAGATCGACAACTCCTTCAAGATCTCCTTCAAGCCCGATTGGGATCTGCAAAAAGATGGCATTCAGCTTAAGCTTGTCTCGAACCTGGCCAGCAACCCGGTAAGGATTGGCCCCGGTCCGATCACATTTATTCACAAAAACGATTCTCGGTACTTTATAACGGGTCATCTGCCTGTTGACTGTTATACTCTGGGATTGAACCCCACCAACAGAACAGAGAATAAGTACGGCGCCATCCAATACCCGCAGAGCCCTTTCAACTTCAATGGTAAAGTCAACATGGCCAGGCGTATCAATTATATTGATATCATGATCATCCCAATTACTGTAAGTAGCCGCAGACTGGATAGTAATGCCGCGCTCTTTTTCGAGCTCCATGGAATCCATGGTCGCACCAACCCCATCTTTTCCTCGCACCTCATGAATAGCATGAATCTTGTCGGTATAAAAAAGAATTCGTTCGGTCAGGGTAGTCTTTCCCGAATCAATGTGAGCGCTAATGCCAATATTACGTACTTTTAATAAATCTCTTTTCATCTTTCCAATCCTTACAACAATAATGGGCCCAAATCAGGCGTTCTTCATCTTTGCCTCCAATTAGATACAACCAAGAGGCACATAAAAAAAAACGGCCCGCAACAAAGAGAACCGTTTATAACTTGAAAACAGCGATATATACATGCTGCTTTGTACTATGTCAATAAAAAAGAGCCAGTATGGTGCAACGTAAACTGCCGTAAACCAGCCTAGTTTACGGAAAACGCCTCATTCATAAGGTCTTCAATAGCCTTACGGCCAGAATCCGTTAGATTTCGGGTTCCCGAACCAACAAAGCTATTAAACTCAATTTTAGGGCTGTTTTCCTGCCAAGCACCCTCTTGCCAGGAAAACCATTTTCCTTCCGCCTGATCAAACACACTCAAAGGTCGGTTGAACAGCTTAGCAAGCTCTGCCGCCCACCCTGTTCCACCTTTTACAGTGGCATCATCCAATATTGTCCCAACAACAAAGACCTGATGCCCCTTGTTGACGACATGAAAAAGAGTCTGAAGAACTTTTCTAATTTTTTTAGCCCCGTAATAGGTTCGGTTCATCATTGTGGAAATAATCTCCATACTTATGTCACCGCGTTTCAACTCCTCTTCGCTGAGAACAATAACATTTTGGGCCTGACTCCTGGCGATATTGTGACCATCAAAAGTAAAAACAGTCTCCTTTACCCCTAATTTTTCAGCCATTTCACCAAAGAAAGACTCTGCTCCCTTTAGACCGCTACTGAAAAGCTCACATGTATTTTTATCCAAAATAATTACCTCCAAATTTATTTCTTGCCTGAATTAAAAGCATAGTTTCTTTTGCGCAAATTCTGCTTAATTAAACATAAATGACAAAAGGAGTCTTAAATGTAAAGTTATTATTGGAAGAATTTGCCAGAAGATGAATTTTTCAAACTGATGCAAGCACAACTCTTGACAATAGAGAAGAGTGCCCACACATTACCTTAATGTACTCGTAAAAAGTATCGAGATGGCTAAGTAAAAAGTTTGATATACAAGGCGTAGTGATTTTTCAGGTGCAAGGCCATACATGTGGTATGCCGAGTGCCTGAAAAATTGCTCCAACGCAGTAGATCGGACTTTTTACGACGCCATCAACCCTACACTACCAGGAAAGAGCCAGGACAAATCATATTATGACGCCATCACAAATTGACTTTTTTGCCGATTTTGTGTAAAAAGTTCTATATTAAAGCATTATTTCCATGTTCACATGTAAACTATTAAGTATGCGTATCACTGGATGATCTAAATGAGAATAATTTTTTACCTAATATTTTTCACCCTCTTTCTCATACGCCCCATTGGATCTTCGGCCTCAGAAAATCTCACCTTATGGATACATCCGTACCTTCCTGCAACTGAACTTACCAAACGATTCGCGCCGTTGACGGCATATCTCAGTGAAAAGCTTAACCGTACCGTATACATCCGAATTCAGCCAAACTACCAGGCCCATTTAGATTTCATCGGTCGGGATCAGGCCGACATAGCCTATTTAGGGCCAATTCCTTATATTCGCATGAAGAATCAATACGGCCCCAAGCCTCTGCTTGCAAAACTGGAGGTGAAGGGAAGCCCATTTTTCTATGGAATGATCATTGCCCGCAAAGATTCAGGCATTAATGTAATAGGGGATCTAGCCGGTAAAAGCTTTGCGTTTGGCGACCCAAGTTCAACCATGAGTCATATTGTGCCACGAGGGATGTTGTTAAATGCTGGTATCACCCTCACCTCACTACAAAGGCACGATTTTTTAAATTCTCACCAAAACGTTGCCCTTGCCGTGCTAGGAGGCTACTTTGACGCAGGTGCCGTTAAAGAAGAAATTTTCCATGAGTTTGAAGATAAAGGACTTACAATGGTTGCCAAAAGTCAACCGGTCCCGGAACATTTATTTGTGACCCGCTCCAACCTCCCCCTTGAGCTTATCGCGCAAATACGCTCCCACCTTGTCGGTATCGAAAAAAGCCCTAACAAAGAAACCATTTTAAAATCTATAAAAGCAGGCGTCACTAATCTTTTGCCGGCCGCCGATAAAGACTATGATACGCTTCGAGACGTTATAAAATCTCTTGATATATGAAAGGCTCCGGCAATTCTAAAAATATTTCAGGATATAGAAAGGCCATCGTCGGCATGGCAGCCCTGCTCCTCATTTTTCTTGCTCTCACCAATGTTCTTCTGCTTAAATTCCAACGCACAGAATATCTCAAAAATTTTGAGGCCAACTCTGTTTATGAGTTGGAAGAAGCGGCTGCATTTATGGTGGAGCCATTATTGAAATATCAGTTCGCAGATGTTCATCAGTTTATCCAAACATGGGCGAGCACTCACCAAAACGTCATCAAGCTTGAGGCAACAACTCCCAAAGGTCACAGCCTCAGTAGTTTTCAGCGTGAACCAGCAAATCCTTTTCAAATTTCAATAGAAAAAAAAGTCTCCCACCAAAACCAACACTTACTCACCTTATCCATGAGCAAGGATTATTCTGAAGTCGAGAAAATTTTATCAAAAACACGAAATATTCTAATAGTTACCTCTATTCTTATTGTATTTTTTCTGGGATTTGCTCTCTGGATCGTTTTTCGCCGGCTGGCAATTAAACCTTTGGAGGAAGAAATTTCCAAACGATATCAAGCTGAACATAACCTGGAAAGAGCTAACCAATTTTTAGACGATAAAGTCAAGCAGCGAACCCAGGAGCTCTATGAAAAAAATCTGTCCCTAAGCGAAGAGATTATACAACGAGAAGCCACTGAGAATCTTCTTGCCGCGGAGAAAGAACTACTCACGGTTACCCTTCGCTCCATTGGAGACGGTGTCATCACCACAGACGTTGCCGGTTCAGTTGTGCTTATGAATCAAGCATCTGAAACTTTAACCGGATGGAGTCAGAAAGAGGCTATCGGCCAGCCTCTTCAAGAAGTTTTTCATGTTATCAACGAATTGAGCAGAGATATTTGTGAAAGCCCGGTTGAAAAGGTGATTAAATCCGGTCAAATTGTTGGTTTGATAAATCATACGTTATTAATATCCAGAGATGGCCAAGAATTGGCTATAGCTGACAGTGCTGCCCCCATAAGGGACAAAGATAGCGTTGTTATTGGCGTTGTTCTTGTGTTTAGAGATATAACAGAGCAACAGCGCACCGAAAAAGAACTTATCAAGGCGAGAAAACTGGAGTCAGTAGGTGTCCTTGCTGGGGGGATTGCCCATGATTTCAACAATATCTTGGCAGCAATATTAGGAAACATTAACCTGGCCTTGTTTGATGCAGACTTGAAAGATAGAACGAAAAGTCTGTTAACAGAGGCTGAAAAGGCTTCGGTGAGGGCCAAAGATCTCACTCAACAATTGCTAACCTTTGCCAAGGGTGGTGAACCTGTCAAACAAGTATCTTCCCTTGAGATTGTAATCAGAGACTCAGCTAATTTTGTTCTTCACGGTGATACCGTTGCCTGCAGATTTGATATCCCTGATGATTTATGGCCCGCCAATATTGACAAAGGACAAATAAGCCAGGTCATCCAAAATATTGTTATGAATGCCAACCAGGCTATGCCTGAAGGCGGCATTATCAAAGTGAGTTGTGAGAATTTGCCCACTGTTACAAAACAGCATTTTCCTTTACAGGCAAAAGGGAGTGGCCTAAAAATATGTATTGAAGACAACGGCGTAGGTATCCCACCCAAAGTAATCGAAAAGATTTTCGACCCATACTTCTCTACAAAACAGGGAGGGAGCGGCCTTGGCCTGGCAATATCTCAATCTATAATCCATAAGCATGGTGGCTCCATCTCGGTAAAATCTACTCTGGGTGTCGGCACCACTTTTACTATTTATCTCCCGGCATCAACAAAGCAGACGCAAGAGGAATCAAAGGAATCATTAGCCGAAAACAAGTCCCCCTCTCAAGCTAAAATTCTAATAATGGATGACGAGGAAATGGTGAGAACCATAACCAAAGAGATGCTGACACTCTTAGGGCATGAGGTTGAGCTTTCAGCGAATGGAGAAGAAGCCATAAAACTTTACCAGGAATCCATCACCAATAGAAAGTTTGACCTAGTTCTCATGGATTTAACTATACCAGGGGGGATGGGCGGAAAAGAAGCGGTACAAGAAATTATCAACATAGATCCAAAGGCAAAAGTCATTGTCTCCAGTGGTTATTCTAATGACCCAATCATGGCGAACCCCAAAGATTATGGTTTCTGCACAGCAATTGGGAAACCGTATCGGTTAAATGACCTCTCCAAGGTAATCGGTCAGATCATAGGTTGATTACTTAAGTAACGTGCCAATTTTTTTGTGCTTTTGCCTGATACCATTGCGCAGGCCAAAAGACTCCAGGCTGGGATTGACTAACTTCCCATTACCTTGTTTCTTTTTTTTTTGGGGGGGGGAGAACTGTCTAAGGAGGCCCTTTTTCATTTTTCGTTAAGCCACCTTCATTTTTGCGGTAAAGTAAAAAGTTGATCCTTCACCCAAGCTGCTTTCCAACCAGATTTTACCGCTCACCATACTCACCAGCTTTGCACAAATTGCCAATCCAAGCCCAGCGCCTTCATGTTTTCTGGTCATGTATTCTTCAGCCTGGGTGAAGGGGTCGAAAATAGCGCCCTGTTTTTCTGGATCTATACCGCAGCCCGAGTCTTTAATTGAAAATTGCAACTCAATAGTATCCTTACAAAGCTCTTTTACTTTCTTTACTTTTATTTCTATTGAGCCGTAATCGGTGAACTTTATTGCGTTATCGATCAGGTTATAAAGGATTTGTACCAAGACCAACTGGTCCCCGAACAGTAGTTTTCCCGATAACACCTCAGCTATCTCAAGATTCAATACTATCCCTTTTTTTTCTGATTTTGGCTTAGCTGTGATAAAAATTTCCTCAAATACATTACCCAAATGAAAGTGGCAGATTTTCATGTCGTTCTTGCCTGATTCTATGGTAGAAAAATCAAGAATCTGGCTGATAAATTTCATAAGACGGTCCGCTGAAATTGACACCATTTTGACGTATTTTTTTTTGTCAGGCGGCAATTCAGCCTCACTTAATAGCTGGGTGAATCCTATAATGCCGTTCATCGGGGTCTTGAGCTCGTGGCTGATCACATTCAAAAAGGCTGTCTTGGCTTTGCTGCTAGCTTCAGCTTTATTTTTTGATTCTCTCAGTTCTTCCAGAAGACGTCTTTCCTTGAGCACACGATCAAGTTTTGCTGAAAACTCGTCTCTCATGAAAGGTTTTGTAATAAAATCTGCAGCCCCAGCTTGAACAACATCAACATATGAATACTCGTTGCTATATCCAGTAAGTACAATAACACTTATGTCCGTGTGTTTTTCCTTGATGTGCTTCAATAACTGCATACCATCCATATTGGGCATAATCATGTCAGTAAGCACCAGATCACAGGATGTATTACTGAGATAGTCAACTGCCTTTTGGCCGTCTTCAACAGTTTCACAGTGATGCCCCATTGAGGTCACCCAGTTTGCAATCAGCCCACGAAGCGCATCATCATCATCAACAACAAGGATCTTAAAATTTTTTTTACTCTCGATTGTTTTCAAAGTGGGTGGATCCTCCAGCGGTGGTCGAGCTTATTTTTACATTCGAAGTCTTCGCTTACCGGGGACTTCAGCATACTAATGCTATTCGAGAAAGCCAGGCAAACGAAGACTCCGAAAATGGCTAAAAGTAGGTGCTACTAAACAGACTAGAAATCAAAATAATCCCTTAATTCTTTTCTTGCTACTGAAATTAAGTCGTATGCTTTTGAATGGCCTGCCACACAAGTTTCAACTCTCTGAGTTACTTTTTCTTGACAAATACGATCACCCCTAGGTATATTGACCATTATAATAGTCATATTGCAGCAAAATGACTACTGTGGCAATCATTTACAAGGGTGAGCGGTAATAATGACTAAAGCAAGAACTTATTCCAGATACAGCATCGAAGCAACTATTTTGCTTGGTAAGCAAATAAAGCTTGGGCGCAAACAGCGGAAATGGACTGAGCATGAACTGGCAGACCGTGCAGGTATATCAAGGGCGACACTTCAGAAAATTGAAAAAGGTAATTTGACTTGCGCTATTGGGCTTGTTTTCGAGGTAGCCATGCTTGCTGGTGTAAAGTTATTTGATACCGAAAAAGCATCATTGGCAATGCACCTTGATATGACCAGTGACAAAATTGCCTTACTTCCCAAGGCTATTCGCAAAAGGAGGAAGGTGGTAGACGATGACTTCTAACAAAGAATATACTGAAGCCTTTGTTTGGATCTGGCTCCCCAATGAGACAGAGCCCGTTGTTGCTGGAAAGCTAACCGCTGAGGATAATTATTTGATTTTCAATTACGGAAAAAGCTATCTGGAACGTAGTAACGCTATCTCTCTTTATGAAGTTGAACTACCATTACGTTCCGGTGCACTACCGTTGTTAAGTGGTTTAAGTATGCCAAGTTGTATCAGGGACGCCGCACCAGATGCGTGGGGTCGGCGTGTTTTGATCAACACAAAACTCGGCAGTAAAGGTATTGACGCAGATACTGCTCAACTCAATGAGCTGACGTATCTGTTGGAATCCGGATCTGATCGTATCGGGGCTTTGGATTTTCAGCTATCAGCAACTGAATACGTACCACGATTGTCGGTGAATGTGACTTTGGACGAACTATTGGAATCTGCCGAACGTGTTATCGAAGGTATTCCGCTAACTCCAGAATTAGATCAGGCACTTCACCATGGTAGTTCTATTGGGGGAGCACGCCCAAAAGCTTTGATTGAAAATGACAATAAAAAATATATCGCTAAATTTTCGCTAAGCTCTGATCTGTACAGTATTGTAAAAGCTGAGTATGTCGCTATGCGCTTGGCTCAACTGGTGGGCTTGAATGTTGCACCCGTGTCCCTTACACAATCCTCTCACAAGGATGTTTTGTTAATTGAGCGGTTTGATCGCAAATACACGTCTCAAGGTTGGCAACGCAAAAGCATGCTTTCGGCACTAACGCTTTTTGGTCTGGATGAGTTGATGGCACGTTATGCCAGCTATGAAGATCTGGCTGAGATTATCCGGCACAAATTTAACCATGCTTCCTCAACACTTAGGGAACTGTTTTCTCGACTTGTCTTCAATATATTGAGTGGCAACAATGATGATCATGCCCGGAACCATGCAGCTTTTGGGGACGGGAAAATGCTTTCTCTTACCCCGGCTTATGATATATGCCCACAAAGTAGAGCGGGTAACGAGGCCTCTCAGGCTATGCTAATTTCCGGAAATAATCGTATGAGCAAAATCTCAAGCTGCATTGATGCGGCCCATATTTTTTTATTGTCACGAGAAGAAGCGCTTGCGATTATCGAAAATCAAAAACAAGTTATTGAAGTGAAATGGGATTCCGTTTGTGACGAGGCCCAATTAAGCAAGACAGATCGCAACCTATTTTGGGGCAGGCAATTCTTGAATCCCTATGTTTTTGAAGGGCTGTAACATAATCTTTTTGGTGCCTTATACCGGGAATCCTGATCCTGTCACAAAAAACAGATAAGCGTAAGACAACCTCAACCTGGGGTGAATTGGGAAATTCCTGTGATTTGAAAACTGGCAGTCTTTATTTTGTTTATCTGAATCAGAGGCGAACTCTTTAGGAAACACCCTCACCTCCAAGCCAAGGGTAACCGATTTTAACAAGATCAGCATAGATAAGTTGGCTACAACCTGAAATATTGTTTGGGGGAACTTAACCGCTGCGCGGACAACTTCTGGAGTTCACCTTTCCATATTTATTTCTCTCAATTATCCGTTAAGAACTGACTTTTCAAATTACTCTAATAAATACACCTTTTTGGTCGATAAGAATTAGTATTTTCATTTTTATTCACTTAATACCACGGAGGTATTTATGAGTAGCAGAATTAGAAATAAGTTTATTGAGCACATGGAGTGGTATGGTAATCCCCCCAATAAATAGTGGTGTTCAAAAGTAGAATTTTCTCGTAATAAAATAGGAGGAGATTCTAGATGAAAAAATCACGATATAGCGACAGTCAGATATTGAATATTCTGAAGCAGGCCGAGGCTGGCTCCCCTGTA
>JAQYVV010000012.1 GCA_030145275.1 Desulfurivibrionaceae bacterium | reverse complement strand
ATCGGCACCGCCGATGGGAATAACGGCAAGGACGCCGAGAACAAGAGCAAGGCCTATAATAATATAAAAGAAAGTGGCATTGGTTGGATCACCGAAAACCATGTAAGCAAGGGCTGCTGTGCCAATAAGAATGGCAGCGTTCACTACCTGCTGGCCAGGATAGGTGATGGGCTGACCTGAAACGATACCTTGCAGTTTTAGGTATGCAATAATGCTCCCTGTAAAGGTCAAAGCACCTATGATTACGGAGAGAAGCAGGGTGGTCATGGAAAATCCACCAATTTGAACGACCATCTCTGCCCCATGTTCAGCACTCTTCAACTGAAACTCGGATAAGGCGACGAGGGCGGAAGCTGCGCCGCCGCAACCATTGAAAAGAGCGACCATTTCAGGCATTGAGGTCATTTCAACCTTCAGTGCAGCAATACCACCGATGATGGCGCCAATGGCTATCCCTATGATAATCAGTTTAAAAGAGAGGCCTGCGGTCATTAGAGTAGCAATGATCGCCAGGGCCATACCGGTCATAGAGAGGTTATTACCTCTTTTTGCGGTTGCCGGAGAGCTTAAGTTTTTCAGGCCAAGCATGAAGAGAATGGCCGAAACGAGATATATGGAATTTATAAAATTTGCGCTTACCATGATTCAGACTCTTTCCTTATTTTTTCTTTTTAAACATTTGCAGCATACGGTTAGTTACCGTATATCCTCCCACCACGTTGATGGTGGCGAAAGCGACTGCTGCAAGGCCTATAATAGAGGCTGCATTTATATCTGCAGAGTGACCGGCGGCCAGTATGGCACCGAGTATGGCAATTCCTGAAATGGCATTTGAAGCTGACATGAGCGGGGTGTGGAGTGTAGGTGGCACTTTTGCAATAAGTTCTGCTCCTGCAAAAATAGCTAGAACAAAGATATAGAGCCCTATGAGTATTGATGATCCATCCATATTAATTACCTCCCGCATCAGATATGAGCTTTTTGGTCAGCGCATGGATAATTTCTCCGCCTTTTACAACCAGAGAGCCCGCTGTAATTTCATCATCCATATCCATTTTAAAACCGTTTTCATCGGTCAGGTGAAAAAGAAATTTTTCGACGTTTTTTGAGAACATCAGGCTTGCATCCTGGGCCATTGTACTCGCTATGTTGGAGTTCCCCATGATCAATACGTCATGTTTAATAACATCTTTGTCTTTTTCCGTCAGTTCACAGTTGCCACCCATCTCAGCTGCCAGATCAACGATTACGGTTCCTGGTTTCATTGATTTGACGTGTTCTTCTGTGATGAGGATTGGTGCTTTCCTGCCGGGAATCAATGCTGTGGGGATGACAACGTCTGCTTTTGCAATGTGCTTTGCCAGCATTTCGGCCTGCTTTTTCTTGTATTCGTCTGACATTTCCTTGGCGTAGCCGCCTTCACCAGCACCTGATTCCTCGCTTTTTACTTCAAGGAATTTGGCGCCGACACTTTTTACCTGTTCTTTTACTTCAGGTCGAACGTCTGTTGCTTCAACCACAGCGCCGAGCCTTTTGGCGGTCGCACATGCCATTAAGCCGGCAACGCCTGCACCGAGGACTAGAACTCTTGATGGTCGTATTGTGCCAGCAGCTGTCATCAGCATTGGGAAGAATTTATTCATGGCGTTTGCAGCCATAATTACAGACTTATATCCTGTAATGGTGCTCATGGAACTGAGAACATCCATGCTTTGGGCCAGCGTGGTGCGAGGAATAACGTCCATCCCGAAAACAGTTGCTTTGCTTTTGACTAGTTTATTCACCAGGTCGTGGCGTGTCATTGGTTGGATGATCGAGATTAAGGTTTTTCCCTCTGTCAGTTTTGCTGCTTCTTCCAGAGTGGGAGGCTGGACTTTAATGATGGTGTCTGCCTCGGCAAAGAGCTTGTCTGCTGACGACTCTATGGTTGCACCCAACTCCTCATAGTCGCTGTTGGTGAAACCAGCTCCCATGCCAGCATCGCTCTCGATGATGACATCTATTCCCTGTTTTTTGAGCCGCTTAAGTGAGTCCGGGATGATCGCGACCCTCTTTTCGCCAGGAACGGTTTCCTTTAAAACGGCAATTTTCATTTTGTTACCCTTGTTGTATTTTTTGTATTTAATGGAAGAATTAAGTAATAATGCTATCTCAATCAAATTTTTGTGTCAAGGGAATAGATTTAAACTGTTTCAAAGAGGGGGAGTTTTTGTTTTGCAAAATACTGGAAGGCCTCATTCCATGGCCCTTTTCTGTCTGTTTTTAGGATAGAGTTCTGCAGCCATTGGAAGAATGTTGGGCCTGGTATTTCCTTTGCCCCTAAGCTAACCAGATGCTCTGTCCGCATTTGGCAGTCGATGAAATCGAATCTCCAGTCATATAGGACCTGGCTGAGCACGGCTAAAGCAGCCTTTGAACTGTTTGAGACTTTGGAAAACATGGATTCGCCAAAGAAGACTCCGCCAACAGAAATGCCGTAGAGCCCGCCGGCTAATTTCCCGTCCTGCCAGCACTCAAGGGAATGGGCGTAACCTGCTTCATGCAGCAGGCAATAGGCCTCAATCATCTCCTGGTTAATCCAGGTATCCTCTCTTTTTTTGACCCGGATTGCGGCACATTGGGAAATGACTTCCCTGAAAGTCAGGTCCATGGAGAACTGAAAAGCACCTTTTTTCAGCTCACGACCAAGGCGTTTAGGGAGTTTGAATTCGTTTGGCAGTAGGATCAGGCGCGGTGTCGGAGCCCACCAGAGGATCGGGTCTCCTGCCGAATACCAGGGGAAAATCCCCATCTGATAGGCGGTTAGAATCCTTGTTTGGGAGAGATCTCCTCCCACTGCTAACAAGCCGTCTTCTCTGGCCAATTCAGGGGGAGGGAAAAAGATTTCTTCTGAGAGTTGGAAAACAGGCATTTAGAGGGTTTCACTTTTTGCAGGGATTGACTGATTATAAGACGATCTTATATTACTTCAATTCAACGGATAATTAAAGTACCGCTGTAAATATTCGACTCACACTGGGAAACAACAGTAACTAAACTTTCCAGGTTGGTAATTGACGTGTTATAACAGTATGTTATGCTTATGGTCATTGAGGTATTTCGTCATCGGAGTCTGGCGCTTACCTCCGGCATGTTTTAAGCCGGAGGTAAGCGTAGACTCCGATCCAGGCTGTCTCTATATACTGGACCCCGGCTCAGTTCATGCCGGGGTGACGGAGAGGTGAAATTGACCACGCAGATAGCAACAAATTAGTTCGTTTTTACAGCATAATAAGTCAACCGGAAAGTTGAGACAGTAACCAAGAAAATGTAAATGTTTGATAGGTAAGCGAAGACTCCGTCATGGAGTGTTGTCAGATATTTACTGCCGCCATCTAACAATTCGGCGAATGAGTCAAGGTAATGGATCTAAACGAAACTGGTACCCTTGCCCCTATTTCTCTGTCAGGGTCGCCTGAAGCACGTCAAAAAATTGAATTGTGGTCCCTGGTTCTACAGGCCGTCCATGTCCAGCATCAAGTGCTCCCAGAGCAGGGTGGTTGGGTGATCCATGTGGCAGAACAAGATTATGATTCTGCCTGGCAGCAGGTCGCAGCTTTTGAAGCGGAAAATAAGAACTGGCCTCCTCCGCCCCCCAAAGCCGAAGCAATGGGGAGTGATGATTTTAGCACGCTGATTTTTATGGTAACTATGGTTTTGTTTTTCTCGGTTTCCGGACCTTGGGATGGGCAGAGCAGTTGGTTTGCCGCAGGGGCGGTTTCAGCTGAAAAGATATTCGGCTCAGAAGAGTGGTGGCGACTATTTACCGGACTTACTCTACATGCCGATGCGGCTCATCTGCTCGGGAATGTTTTTTTTGGCGGCCTGCTTCTTTACTTTTTGAGCAGCCAGTTTGGCAGTGGCACTGGATGGTTGATTGCCATTTTGTCAGGTGGAGGCGGCAATGCCCTTAATGTCTGGTTTCGATATGGGGAACATTTGTCTGTCGGATTCTCAACCGCTGTATTTGGTATGGTTGGGGCCTTTTGTGGCATACGCTGGTTTCGGCGGGGACTGACCTTTCAGGAGTTTCTTTTGCCCATAGGTGCTGCTGCGGCTCTCCTTGCTTTTATGGGGACGGCGGGAGAGAGGACCGACCTGGGGGCCCATTTCTGGGGGATGGTTGTGGGCCTTTTTCTAGGGGGAGTAGCAAACAGGCCCTTGTCAAGGCAGTTTTTTGATTCCCGGCTCACTCAATATCTTCTGATTGGAGTGTGTGCAGGCGGTATCTGGTTTTGTTGGTTTTTGGCTTTAGCGACGATATAAAGCTTGAAAATAACACGTAAATAGCGGATAGTAACTAGCTTATAGAGATAAGCTATAAATAAGGGGTAACTAATCAGGTGGGGTCGCAGATGGACAAGGTTTCGAAACTTGTATTCCCACCAAACTGTAACTGTTCAGGAAGGAAACAACATGTCTTATGACCAGCAGCCCCAGTGGGGCAAAAAGAAACGGCCATCTTCTCCGGAAGATTTTATCGCCGCCATTTTAAAGAAGATTAAGGATAGTTTTGAAGGGGGCGACAGCGGTGGTCCAGGTGGCCCCAATGCTCCGAAAGACGGAGGGCAAGGAGGGGCTCCACCGAACTTGGGGTCCGGGCTTATGAAGATTGCTCTTGTTGTTGGAGCGCTAATCCTGGTTAATATTTTGATGTCTTCTTTTTATACCATTGAACCTGGTGAAAGGGGTGTGGTTTTACGTTTTGGCCAATACCAAAAAACAACCTCGCCCGGTTTGAACTTTAAGCTTCCTGTCGTCGATGAGTTGGTCAAGGTGGACGTGGAAACCGTGCGAAAGCAGGAGTTTGGCATGCGTACTCGGATTCCTGGCCAGAAAACGGTCTATGAAAAACGTGGCTATGAAGCTGAGTCTCTCATGCTAACCGGAGATAAGAACGTTATTAATGTGGAGTGGATCGTTCAGTATAAAATTAGTGACCCCCTAAGTTTTGTCTTCAAGGTCAAGGACGTTGACCAGGCCGTTCGTGACGTTTCTGAAATGGCGGTTCGACGGGTTGTGGGCAACCAGGGATTTGACTATGCCTTGAGTAATCGTGAAATCATAGAGATGCTGAGTTCCCGTGAGATTCAAAGCACCCTTGATAAATATGAGAGTGGTGTGAAAATTGTGACGGTCAAACTGCAGGATGTTAATCCTCCTGATGCTGTTAAACCGGCTTTCAACGAGGTGAATGAGGCGGATCAGGATATGAAGCGTCTGGTTAATGAGGCCGAGGAAACATACAACCGGGTTATCCCAAAAGCACGGGGTACTGCGCTCAGTATTATGGAAGAGGCGCATGGTTATGCCATTGAGAGGGTGAATCTTGCAGAGGGTGAGGTGGCCAGATTCGTCAATATCCTCAAGGAGTACCAGCAGGCCAAAGATGTCACCAAGAAAAGAATGTATCTTGAGACCATGGCTAAGGTACTTCCCAATGTGGAAACCATACATATCATTGATAAAGATCAGCGATCAATTTTGCCCTTTCTGGATATTTCCAAGAATAGCCCGGCAATTAAATAGTTAATAAAAGAGGAAGATTGTGAATACTATTATAAAAAATATTTTAATTGTTCTGTTGTTAGGTGTTATTGCCACCATTTGGGACGGTTTTTATGTCCTTCCTGAAGGTCAGCAGGCGGTTGTGACTCAGTTTGGCGCACCTGTTGGAGATCCTGCCACTGAAGCCGGTCTGCATTTGAAAACTCCATTTGTGCAGGAGGTGACCTACTTTAGTAAAAAAGTGCTGATCTGGGACGGTGATCCGAACCAGATTCCCACAAATGATAAAACATTTGTCTACCTCGATGTCTCTGCACGCTGGCGTATAGCCGACCCATTGGTCTTTTTGCAGGCGGTTAATAATGAGACCCGGGCCATGACAATTTTAGACGATATCATTGATTCGACGGTGCGGGACCTGGTCAATAAAAACAATCTCATTGAGATTATTCGCAGCTCCGACTGGAGTGAAAGTGCTGGTGGCTCTCGTCAATCGGGAGAGGAAGAGATCATTAGGTTAGGCCGGGACAAGATGGAAGAAAAGGTGTTTGAAATTGCCTCCCAGGTTGTCCCCAAATACGGGATTGAACTTATTGACGTCATATTCAAAAGAGTCAATTACATCGAGTCAGTTCGCCGTAAGGTCTACGAGAGAATGATCTCAGAAAGAAAAAGAATAGCGGCGGAAAAAAGATCTCTTGGCGAAGGGCAGAAAGCTGAGATTCTTGGAAAGGTGGAGCGGGAATTAAAGCTTGTTACATCTGGTGCGGTCAAAGAGGCTGAGCAGATAAAAGGGCAGGCTGATGCTGAGGCCACAAAAATTTATGCTGAGGCCTATAGTAAAGATACCGAATTCTATGCCTTTATAAAGACTTTGGAGAGCTATGAAAAAACTATTGGCAAGAACACCAAGCTGATTCTTTCTTCGGATTCTGAGTTCTACGGACTGTTGAACGGGATAAAAAAGTAGGAAAGTTCGATTCTACTCTCTTAATCCTCCTAATTTCTGGGACGCATCAAAAACGATGCGTCCCTTTTTTTTGAGCAGATCAAGGAAGGCATTGATCTGCTTTTCTGTTTTAAGCTGCTCTGTGCCCATCTTTGTAAATCGGCAGTTGCAGTTGGCGAGCTGACCGTTGCACCAAGGGCATATTTCCACCGGGCATCCTAGTTGGTGCGGTTCTCCTGTCTTTGCTGAACAGACAAGGCAGTGGCTTTGGCTTTGTCCCAACGGAATGTACTCTGGGAAGATTTTGGGGTCCTGAAATTTTTTTACCGCCTCTTCTCTGTCAGTGTCGAAAAAGTCAAGGACCTCCTCGTCCCATATCCCATCAGCGTGTTTACCTAGAAATTCGGCCCGCTCAATATTAGCAACATACAGGTACAGGTCAAGGCTTGTGGTGACCAGCACTAGAAAGGTTTTCTTTCTCGAATCGAGCAGTTGTATCTTTGAAATAGAGTCATTTTCTGCTTCCGGTAAAAAGCTGTAGAATTCTTTTAAAATGTTCAGGCCAATACGGTCAGTTTGCATCTTGGTGACAAATTGACGAGCATCGTCCATTTGACTTTCGGGAACGGCATAATCAATCAGTAAAAAAATTTCTTTTTTGAGTTCTTCCAGTGTGGGATTGGGTGACATGGGATATCTTTTCTACCTTTGTTTTTGACAATATGATTGTATTTTGCTAGTCCATTTCTTCGTTTCGCTGCAGATGTCTTTGGCCTGGGTTAAGGCTGTAACTACCGCAATTCTTTGGGCCCCGCAGGCGGTTAATTCTTGGATGTGTTCTAATTTAATGCCTCCCATGACGGTAAAGGGGAGGGGGGAGTGTGAAGAAAATTCTTGGATTTTTTTTGCTCCTAAAAAACTGGATAAACCTTTTTTGGTCTTAGTGGGGTAGATCGGCCCTATATTGAAATACGAGGCGCCTCTTTCGTGAGCGCTTGAGGCTTGTTCCATCGTATTGGCAGAGACGCCGATAATCATGTCGGGGGCGATTCTTCTGGCCTCCTGGGCTGGCAGGTCTGAGTTCCCCAGGTGGATGCCGTCTGCCTTTGCCGCCAAGGCGATATCCACTCTGTTGTTGATGATAAAGAGTGCCCCCGCTTTGGAAGTTTTTTCCCTGAAAACCAGGGCTTTTTTGTATAATTCCAAATCGCCGCAATATTTATCCCGAAGCTGGACAATCTTTGCGCCGCCAGCCAGCACGGCATCTAGCCATTCAAGATCTGTACGGCCATTTGCCAAGGCCTCACAAGAAACTGGATAAATGTCTATTTCATGGGTGAATTTCTCAACTCTTTGCTGGAGGATAGGGAGGCTCATTGAATTTTTTCGTAAATTATAGTAGAATATAAAGTTCCGCTTGAAACAGTATGGAAAATCTGCAGGTGAGAAAAGACTGATGCGTGACTGTATACAATGTACCATGCATTAAATATGCGTAAATATTTGGCAACACTCCATGACGGAGTCTACACTACGTTTCGCTTACCTGCGCCCGATCAGGCTGACTCACGTAGAACTACTACGCTTCGCCAACCTGATCGAACGCGTCTGAAGCAGACGGAGTCTTCGCTTACCTGTCAAACATTTACATTTTGTTGGTTATTGTTGGTTTCCAGCGTCAGTCGAATATTTACAAATAATGCAGATTTTATCTTAATTAAATCACACCTATTAATGGATTCTTGCTGAATCTGCAAGAGAGAACCTGCGGTGTGAAATGTTTATAACTGGAGGTAAGAATGAAACTTGATAAATACTATACTGGTGAAACAGCAAAGGTAAATCTTGACGGTAAGGATTACGAACTGCCTATTCTGATAGGTGAAGAGGGCGAGAAGGCGATTGACATAAGCGCCCTTCGTTCCCAGAGCGGCTACATAACCTTGGATTACGGTTATATGAACACGGGGTCCTGTGCCAGTGCCATTACCTATCTGGATGGTGAGAATTCCGTCTTGAACTACCGCGGTTATTCCATTGATGAATTGGCTGATAAATGTATTTTTGTTGAGGTTGCGTATCTTCTCATTCATGGATGCCTGCCAACCGAAGCAGAACTTGCTAATTTCCAGGACATGATGCGCCGTTATGCCTTGCTGCACGAAGATATGGTCCATTTTTTCGACCGTTTCCCGCCAGGTTCGCCTCCCATGTCCATTCTCTCTTCCATGGTCAATTCTCTCTGTGTTTTCTATCCGGAAATGGTCAACAATCCCATGGAGAAAATAGACAAAATGGCTGCCCGTATTATCTCTAAGGTTCGTACTATAGCGGCCTTTTCCTATAGGAAGGCAATGGGGCATCAGCTGGTCTATCCAAGGCACGATTACTCATATTGTGCCAATTTCCTGAATATGATGTTTGATTCTCCGGTGGAACCCTATGAGGTTAATCCCGTTGTTGTAAGTGCCTTAAATAAACTGCTTATTCTTCATGGCGATCACGAACAGAATTGTTCCACCTCCACTGTTCGTATGGTAGGTAGTGCCCATGTTAATCTGTATGCCTCCATATCGGCAGGGATAAGCGCCCTGTGGGGACCTTTGCATGGTGGCGCCAATCAGGCGGTTATCGAAATGTTGCAGCGAATTCACCGCAGCCGGGGTAATTACCGAACCTTTATTGACAAGGCAAAAGACCCCAAAGACCCTTTCCGGCTGGTTGGCTTTGGGCATAGGGTTTATAAGAGTCATGACCCCAGGTGTACTATCATCAAAAACGCCTGTAATGATGTTCTGAAGGCCTTAAATGTCAAAGATCCTCTATTAGATATTGCCAGGGAGCTTGAAGAAGTGGCCTTGAATGACGATTATTTTAAGGAGAGGAATCTTTATCCGAATGTGGATTTTTATTCGGGTATTATATACAAGGCTATTGGTATCCCCTCAGATATGTTCACTGTCATGTTTGCCGTAGGTAGGCTGCCAGGTTGGATTGCTCACTGGAAAGAGATGCGGAACGATAAAAATTATCGCATCGGTAGACCCCGCCAGATCTACGTCGGACCGACAACTCGTCGCCTTTCCCCGATTGGGGCTCGTGGTGTTTGTAATTGTGAGAATATTTAAGAACTGAGGTCAGCAATAGTCTGACCGACCATGCTGTTACCTGAAATTGGAAAATTGTAGACTTTTATGGTTTCAATCAATTCCATACTTGCCGGTTATTCCATTCCCAGGGTGGACTCTGCGCCTGGGTTGCGGTCTGTTTATGATAAAGGACAGCCTCCGGCTGAAGGTGTGGATACCTTTACCAGGGGGCAGGAAGGACTGAATAAGGCTCGTGGAAGAGATCAGCAATCTTTTAATATTTCAGGAAAGGTGAACAGAGCTTATGGTGTTTCTGGGGCGGAAAAATTAGCTGAAACTCGGGAGCCTGATAAACAGGAAGATATTGCAACCATACCAGGACAAGGGCGAGAAGAGGCCGGACCAGTAGACGATATTGGCTTATCTTTTGAAGGAGAATCCGAAAACGAGCCGAGGACAGAGGCTGCAAATTCCACTCTTGAGGTTTTGTCCGAAGAGGAAAAGCAGCTGGTGTCTGAGCTTCAGGCAGTAGACCGAAGGGTGAAAGAGCATGAAGCGGCCCATCTGGCTGCTGCTGGTTCTTATGCCAATGGTGGGGCATCATTCCAATATAGACAGGGGCCAGATGGTAAGAGATACGCGGTTGGCGGCGAAGTTTCTATTGATATGGGCAGAGAATCTTCGCCCGAACAAACCATTGCGAAAATGAGAGTTGTGCGACGGGCGGCCTTGGCGCCTGCCGAGCCATCGTCGCAGGATCAGAGGGTGGCGGCCAGGGCAACGCTCCAAATTGCAGAGTCCGCGCAAGAGCTACGCTTAAGTGATGAGGCTGGCGAAAATGCCATCGATGAAACAGATGAGAAGGCGGAGGCGGAGGCTGGTAGTGTTGACGGTAAAGAGAGTGCGGAAGCTGTAAGTTCCATCGACAAAGAGAGGGATACGAATCGATCTGGCGACAGTATGGGCCGATCTGTCCAGTCAGGTAGTTTATCCAAATCATTTGAGCAGTATTATGGTTCTGTGCCCAGTCAAGCTGGTGTCAATCTTTTTGCCTGAAATTGATCATTCCATTCAGGGGCAAGATACTTTTTACTACCTTCCAGCACCCCACAGGTAAGCGTCGACTCCGAGGGGGCATAAGTGCCTTAACAGTAGAGTGTAACATGTTTATTTCAAAATATTTTTTAGTATTTCGTGCTTTTTATGACAGGAATTCAGCGCTAAGGCACTAAATAACGATTATTGACAAACCTTGTAACCGGTGGTATTTCCGGTTGACGACGTTTGTTTAACGGTTTATTCATAAGCATAATTCTACAGTTTTATTGTAAACTGTAGAATTAATAAACGTAAATAATTATCAATTCCGGCTTGGCCGGATTAGGGGTTATATATGCGGACAGATATTGTTCATATAGGGGCGGGTGAGCTCACCTACGAAATCAGGAACATTGTTAATCTTGGGGAGCATCTGCAGAAACTCGGGATTAAGACATATTGGGAAAATATTGGTGATCCAGTCGCAAAAGGTGAGAAAATTCCCCAATGGATGAAGGATATTGTAGGGGATTGTGTTCAGGATAATTCAAGCTATGGTTATTCGCCTACCCGTGGTGTGTTAGCCACCAGGGAGTATATTGCCGCTCAGACCAATAAAAGAGGCGGAGTCCAAATTACTCCCAATGATATTCTCTTTTTCAATGGCCTGGGAGATGCGATAAGTAAGATCTTTGGTTTTCTGAAAAGGACAGCTAGAGTCGTTGTACCCACTCCTAGTTATACAACTCACTCTTCAGCAGAAGCCGCCCATGCCGGAGACCGCCCCGTCACTTATCGTTTGGATCCCAATAACCACTGGTATCCGGATCTGGACGATCTGGAAAAAAGAATAAAATACAACCCTGCGGTTTCCGGTATTCTTATCATAAATCCGGATAACCCCACGGGTGCGGTATATCCCGAGTCTATTCTGCGTGGAATGGTCGCTCTTGCTAAGAAATATGATCTGTTTATCATCTGCGATGAAGTTTATATGAATATTGTCTATAATGGCCAGTCTACCTTGCCTCTTTCTGATATAATCGGGGATGTGCCTGCTATTGCCATGAGGGGCTTGTCAAAGGAGATGCCTTGGCCCGGGGGGAGATGTGGATGGATTGAGGTGTATAACGGCCACCTGGACCCGTTGTTTGAAAAATATGTGAACTCCATTTTGAATGCCAAAATGATGGAGGTTTGTTCCACCACTCTGCCTCAGATTGTCCTGCCAAAACTTTTGAGCCATCCTGAGTACGATGTGTATCTGCAGGAGAGGATAGATCGTTATGAGAGATGTTCCAATATTGCCTATGATTGTCTCAAGGATGTTGATGGAGTTATGGTGAACCGGAGTAATGGTGCGTTCTACATGAGTGTAGTTTTTGAAGAAGGACGCCTGACCAACAACCAGACCTTGGCCATTGAAAATGTCGAGGTTCGTGAGCACATAGAAGGGCTGGTTAATCAGGATGGGGTATCGCCAGACAAGAGATTTGTCTATTACATGCTGGGGGCAACCGGAGTCTGTACCGTTCCTTTGACCTCTTTTGCCACAGACTTGCAGGGTTTTAGAAGTACCCTTCTTGAAAGAGATGAGGAAACTTTTACCAAGATTTTTCAGATTATCGCTGACAGTATTAAGCAGTATCTCGCATCATAAAGATCAACGTAACTTCAGCTGCACCTCATCTGCGCCCGATCAGGCCGGCCAGCATACTGATGTATCGAAGTCTCACTTTGTTCGCTTATCTGCTGACCGTCCTGATCGAACACATCTAAGGCACATCCGGAGTCTGCGCTTACCTGAACAGTTACGCTTGGGAGTTTACCCCATGTTATGCAATTCTAGCTGAATAGTTACAGATCAACTTTCTTTCTTGATGCCAATTAGGGTGGTATCGTCTCTGGCGGTTGGGCGAGTAGAGGTCTTATTTGATCTGACTCTATTTAGCCCCCTTCTCCAGTGGCACTGGTTTCGGTCGTTCTCGTCCGATTGAGAGTTTTCTCAGCTGTGGGCTGATAGAGGTCATCATCGGCAGGCCTTTCAGCCTGCTGTCGTTTTTTTCTCCATTCACATTAATGATAATAAGTCGTCCGCTTCCTCTTTTATAGACATTGGCAAAGTCTGCAATCGTGCCAATAACGGCCAGACGTCCCATCTCGATCCTGTCCTTGTAGAGGGAAACGGCCCTTTCCACCTGATAATCAATATTTGCCTCGACATTTTGAATGAGGCGTTCCTGAAAAGTTTCTTTTTGCAGGTCCTTGCTCATGGGCAGGTGAAGATGGTCAAGTTCCCGCCTGATAGCAGGGGCCAGTTCGGCGTACCCTTCCATGAAAAAGCGAATGGCCTGATTGTCAGAGTCCAAGGTAATTAAGAGTATGGGGGTGTGCAGATGTCTGATGCCGTATTCAACCTGGCCGGAGGCAACTTCCAGTTGAGCGCCCATATTTCTGCAGGTATAGAGGGTATTTGCCGGTGAATTCATTACTAGGTGAGCCTGAATACGTGGGTCAGGGTCGGTAAGCCAGGTAATCAGCGGCGCAAACCCCCGTGGTGGAGGAGTGTATCTATCAGCCGCTATTTTGTTTGCAGTTATAATGTTTTTGACAATCTCAAAGGGAGGGGTTCCTGCCAATATTTTATTCTTGCTGCGCATTTCGCCAAAGGCAAAGAGGGGCTGAATAAAAAGAGAGGTTAAGATAACGAAGGCGAGAATGGATGAGTACTTTCGGGTTCTTTGGATCATTGAGGTATGCCTTTACCAGTTTTGGAGTTTGGAAGTTTGGATATTGTTAAGAGTATCGGCTCAACTAGCTGAAAAGTTAAGTAAATATTCGACAACACTTCAGCTATGCCCGCCCAACGGAAGTGCCCTTGGGGTGCGATCAGGCTGACTCACGTAGAACCACGACGCTTCGCCAACCTGATCGAACACATCTGAAGCAGACGGAGTCTTCGCTTACCTGTCAAACATTTACATTTTGTTGGCTATTGTTGTTTTCCAGTGTTAGCCGAATATTTAAATAGTTAAACTAAATAATCTTGAAAGACAAAAACATTTTGTAAACTGTGGGTAACTATTCAGGTAGGGCCCTAAAATTGGCATAACCACCGAATTGTAACTTTTTAGATGTGCCCCAGGTGTGTGTGAACAGGCCTTTCAGCTATACATCATCGGTATGCTGGAAGTCCTGTTCGCGCGCAAATGGGGTGCAGCTGAACAGTTACAACTGTGGATTTAAGAGATGCTGCTAAAGAGCGTCGTATCTTTTTATCAAGGTAGTAGTTTTTTAAAACTTTGTCGGCTTGACAAAGAAAATCAGCATACTTATTGTTGGCTTCATCTCAAATGCTTAGTGGCTTGTATAGCTGTTGAGCTCTAATTTATAATCTAATTAGGAAATAGGCTTCAGGAGAAATACGTGGCTGGAAAAGATAATGCAGTAAAGGCAGAAAAAATAGAAGATATCCAGGACCAAAACCAGGAATTCATCAACTCCCATGGAGATGATGGCGAGAGCCAGGTAGATAAAGAGGAAAACGGCGAAAGTGCTGGATCTACTGAAAGTGACAATGGCACTGAGGAAGAATTAAGCACAGATGAACTTCTCGTCAAAGCGCTTGCAGAAAAAAATGAAAGTCACGACAAAATGTTGAGAATGGCAGCTGAGTTAGAAAATTATAAAAAACGTATGATTCGTGAGCGTGATAATGCTCTGAAATATGCAGGTGAAAGCTTAATCCGGGATATGTTGCCAACTGTTGATAATTTGGAAAGGGCTCTTGAGCACGAACCGGAAGGGGATGTCTCAGTTTTTATGGAAGGCGTTGATATGACCCTAAAAGGGCTTTTGTCCACACTGGAGAAAGCTGGACTGACTCCAATCAAAAGTGTTGGAGAGACGTTTGATCCTAACCTGCATGAAGCGATGGTAATGGAAGCGAGTAAAGAGGTGCCAGAGCAGTGCATTATTCGTGAATTTGAGAGGGGATATTATTATAAAGACCGTCTCTTGCGAGCGGCAAAAGTTATAGTTTCGAAAGGCGATGTGTGATTGTAAATATTCGGCAACACTTCAGCTGCGCCCGATCAGGCTGACTCACGTAGAACTACTACGCTTCGCCAACCTGATCAAACACATCTGAAGCGTTGTCAAACATTTACATTTTGTTGGTTGTTGTTTTCCAGTGTTAGTCGAATATTACGTATGATTTTTGAGGTAATTATTAAAAAATCATTGATTAACTATTTGTTATAAAAAAAATACGAACTGAATTATTCAGGACAATTGTTCAAGTAAGGAGAATAAATTATGGGAAAGATAATTGGAATTGACTTAGGCACTACAAACTCATGTGTTGCGGTTATGGAAGGTGGAGAATCGAAGGTTATAACAAATCCGGAAGGCAACCGAACGACTCCATCCATTGTCGCATTTTCAGCTAAGGGAGAAAGGCTTGTCGGCCAAGTCGCAAAACGCCAGGCGGTCACCAATCCGGAAAATACCCTTTTTGCCATTAAGAGACTTATTGGTCGGAAATTTACCGATGCCGAGGTTTCAAAAAGTATCGAGGTAAGCCCTTTTGAAATAATTAAAGGAAGTGATGGCGAGGCACGAGTGGAAGTGGGTGGCAAAGATTATGCGGCCGCTGAAATTTCTGCCATGATTCTAGGCAGTATGAAAAAGACCGCAGAAGATTATCTTGGTGAGGCGGTCACCGATGCGGTTATTACCGTCCCTGCATATTTTAATGACTCCCAGCGTCAGGCAACCAAAGATGCAGGTAAAATTGCCGGCTTGAATGTCCAAAGGATTATCAACGAGCCAACTGCTGCGGCGTTGGCATATGGCATGGATAAAAAAGGGGAGGAAAAAATTGCCGTCTTTGATCTTGGTGGTGGAACCTTTGATGTTTCGGTTCTCGAGATCGGCGATGGTGTTTTTGAAGTTAAGTCTACCAATGGTGATACCTTTCTGGGCGGCGAGGACTTTGACATGAGGATCGTCAACTGGCTTGCCGATGAATTTAAGCGTGAGCAGGGTATTGACTTGAGAAAAGACAATATGGCCTTGCAGCGTTTGAAAGAGGAGGCTGAAAAAGCGAAGCAGGAATTGTCAACCACCATGGAGACTGACATCAATCTCCCTTTTATCACTGCTGATGCCTCGGGACCGAAACATTTAAATATTAAAATGAGTCGGGCTAAGCTTGAGTCCCTTGTTGCTGATCTTGTTGAAAGAACAATAGCTCCTTGTAAAACTGCGATGAAAGATGCGGGCTTAAGCGCCTCTGAGATTGATGAGGTTATTTTGGTTGGCGGGATGACCAGGATGCCAATGGTGCAGGAGAAGGTTAAAGAGATATTTGGTAAGGATCCCCACAAAGGGGTTAATCCTGATGAGGTAGTGGCCATTGGCGCCGCTATCCAGGGTGGTGTTTTGAAAGGGGATGTTAAAGATGTTCTGCTGCTGGATGTTACCCCTCTCTCTCTTGGAATTGAGACCCTTGGCGGGGTTACAACCAAATTGATAGAGAAAAATACAACCATTCCAACCAAGAAAAGCCAGGTCTTCTCCACTGCGGCTGACAACCAGCCTGCCGTTTCTATCCATGTACTACAGGGAGAAAGGGAGATGGCCTCCGGCAATAAATCCATTGGTCGTTTTGAACTCAATGATATCCCTCCTGCCCCTAGAGGCGTGCCCCAGGTTGAGGTAACTTTTGACCTGGATGCCAATGGTATCCTACATGTCTCAGCAAAAGATATGGGTACAGGCAAAGAGCAGTCCATTAAGATTACGGCCTCAAGTGGTCTCTCTGAAGATGAAATTGAAAAGATGAAAAATGATGCTGAGATTCACGCCGATGAAGATAAAAAGAAAAAAACCATGGTTGATGCCAAAAACCAGGGTGACTCGATTATCTACGCCACCGAGAAAAGCCTAAAAGATGTGGGTGATAAGGTTGATGAAGAAACTAAAAAGAAAGTCGAAGACGGTATTGAAAAATTGAAGAAAAGTCTTGAGGGCGACGATGTTGACGAGATCAACAAGGATACCGAAGAGTTGACCCAGGCCTCTCATAAATTGGCTGAGATCATGTACGCTCAAGCCAGTAAAGAGCAGCCCGGAGCTGGTGCTGATGGGGCAGGACCTGAGGCCGAGGCTAAGGCAAAGAAAGATGACGATGACGTCGTTGACGCTGACTTTGAAGAAGTAAAATAGTCATGAAGAAAATTCTCTCAGGCATTCAGCCCTCCGGTCAACTTCACATTGGCAACTATTTTGGTATGATGCTCCCTATGATCCAGCGTATGGATCAAGGGGAGCTTTATGCCTTTATTGTAGATCTCCACGCCATGACCTCAGTCCACGAAGGAGAGAAATTGGCAAAAGGCACAATGAATGCGGCGATGGATTTTATGGCTCTTGGACTGGATCCGGACCGTTCAACCTTTTGGGTGCAGTCGGATGTGCCGGAGGTGACTGAACTGGCTTGGATTCTTTCCACCCTCACCCCCATGGGACTTCTGGAACGCTGTCACTCCTACAAGGATAAAGTTGCGAAAGGGATTGCCGCAAGTCATGGCCTTTTTGCTTATCCTGTCCTTATGGCAGCAGATATTCTAACCTACCAGGCCGATTTGGTGCCGGTTGGCAAAGACCAGAAACAGCATTTAGAGGTTGCCAGGGACATCGCCATAAAATTTAATAACCAATTTGGTGAAACCTTCACAATTCCTGAGTCCGTGATTGATGACAACTTAGCAACCGTTCCAGGTATTGACGGGCAGAAAATGTCAAAATCGTACGGCAACACCATAAATATTTTTCAAGAAGAAAAGGGCTTGAAGAAATCGGTAATGGCTATAAAAACTGATTCAACCCCGGTGGAAGATCCAAAAGATCCAGACGGTTGCAACCTTTTCAATATATTTAAACTTTTCGCTCCCGCTGACCGGCTCAAGGAGGTTCATGGCCTCTATGTTGATGGTGGAGCAGCCTACGGTAGAATCAAGCTTGAACTGGTGGATATTCTTTGTGACTATTTTGGCGAGGCAAGAAAAAAGAGGGCCGAGCTGGAAGAGGATCAGGGGTATGTTAGGGAAATACTGCACAAAGGGGCAGAAAAGGCACGCCAGAAAGCCTCTGTAACTCTTGACCTGGTGCGAGAGCGAGTAGGTCTGAAGTATTAGTGCCTTATAACTGAAATCCTGTCACAAAAAACAGGTAAGCGAAGACTCCGAGAATTTCAAAAAAGAACAATGCTTCCAATATG
This sequence comes from Desulfurivibrionaceae bacterium, assembly GCA_030145275.1. Lineage (GTDB taxonomy): Bacteria > Desulfobacterota > Desulfobulbia > Desulfobulbales > VMSU01 > JAQYVV01. Next base: position 51,702 of record JAQYVV010000012.1, on the reverse strand, counting down.
TTGCAGGCCACTGTTAAGGTACTTATTTCCGGTTTATCCAGATTAGTTTTTAATTTTGTGAATTTCATAGCTGCTTGTTATTATGTAGTTTCTACACCCACAAACTGGATTGGCATCGAGTCAATCCAGCAGACTTCCTGAAGTAATTTTTCTCCTCTCTCCATTATTTGTAAATTTTTCATTGATCGTATCAATGGCCTTGGTTAGTTGGCCTCTTTTTTCAATTTTCTTTGAATCAAACAGGAGTCCTTGCTTTGGCTTACCTCCAGGGGTTAGATTGGTCATGTTGATGCCAACCAGGCGGACAGCCTTTTTGCCGGCAAAAGTTTTTGCCAAGAGTTTGATTCCTTCTTGATAAATGACCATATCCTCATTTGTTGGATTTTGCAGGGTGGCTGATCGTGTATTTTGGCAAAAATCATAATATTTCACTTTGATAGAGACTGTTTTTCCAACAACCTCTTCTTTTCGTAATCTCTCCCCCACCTTTATAGAAAGAGCCAGTAATCTCTTTTTCAAGATATCCAGATTAAGCACGTCTTTGTCAAAGGTATCTTCATTGCCGATGGATTTGGTCTCGCGGGCTGGATTAACAATGCGGTTGTCGATTCCGTTGGAGGTCAGGTGAAGGTGGGCTCCATGTTTTTCGCCAAATTTTTTTTGCAAAAGGTCGCAACTAATCTTGCTGAGATCCCCAATAGTTGAAATTCCAAGCATTTCAAGCTGGCCCAGTGTTTTTTTGCCAACCCCCCACAATCTTTTGATTGGCAGGGGGCTAAGAAATTCCTTTTCCTGCCCAACCGGGACTATCGTTAAACCATCAGGTTTATTCTGGTCAGAAGCAATTTTTGCAAGCAGCTTTGAGCAGGCAACGCCCGCCGAAACTGTCAGGCCGAGTTCTTGGGAGACAATGTGACGTATCTCTCGGGAAATACGGGTGGCAGTGCCAAATAGGCTACTGGAATTGCTGACATCAAGAAAGGCCTCATCAAGAGAGAGCGGTTCAACCAAAGGCGTGTATCTTTTGAAAATGGCCATAACCTGTGTCGATATCTCCCGGTAGCGGGACAATCGTGGCGGCAGGAATATTCCGCTTGGACATATTTTTTTTGCGGTGACTATGGGGAGAGCCGAGTGGACTCCAAATTTTCTTGCCTCATAGGAGGCTGCTGAGACAACCCCTCGGTTTGAAGAACCGCCAACAATAACAGGTTTATCCTGTAAGGATGGATTATCAAGTATTTCAACAGATGCGAAAAATGCGTCCATGTCCAAATGAATTATTCCCTGATTTTGCATCATTTCCTGTGTCTTTTTTGGCGGCATTCAGGTTCTTAGAAAAAAGATATTTTTGTGCGATAGAGGACAGAGAACATGGGTGTCATTTCTTTGACAACCCGCCAAAGAAAAGGAATAATTGGCCATTGGATTTTGTTCATCCCGGCATTTATTTCCGATTTCATCAGTATCTGATACTTCAAAAATAGTTTGAAGGGAAGAAAAAACTTTTTTTTGACAATTTTTTTCTTCTGTTAAAACAAATAGTTGTGCGTGTCTTGTGGGTTGGTTTGGGGATGTTTTTTACGCTAGAATAAGTAAAAAAACAGAAATGGCATAACTTTGGCAATAACCAGTTAAGTAAAAGGTCATTCTTGCCGATTAAAAAGTTATTGTGAGGAATTAATATATGAACGCATTTGCCCAATCTGAAATAAGAAATGAAATCGAACCTTTGGCAGGTTCTGAAAATTTGAACAGTCTGGTTGTAAAACTGGAACATTATCGAAAGCAGTCTGAGTGGCTCTCTTGTGTTAATGAACTGCATGGCAGACTTGCTGGCGCGGTTGATTTGACAGCAATGATCGAGGCCTTTTCTATATGGCTGATGCCCCACGTGAATCATGATTTAATCGGTTATCAGAATCCGGAGAGGGAAAAAGTCCATATGTTTTGTTCCTGTCATGGTCCAGAGAGGCGTGAGGTTGTTGATGCGGCTGGTAAAATCTTTCAAGATTGGCCAGTGAGAGGTCAAGCCGATCACCTTAATGAGGGAAATTACTACGTCCACAATTGGGATATTCAGGATTCCAAAGGCAGTGTCCTTTTGGTTGTTTTACGCAAAGATAAAGACTTCAGTGACCATGAGTCCCATCTGGTCGATAAAGGCTTGGAGATATTAAAGGAACCTTTGCAACGAGCCCTTGAATATGAAGATTTGTACGAACAGGCGAGTCGGGATAGTTTGACTGGCCTTGCCAATCGCAGAGTTTTTGACGAGAGAATCGACAGCATTTTAGGAAGTGCGTCTCGTCATGGTCATTCTGTGACCCTGGCTTGTATGGATCTGGACAGATTCAAACAGATAAATGATAATTTTGGCCATATGGTTGGTGATATGGTACTGCAGAAAGTTGCCAGGACGATGGAGGATATGGTACGCAATAGCGATCTCCTTGTCCGTATGGGTGGCGATGAATTCATGCTCGTTATGAGTTCTACCCAGATACAGGATGCAAAGATCTTGGCCGATAGACTTTGCCGTGCCATAGAAGAGCTTGAACTGCCATCGGTCGGAAATGGTCAAATTGGAGTCAGTATTGGACTTTTTGAGTGGAAGCCTGGCATGGAGAAAGAAGCATGGATCCAGCAGGCAGATGAAGCGCTTTACAAAGCAAAGGAAGCGGGGCGTTCTCGAGTATTCTGTGCTATGTGATTCGGCAAAGCCGACAGTTGAAAGTGAAATGAAATGTGAAACTTCAAGTTTTGGGTCGTCGCTACTCGTTTCATTTTTCCGGTTCTTTTGGTTATGTATGTTTTTCAATCATTTCAAATAAGGTCTCTGCCTGGACAGGTTTTGATAGATAATCATCCATTCCAGCCTCAAGGCACTTTTGTCTGTCTTGCTTACTTGAATGGGCGGTTAGGGCAATTATTGGTATGTGGCCGCCTGTCTTCTCTTCTGCTTTTCTGATTGCCCGAGTGGCGTCTAAGCCATTTAACTCGGGCATTTGCACATCCATTAATATCAGTGATAAATCAGAGTTATTGAACGCTTCCAGGGCCAGTCGGCCATTTTCCACCGTAGTGACCGGATAATTTTTTTCCTGCAAAATTGCTATGGCCAGGGTCTGGTTAATTAGGTCATCTTCCACCAGCAATATTTTTTTTTCACTACCGTTTTTTTGGGGTTCTTTAAGTGCGGCAAGTTTTTCAATCTCTGGCTCGTTTTCTTTGCCTATCTTTTTAAAAACTGCGGTGAAGTGGAATATGCTCCCTCCTTGCTCTTTGCTCTCTAGCCAAATTTCCCCCTGCATTAACTTTACTATCTGTTGCGAAATAGTTAGGCCAAGTCCGGTTCCTCCAAAATTCCTAGTCATTGAGCCGTCAGCCTGCGTGAAGGCCTTAAATATCTCTTTATGTTTTTCGACAGGAATGCCGACACCTGTGTCTTCGATGCTGAAATGCAGGGCCAGGGTGGTCTCGTCGAGAGGTGTTTGAAGCCGGAGGGGATCTCTGCCTTGAGCCGCCATCTCAATTTGCATTTTAATACCGCCCTTTGTCGTAAATTTTACGGCATTAGCTAGTAGATTAATGATCACCTGCCGCAGTCTACCGCCATCACCCCTGAGATTATTGGGGGCATCCGGAGCAATAAGCCAGGCAAGCTCAAGACCTTTTTCCTCTGCCTTTATTTGCATAAGCGAGGTGATATCTGAAATAAGATTTTTCAGATTAAAGTCTTCCTCATCTAACTCCAGTTTGTTGGCTTCTATTTTGGAGAAATCGAGAATGTCGTTGATTATATCCAGAAGGCGATGTCCAGAATCATTTATGAGGCGGGCATACTCCCTTTCTTCCTCTGCAATAGTGTCTAAGCTCAGGAGAAGCTCTGAAAAACCAATGATTCCGTTCATCGGAGTTCGGATCTCGTGACTCATATTGGCTAAAAATTCGCTTTTAGCAATATTAGCCGCCTCTGCCGAATTTTTTGCCTGTTCCAACTCATCCTGGGTCTTTATTCTCTTATCTATTTCTTCCACAAGCTTGTTTTGATATTGGATAATACGGTTTTCCAGCCTGGAGAGTAAAATATAGAAGAATAGAAAGAGGCTTGCGCCGACCAGGACGAAAATGTAAATACCTATTTGTTCATATCTTTTCGCCAATTTTTTTAACGAGGTAGTGTCATGGATGATTATGATATCACCCACATCGTCACCCCTGGCATCCGTAAGCACCAAGATGCTGCTGCTTAAATTACGGCCATTTTCTTCGCTCTGTATGGTGATGTCCTGGTGCTTTTGCCCAGAGAGATCTTCGTGTGAATGTGAACTGAGTTGGGTCATAATGGACGGTGGTATTTCTGTGGTTTTATGGGTAATAACGAAGTTGTCAAGTGTTGTCCAACCGCTTGACTTGGCATATGGATTTTCAGCCTGCCAGATTGATTGATCAAGAATATCTTTTCTTAGGCCGATAAGAATTTCCACATTCAGGATTTGCTTCATCTCGTGTATCAGGTACTCAATTTCTTTACCCAGTTCAATGTAACCGATTAATTCCCCTTTATAAAGCCAGGGGCGTACGATCCGTAGGGTTAAGGTGCCCAAGGGGCCAATCTCGAGGCCGGAACTTGTCTCCTTGGTCCGTATGGCCTCTTCCATGGTGTATCTGTTAATTAAATCACTGTGTCTGCCTGGATGATGGACTCTCAGGAAATTGCTGCCATCGATGGAGTGAAAGTAGTAATGGGTTATATTGTGAACTGCTAACATTCGATGAAAAAGTGGTAACGTTTCTGTGAGGAGCGCGGTCCTGTCGTGTTTTATGAAAATTGTGGATAATTTTTCGTTCTCCAGTATCGCTTGCATCATTTTGTCCATCAGTTCCGCTTCTTTTGATATTTCTTCGCTCAGGAGTTCATGGGCGGCCTTGACTTTGTTTTGGGTTACGTAGGAGACTTGTTCAGCCATCATCCAGTGGACTGCACCAAGAAAGGTGGAGAGAAGCAGAATGAGCGAGATTGAAAGAGGAATGAGGATTGATCGTTTTATTCTTGCGGGTTTGTTTTGCATTATTGTGGATTGGCTAATTATAATTTGTAAAGTGAAACGCTCTTAAAGTACAATGGGCATTGTACGGTAGTAAATTGACAATTGTCAATTTAATCTTGCTTTATGATTCCTTTATTGGAAGCGGTCTCAGCAAACAATCAATTACGTCTGCATTGCGCCTAAATTTAACCCAACCCAGATGAACTGGATAAGTATCTTGACAGTAGATGCAACACCTTTAAATGAAAGCACTTTTTTCATTTCTTGCCATAGAAAAGCACGAAATTAATTTGCAAGTTAGCAAAAGGGAACGGATGAAACAATACAGGATAAAAATCGTCAATACAATTGCAAAAGAGGGGCTTGACCTGTTGGACAGTCGCTATGCCTGTAGTCCCGACACAACAGAACCTGACGGTATTATTGTGCGGAGCAGTCCGGTTGATACCTCACTATATTCTAATCTCAGCGCCGTTGCCAGGGCTGGGGCCGGGGTGAATAATATTAGCGTAGAGAAGGCCACACAACAGGGAGTCTGTGTCTTTAATACTCCAGGGGCAAATGCCAATGCAGTTGCGGAACTTGTTTTTGTCATGCTGGGTATTTGCGCCCGAAATATTCATCTTGGTTCTGAATTCTGCCGAACTCTTGGCGGTCTTGAAGATGAGAAAATGAACCAGCTGGTTGAGCAGCAGAAGGGGAAATTCAAGGGCTTTGAACTTGCGGGGAAAACCCTGGGGGTTATAGGCCTGGGGAAGATTGGGGTGCGTATTGCCAATGGAGGCACCTCCAGGCAGATGAAGGTTATAGGCTTTGATCCCTATCCTGCCATGGAAAACATTCATGCACTCTCTCCAGATGTAGTTTTGGCAAGATCCATAAAGGAGGTTCTGCACCATGCCGATATTCTAACAGTACACGTCCCCTTGGTAGATAAAACCCGTAGATTTATCAATCAGAAAATAATTGAGCAGTTAAAGCCCGGGGGCATTTTGATGAATTACGCCAGAGGTCCGGTTGTCGATACCGAGGCGGTGCTCAATGGTCTAAAAAACGGCAGATTGCAGAACTATATAACGGATTTTCCCAGCCCGGGGCTGTTGGCGCATCCCCAGGTTATTTGCACCCCTCATCTCGGGGCCAGCACGGAGGAGTCAGAGGAACAGTGTGCCTGCATGGCGGTGAAGGAATTGAAGGACTACCTGGAATATGGCACCATTTCCCATAGTGTCAATTTCCCTACGACGGAATCTATCCCCAGCGACAATGTCCATACTCGGCTTATCATGATAAACCGAGATATTCCAGGAATGATTGGTTTTGCCTCCCAGGTTATTGGTTCACATGGTATTAATATCGCTAGCTACATTAACGAAAGCAACGGCACAATAGGATACAATATTATTGACCTGGAAAGCGAGATAAGCGGCGAGGTGCTGGCTGAAATCGAAGCAAATGCGGATGTTATTCGCACACGTATTATACGATTCTAATCTTTATAAGATGGTTACGGTCCTTGTGGGTATAGACAAACTTACACAACGGTTAGCTGCTATAATCAGTCACAGGCATACACGGACTCGCACGACGGTAGACCACCGAAGGCCTACGAGATGTTATTGTTTCACCGGCATATTTGCTCTTTGCTCCCCTTCTTGACAGAACTTTACTCCTGCCTTACCAGTTTACCCAGGGAGGCTTTCTATCTTTTTTGCACCCCAATAATCGACGTAACTTTTCAAGACAGCTCGGCTTATTGCCCAGTGGAGGAGTGATATGCAATTTGAAAAATTTACCATAAAGTCACAGGAAGTCCTGCAGGGCGCTCAACAATTAGCGGAAAGTAATGGCCAGCAGGAGATCCGTTCTGAGCATCTGCTGGAGGCGCTGTTGGCCCAGGCTGAAAGTGTTGTTGCTTCCGTTTTGCTAAAACTTGGCGCTGATCTAAGTGTTGTTCGCGCCGAAGCGGATACCTTGCTGGCAAAACTTCCCAAGGTTAGTGGCTCCGGATTTGGCCAGGTTACCCTCTCTCTTGAATTGAAAAAAATTCTGGATGCGGCCTTTAAGATCGCTCATGAGATGCAGGATGAGTATGTTAGTCAGGAGCATCTTTTCCTCGCCCTATTGGCTGATAAAAACTCGCTGGTTGGTCGTATGCTTGAGGGGAAAGGGGTCAGCAAAGATGCTTTTTTGCAGGCTTTGGTTTCCATAAGGGGGAACCAGAGAGTGACAGACCCTGATCCAGAGGGGAAATATCAGGCCCTTGAAAAATATGGCAGAAACCTGACTGATCTGGCCAAAAATGGGAAACTCGATCCCGTTATTGGCAGGGATGATGAGATAAGAAGGGTTGTGCAGGTTCTGGCCCGGCGTACTAAAAACAACCCCGTTTTAATCGGTGAGCCTGGAGTTGGGAAAACCGCCATAGTTGAAGGCCTGGCCCAGCGCATTGTGATGGGTGATATTCCAGACACCCTCAGTAATAAACAAGTTATTTCCTTAGACCTTGGGGCTTTGATTGCAGGCGCCAAGTATCGTGGAGAATTTGAAGACAGACTGAAGGCTGTGTTGAAAGAGGTGCAGAAAAGGGAGGGGGAAATCGTTCTTTTTATTGACGAAATTCATACTTTGGTTGGGGCCGGGGCTTCTGAAGGCGCCATGGATGCCTCTAATATGCTTAAACCGGCCTTGGCCCGTGGTGAATTGCATTGCGTCGGTGCCACCACTTTGAAAGAATATCGAACCATTGAAAAAGATGCGGCGCTGGAGAGGCGTTTCCAGCAAGTTCTGGTGCAGGAGCCTTCCATTGAAGATACCGTGGCAATTTTACGTGGAATCAAGGAAAAATATGAGGTCCATCATGGCATCAGGATAAAAGATGCCGCAACGGTTGCGGCTGTCACCCTGTCAGATAGGTACATTACAGATCGTTTCCTGCCGGACAAGGCAATTGATCTCATTGACGAGGCCAGCTCTAGCCTGAGAATAGAAATTGACAGTATGCCCACCGAAATTGATGAGATAGAACGCAAGCGAATTAAATTGGAAATCGAGCGGGAAGCTTTGAAAAAAGAGAAAGATTCGGCCTCGAAGGACCGTTTGGAAAAACTGGAAGCGGAGCTTGCCGATGTGAATGAAATTTTGAAAGGCATGAAAGGTCACTGGAGTCTGGAAAAAGAAACAATTCAGCAGATCAGACAGATAAAGGGAGAAATAGATGAGGCGAGGGTGGCAGAGCAACAGGCAGAGCGCTCCGGTGATTTAACTAAGGTGGCCGAAATTCGCTACGGCACCATTGCTGAACTAGAAAAGAAACTGGTCCAAACCAACGAACGTCTGCAGGAAATCCAGCAAGACCGGCAGATGCTGAAGGAAGAGGTGGGTGAAGAAGATATTGCCTCCGTTGTGGCGAAATGGACAGGTATTCCGGTGGACCGACTTTTGAGCGGCGAAAAGGATAAACTTGTGCATGCTGATGAGCATTTGGCCAAAAGGGTTATCGGTCAGCAGGAGGCAATTAAGGCCGTAGCTAACGCGGTTCGCCGGGCCCGGGCCGGTTTGCAGGATCCCAACAGGCCGCTTGGTTCGTTTATCTTTCTTGGACCGACCGGAGTCGGAAAAACTGAACTTGCCAGAAGTCTTGCTGAGTTTCTGTTTAACTCCGAACAGGCAATTGTGCGTCTTGATATGTCGGAATTTATGGAAAAACATTCGGTGTCCCGTCTCATTGGCGCCCCTCCAGGCTATGTGGGCTACGACGAGGGAGGTTATCTTACTGAAGCGGTGCGCCGCAGACCTTATTCGGTAATATTATTCGATGAGATAGAAAAAGCTCACCCGGACGTATTCAATGTTCTGCTCCAGATCCTTGATGATGGCAGGATGACGGATGGCAAGGGACGCACGGTAGATTTTAAAAATACCATCCTGATAATGACTTCAAACTTGGGCAGCCAGATCATCATGGAACTTGCTGAGCACAACAGGGATGAGATGAAAAGGCAGGTAGATGAGCTTTTGCACCTACAGTTTAAACCTGAGTTTCTCAACAGGATTGACGAGATCATAACCTTCCATGGCCTGAGCAGGGAAGATCTGGCAAAAATTGTTGAGATTCAGGTTCGTCTGTTGGTGGAGCGTCTTGCCGAACAAAATATTACCCTTACATTGACGGAAAAGAGTAAGGAGTTTCTGGTGCAGAAAGGCTATTCTCCCGCTTTTGGGGCTCGGCCCCTGAAGAGGACCATGCAACGCTATCTCCAGGATTCCCTGGCTATGAAAATTCTTGAAGGGTCTGTCCTGGAGGGTGACTCGGTCAGTGTTGATATTGAACCAGGTTCTGAGGTTTTTGAGTTTAAGATGGTTTGAGAGAACCCTAAGACTCCAAAATGGGCGCCCCTGAATAGTTACGTTTCTTCGTCTATCTTTTGAAGTCCTTCCATTAGAAGGTTCATGAAATTACCTATTGGTACGGCGTGGTCTAAGGAGGGGGGCAGAAGTCTGGAAAAATGAAAATCCCCCTCTTTTTCTTTTAAGAGCATGAAAAAGGCCTCGCTGTCTTCACGCTCTTTATGGGATACGCTGATTATTTGACCATTTTTGAAAGCCGCAGTAGCCGTGCCGTCAGGAAGGTCAAGGATTAGGGTGCCCGTTTTTTGGTTTACGTTTAAAGTTTGCAAAAGTTCTTCCGGGGGGAGTTCTTGAAGGTGGCCACTAAAACTAATATTTAAGTGGTGATCCTGTCTGTTGGAATCCTCTTTTGTCTCGGTCATCTCAAACTTGATGAGTCCCTGGCAGCCGCTGCAATTGAAGCGTTCTGCCTCCTGTCCATGAGGCGCACTACCGTTTAGGGAAAAGAGAAGTTCTGTCATGTCCCTAGCTAAAACGAGGCAGGTTGGCTTGTTTAAAGGCAAGTTTAATGCCATTTCAGAAAGGGTGAATCGATCCCCCCTTTTGTAAAGAGGGCAGTTTAAGCAAATTATTATTTTAAATGAATATTCTGTCGCCGGCATAAGAAAATATTGGTTTCAGTCGCCCATATGTTGTACCTTTAGAGGCACTTTTTCAAAGTGGGCGGGATAATATGGATATTGGTGGCGTAGACCCCGTATAGAGTATATCGCCAAGTAATGGAACTCTGTTATGACCGATTTAGTACAACAATTAACCGATGAACATCAGGAAATAGTCAAGAGGTTCGCTGATAACCCCTATGTCGCTCTCTCTTTTTCTGATGGTGATCCGCCTCGGAAGTATGAAGTTGAGTATAAGATAAAGGGAGGAGTAAGGCAAGAAGATGGTTCCGTAGGTATTTCTGAGATCCATCTGGTTTCCATATTGCTCCCTTTCGGTTACCCCAATTTTCCTCCAAACTGCAAACCTCTCACTCCTATATTTCATCCAGATTTTGATTCTGCCGCGATCTGTATCAGCGATTTTTGGAATGAATCAAAGTCTCTTCCCGGCTTGATAAGCTATATTGGTCGAATGATTTCAGGGCAGGTCTTTGGTTCTGAACATGCTTTTAATCCTGAAGCTGCCAAGTGGTACCTAGGTCATGTTAACAGACTCCCCTTTGATTCTGTGGATTTCGGAAAAGGTGTTGAGGATGTGGGTGTTGAAACAGATGGTGAAATAGAACTAAATTTGGTTGGCAGTGATTTACCCCCTCTGGAGGAGGTGGATACGCTTATTATAGGGGAGCAGGTGGGATTGGATGGCAAAAGGTCTCTTGATAGCCAAGAGGAGAGAGGCGAGAGTCTTGATCTTGTTATTGAAAAGCCAGCTGAACATTCTGAGCAGGCAGCAGCTCCCCAGGGAGATGTCTCTCTTGGAGCATCGCAGTTGCAATCTTCTCCAGATGTTGTGCCAGAAGATCAGGTTGAGGGTAAAACAGAAAAAGAGGGAGAGGGCGATGATCTTGCTGCCATATATGCTGAGGAGCAAGTCCTAAAAAAGAAAAATTTAATTCGTACTGTAGCTGTTGGTAGTATTTGCCTGCTTGTTCTGAGCGCCGCCTATTTTCTGGCCATGGACATTTTTAATTACCAAAAGGCCGAGAGCTCGTGGCAGGGGACAGATGATCTACTGAATCAACATAGGTATAAAGAGGTAAAAGCAAAAGGAGATTTGGCCTTGGTGGAAATCTCTAAGCTAAAGGTTCTTAAAAAAAGTGATGCAGAGAGATTAAGAAAAGAGATCGAGGCTCTGCTCAAAACTAAAGATTTCCAGGGTGGGCTTGTTGGAAAAACATTGTATGAAGGTAGTTACGTCAAGAAAGAGACTATTCCAGTTCGGAAGGCCGTGAAGGCCTCCATGGAAAAGGGGCATGGTGCCATTGCTGTTGAGGAATGGGGCTCAGCCCTCCTTTCTTTCCAGGAAGCTCAGGAACTTGCAGAGAGCATTCAGCTAGATGACCAGGAAACGCTAGCTGTACTGGAGAGAGCTATTGAAAAAAGCAGACTTAACCAATTAATTAAGAAAGGGAGTGAACATCTTGGGGCAGGGGAGCTCAATGATGCAATTACAATTTTCCAGAAAGCCTCAGAACTTGCAAATGCCGGGGCTGATATTGATGCGGAAAAAATAGCTTTCATCCACCAATCTTTGGACAAGGCTTTGTTACAAAAATTTATAAAAGAAGGTGAAGGCGCATTTACAGCGGTTCAGCTTGATAAAGCTTTGAGCAGTTTTGAGCAGGCTTTGCTGCTCGCCGAAAAAGAGACATCGGCCGCTCCTGAATATGCAAGGGGAATACGGAAATCTATTCAGCAGATCAACCTGTATCAACTCCTGGAAAAAGGGAAAACGGAATACGAAGCATCTGAATGGGGTGCGGCGCTTCTCAGTTTTCAAGAAGCATTGCGTTTCATTCTCGATGAAGCTTTTGGCTACCCTGAACTGGCGAGTAACGAAACTGCTATCAGGAAAAAAATACTGCAAGTGTCCCTGAAGCTAAGAGAAAACGAGGCCGCCAATTATAGAGTGCAGAAGAAGCTTGCTGAGGTTGTAGAAGAGAAGCTGCGCATTATAGAGCAGATAGAGAACAGTCCCTTTAAGGATGACCCTGAGTTTATGGAGATCGTTGAACATTCCCGTACCGCAATATCTAATCTCAATTTTGAGATAGATATTGCTCGAAAAATTAATTACCTGATCGAAAATTATCAGGAAATATTTCAGGCCAATCACTCCCTGGCCCATTCTGCCACTCTTCGTTATCCGGTGGTCGTTTTTCTCCAAGAGGATGGTGAAAACCAGTTGTACAACTTAAAGTGCACCGGCTATACCAGCACCGGAAAAATATCTTTGGAACTGAATTATTCCTATGATGTGGGCGCGAAGAAGTGGGCCTTGTTCAACAGGAAATAGTTCGTGATGAAGTAAATATTCGGGTAGTGCCTCATATTTGCCCATTTGGGCCGGTTCGAGTAGCACAAGTACGCTTCACCGGCCCAAATGAACAAATATGAGGCACTACCCAAACATTTACAATCCCAGTTTATGGTAATTTTTAGCATAACCCGAATATTTACCATGATGATCCTCTCTGTAATCCTAAAAAGGGTCGAGTCTCATTTTCCAAAATCCAGTAATTTCCCTTGGTTCTGTAATGATTATTAAGTCAGTGGATAAGCTATTGTCAAACGAAGAATTGGCTGCTCTTGCGGCAGGGCGGGCCGTAAATTTCTTCCAAGTTCATGGTTTATGCTGTTCGGAAGCAATTATCCTGGTCTTATCTAAGGGGTTTGGCGGAGACATGTCCGATGAACTGGCAATCAGTGTCGGAGCTGGGCTTTGCGGTGGCATGGGTGGAAAAGAATGTGTCTGCGGGGCTCTGAGTGGCGCTGTGGTTGCCCTTGGCGGCCTCCTGGCTCCCAATCGTAAAACGGGATTGTCAAAAGGGAACATGCGGAAAACGGCTAGGCTTCTCCATGATAATTTTAAAAAAAAATATGGGTCGACCTGTTGTAAGGATTTGACCGAAGGATTTGTTGGCAGTAACAAAGCTAAAATGAAAAATTGCGGCAAAATTACTGCTGAGACTGCGGAGATGGCAGCGCTAATTTTATTGCAGAAAGCCCCCGGCCTGGCCAAAAAAGCGGATCTTCAATTTTTACGGGAGCGGGAGACGAAGGTTTCTCGGTTGTTAAATAAGGTATTTGGGAAATAAATTTGTAACTGTTCAGCTGCACCCCATCCGGAGTCTGCGCTTACCTGTTCACACACACCTGGGGCACATCTAAAAAGTTACAATTCGGTGGTTATGCCAGTTTTTGGGACCTACCTGAATAGTTACATAAATTTTTTCTTTGCCAAAATCAACGAGTCGTGAACCACTAAGGCATTAAAATGAAGCTGACCCTGGTGTTCTTGGGAAGGGGATGACGTCGCGGATATTTTTCATTCCCGTAACAAACTGGACCATCCTTTCAAAACCAAGGCCGAAACCGGCGTGGGGAACGGTGCCGTATCGCCGTAAATCAATGTACCACTCGTATTCACTGGTTTGCATATTCAGCTCATTCATCCGGGCTACTAAGTTGTCTTGTCGCTCCTCTCGTTGACTACCCCCAATAATTTCACCTATTCCTGGAAAGAGAACGTCCATGGCGGCAACAGTTTTCTGGTCTTCGTTTACCCTCATGTAAAACGGTTTGATTGTTTTCGGGTAGTCCGTGAGGACAACAGGCTGACCGAAAATCACTTCAGTCAGGTATCGTTCGTGTTCTGATTGGAGGTCCATGCCCCAGGCAACCGGAAATTTGAAAGATTTTTTAGACTTCTGCAGTTCAGCTATCGCCTCGGTGTATGAGAGGCGAATAAAGGTCTTTTCTGAAACATTCTTCAGCCTCTTAAAGAGATCCTTTTCAATGAAGGAGGCGAAAAGTTCCAGGTCCTCCAGGCAATCTTTTAGCAGAGTGTCCACCAGATATTTTATGAATTGCTCGGCAATATCGATATCTTCCTGAAGGTTGCAGAAGGCCATTTCTGGTTCAATCATCCAGAATTCGGCTAGATGTCTGCTTGTATTTGAGTTTTCGGCGCGAAAGGTTGGCCCAAAGGTGTAAACATTGCCCAAAGCCATGGCATAGGCCTCGGCTTCTAGTTGACCTGATACGGTAAGATTTGCCTGGCATCCGAAAAAATCATCATCCCAAACTGAGGCCAAATTGGTTGAGCTTGGTATATTCTCAAGATCAAGGGCGGTTACGGTGAAGGTTTCTCCAGCCCCTTCACAATCTCCGGTGCTGATAATAGGGGTATGGATGTGAAAAAAACCCCGCTCTTGAAAAAATGTATGTACGGCAAAGGAGAGGGCGCTTCGTATTCTGGCAACGGCCCCTAAACTATTCGTCCTTGGCCGCAAATGGGCAATTTCTCGTAAATATTCAAAGGAGTGCCGTTTTTTTTGTAGAGGGTAGTCTGGGGCTAGCCCGAGTATCTCAAGCGTTTCAGCCTGTAGCTCAATATCCTGACCTTTGGCGGGTGAGGCCGCCAGGGTCCCGGTCACCCGGAGAGAACAACCTGTGCTTAGATCTTTTAAGTGGTTTTCGTCGGTAGTCTGGTTCTGTTCGGCAATAACCTGGAGGTTCGTAAGGCACGAACCGTCATTTATGTCGATAAAGGAGACGGACTTGGAGCGCCTGACGGTCTTGACCCATCCCTGCACCACTATTTTTTCTCCAACAGCTTTTTGGCGAAGAATCTGGACTATTTTATGGCATTGCATTAAAAATCACCATGTGGGCGCTTTGCGCCATGTATGTTTGAGATTTGAGAGTGGAAGTGAGCGAAAACTCCTAATTGGTTATGGGGCGTGCGGAATTCACTGGCTCATAACAAGTTTCAAATTTACAGTTCGGAGTCTTAGCTTATCGCCAGTTTTAATATCTTCGAGGCAACGAAGTGTTTGAAAATTGACACCTGAAAGAGAAAGAGGATATCATGACAATTGCTATGAACCTACCGATTTAAAAGAAAATTCGCAATTAAAAAGCAATAATTTAAGAAGGAGTACGGCCATGCAACTCAACTATTTAAACCAGAAACAGTGTGCTTTGCTTGTTGTTGATATCCAAGAAAGACTCATGCCGGTTATTGAAGGCAGGGATGTAGTTGTGAAAAATTCGCAGCTTTTGATTAAAATGGCAAGGTCTTTGCGTTTACCAATTATTGCAACTACTCAATATGCTGCCAGGATAGGCAATTTGTTGCCGGAAATAAGCGATGAACTTGGAGATCTGACCCCGGTTGACAAGATGGAATTTAGTTGTTTTGCAAATGAGAATTTTCAGAAAATAGTTCGCAGTCTCCCACGAGAGATTGACACACTAATAGTGTGTGGAGTGGAGACCCACATTTGTATGTACCAGACAGTTATGGGTGGTTTGATGGCTGGCTACCAGATGTGGGTCCCTTCTGATGCAGTTTCTTCACGGAGCCAACATAATGATGAAAGTGGGCTAGTTAGGATAGAAGAGATTGGCGGGGTTGTTGCCAATACCGAGATGATTATCTATGAATTGCTCGGCAAGGCAGGGACTCCGGAATTTAAAGCTCTGCTGCCTTTTTTGAAATAAATTTTATAAAAAGACCAAAATACCGATACATATTATATTGTTAAGTCTTAATATTTCTGGGCTTAAATATTGGTAACTTATTTGGATCAATGTTTGCTATGAGTGATGATCAGAAAAAAATAGATTCCTCAACGGAAAGAGGACATAATAGTGACTCGATAAAGGGTTCAACCCCGGATGGGGAGGTGGCGTCCTTTTATGGTACGACATCAAATGGAGCGCTGAGGAAGGAAAGGAAGGGGAGGCTCAGGGTCGGCTCGGATCTTTATGCTGACCTTTCTCCTTCCAATGGCTCTGATGTCTACGAGCAGGATTTTTTTCAGCGGAGACCTCCCAGCCGTAATATGCATTGGTCAATTGCTTGGTCTGATCTGATGATGACCATGTTTATTTTGTTCATGGTCATGTTTGTCTATAAAACAGCAGACCGTGAGTTTCTGAGTGGGGAAGGGCTCGGTAGTTTCTCCGGGGAGGAGATAGGCAGAGAGGCAACCAAAGATGGTCCTGGTGGAAGCAATGAGTTTAATGTGTTCGGTGAAAAGGCTTTCTCAAAAATATATGACTTTAGTAAGTTAACTACTTTGGAAAAGGATATTAAGGAGTTTGCCGAGATAGGCCTTGATCCAGATAAAACCTTACGGATTATTTTGACCGGTGATCTCCTATTCCCCATTGGTGAGACCAGGATAGTGGGGGACGGTCTGGTGCTTTTACGGAAGATAGCTATTTTTTTAAAAGATACGCCCTATAAAATTAATGTTGTCGGTCATACGGATAATATTCCCGTTAGGAATCAAGCTACGTCGAGCAATTGGGAGTTGTCTGCCAATCGCGCCAGTGCAGTTGCTCAATATCTGATAGCGGAAACGAAGCTGCCTGCCGGGCAATTTTATGTAACTGGCCACGCTGAATATAGACCAGTGGTACCAAATGATTCTCCTGAAAACAGAGCGAAAAACCGTCGAGTTGAGATTGTTATTACCAAAGAGATGCCGGGGGCATTGCCCTTCGGTTCTGCCGACTTATAACAACTGGTCCTGATGGTTAACCATACGATAAAATTCAAGGATGATAGATGAAAAATATTAAAAATATTAAAAATAAGAATATCATAGGTCTTATAATCTGTTTTCTTGTTTTTCTTATTGGTTTTTCCATTCATGGGAACTTAGGCCTTTACTTTAATGTGGCTGGCCTTTTTATTGTACTTGGGGGGACTTGCGGGGCGGCGCTGATAAGTTATCGGCTTGAGCGTCTTGTGGTTGTGTCCAAGGTTGTCATCTCTTCATACCGAACAAAGGCGAAGGAACCCCACGAGATTGTTGAAATATTGGTGAATCTTGCAGTCAAGTCAAAGATTGAGGGTTTACTTTCCCTTGAACGTGAAGAGAAAGAGGCTTCCATGCTTTTTTTACGTGAGGCCTTAGGGGTTCTTGTGGACGGTTATAACGCTGCTGAAATTCGTAATTATTTGAGCGCTGAGATGAATTTTTTCAGGTTGCGGCGGGAAAATCTCGAGCAGATACTGCGGAATATTGGTGATTTTCTTCCTGCTTTCGGCCTGGTCGGAAGCGTTGTAGGTCTCATTGGGATGCTTGCCGGGGTTGGAGATACCAAGGTTATCTTGCAAACTGTACCGGTTGCTCTGACCTCCACTTTATACGGCATTGTCTTTTCTAACTTTTTCATGGCACCTTTTGCCGCTAATTTGAGGGAGAGGACAAATAGGGAACTTCTTCTGCAAAAAATTATTATGGAAGGAGTTATTGCGATTGAGAGTGAAGTTCACCCAAATCTATTGGAAAGAAAATTGAAATCATTTCTTACCCCTTCTTCACGGGTCGGACAACTGGTTTCACTTAAAAAGATAAGGGAGCGCTTTAATATTAAGTCGTCCACGGCCCCAACTTCATAATTGAGGAAAGAAAGAGACATTATGGAAAATCAAGAACGACGTGTTTACGAAAGGCTCAGTAAAAATATAGAGATTCGTTATCGTGAAATAGAAGCTCTTGACGATGAGGGCTCGATGCTTCAAGGAATCATGTTGGATTGTAGTGGAGGCGGAGCCCGTTTTGAGGCTGATCAATCTTATCGCAAAAACAGCCAATTGTTGATTGAACTCGAATTTGACGGTTGGAATGATGCCGGGGGAGAGTGGGTTCGGACCGGCATAAGCGTTGATAAAGGCCAGCTGCGGGTGCTGGGTGCGGTTATGTGGTGTCGGGGGATTTCCGACAAACCGGGCTCGTTTGAGTTGGGGGTTAGATTTACCGGCAGTTTCAAATAAGGTAACTATTCAGCTGCACCCCATCTGCGCGCGAACAGTCCTTCCAGCATACCGATGTATTGCTGAAAGGACTGTTCACACACACCTGGGGCACATCTAAACAGTTACAATTCGGTGGTTACGCCTGTTTTTTGGCCCTACCTGAATAGTTACCAAATAAGTTTAGTGGAGAGGAATATGAGTCAGCAGAATATACCTGAAGTTCATTTGGAAGTATGCGGCGGTTTTTTTCGAATTCCAACAGATAAGGTTATTTATAACATCACCGTTTTGGAAATGCAGGAGAGTAGCACTGCAAAAGTTCTTGGTGGCATAGTAGAGGCTGAAAAGGACGAACACTTGGCAGAACAAAAGGAGCCCACCCGCACCGAACCAAAGGTTGAGGCTGTTGCCGTTGATGTGGTCAAGGAGAATATCCAGCCTCTCATTGATAATTATTACCAAGAGGCAGTTACTTATTATTCTGGGGAACTGGACCGGCTGACCGGGGAGCTGCTGGATTTTGGCCAGGGCGAGCAACAAGGCGGGGCTGTTGAACCTTCCCAGGTGCAGGTTTTGGAAAAGCTCGGTCAAACAAACAAAATTGTTGAGGATGCGAAGCTGATATTAAACGATATCCAGGAGCAATTATCTCTTCCAGAAGCAGAGTCTATAGATGATCTTGCCGGGAAGCTTGGAGCTGGAAATGTTTTGGCCGAGGGGATCAAAGGGGTTCAGGCAAATTCCGGCAAATTGAAAAGCATTATTGCGAAACTTCAGGAAAATTCCCAGGCAAGTTTACCTGAACCGGTCGAGCAGGCTCAGCCCCCCAAAGAAAGTATCAAGAAGACAATATATCTTTTTGATTTGGATACAGTTTTTCAAACAATTTATGAACTGTGCACAAATGAAACAGTTAAAGAACACTCTCAAAATGTCAGAGCCAAAGCTGCTGAACTCATTGATAAAGATATGTTCCTGGATTATGTCAGTGAGAGGGCCAAATCCTATACAGAAGACGATGGCTTTTTCTCTGTACCCTTGACGGATGTCCTCAGTGGACTTGCCGCCGGATGCAGTGATAAAAAAACCATAAACCTCTTGAAGAATATGGATAAAAATCAGGGGGAAATATTTTTGGATCAATTTCTGCCCCTTGAGGTGCCGCCAACTGAGGAGATAAAGGTTGAGGAAGATGATTCAGGAGTAGAGGCAGTACAAGTTCTCGCTGTGGACCAGATCCCTGATCCACTCTTAGGAGAGGCCATGGAGTTAATCGACGCTGTGGAGGCAAGCATTGTTTCTCTTGCCGCTTCCCAAGAAGAAGGCGAGGTAAGCGCTGTTCCTGTTGGATTAGGTGATGAAAGCAGAACGAAAGTAGGAGAGGCCAACAAGATTCTTGTGGAAATTGGCACACATATAAGCTGGGTAAGTGAAGAAATTGGAAAATCATCCTCTGCGCTTCCAGAATCTGAGGGGAAATCAGCAAGTGTGCTGCAGGAGATCAAAGATATTTCCGAGGCATTATCCTTGTGTTTGGTAAAGAAAAATGATAATCCCGATCTTTCTTTTGCTCCTGACGCAACTAAAGAAGCGCCCAAATTGAGCAAAGCTGAGGAACCAGACGTTGTGGCGAAAAGGCAGAGTGAAGAACCTGAAGCTGATGACGAAGATAAACAAGCTGATATTGATGACCTTATTGCTGGAATATCTTCAGACAATGATTTGCAGGAAGGGAATGTTGCTGATCTTGAAGCCCCCAAATTGACGGAAGATACGGCAGCAGATGTTGGGTCGGAAGTACAGGTCGGAGAACCTGAAGCTGATGACGAAGATAAACAAGCTGATATTGATGACCTTATTGCTGGAATATCTTCGGAAAATGATTTGCAAGAAGGAAATAATGATGATCTTGAGGAAAATCTGGAGCTTTCTGTTGATGATTCACCAGGCGTAGCTGATAGTGACGATGATTTTGGTGAGGCCTCCCAGGACGATATCGACAAGCTCCTGGCAGAGATGGGTGGTTAAATAAGCTGCCTAAAGCTACTCCATCATCTGGATTTGTAAGTTTTTTGCGCAAATTATTTGCCTGCAAAGGTGCAATTATTCTGTCGTTTTTTCAATTCATAATGCCCGTTCATCCAGCCTTAATTGCTGTGTATCTTTTAGTGTCTCCATTCCTTTCCCTTCTAAAAAGGGAATCCTCACCCCCTGGAATATCCATTCAAAAAAAATCTTTCAGTTTGTGTTAAATTAATTTGAAAAAAAATGAAAAGAGCTTAGATTAAGTAGGGTTATATATTTATTACCTGTCAGTGCATAATTGGCAGGTTTTTTTTTGCATATTTAGAAGTCTTTTCCATATTAGCGCTGTTTTAACGAGAATAAATTATCCTCTTTATTAAAAAAGAGGATTGTCTGATACGGACATCAACTACATTTATCTAGGAGTTTTATAGTATGAAGAATGAGAAAAATATTGTCTGGAGATTCTTTGCCTCTGTGAAATTGGCTCTTTTTACCTTGTTCGCACTGGCACCGCTCTCCATAATCGGAACGATCATTCCACAGAAGGCAGACCCTGGTCGATATGTTGAGTTATATGGTCCCAATTTGGCAAATATTTTTCTCACTCTTGACTTTGATGATATGTATGCCTCTTGGTGGTTTACCTCTTTGCTGGTTCTTTTCTCTATCAACATCACCATTTGTACGATTGAAAGGTTCCCGCATATCTGGCGAGTTGTTAGCCAGGATAATTTGAAAACTCCCGTCGATCGCATAAAGAAAATGAGCATCAGGAGGTCGTTTCAGACTTCAGCATCAATGCAGGAAGCAGAGGCTGCTGTTCAACAAGTTCTGCCTGGATCTGGATGGGCCTTGGAAAAAGTCGAGAAAGATGGTGGAACTCTCTTCTTTGCCCAAAAAGGAGCGTGGACCAGATTGGCTGTTATTGTGGTTCACGTCAGTATATTGGTGATTTTTGCCGGGGCTTTAATCGGCAACTTTTTCGGCTATAAGGCAAGTGTCATGATCCCCGAGGGCGGAGAGACAGATAAGGTGTATCAGGCGAACTCAGAACACACTCCCATCCCTTTAGGATTTAACCTGAAGTGTGAATGGTTTTCCCTGACTTATTATGATACTGGGGCACCGAAGGAGTATAGGTCAGATCTGGTTGTGGAGCAAAACGGCAAGACCCTTAAAGAGCAGATAATAGTGGTTAATGATCCCATGAAATATGGTGGTTTAACCTTTTATCAATCTAGTTATCAAGAGATGAACGGGCAGATGACTGCCGTTCTGAAAAATAGTGGCAGCGATGCCCAACAGCGTTTTGGAATCGTGCCGCGTCGTGAGGTTAAATGGCCCACCGAGGAAGTAAGTTTTGGTGTAACTAATGTCACCGGCCCTGATTTTATGAGAAAATATAGGTACAAGATATGGTTTAAGGACGCCAAGGCGGCCCCTGTTGAGTTTTGGGTGAATGAAGGTGAAGTGGCCAAAGTGCAGCGCCCCCATACGACCTATGAACTAATGGTTAAACCCCGCTTTGCTACAGGCCTCCAGGTTGTCAAGGACCCAGGAGTTTGGACAGTCTATATTGGCTGTGCTTTACAGATGCTCGGACTCATGGTTATTTTCTTCATGGCCCATCGTCGTGTCTGGGTTTTTGTGGAGAAAGGTGATAAGGGAACTGCAATCTTTTTAAGTGGCAACAGTAATAAAAATAAGATCGGGTTTGAAAAAGATGTTGCTCGTCTGGTCGAAGGTTTTGAAGAGGATGACACGCTTGGAATTGGCAGTGGCAAAGAATAACTGTTTTTTGATACAATCAATACACGAAATAATTTAGAAGAAAATTAAATTGAGGGAAAATCATGAATAGTCATCAGTTGTTTGGTTTTACTACCTTTGCATATCTTTTAGCCTCTGTGTTCTACGTTGCTATCTTTATATTTCGGGCCCAGAAAATAGGAGTTGTGGCGTCTCTTGTGACCGCAGTTGGTTTGTTGGTGCACACTGCTGCCACCGCCCTGCGTTGGATCGAGTCGTATCAGATGGGATACGGTCACGCCCCACTGTCCAATATGTATGAATCACTGGTCTTTTTTGCCTGGTGTATCGCCGCTTTCTATCTTTGGATTGAGTGGAAATTTAAAAACCGAATTATCGGTGCCTTTGCCATGCCTTTTGCTTTTGCCAGTATGGCTTATGCCTCCTTTGCTTCTGAGATCAGCGCTGAAATTAAGCCGCTTATTCCGGCCCTGCAAAGTAATTGGCTGATTGCCCATGTTGTCACCTGCTTTATTGGTTATGCCGCCTTTGCAGTTGCTTGTGGCATTGGCATCATGTATCTGGTGAAGGACAGCAGTGAAAATGCCAAGAAGGCCGGGCGTAAAGGAGAGGGCGGTCTTCTCTGTACCCTGCCGGACCTGAAGGTTATAGATGATATTATTTACAAGTCTGTGGCGTTTGGTTTTGTCTGGCTGAGTGTTGGTATCATCACCGGGGCCATCTGGGCTAATGAGGCATGGGGAACTTACTGGAGCTGGGATCCCAAAGAGACATGGTCTCTGATTACCTGGTTTATTTATGCCGCAGCCCTTCATGCCAGGTTTGTGCGCGGCTGGAGTGGCCGGAGGATTGCCTGGATTGCCATCGTTGGCTTTTTATGTGTTCTTTTTACCTATTATGGCGTAAACTTTCTACTGTCAGGACTTCATAGCTACGGTAGTGCTTAATGACCCTTAGCATAGATAAATATTAGGAACAAATTTTTAAGACCCGCATTCATATTGAATACGGGTCTTTTAGTTTACGGATGCACCGCCTATAAAAAAAGGTAAATATTCGGCTACCACTGAAAATGAAAAAGAACAATAACCAACGAAATGTAAATGTTTGACAGGTAAGCGAAGACACCGACGCTTCAGATGTGTTCGATCAGGTTGGCGAAGCGTAGTCGTTCTACGTGAGTCAGCCTGATCGCACCCCAAGGGCACTTCCGTTGGGCGGGCACAGGTAAGCGAAACTTAGTGTAGACTCCGTCATGGCGTGTTGCCGAATATTTACAAATAAGGAGGATTTATGGACACTGTTGAATGCATAATGAACCGGATGAGTATTCGAAAATTTAAAGATGAGTCGGTCCCTAAAGATAAACTTATGGAGGTGATAGGTCTTGCCCAGAGGAGTCCTTCATATAAAAATACCCAGCCCTGGGAAGTTGTTGTTATCTCTGGGACAAAAAAAGAGGCGCTGTCGTCAAGGCTTGCCGAGCTTTTAGATAGCGGTAAGGAGGCCCGCCCCGATCTGCCGGCACCGCAATCATGGCCTAAGGCAGAAGGTGAAAGAATTGAGGCGTTATTTAAAAAGCGTTTTGAGCTAACGGGGATTGACTTGAGTGCCCCCGAGGTAGTGAAAAAAGCAAAAAATCTCAATTTTCATTTTTATGGGGCCCCCCATGCCATCTACCTTTTTCAGGATTCCTCTTTAAGCGAGTGGTCTCTTTTTGATTTAGGTCTGTTTGCCCAAACTTTGATGCTTGCGGCCCACGCCAATGGGCTTGGTACCGTCCCCCAGGCCTTTGCCACAGATTACTCTGAAGATGTGAAAGATTTTCTTGGTATACCACAGTCAAAGCGTTTAGTTTTGGGTATATCCATCGGTTATCCTGACATGGAATCTCCGGCAAATTCCTTTAGGACTGAGCGGGATAAAACGGATAATATCGTTAGTTGGCTTGAGTAGAAACATGTGCGAGCTCTTAGTTGTCCGAGAAGACGGGGTCCTGGTGAATGATAATGTCAGCGTTGGGGAAGAGGCGCAGTAATTCTTTTTCCACCTCTTTGGCCACGGAATGGGCCTCGTTTAATGACATTTCAGCAGCTAGATTTAAGTGGAGTTGAATAATCGGGGTCTGTCCGGATTGCCTGGTCCGCAAATCATGAACATCTATAACGCTTGTGTGACTCCTGGCAGTATTAAAAATTTTAGTCAGCAGCTCTTCTGGTAGTTGTTTGTCCATAAGTAGATGGACCGCATCATTGCCTATTTTCCAGGCACTGTGCAATATAATCAAGGCAATCAAGATTGAAAATACCGGGTCTGCGTAATGCCACCCTAATCCTGCCAGGATAAGTGCCGCAATGGTGCTGACATTGGTCAAGAGATCAGTGGCATAATGAATTGAATCTGCCCTTATTGCAGTGGAGTTGGTTTGTTTTATGACATAGCGCTGAATGATTAGCAGGACTGCGGTCACGACTATTGAGACGATCATGACGCCTATGCCTATGCCGATGGCTTGAAGAGGTGCCGGGCTGGTTATTTTTTTTGCTGCATGCAATATCAGGATGAGCCCGGAAGCGGCAATAAAGCATGACTGGCCGAGGCCTGCAAGGGCTTCGGCCTTTCCATGACCGAAACTGTGGTCGTCATCTGCAGATTTCAGAGAGTATCGGACCGCTAAAAGATTTATGATTGATGCCATGGCATCCATTAGGGAGTCAATAAGCGAGGCCAGGACGCTCAATGAACCGGTCAAAAACCAGGCTACAAATTTTATTCCTATCAGCAGCAGCGCGGTTGCAACTGAAGCCAAGGTGGCAAATTTAAGTAGGGATGCGTTTTTTTCTGCAGGTGAACACTGTTTCATTCTGCCGATTCTATTCCATTATCCAAGCATAGGTCAAGAGTTGTCTGGAAATGATGTGAATTGCCGCATGGTAGGCTGTTTGTTGCCTGCTCGCTTGCATTTCAATAACTTCGCATATCAATTTTTTCTGTTTTTTGGTAAAGACCAATCATGAAAAAGGTACTTGTTACAGGGGGGAGTGGATTCGTCGGCTTGGCGCTCGCGCGTTGTTTACAAAATGATGGTGTCCATGTTGTTGTCGTGGCCCGAAGTCACTCTGATGAAGTTGAGAGATGTGGGGCTGAGATGAAGTGTGGAGATATCAGAAATCTTGATTTCCTGGTTCAGGCGGGACAAGGTTGCGACACCATCTTTCATACAGCCGCAAAAGCTGGTATTTGGGGGAGTTGGCAGGACTATTATGAAACCAATGTCGAAGGTACTGCCAATGTTATTGCTGCCTGTAAAAAAAATAAAATCGAAAATCTGGTGTACACAAGTACACCAAGTGTTGTTTTTAATCAAAATGATATTGAGGCTGGAGATGAAAGCCTGCCTTACTCTAGCAATTTTTTATGCCATTATGCCAAGACAAAGGCAATGGCCGAAAAAAAGGTCCTTGCCGCAAATTCAGATGGACTGCGAACGACAGCGCTGCGGCCCCATCTGATCTGGGGTCCTGGTGACACCAATCTGATTCCTAGGCTGCTTGCCAGAGGCAGGAGCGGTAAACTAAAGCAGGTGGGGGATGGAGATAATAAAGTCGATATCTCTTATATTGACAATGTGGTGCAGGCCCATGTCCTTGCTGCGAAAAATCTGCACAATAATGGCAGGGCCGCCGGGAAGGCTTATTTTATCTCCCAGGGGGAGCCTGTGCGCCTGTGGGACTGGATAAACGGTCTTTTTGGACGACTGGATATCCCAGAGGTAACAGCGAGGGTGCCTTTCAAGAGGGCCTACCGTGTCGGGGCCATGTTTGAATTTGTCTATACAATCTGCCGAATCAAACAAGAACCTTTAATGAGCAGATTTTTGGCGGAACAACTCGCAAAATCACACTGGTTTTCAATTAAGCAGGCCAAGGAAGATTTCGCTTACAATCCCGAGATATCCACAGAAGAAGGGATGACTAGGCTCGTTGCGTGGCTGCAGAAATAATTATTCTGTCTGAATCTCTTAAGTGGTGAGTCTCGGCTGATCACTATCCACTTCCGTTGCCTCGGTATCAAATTGGGCTCTTTTGGCGTTTTTTCCTTTTACGAGCTGAATTAGGCTTGTAATGTCAGAGGAAAGCTCTGCAGACTGCTGCTCCATATCATGTGCTACTGTTGAGGCGTTATCTGCCCCCTCAGCATTCTGCTGGGTAACAGCATCCAGGTCCTGCACCGCTTTTGCCAACTGATCAATTCCGGTTGACTGTTCCTTGGAAGCAGTGGCAATTTCACTTAAAAGCTGAGACGCCTTTTCGGTCTTATCCGCCGAATTTACAAAGGCTTCACCCGCTTGGGTAACAAACTCCACCCCGGTTTTGACTCTTTCACTGTTGTGTTCCAGCATGTCGGTTACACTTCCTGCTGCTTCTGCGGTCCGCTGGGCAAGGTTTCGCACCTCATCAGCAACGACGGCAAAGCCTGCCCCGGCCTCACCGGCCCTGGCCGCCTCAACGGCAGCGTTTAAGGCAAGAAGATTAGTTTGAAAGGCTATCTGGTCAATGGTCTTGAGGATCGTGGAGGTTTTCTGATTACTCTCATCAACTTTAAGCATGGCATCCTGGAGTTTATCCATAATCTCAGTGGACTCAGTCATTACAGTATTGGTCTCAGTCATTAGATGATCCGCTTGGGCGGCATTTTCAGCATTCATTCTGGTCATGGATGACAACTCCTCCAGGGAGGCGGAGGTCTCCTCCAGGGAGGCTGCCTGCTGTGAGGCGTTGTCTGAAAGAGACTGGCTGCTTGTGGCAGATATATGGGATGCTTCACCCACACTTTTGGCGCTTATGGACAGGGTGCTGATGATTGTATTGATTGGGGAACTGACCATTTTTCGCATGAGCACAAAAATAGTGGCGCTTATAAAAAATAAGAGAAGCAAAGCCCCCGTTGACAGATATAAGTGTAGACGGTTAATGGTCTGGGTAAGAGTACTTAAGTCAAAAGTGAGCGCCAAAGTGCCGCCCGATTTCCCCTCCTGCCATTGAGGATGACAGCGGATACAGTCGGCCACAATTTTTTGAGGAGCATATATCTGCAGCGTTGACCCCTCTTCCTGCCAAATTGGTTTCATCTCATTTTCGAGTAGCGCCATCATTTCCGGTTGCAGTTTGTTTTTGCCGCCGTTCTCGTTTGAGGAGAGGTTAATATCGCCGTTGAGGTCGAAGAGGGCAATCTCCATAACACCTTCGATCTCTTTCTGGTGTACAATGAGCTTATGGAAATTACGCATTTGCCCTCGTTCCAGAGACTCCTTGACGCCATCCTCAAGGGAAGTGAAGAGAGTTTCCACGGATTCAAAATAGACATGTTTCATCTGTCTTTCAACAAAACCGTTCAGCAGAAAAATACATATAAGCAGTGAAACAGTGAGAGCTGTAAACACTGCAAAGATAACCCGATTGCCCACTGAAAATTTAGCCAAGAAATGTTCTTTCATTACCTCTCCTCATCATCTCTACTTGTTAGTTTTTCTGGCAAGGGTATAAAATGGAAAATTTTTTTTCGCCGCAAAGAGCGGTGAGGCGCAGCCGATACACGGCGCATTGGCATCAATGCACCAGTTCTGTCGACCATTCCACCAGCGGGTTGAACAGTCAGCATAGGTGTTTGTGCCAGTGCATCCTAGCTTGAAGAGACAACCTTTGTTGCCAAGGTTTTCAGCAAAAATCTCCTGCTGGAAATCATGATAGCGAGGACATAGTTCATGGATCTTACGATCAAAAAATAGTTTTGGCTGACCGTTAACCAATTCAGGTAGACCGACTCGTACCAGGTGGACAATGGTCTTCCATACCCAGTCAGGATGAACGGAACAGCCTGGTATATCAACGATCAGTGGGTCTTTGCCCTTGCGTTTATAAAACTCCTTGAGGCTGACTGCTCCGGTGGGGTTGCCTTCAGCGGCTGGAATGCCGCCATGTGTTGCGCAGGTCCCAATTGCTACTGCTCCTGCCATGGTTTTTGAGGCACTTAACAGGTGATCGGCAAATGTCTTGTCACCAATGACGCAGGCTTCCGGCATGTCGTAGGGAATGGAGCCTTCAACCGCTAGAAAGTACTCCCCAGCCCTTCCTGAAAAGAACTCCTCAATAAGATCAAGGGACTGCTTCCCGGAGGTCGCAGACAGGTCTGCATGAAAGGCAAGATTCGAGTAGTCGGTAATCATGGTAACCGCATTGGGTGCGTCGGCCTGTAACAGGGAAATCGAACATCCGGTACAGGACTGTCCTTGCAAGTAAACAAGCGTGGGCAGCGAGGCCCTATCAATTTGTTTCAAGGCAGCCATGACAGGTTCTGGCAGGTTTCCAACTCCAAAGGAGGCACTTAGACATGCTGCCATCTTTAAAAACTTTCGACGGTCAAGATTATGCATCGTTTTCCTTTTCCTATCTATTAATTCATTGGGAAGGTTTCAGTTCAGGCATATTAGGGGCTGTTAAAAAATAACTTCCCCATTTTAAATTGTTTTGTTATGGCCCCTTATGCCGCTTCTGACATTCAGATGCTTATGTGTGTTTAAGAGCTGCGGCTTAATGAACGGCACAGGCAAGACAAGGGTCAAATGAGTGTACTATCCTGTTTGACTCTATCTGTTCTTCGGGGGTCTCCACCCGTGTTCCTATAAGGGCAGATTCCAGAGCCCCAGGTCGGTCTTGATCGTCTTTTGGCGAACAGTTCCAGGTGGTGGGTACCACACACTCATAATGATCTATTTTGTAGTCTTTCACTTTTATATAGTGCAACAGGGCACCGCGCGAGGCCTCTGTGGCACCGAAGCCCTCACCTGATTCTGGCAGATCATAGACTGCCATGCTGGGTGCGCTTGGATCAATTCGTTCAGTTTCGGCAAGCACAAAATCGGCAATTACAACCGCAGAGATGGCTCGGCATAGATGACGGCCAAGCACTGAATTGAGGTTTGCAGCACCAATTCCGGCAAGCCCTGCAAACTTATCAACAAGCTTTTTGATTGTTGGATTGTTGCCTTGCATATAGTCCACTAAAATACGGGCGGAAGGGCCTACTTCGACCATTTGTCCTTTATAGCGAGGCGCCTTGACCCAGGAATAGGCGGAGGCCTTGTGTGGGTCGGGAGTAAGGGTGCCTTCTCGAACTTTGAGACCTGATGGAGATGAGTAGCGGGAGTATTTGACATCCTCCTTGATTGCCTCAAAATCCACGGGCGAAATGCTGCCGTTCAGGAGTGCTCCAGGTGCAAATAGCCTAGCGCTATCACTTTCAGGTCCAAAGGGGAGGAGACCAAAAGAGAGAAACCCTCCCTTGCTTTGGCCGATCTCCCAATACTCAGGAAATCCCGCAGCAACAGCTAAGATATCGGGAATATATTTTTGGTGAATGAACTCTTTTACATCTCGGATCAACGACTGGTAGGAGGAGATGTGGTCGATATTAGGATCCTGGGTGCAGCCGCCTGGGAAGATGGTGGTTGCGTGTGGAAACTTGCCGCCGAAAATAGCAGATGCCTTGTTTGCCTTTTTTTGGACTTCAAGTGATTCCATATAATGTTTTAAGGCGCCAATATTCAGATCAGTATCTTCGAGATATTTACCAGAGAGACGCGGTAAAAAAGGTGCTGCTGGAAAGGGTTTTCCCGAGGCCAGTTCTGCTTTGACCCAGTCTCTGAGTCTTACCAAGTCTGGTTCAGAGCCGGTATACTGGAGAATAGCGGTGACATCGATAAAGTCCAGGGCCGAAAGTTGGTAAAACTGGAGCAGATAGTCATAGAGGTGGTTGGCACCCTGTATCAGATTGTGCATGATACGGCCATTGGCTGGTACCTTGAGATTGTAGGCATTCTCTTGAGCGTAAGAAGAGGCGATGGCGTGTGCATAAGGGCAGACCCCGCATATGCGTTGGGTTATCTGCTGGGCGTCCAAAGGGTCGCGACCTTTTAAGATAACCTCAAAACCGCGGAACATCTCACCAACGCTACGAGCATCGGTTATGATATTGTCCTCCACTGTCGTGTGAATGCTAAGATGGCCTTCAAGCCGGGTAACCGGGCCTATATCTACCTTCATATTATTTCCTTATGAACTCGTGTTGGTTTTTTGTATCGTTCGCACTTGTCAATGAAGACAAATTATTTCATATTAAAAAATGTTGTAATTATTCAGCGTAGGCAGGAAGTTACCCTTAACTCCAGACTGTAACTGTTAAGATGGAGTGCAGCTGAGCAGTTACAAAATGTTTCATCATAGGTTTTGGTTATGCGGATATTTATTTTGTCTCCCTTGCCTATATACTTTTATAGATTTTTATATTCTGATATGCCGAAAAGACAAATAACCTAACTTTTCAATAAGTTGTTAAAATCTTTTACTATAATACTGATTTAGTTTCCCGGAAAAAAATGATTTTGTCAAGTTAATACAGATAAGCGTTTTCCCGGTAATAACCTGTTTTTAAATCTACTTTTGTTTTCGGTAGGATTTCAGGTAATTGATTCAAAGTTTGAATCAAGCTGAAATGCGATAAGTTATATGTGAAAGAGAGGATAAATGAATATTCTGAACGGAAGAGATTACAAATAGTTGCCGAAAGAGAGGAGGTCTGATATTGATGAGCGGCATGAAACTCAGGAAGAAGAAAAAACAACGAAATGAGGAGTTCCGTAAGCAAATAAAAAAAAAGGGTTTCAGTTTAAAACTGAAACCCTTCGATAAGTGGAGGCGGCGAGCGGAGTCGAACCGCTGAATAAAGGTTTTGCAGACCTCTGCCTTAGCCACTTGGCTACGCCGCCGGAACATCTGTAAAAAGAAGGTCATCTTAAACCTAGATAGAGATTTTGACAAGTGAAAAATGATAATGGTTCTACTTTAAAAGCAGCTTCTGCATGGGAGGAAAAAGATCTCCTGACTCTACAGAAAAGCCTGGGATACAAGTTTAGAAATAAGCACCTTTTGGTGCAGGCAATTACTCATAGTTCGTATATCTTCGAACAGAGTGATAAGGGAAAAGAAGACAACGAAACTTTGGAGTTTCTCGGGGATGCTGTGCTTGATCTGGGTGTCAGCAATATGTTGATTGATAAATATCCGGATATGGATGAGGGGCAATTGACAAAAGTGCGATCGGCCTTGGTCCAGGAAAATCATCTGGCTTTTATGGCCAGGGAGTTAAATCTTGGCGATTATCTTCTTCTTGGTAGAGGGGAAGAGAACAGCGAGGGAAGAAAAAAGGACTCAATCTTGTCTTGTGCCTATGAGGCTGTAGTCGGGGCCATTTTTCGGGATGGAGGCTATAAGGTGGCCCAGGTTTTTGTGGAGCAGAGATTTATGGCCCGCCTTGAATACGGTAAGGAAAATTCAATTTTGGCTGATGCCAAAAGCCGCCTACAGGAGATAACCCAAGAAGGGTACGCTGAGGCTCCCGTCTATATATTGGATAAGGCAGAAGGACCAGACCACGATAAGGTTTTTACGGTTTCTGTGCTTTTTCAGGGCAGAGTACTTGCCACCGCCTCTGCAAAAAGTAAAAAAGCAGCTGAACAAAAAGCCGCGGCCAGTGCCATCGACGCACTATAGATACTATGCCCCCTTTTATTATCCCAATCTTTATAACCCACCAAGGGTGCCCGCATAGATGTATTTTCTGTAACCAGGAAAGTATTACAGGAACTGCTGAACATTCAGGCGAGAATAATAAGCAGATAGGGGATGTTCAGGAAGAGATTTCCGCCTGGCTGCAAAGACCGGGTGCCCTGAAAAAAGAGGTGCAAGTTGCCTTTTACGGTGGCAGCTTTACTGGGTTGCCTTTGCAACTGCAAACGGATCTGCTTTTTGCCGTGCGACCTTTTATTGAGTGTGGAAAGGTCGCCTCAATAAGGCTTTCCACCAGGCCAGATTATATTAACCAGGAAACGCCAGGATTCTTGTATGAGCATGGGGTGCGCACAGTGGAACTGGGTATCCAGTCACTCGATCCTATTGTTTTGGAAAAGAGCCGGCGGGGGCACACTATTTTCCATGTTGAAGAGGCAATAGAACGACTCAGGGAAGTACCACTTCTGGTGGGTGGCCAGCTTATGGTCGGCCTGCCGGGTGAAACGGTAGCAGGAGTGCTTAGGGGGGCAAGATATCTTGTTGCCCTACGACCGGATTTTGCCAGAATCTATCCGACCTTAGTGATTCGAGGCAGTGGCCTGGAGGGACGATATCTTCAGGGGACATATCGACCATTATCATTAAATAAGGCCGTAGTCTTGACTTCCCGGTTAAAAGCGATTTTTGACGAAGCAGCTATTCCTATTATTAGAATGGGACTGCAGCCCACAACAGATTTAGAGGATAATCTGCTTGCAGGGCCGCACCATCCGGCCTTTGGTGAATTGGTAAAATCGAGGCTCATTTATAAAAAGACAAGGAAACTCCTGAAGAAAAGCGAAAAAGACGGGAAGAGGAAACTCTTGGTCTCGCTATACGATGAGTCAATTTTTCGGGGGCAGAAAAAATGTAATCTGAAAAGGTTATCCCAATTGGGCCTTTTAGAAGAGGTTGAATTGCTTTTTGATGCAGATCAACCCCGAGGAGTGATTTGTCTTAGAAAATAAGTAATTGTTCAGTAGTGTGTCCTTTTTTTAGTGCCTTATAACTGAAATCTTGTCACAAAACACAGATAAGCGAGATAAGCGTAAGACTTCGAGACTTCGAGAATTCCAAAAAAGAACAATGCTCCCAGTATGTTGCAGACCACTGTTAAGGCACTTATTACCGGTTTATCCGGATCATTTTGTTCTATTTTTACTTTTTTCTTGCCGAAATATAGACCCGATAAGGTGCCGGATACCCCTCGATGGTCCGTTTAGGATCTTTAGGGTCAATAAAATCAGAGTATGATTCAAAGGTCATCCATGCCGTTTTTCTCTGCTCCTTGCTGCTCATGGGGTGAAAGGCGAAAATATCTATCTCAGTAAAGCCGGCTCTTAGCAGCCAGTTGTAGAGGCAGGAGCGAGTCGGGACAAAATAGGTTCCCGGAACTTTTGCGTAGGTTTTTTCAGGAAAAAGGGCGACCGGATCCTCTCCCGGGATTGCCTGGGATTCAAGGATAAGATGGCCTCCGGGACGCATGGCCTCTTTGATCTCTTTGAGCATCTCAACCGGTGAAATTCTATGGTAGATAATGCCCATTAAAAAAATCACATCAAAAGAGTTTGGGAATAGGTCAATATCTTCCACCCCGAATGGTTCTATGCTGAGATTTTCTTGAGCAGCCAAATGGTTCAGAGTCTTGAAGGCGTAATAATGCTGGATATAGGGCTCAAATCCCAAGACCAGGCGAGGTTTGAAAGGAGCCATTTTGAACATGTAATAGCCGTTATTGCAGCCGATATCGGCAACAACTTTATCTTGCAAATCCGGCAGAACTGCTTTGAGGCGGTTCCATTTTCTTTCACTGCGCCATTCCGAGTCAATATCTATACCAAATGTCTGGAAAGGACCTTTGCGCCATGGCATAAACTCACGCATGCTCTTGTTGACCTTTTCTAGATCGTGTGAGGAAAGTTCTTCTTTCTGGCCAATGATGATCCGGTCGCCGGAAAAATCGATATGCTCAGCCCTGATATGGCTTATTGCCTCATATGGTTCCCGAAAACGAAGAAAGCCCTTTTTGTTCTGGGACAGACGGACCCTGTGTTTTCTGCTTAAGCTGAGAATCTCATCAACCTTGGCTTCTGGGATATGTTGGATGTAATCAGACACGTGCTATTTTATGGCAATGTAGGAGATAAAGTTAAACCACTGGAAAAATGTTTCAACTGTTGCAAACTCGGCGTTTTTGATTATGTGCATATTCTCTGCACTGCTGAAGGGAACCAGGACATTTTCCAGGGCCTCTCTTTTTTTGGCAATTTCAATTTCAGAATATCCCTGGCTGCGCTTAAACTCCAAATAGAGATTGATATAAGTACGGTTTAGCAGAGGGTCTGCAGAGATCACTTTTTCTGAAACGATCAACACCCCGCCTGGCCGCAGGGCCTGGTATATCTTTTTTAAAAGATTCTGACGCTCAATGGGTCGTATGAATTGCAGGGTGTAATTTACCAGGACTGCCCCGGTTGTACGCAGTTTGGTTTCAAGGATATCTCCTTCAATAAACTGCAGCTGTTCTTTTTTTGCATAAACGTCTGCTTTAAGAGACGCCTTTTTGAGCATGGCGGGGGAATTGTCGACACCGATAAGGTGAACATCGATGGGACTCAGATGGCGGCAGAGTTCGAGCATGGTGGTTCCTGTTGAACAGCCAAGGTCGTAGATCCGATCACCATCTTTGAGAAATTCTTTGAGAAGCTGGCTTGTCATGCCAATGAGCTGCCGGTAACAAGGTACCGACCTATCCAGCATGTCGTCAAACACCTCAGCAACTTTTGGGGTGAATTGAAAATCCCGTACTGTTTGCTGGTCTTGGAAAATGGTGTCTTTGCTCATGTCCTATGGGAGTTTTATCCTCTTGTCATCATTTCGCTTCTTGTTTTCTTTGAATAAAAGAATGGTTTTGCCAAGGATCTGGGCTACAGTGGCCCCTGTTTTGGCCGACAATTCCTGTGATGCCTCAATCCGGTCGAGAGCACAGGTGTTCATCAACTTCACCTTCACCAGCTCATGGGCAGTCAGTATCTCGTTGGTCGAGCTGAGCAGGGTTTCTGTGATCCCATCTTTGCCAATCATGACCAGAGGGGAGAGATGGTGGCCAAGGCCTCGCAGATAACGGGATTGATGGCCGTTGAGGGCTCTTTGTTTTTTGATTTTTGGTTTTTTGCTCATGGGGAGTGCCGTCCTAATTTGTTTTTTGGCTTAGAATAAATTTGAAACAATTTCAACCCCGCCTATCCAGGTTCCGATCATACTTCCAAAGCCTGGCAGGAGAAAGGCCATAAAAACCTTGAGTAGCTTGTTGTTCCACCACCCTTTCAACGACCCCATGTCATCCAAGACTGTCTCAAATTCTTTGACGACCGGGGGCATCAGCATAACCTGTAAAAAGGCGGTTACGTACCCGGCACCGACAACAGGGGTAAGGCTGGTTACTGGAGCTGCGGCAAAAGCACCGACAATTGTCAGGGGGTGAGCAAGGGCAATAAGGGCACCAACGGCAGAGGGGATTCCATTTGCCAGAATCCAGTAGATAATATTTTCACCGGCAATGGCAGACCCTTTGTTTAGGGCAATAAAGGCAATGGATCCTATGATGAGAGCAGGGATGCTCCAGCCTAAAAATTTCCAGACAGGTGAAACCGGCGGGATGGTGTTGATCCTTGCCATATCTTTTTGGCGATCCTGGGTTAGGGCCTTTTTAATGCCCTCAACATGACCGGCTCCTACGATTGCGACTATCCTCTTTCCTTGGGACTGCTTAATTTTCTCAGACAAAAAGGTGTCACGCTCATCAATAATGACCTCTTTGAGTTGGGGTAATGCCTCGCCCAACTCTTCTAGCAGTTCCGAGAGGACATCTTTGCTTTTCAGTTCGTTGATTTTCTCTTCGCTTATTTCGGTTTTATCAAACAAACTCGCAAAAAGGGTGGCAATAAGATAGTTTTTTTTGAAAAAACTGGTGGCCCGCCAGGCCCGCCGCAGGGTGACCCGGACCTCTCGGTCGCACAAGCTAACGGGGATGTCTAGTTCCTTGGCTGCCTTGGTCGCTTCTAAGAGTTCGAGTCCTGGAGTAACCCCAAGCTGAGCGCCTAGCTTTTTCTGATAGGATGCCAGGATAAGATTGACAACCAGGGTGCTTAATTGCTTCTTTTTTATTATCTGTTTTAGGTCAAGGGACTCCCAACGTTTTTTGCTGGATAGAGCTTCGTACCTTTTTTCATCTAGTTCGACACAGACGCAATCAGGTTTTTCCTGTTCTATAACCGTGCGAACCAGATCGGCAGACTCTTTTGAGACGTGGGCCGTACCGACTAACAGGAGTGACTTTCCCGGAAGTTCGATGTTATGAACATCTTGTGGGTAAGGTTTTGGTTCCTTTACTTGAGCTATTTCAGCCATGATTTATTGGGTCTACTATGTATAAGTGGGAATTGAAGCTTTTTTCTTCAAATCAGGATAAACCTGAAATAAGTGCCTTAACAGTATAATGTAACATGTTTATTTAAAAATGCTTTTTAGCATTTCGTGTTTTTCGTAACAGGACTTCAGCGCTAAGGCACTAAAAATGGAATGTGACTATATATTGTGATAGTCTAAGTAAGTCAAGAGAAGAGCGTTATTTTTCAGAGATGTTAGTAAATATTCGGCTTGCTACCGAAAAACAGTTAAAACCACCTAAATGTAACTGCTTTATTAATTATTCAGGTGAGGCCTCCAAACGGGGCATAACCACCGAATTGTAACTGTTTAGATGTGCCCCAGGTGTGTGTGAACAGGCCTTTCAGCTATACATCGGTATGCTGGAAGTCCTGTTCGCGCGCAGATGGGGTGCATCTAAACAGTTACCTGTTTTATTAAATAATATGTTGACTTTGGCAAGGAAATTCGCATATTTCTAACATGTACCACGCTGTGATACAATTTTAGGCTGAGCCAAAGGGGAGATAGTCTTATGAAAAAGGTAATTGCGGGTGTCATTGTTTGTGTCGCTCTTTTTTCAGCAGCAGTTGTTTGGGCCAGTGCCACCAAAAGGCTTGATCCTGGGACTCAGATGTGTAGAATTTTTAACCAGGTGACTCTATGGGAGGGGCGTGAGATATTCCAGAATTCATGCAAGACCTGCCATTTTACCGGAAATGATCAAGGTGCCTCGTTTATCCATACGGAGTCAAAATCCATGAAAGGATGGAACCGGGTTTTTTATAAAAAATACCCTCAGTGTGCTAAGAATGGTGAGTGGGACAATCTGAGCCAGGAGCAACTTCTCCTCTTGAATGATTATCTTTTCAGGTACGCCCAAGATGCGTACGACCCCTACGATGCCAGCGACTGCGGCTGATAAGCTTTAACAGCCTCCCGGTCGGGAGAATAAAATCAGAAGGGCCGATCAATGATCTGGCCCTTTTTTGTTGTGGAAGAGACAAAGATAGGAAAGTAATAGAGTAACAGAGGGGAAATGGTGGGTACAGTCCACTCATATTCTTGAAAAAGTCCAGCTCTGAGGCCTGCCGTTATCGTACGGCATATAGCCATGAAAGGTTCTGGAATCCTGGTCAAAGAGCATGGGAAGAAAAAAGCGGTCCCCCTCCCACATTGGTAGATTTTCTAATTGATCTACACGATGCCACGCAAGCGTTCCTTCCTCGTTTTCTTTGTATGGTTCTCCTTTGAATTTTGTGACAATAAAAATAAAACCGAGCCAGTCTTCCCCATCAGGCCCGAACCCGGTCCAGTTTATGGTTCCGCGTAGGAGAATATCCAGGCAGTCAATTCCTGCTTCTTCTTTTATTTCACGTTTTAAACAGGAGACGATGTCTTCATCTGCCAGCATCTTACCACCGAGGCCATTGTATTTACCAAGATGGGCATCATCTTTGCGGGCATTGCGATGCACCAGGAGAGTTTTTGTGCCGTCTTTGGACAAAACAAAACCAAGGGTCCCAAGAATAGGTCTATACATTTTACACCTTTATTGAATGTGAAAATATGGTAGATTGTCGTAACTGTATAGCTGGCCGCTCTGGTCGCACACACCCGGAGTCTGCGCTTACCTGGGGCACATCTAAAAAGTTACAAGGTCGGTGTTAGCACATTTGTGATCCCACCTGAGGTTACGATTAATCAACGTCTATGATGATCATTGCTCGCACTAGTCGTGAACGAAGTACCTTATTTTTGAAAAAAAACTACTGTAGCAGATTCAAAAAAGGAATTGGTATAAATCTGCGCTATTTGAAGTTTTCGCTTATCCGAAGTCTTTGCTAGCTGCGAAACCATCGATACTTAAGACCGAGGGGGACTATGATCTTGGCCATCTTTAAACAACAATGTTTTATGCCTCATTTTAGGAAATTGCTCGTCGTTATTACATGCTTTTTTTTAGCAAACATTTTTCTTCTTGCTGATAGTCTTGTCTGTTTTGCCACTGTTGAACCATTTCCCCACTATCCCAGTCTTACCAAAAACGTTGAATTTTGGAAAAAGGTCTATACCGAATTTCCTTCCACAAAGGGATTTGTTCATGACAGCCATGACCTTTCCGTTATTTATGATGTCGTAGATTTAATCGACTCAGAAAAACCGGGTGCTCGCAAGATGAACCGGAAGAGGATAAAAAAGGCCAAGGAAAAATATAAGAAAATTATCTTGGATCTTGCCAGCGGCAAAAAACCTAAAACGAAAGAAGGAAAAAAGGTACTCTCTCTTTGGGGCGCTAAAGTTTCTGCCAAGCAGTTGAAAGATGCTGCAGAAAATATGCGTTTTCAACACTGCATAAGTGAACGGTTCCGTGAGGGTTTGGAACGTTCAGGAAGGCATCTGGACGATATTCGCAAGATTTTTCAAGACAATGGTTTGCCCGTTGACCTTGTTTTCCTTCCCCATGTGGAATCTTCATTTAACTATGAAGCCTATTCAAAATTTGGCGCCGCCGGTATCTGGCAGTTTATTCGCTCCACAGGCAAACGGTTTTTGAGAATCGATTATACCGTCGATGAACGAAGGGACCCGATCATTGCGACCCATGCGGCGGCCAGCTATTTGAAAGAAAATTATCAAAAATTAGGGAGTTGGCCGCTCGCCATGACCGCCTATAACCATGGGGCCAACGGAATGGCGAGGGCAAAAAAACAATGTGGTGATTTTGAAACTATTCTGCGTGACTATAAAGGCCGGAGTTTTGGTTTTGCCTCTCGCAATTTTTACGCCCAGTTTCTTGCGGCCCGTGAGATAGCCAAAGACTACCCAAAATACTTTGACAATATCAGGATGGAGTCGGCAACGAAGGCCAAAACGGTGCAGCTTCCAGGCTATTTTGCTCTTGATGACCTGGTGAATCATTTCGGGGTTGAGGTTTCTGCCGTACGCTCTTTAAATCCCGCCTTGCGCAAACCTGTTTTCAAGGGAGAGAAATATATTCCGAAAGGATATGAGATGAGGTTTCCTATAGTTCCAAACTTTGTTGAAATGATTAAGCGTATTCCAGCCAATATTGTCAAAAAAGAACAAAAAAGAAGCAGGTTTTATCGGGTCAGCAGGGGGGACACGGCAGGCATAATTGCCAATAGGCATAAGGTTAAACTACAGGATTTAATTGATAGCAATAATCTTGATAGGCGAGCCCGGATTTTTGTGGGGCAAAATCTAGTTATTCCGGTTCCGGGAGAAAAAAACATTCAAACGGCAAGCCTTGCGCCACAATCATCAAAACAACGGCCATCCGGTTATCCCCCAGGAAATAAGAAAAAAGCGGACTCGCCTGTTGTGAAAGCTATTGCGAAGAATAGCAAAAAAAATGTCAGGCAAAAGTCTGGGGTAGAGCTCGTAGAAAAGCAGCAAACAGGAGAGATGAACACGGCTGTTATACTTGCTGAAAGTACGGAGGTAACAGTTCCTTTACCCGCTCAGGAAAAAGTAAGTCAGCCAGAATCAACTATTGTAGTGGAAGAAAAGGCCGTGGAAGTGGCATCCTCTGATACCTTGAGTGGGACGGCCGTTATTCTTGGCGATTTTCAGGTGGAGCAGGTGGGCGAACAAGGGGGGAGCAAGGTCGGGGTTATACGTGTTGAGGCCTGGGAGACACTCGGTCATTACGCTGATTGGCTTGAAGTGCCGACCAGTCGGATTCGTTACTTAAATAAATTTGCCTTTGGCCGGCAGATCAAAACCAGCCAGAAGATGAAAATTCCTTTGACAAACGTGGCTAAGGACCGTTTTGAGGAACGTCGCTATGAGTTTCATAAAGGGATAGAGGAAGATTTCTTTGCGGCCTTCAAGGTTGTGGAAACTCAAACGTATACAGTTCGGAGGGGAGATACGGTGTGGGCCATCTGTCATGAAGAGCTGGATCTTCCTTTTTGGCTCATAAAAAAATACAATTCACGGATCACATTCGATGAACTGAGGCCGGATCAAGTGTTGGTCGTGCCGGTTGTGGAGAAAACAGGATAGGATTGAAAGATGAAAAAGGTAATGCCTTATTCTCGGAGTCAAGGCTATCTCAAATTTTATAAAATTATTGCTACAAAATACGCACAAATAATGACATTTATACTATGAACGAAAAAAAACCAAAAACAATGTATTTGGCTGACTATCGCCCCTCTGAATTTCTTATCGAATCTATGGTTCTCGATTTTACAATTTTAGAGAATCGTGTAGTTGTTAAATCAAAATTATCAGTTGTCTCATCCAGCAGCAATACTCAAGATCTGCTTTTGAACGGATCTGAGCTGAAGCTTCTCTCCGTCAAGATTGCGGGGGAACAGCTAGCCAAAGAGGCATATCAGGTAGATTCCGAAGCATTGACCATTTTTTCACCGTCCGGGTCGTTTGTCTTGGAAATTGAAACAGAGATACATCCTGCCGAAAACACATCTTTAGAAGGGCTCTATCTTTCCAATGGTATTTTTTGCACCCAGTGTGAAGCGGAGGGTTTTAGGAAAATAACCTATTTTCTTGATAGGCCTGACATAATGACCTCCTATACCACAACAATTGAAGCTGACCTTGAAAAAATGCCGGTCCTGCTGGCAAACGGCAATCTTGTTGACAGTGGTGAGCGTAATGGGGGCAGGCATTTTGCCACCTGGGAAGACCCGTTCAGAAAGCCCTGTTATCTCTTTGCTATGGTCGCTGGCGATTTGCTTAAGGTGGAGGACTTTTTTACCACAAAGTCCGGCAGGAAAATATCACTGCAGATTTATGTGGAGCCTCATAACCTGGAAAAGTGTGGCCATGCTCTGATCTCCTTGCAGAAAGCCATGCGTTGGGACGAGGATGTATTTGGTCTGGAATATGATTTGGACCAGTATATGATTGTTGCAGTGGATGATTTCAATGCCGGGGCCATGGAAAACAAAGGGCTCAATATTTTTAACTCCAAATATGTTCTTGCCAATCCGCACACCGCAACGGATGATGATTATGAAGCGATAGAAGCAGTCGTGGCCCATGAGTATTTCCACAATTGGACCGGAAACAGGGTCACATGCAGAGATTGGTTTCAGCTCAGTCTTAAGGAGGGTTTGACCGTCTTCAGGGACCAGGAGTTTTCCGCAGATATGGCCTCAAGACCGGTGAAAAGAATTGAAGATGTTCGCCTGCTCCGCAATCATCAGTTCCCGGAAGATGCGGGACCAATGGCCCATCCGGTCCGGCCATCTTCTTATATTGAAATAAATAATTTTTACACAGTAACTGTCTATGAAAAAGGAGCCGAGGTTATACGAATGCTCCATACCATCGTTGGGCCTGAACTTTTTAGAAAGGGGATGGAACTCTACTTTGAGAGATACGATGGCCAGGCCGTTACCACAGAAGATTTTGCCGGGTGCATGGCTGATATTTTTAGCCAAGAAAGAGGCGCAAGGCAGCAGCTTGACTTTGCCCAGTTTCGTCTATGGTATAGCCAGGCCGGGACGCCAGAAATTTCGGTTCGCAGCAGATATGACAGTCGGGAAAAAAAATATTTTCTGACTATTCAACAGCAGAAACCTTTCCAGGCTGGTTCAGCTCATCAGATGATGCTGATTCCCGTAGTTGTCGGTCTGCTAAATCAAAAGGGGGATGATATACCGGCTCTGCTTGACAATGAAAGCCAATCTGCAGAACCACATTCCTTGGTTCTTTATGTGAC
Source organism: Desulfurivibrionaceae bacterium (assembly GCA_030145275.1). Taxonomy (GTDB): domain Bacteria; phylum Desulfobacterota; class Desulfobulbia; order Desulfobulbales; family VMSU01; genus JAQYVV01. The sequence goes on along the minus strand of JAQYVV010000012.1, from coordinate 10,183 downwards.
CCAAGCAGAGGAGACTTTTACCTTTATTGAGGTGCCGGAGAAACCAATACCTTCAATTCTGCGAGGATTTTCAGCACCGGTCAAGCTGCATTATGATTATGCCGATGAAGAGTTGCTTTTTCTCCTGGGTCATGATTCTGATCCGTTTAACTGCTGGGAGGCGGGACAAAGGTACTACAGCAGGCAGTTGCTGAATCTTGTTAAGGCCCGGCAGCAAGGCGAGGAAATGCTCTTTGATCCGAACTTGAAGCAGGTATTCAGGCAACTACTTTGCCAAAATGACAGTAAGGATAACTCCTTTCTGGCCCAGTTGCTTACCTTGCCCTCCGAAGAATATCTGGCAGAGCAGATGGAGGTGGTTGATGTTGATGGAATTCATGTAGCAAGACAATTTGTCCGTCGCTGTCTGGCCGAGTCCCTTGGCGAGTTATTTCTGCAAACATACAACGCCCAGCGAGATAATGGGCCGTATAGATATAGTCCGAAATTGGCTGGTGGTCGCAGGTTGAAAAATCTCTGCCTCTCCTATTTAACAGTTTTGGACGATCCCAAAATCATACAAATTGCTCTGCAGCAACAGGAACAGGCTGACAATATGAGTGATGAGATCTCCTCCCTGCGCTGTATGGCCCATAAGGACTGCCCTGATCGGGAAAAATCCTTGGCCCTCTTTGCTGCCAAGTGGGACAATGAGCCACTGGTTCTGGATAAATGGTTTATTGCCCAGGCTACGGCACCTTTGCCTGACACTTTAGATCGTGTCAAGGAGCTTATGGCACATCCCCGCTTTTCCATAAAAAATCCCAACCGTGTCAGGTCCTTGATTGGAGCTTTTGTTGGAGCAAATCCCGTTTGTTTTCATGCGGTTAGTGGTGCAGGGTACACATTCTTAGCCGATATGGTTTTAGAGCTTGATAGCTTAAACCCGCATCTCGCCTCCCGCCTTCTGGGGCGCTTGAGTCGCTGGAAAAAATACGATTCCCAGCGTCAGGATTTGATGCAAAAGGAGCTTGAGAGGATCGCTTCCCAAAAAGATTTGTCTAAAGGTGCTTATGAAGTGGTGCAGAAATGTCTAACATAACACCCCACAGGTAAGCGTCAGACTCCGAGGGGGTACTGAACTGAGTGGCAGAAATTCAGCGCTAAGGCACTAAGCGGCTAGTGTTTTATTGGCTTTGCTGTAATCGGGGAGAAAATGAGTAGAAATTATGGAGTACGTTGAATTAAAACTTGAAAAGAGGGGCTATTCTGATTAAAAAAGCCCTGGTATTCTTGATTTGAGAGCTTTTTAAACGTAAACATTCGACTTGACCTCAAAAGTAACAATAACCACAGAAACCGTAAATGTTCGGAGTCTCGTTCCTCGCTTTCCTGTCAACGGTTTTCAGGGAGGTGAGCAGGTTGCTGAGTCTATACGCCTGTATGTGAAGCAGCCTGATCGCCTTCCTGGGAGCCGTCGGAGTTTCGCAAGCTCACTTACCTGCCGAATATTTACTTTTAAACGGAGAAAAATTATGTTGAGTGCGGCTGATTTACGGAAAGGACTGAAGATAGAAATTGATGGTGAGCCTTATGTAGTGGTGAATTTTGAGTTTTCCAAACCAGGGAAAGGGCAGGCACTCTACCGCACCAAGATGCGTAATATGTTGAGCGGCAACCAATTTGATAGGACCTATCGCTCTAATGATAAGTTTAAAAAAGCACCGCTTGAAGAGAGGGCGATGCAGTATCTGTACTCTCAAGGTGATGAGTATGTCTTTATGGATAATCAGTCCTATGAGCAGATTTCTGTCACTCGTGAACAGTTAGGCGATGATGTTAATTTCATGATTGACAATATGGATGTCCAGGTCCTGATGTTTGGCGAACGGCCAATTGGGGTGACCTTGCCCATTTCTGTCAACTTACGGGTCATAAAGGCTGATCCGTGGGCAAAAGGTGATACCACCGGAAGCGACACTAAACCTGTAACGGTTGAAACAGGATACGAACTTCAAGTTCCCCCCTTTGTGAACGAAGATGATCTGCTGCAGATAGACACCCGCACCGGCACCTATATGACCAGGGTCAAGGGATAGTTGGCCGCCTCCCCAAAACTTCTTGCCTCAAGGGCAAAACTCATACAATCAGTCCGTCAGTTTTTCGTAGAACAGGGGTATCTCGAAGTCGAAACCCCTGTTCGTCTCGTAAGTATTGCTCCGGAAATCCATATTGAGCCCCTCAAAACCGAAGACTGGTTTTTACAGACCTCCCCCGAGTTGTGCATGAAACGGCTTCTGGCTGCCGAGATCCCCCAAATTTTTCAAATATGCAAGTGCTTCCGGAAGAATGAACGAGGTGCCAGGCACCTGCCTGAAATGACTCTGCTTGAGTGGTATCGTGCTGGAATAGATTATTATGCCTTGATGGATGAATGTGAGAAGATGCTTTGTTACGTTGCTGACTTGATGGAGGTCGGTAACACCATTGATTGGGGTGGTGAAAAAATAAAGCTCTCCGGGCCTTGGGAGCGCCTCACTCTACATGAAGCCTTCCAAAGATATGCCCGTATTCCGCTTGATGATGCTATCGCAGCAGATAGTTTCGAAGAGATTTTGGTGGAACAAGTTGAGCCTAACCTTGGTGTCCAGGTTCCCGCCTTTATTTACGATTATCCCGCTAAGCTTGGCTCTCTTGCCCGTCTTAAGAAAAACAATCAAAATATTGCGGAGCGTTTTGAACTCTATATTGGCGGTATTGAACTGGCCAATGGGTTTTCAGAGTTAATAGATGCCCAAGAGCAGCGTCGCCGTTTTGAAAATGAGCGTAAGGCGATACAGGCCTGTGGCAGGGAGCCAGGTCCTATGCCTGAGAAATTTCTGGCCGAGCTTGAAAATATGCCGGAGACAGCAGGTATTGCTTTAGGAGTTGACCGGCTGGTAATGCTTCTTACAGGCAGTGAATCGATAGATAAGGTCGTGGCATTCACACCTGAAGAGTTGTAGGTGTTCCCCTTATCACAAAGTTGCCAGAAGAAGATTAATATGTAAATTTATTAACGATTTCATCTATGGCTTCGGGGGGCACATTATGTTTCTGTAATGACTCTTTGGCGTGGGTAATAAAATCACACCATTTGACTTTATGCAACTCCTGACGAACACCTTCTTCAATGTAACCAATAAGCAAATCCTGGTAGTCGATATTTTTGTGTGAGGCAATATCTTTCACGTGTCCCATTAAATCAATAGGTAAGCTAATTGTTGCGATAGTTGTCAGCTCGGTCATTGCTGTGCCCTCCTACGTAGTTTGAGTTAATTCATAGCCACTTTAATAAGATTAATTTCGCCATCATTAATTTAATCTTCTAAAAGAAAGGCTGTGGTGTCAAGAAAAATTATTTTAATAAATCCGTCTTCTTTTCCTACTTTACCTATTTCTAGCTTGACCTTAACAACCTGTAAATGGTGGCATGAAGGGATAGGCCTTAAATTATCATTTTCTTATATTGCCAGACCTGCCCGTATGTTTACGCTGAGTTCACTATAAAAAAAACAGCAAGGCCAACCTATGGTCAACCCTGCTGTTCTATATGGGGAATGAGTCTGTCTTGGGCTCCAGCTCTCGTTCAGCGTTTGATTTATATTGGAGACTCTCCCTCTATAAGATATCGTATCACAAATAGGGGGGAGAATGGAAATTTTATTTTTTGTGTTGTGGGGAGAGGGGCATTGTGTTGATCGGATTTTTCTTTATCCACTCTTTCTTCTCGTCTGTAAGCCTATCATTAGGCTCATGTCTTGCACTTGCCCAACCTCCACGAAACCAACTGTCTTTGGGGGTTACTTTTTACGGCTTAGCGACTCAACTGCCAAGGTGGCTTGGTGGGTAAAATGCTCAAAACCTTCAAAACTTTCCTGGTCGAGAGGTCGTTTGCTCGGCTGACGGTCAGCATAAAAAAGGCCAATGGGGTGACTGTTGACGACCAGAGGTGCAATAAAAAAAGTTCTGGTGCCAAGCACATCACTTATTTTTTTCATCACATCTCTGGAGTAGTCATCAAGTATGTTACTCCTCATCCAGAGGCTGGTTTGGTTCTCCAGGAGGACCTCGTTAAAAGGGTTGTTTGTTACATCACCCACATTAAATGAAAAATGGTTTAACAGGGTGTCTGCGTTGATTCCAACCGTGAATTTCCCTCTGATCTGGGATTTTATAGGAGTAAAAAGGGCAAAAAGGGCTCGGTCCAGACCAATCCCCCTATGGATACCCTCAAGGAGGGTTTCGATGATCAGGTTCAAATCTTGACTTGACTTCAAGATCACCGAAAGGTCGCGCAGGATCTGTAACTGCAGTAATGGGTCCGGTTCAGGATACGTCACTGTCTCTACTGGCTCCAGTATAGTATCTTTTTCCGGGCTTACCGTTTTGGTAAATTCATCATTTCCAGGCATGAGAGGTACGACAGAAGATGCTCCATAACTACTTGCCACTTCTGTTGCCTGTTTCAAGCCCTCCCGAACTATTTTTTTTGTTTCCCCCAGCGGGCGCCCAAGTTGGCCAGCCAATTGTTTGCATACTTTTTTGGCTTTTTCGCTTTCAATGCCATCTGGTAGCGTTTCGGCCAGCTTAACTCCAAAATGGATATATTTTTTTCTGCTGTCGTCCGAGGGGGTATCAGATAAAGTGTCCGCAAGGATTTTATTCATGTTCCACTTACTGACTAAGGCATGGGTGAGATCCGCAAGTTTAAAACCGAGAATACTTTCCTGGGCCTCCTCTTCGTCATACTCCTCATCTTCCATTGCGGTCAGCAGTTTATCTACCAACTCATCATCGGCCACACACCAGAACACCATTTCTCCCAAGTTATGGAGCAGGGCCGCCAAGAATATTTCTTCCAGGCCCTTTTCGCCGTTTTCTCGGGCAAGATTTCGAGCCTGGGTGGCGGCATGAAAAGATTTAGCCATCAAAGCACTGACTATGGTTCGCGACTTTGCTCCGAGAAAGGACTCGATAATTGCCAGAGACAAACCTATGTCCCGAACAACATCAAAACCCATCAAGACGACAGCTCGGGATACAGTATAGGTTTTGGCTTGGGAGGGATTGTAGTAGGAACTGTTCGCAAACTTTAATATTTTTGCAGAAAGAGAGGGGTCTCTAAGGATAACACTGGTCAATTCACTGGCCGAGGTATCATCCTCCACACTAATATTTGATAAGGCGTTTATGGTCGATTGAAATATCGGAAAATCGTATTCGCTTACCTTCTGGACCCAATGCTTTAGTTTATTGACCATTTTTCATGTACATCAGCTGAGGCTTTGCCTGGGTAGAAATGTCAGTGCTTAATCAGGCTAAGCTCTTTTAACTTCTTTATTAGCTCATTACGGTTGACTGGCTTAGTTATATAATCGTCACATTTGGCATCCAGAGCAGTTTTCCTGTTAAGTTCATCGATTACAGCTGTAACCATTATTATGATTACCTGTTTATCTTGCGGGACGTCATTTTCTTTCTCCAGCTCTCGAATTTTGGTGAGCGCCTCCAGTCCATCCATCTTAGGCATCATAATGTCGAGACAAATCAAATCATAGGGCCTCTTGCGTTGAAGCGCCAATCTGTGAGCTCGCACCGCTTCTACTCCGTCTACGGCGGCATCGCAGGTCCCCATATCTGCTAGATATTCACTGAGCAGGAGGCGGGCAATTAAATCATCATCTGCTATTAATATTCTTTTCATAATTATACTGTAAAATAGTTTATAATTTTGCTGGTTTGATTAATATAAAAATCGTTCTTTGTATACAAAAGATATTGGTCAGGATTCACATAATTTGCTGCATTTGCAGAAAGACACCACAGTACAAATACAAGGATGACTTATGTTATTGATGATTTCTGGCCATTATTGTCATAGTTAAATCAGTAAAAAGCGCCTTAGCTGCTTGTCTGTGATATTGGGGCAAGATCAGCCACCACATCACACGCAATACGCTCGCTATACCCATGAATTTTCCAATGGCCTGGACTCCAACCTTTCATGAAACGATGAAAGTCGGTCCAGGCGACCGGATATAGAGCACGCCAATCTTGCTCGATATCCGCTGGATTGATGGATAACTTACGTTTCGTCAGCGCCTCTTTGAGCTGGGTAAAATACCAATCCAACAATTCCCCTTCATAGCGTTCGCAATCTTCTTCATAGAGACAGCTGCCAATAAAATAGGCTACATCCTTGATTCCGCAGCCACCACCAACATACTGAAAATCCACCGCCGCCACCTGTTGCCCATTCACAGAAAAACAAAAATTTGCGAGCTTAGCATCGCCATGCACAAAGGTTTGATAAGGACTCGCACGTAGTTTTTTGTCGATCTGGGCTGCGGCCTGTTTGAGCTCAATATTCTCCAGAACCTCAAGTTCATCTGGACGAGTATCAAGATGCCAATAGGTCCCCACCTGCCAAAGCCCGGTGGGCTCTTTGCCCATAAAGGTGGCATGAAAGTTCGCAAGCCATTTTAAACAGACCTGTATCTCGATCATGGATGCCGAATCTTTGCGGATCGAAAAACCACTGGCATCCAGATCCTCAAGTACCATAAGAAATTCATCTCCAGATGATTCAAGGGCAAGGCAATGGGGGATGCGGCAGCTGTTGTCACAGAGTTGGGCCCAGTTGCGGTACCAGCTAGTCTCTATCTGGTAGGATCGAATCTTACGTTGATGAGAAAGGTCGGTATTCCAACCTCGTGGATGCACACTTTGATCCGGCAATTTGACATGTTTGATTACAACGCTGTTTCTGTCTCCACCCTTTAGGCCGTAGCGCATGATCGTGCCGTAGCCACTCCAGAGTGTTTGGATATCTTCGATTTTGAAGATCTCCCCGGCCCCAGTCGTTCTACGGGTTATGTCTTGAAGTTTTTCGTTCATGTCTGATTACATTTAGGGTGTTTGCCACTCTGAAAATCAAAGTATACCCTAATGCCATAATTTTTACTCTGTACTTCTATATGGTGCAGAGGGGGATGCCCAGTTTTTCGCTAGCATTATGTAATGAATTCATTTGTTTCCCTCAAAAGAACCAGCTTAGATAACTTGAAAATATGATTTTTAACTGTGGCTATTTTTCTTGGCATCATCAAGTAGGTCAGGGGCTTTGCAGCCCCATTCCCCTCTAAGAACCGTGCGTGACAGTTTCCCGTCACACGGCTCAAGCATCTCAAAAGGCAACCCTTAGTGGGTGGCCCGGCTGTTTACCTCTTATGCTGCCATTGCTCTAAATTCCCGAGCTGACATGGCTGGCAATAGTTTGCTTTCCTTATTGTTTCTGCGTTGCCAAAAGTATCTTCCGAATTCCGGCATGTAAGGATTAGCTGCCGCTTTGATTTTAATAAATCTTCTTATTTCTATGGAACTTGCCTTGATGACCTGGTAGATTTTCTCTACCTTTTTCTTGGTCTTGACTTTAACGGCAAAAATATGTTTCCGGCCTGACGCTGTCCAGTACTTATGGAATAGCCATCCTTTTGACTTATTTTGATGTCGTCTTCTGAGCATGCGCCATAGTTGTTCAAAGACATATGTGTCAATACGGTTGAAGGCCACCCCTGCCACCACATGGCGGTGGTAATTTACCCAACCTCGAAGCGTTTGGTTCAACTTCTTGGTTAGGGCTGGCATTGGGGCGCTGACGTGTTTCGTGATTATTGTTCCCACCTTCTGGATGAGGGCGAGGACTCCCTCTTTTGATGGCTTGATATGCAGTTTCCTGCCACGCTTTCTGAAGGTTTGCCCGAGGAACGTAAATCCGTTTTTAATGTGGGTGAGTTTGGTCTTTTCCTCTGAGAGGGTCAGGCCGCGCTCAGCCAGGAACTTGATCACCGCTGGTTTGACTTTTTCTTCGAGCAGGCGTTTTGATTTGCCCGTGACGATGAAATCATCGGCATAGCGAATGAAATTGACACGATTACGACGGGGGACTGCACGGCGGACGACCTCCTCCAATCCGTCTAGTGTCATGTTCGCAAAGGTGGGACTGATTATTCCACCCTGCGGGGTTCCTTTTCTTGAAGGATACGTGATGCCGTTCTCGACGTATCCCGCCTTGAGCCACATGCGAAGAATGGTTTTATCCATCGGAATGTTATCGAGCAGCCATTTCAGCGAAATGTTATCGAAACATCCAGCGATATCGGCCTCCAATACCCATTTAGCCGAATCAGGCTTGTTTAGAGCGTTGAAGCCAGCTTGTATTGCATCGGCACAGGAGCGGCTTTCCCGGAAACCGTATGAATTACCATCGGCGGTTGTTTCCGCCACTGGTGCCAGTGCTAATTTATACAATGCCTGCATTGCTCTGTCTAACATTGTTGGTATTGATAATGGCCTTTTCTTGCCGTTCTTCTTCGGAACATAGATCCGTCTCAGTGGTTTGGGCTTGTATCCACGCCTGCGCAGGCCTTTGATGGCCCGCCATTTGGCTCTGGCACCTTTCCACAGGATACCGTCAACACCAGGAGTATTCTTCCCCTTGTTTGAGGTCACTCGTTTTATAGCCAGTAGCTTGGCGTAGTACGAGCGGGTTAATAAGTATTGCAAGGTTTTCACCTTACCCCATTTATTTTCCTTCACAGCCTTTGCGATACGCATCTGTAGCCTTCTGACGTGACTCTGAGCAACTTTCCAGTCAATGGAATGCCACAGTTTGTCATCGCTGACAGGTGCCCCAGCCGTGGTGGCCGTCTCTAGCTTTCCTGCCTTCGAAGGTTCTTCAGATTCTCTCGCAATGAGACACCTGTTGAACGTCAGCTCGTCATTCACCTCTTGCCAACCAGCTCCAGGTTTTGACTTTAAGTATTTTATGATCATACTCTATCCTCCGGCTTTCCCGGTGGCCTTAGCTTCTTTCAACATCTCAATCCCGCCACTCCATCAACACGCCTTACGGTAATGCCTGCCCTGCATTGCACAGGGCGAAGGGACGGGGTTCCCACGTTCCACATTTTTATCCTTGTAGACAACTTAGGTGGGTCTTGAACGCCGGGAGGAAATTGGGTCCCGTACAGGCACGTTAGTCTCCTGTATCCTCTCCAACACGCATAAGCACTGAGAAACACGTCATCGACCTATTAAACCCCGTAGGTCTGTCCAAGCTGACGGCGCATAAAGACCTTTGCATACTCTCACCATATTGTCCTGATCCTGGCCCTTTACTGGGTGAGTTTCCCAGAGGGGAGTCCGCCTCACGGTTTTCTCCCAATTCGGTACATTGTCGGATGGGCTTCACACCCCGTCATCAGCCCAACGGTAGCATGCCATCCTAGGATACCAGCGGGGACACGCCGGGTGATTGCCGACCGATGTAACTGGTCGTAATCACATATAAAAATGCGACTTCGTGTCGCACATAACGATTTTAATAACTTGCCCGCCTAGAAATTAGCAGAAGAACAGCGCCCACTGCACCCAGTTAATAGACTTGCTATGCATTTTTACCTATGGTACAGTAAAGCGTACATGTCCACTTTGGAGGAATACTATGGATACTATCACTTATACTTCGGCACGGGGTAACCTAGCAAAAACAATGGCAAAAGTTTGTGACGATCATTCTCCTGTCGTTATAACTCGAAAAACGGCTCAACCGGTTGTCATGATGTCTCTTGAAGATTTTGAAGCGCTTGAAGAGACAGCATACTTGTTAAGAAGCCCCAAAAATGCTCGGAGACTTCTTGAGTCAATCGCTGAACTTGAATCTGGTAAAGGATCTGAAAAGGAGCTTATGGATTGAAGCTCATATTTTCAGAAAACGCTTGGAAAGATTACCTTTACTGGCAGCGCACTGATAAAAAAAAATTAAAACGCATAAACCTTCTTATTCGTGACATTCAACGTATGCCATACGAGGGAATTGGTAAACCTGAACCTTTAAAACATGGGCTCTTTGGTTATTGGTCCCGCCGAATCACAGATGAACACCGTATTGTTTATAAAGCAGAAGATGATGTAGTATTAATTGCTCAGCTTCGCTATCATTATTAATTTCCCCCTGCAATCGAGGTAGGACTGCCAGTTACCCGACAGCCCCCTCACAGATCCCTGCGTGCGGTATTCCCGCACAAGGCTCCTCAATATTGCTCGCTTCGTACAGAAGCATACACATGCTCCCTTTGCTATTCCCCGCAGTGAGGTTTGC
>JAQYVV010000065.1 GCA_030145275.1 Desulfurivibrionaceae bacterium | reverse complement strand
GGATGACGGAGAAGATCGCGGACCAGAAGCTCCCCACCCTGCCCTGCACCAACAACCAAAACCTTCTGCCCACCATGATTTTTAAACAAAATACGGCGATCCTTAAACCAGCGATAGGAGAGTCTAGATCCAGAAAGAATACCAACAAGTAGCATAGGATAGAGGAGAATGACAGAGCGGGGAATACCATCGAGACGAGTCGCAAGAAACAGCACTAACATGACCAGCAGGGTGCCAATCAAAACAGACTTCAAAATCCGAACAAGATCACGCATTGAGGCAAAGCGCCACATACCGCGATAAAGACCGGTTAGCAAGAAAGTAATCGTTTGCACAGGCAGGGCGACAACAAGAATCTTCCAGAAAATATGCCAGTTTGGAACAGACTCGAAATTATAACGGAACCAGAAAGCAGCCCCAAGAGCAAGAGGTATAGCAGCCAAATCATGAAGAAAGGCGGCAACTCTATTTAAAAAGAACCCTCTCATAAGGTTATGCCACATAAGTTCACCAGCTATCGTAGATAGTTACAATTAAACATAATCAGAAAAAGAGGAAAATAAAAATGCGTCACTCACGACATAAAGAACAGAATTATTCAACTCCAGTGGAGACCTAAAGCAACGTGGACATAGACATAAGGCCCCAGAAAACAAACCAAATTTTACCCTAATAACCCTAGCAAACCGGCACACAATAATCCATCTCAATAACAATATTTATTATCTCATCGACATGCTACTTTTTCGAGAAAAAGGTTGGGTAGCAAACTCTGAATTGAGATTAAAGTCTTTCGCATTATTCCATGCCCTTACGCCTAACACGATCCCCTGATCCTTTCCCTAGCACAGTCAAAAAAATATATCGAAAATAATCGACCAAGGTAAGTCTATCAAGCATCTGCTTGTCCGTCTCTGCCAATAGCTTTGGGGTAGACATATCAATCTTATTAACCTGTGCTAGGCCGGTGATGCCAGGCCGGGCAACAAATACACCCTGTTCTGATCGTTCAGAGATCAGTTCTTGCTGATTAAAAAGGCAGGGGCGCGGCCCCACCAAGCTCATCTCACCTTTCAAGACATTCCAAAGCTGGGGCAATTCATCGAGTTTGGTGCGACGTAAAAAGCGACCGAAAGGTGTAATGGCGGAAGCATCTGCAAGATGAGAGGCAACCGAAGCAGTATCAGGTTTCATGGTTCGGAACTTGACCAGCACGAAAGGTTTTTGCCCACGCCCCACACGAGACTGACGGAAGATTGGTGAGCCGGTGTCAAAAAAACCAAGAATCGCTAATAGCAAAAAGAGTGGCCAGCCTATTACCAATCCAAGGAGAGAAAAAAACAGATCAAAGAAACGTATCACCTTAAATACACCTTATTATTTTATGACTTATAATGACTGAGCAAATAAGCCTGTGCTGTTCTATGCAAAGCATCATCCACTGATACCGGTGGAGCCCAATTCAGCATGGTTCTGGCCTTGGATATATCCACTTGCAGCGAGCCGCACAACCGCCTTGCGATATCCTGCTTACCAAGCATAGCGGCAACTGCTTCCAAGAGCCAGTATGGTACGGGGAGCAGTCTGGCTGGTTTGTTCATGGCCCAGCCAAGCCGACGGAGAAGATCGGTTGTTGAAAGGTCTTCATCATCGGCGCAAAGAAAGGTCTGGTTGGCAGCATCTGGATGGTCGAGACAGGTGATAATAAAATCAACAAGATTATCCAGGGACACAAAACTACGGCGATTGTAAATTGCACCCAAAGGAAGGGGGACGCCACGGCGCAACCACTGCATCATTTTCTGAAAGTTGCCCTTCCCCCCCGGCCCATAGACAAGTGGTGGCCTGATGAGCACCACCTCCATCCCACTTGCCGCCGCCAACTGACGTAAACCCAGCTCGGCCTCGTGCTTGCTGATAGCGTAAGGGTCTTGTGGGTCAGGCACATCGTCAGCGACAAAAGCCCGCCCCAAAGGCGTAGATTCTCCATTGACCTTAATCGAACTGATGAAAACAAAGCGGTGCACCCCGGCCGCAGCAGCCTGGCGCGCCAGATTCAACGTCCCCTCAACATTCACCCAACGAAACTCAGCCAGCGGATCAGTCGCAGTGTCGGACATCACATGGACGCGGGCTGCCAGATGGACCACCACATCAACATCAGGTAATGCGATGCCCCAGTCTGTATCAGGAGCCAGATCACCAACTTGGATCACATCAATTGTATCCTGAAGTGAATGCTCAAATCGGCGCACAGCAGCACGCAGCGTACAAGACGGATGGTTAACGAGCCTATCCACTATTGCCGAACCGACAAAACCGGTTGTGCCGGTGATTAAAGCCTTCATTGCAATAGTCCTAATTTTCGGGCCAAATTGGGTGTTTTTGTTCTTAAAAAACCTCGCACCGCATAATGAGCAAAGTAATAACTCGCTGTTAACAAGTTCAACTTCTCAATATCACGATAAATATCCCAAGTAAACTTAGCAGTATTAGCTTTATTAGCGGAAATTGAATCGGAACGAACTCGGTACTGCCCCAACGGTTGTTGAATACCACAGGCAAAATCAATTTTTTTTAATAACCGTAACCACAAGCCAAAATCTTGACGTTTACGGATTAGAGGCATTTCAACCTTGCCAAAATATTGCGTATCGTAAACCACAGTTAAACAACCAATCACACAGGTTTTTAATAATGTTTTGTAACTAACACGCGAAGGTACACCAACCTTTCCAACCAGCGTCCCCTGCTCATTAATTTTGTCGTAAGCGGCATAACTTAAAGGGCAATTCATACGCTCCATAAACTCAACTTGAGTCAC
>JAQYVV010000036.1 GCA_030145275.1 Desulfurivibrionaceae bacterium | reverse complement strand
TACGGCCTGAATCTTTGCCCATAGGAAACTTACAACCCCTGATTACCCAAACGCTGCTTCCCGGTGCTAAAGAGGTGTACGGACAACTCCCCTCACAGGACTTTAACCTGCTAGAACAACAGCCGATTACGGCATACGGACACCATACTTAATTATTGACAGGGCGGTTACATACCGCATTTTGGGGTCAGACATTTCAATGCCACATTTTCAGCAGTGCCACGGCTCAACAAAAGGCCATATACTTCCTAATCCGGATAAACCGGAAATAAGTACCTTAACAGTAGATGCAACACCTTTAAATGAATCTACTTTTTTCATTTCTTGCCCCTCAGTTCAGTACCCCCTTGTGGGGTGTAAAAAACACGATTCATATTACGCCCGTCTTGTTGGCTAATAAAATGATTTCTAAGGTACTAAAAGGTTTTGATTGGTTAAATTGAAGATATCTTTTACGAAGGTCAGAAATAGAAGGACAAAATCTGTTAGGATTCACAAAAGGGGAGATACAGGGGCCGGTATAACATAAGGACTAAAAATAATTTAAAAGATCAATTGGTAACGACTGCCGGCGCCGCTACCGAGACGCTGCAAAAACTCCATATCTTTCAATGCTTTAAGGTTGTACTGAATGGTCCGGCGCGGAAGAGATGTCTGACTTTCAATCTCAGATACCTTTAGGAGTTTTTCAGGGCTGGATTTGAAACAGTCCAGGATTATACTAGCAGATCCTGAAAGTTTTTGCAGGTTTGCGTATCTGATTCGATAAACGTCAATATCCTGCAAACCATTCTCCATTATCCTGATGAAGAAGCGGGCCAAAGAATTATAGTGATACTGTTTGGGGTCCTGGCAAAATTCTCCTTTAGAGGCCTGATGCAGGACTTTGTAATAGAGGGCCTTATTTTTTTCAATCTGCCGGTCAATGGCAAGATATGGTACGGTCTGGCACAGATATTTATCATCTGATTGCAGGAGGGCCAGGAGGAAAAGACCTCTGCCCAAGCGGCCATTGCCGTCTTGAAACGGATGTATCGCCAGGAACCTGAAAACAAATTCTATCGCAACCAATAGCGGCCAGACTGATTCCCTGATTGAGGCGGCATACCAGTCCATAAGATCGGCCATGGCGGTTATGGTTATAAGGCCTGGATCAGCCGGGTTGAGTACGGTTAGGCGATGACCTGTATCATGATTGCATGAAACAACTTTATTGATTGTCGTTTTGTAGGCCCCGGCATATCGTGACGCCTGCGGGTAATAACGCAGCAGGTCATGGTGGAATCCGCGCAGATGTGTTTCGGTGAACGGGAAAAGTTCTGCGGCCTGCTGATAGATTGTGGTCAGCACCTCGCGGCAGCCGGCAACTTCCTCAATGCTTCTTTGCCGGTCTTTTGATAATTTATCGACAATGAAGCCTTTTTGGGCTTCAAAGGATGTCGTTCGACTGTCCTGGCTTAGAGTAGTGTCCACCCAGTCAATTTCTTCATCCGTAAGGACGGCATTTTCTATCCTGGTTGAGGCGCCAATGGTACTGACAAGTGCCTGGCGGTGCAGATAGGCAAGTTCGTTCTCAGAGAGTGCTAATATACTGCTCCAGGCTTCGATCAGACGGCCCTGAAGTCGTACCAAGTCTTTTTCTACATCTATATCTGGGGTGAATGAAAGCATAAAACACCATACAACATTGCGCAATATTGCGCAACACAGATCGTTACAATATTGCGCAATATTGCATGTTCGGGAAACTTTGGATTACTTTAAACAGCTCAGACAGCCAGAAGATTTTTAGAGAAACGAAGAATCTCCTCGATCTCTTCGGGGTTGAAAACCACGCAAATGCCTTTAGGGTGAGACCTGGCAAAGGGGGCATCCCACCAATCAAACCTTTTCTTCTTTCTCAACCGCTTTTTCAATATCGGTCTCTTCCGCTTTGGCACCAAACAACCTACCGATAAACTGAAACACCTTCTTGATACCCCGCCAGATTTTGGGCAGAAACCAGATCATAAACAAAATAAAGACAACAAGAAGAACCAGAAACACCGTTGGATGCTGCAAGGCAGCCCAAAGACCCACCACGACCGCGACATCTTCGCCTACGGAAGCAAACCAATTAGTAAAAGGCTCGGGAGAGGCATTTATCAAAACCCGTGACCCTGCCTTTGTCGCGTGACTTCCAGCGGCCATCCCCCCACCCAAAAGACCTGCGGCAATGGCCATGGGCTCACTCACATCACCGACTGCTCCGGCCGCAAGAAGTGCACCTGCAGGGATTCTAATAAAAGTATGAATTGAGTCCCAGCCCGTGTCTATCCCCGGAATTTTATCTGCCACAAACTCAACGGCATACATAATCCCCGCCGCTGTAATAACCAGAGGATTAGCCAAAACCTCGAGCCCGGGAGGCAATACCATATTCCCTGTGGCACCCATGGCACCCAGCATAAACAGAGCAGCATACAGATTAATTCCACTGGCCCAGGCAGCACCCATGGAGAGAGATAAGGTCGAAGAAATTTGATTTAATGGGTCCACTGTTTCCCCCTTATTTTCCGTAACTATTCGGCAACACTCCACAGGAAGGCGATCAGTTACATTTAGTACCTTATAGATAATTTTCGTGTTTTTTATGGCAAAAAATGAAAACAGTAGATCCATTTAAAGGTGTTGCATCTACTGTTAAGGTACTTATTTCCGGTTTATCCGGATCAGGTGTTTTAACTGTTTTTCGGTAACAATCAGAATATTTACTTTTACTCTGAATATTATTTTACATTTTTATCCATCGGACTAATACATTATGGTATCATGAAAAATTAAAAATTACTATATGGAGGTCGTTCTATGAATTTTATCGGTAAACTTATATCCTTGCTGCTGGCCTTAGGTCTTCTTGCTTTCGCCGCCATCGCCGCCTTTGTCCATTTTTACCTGACAGACGAAAAAATAAAGAGCCTGGTTATCCCCCAGGCAGAAAAGGCCCTGGGCAGATCTGTCTCTATTGGGGCCATTGATGTTGGTATCTTCTCCGGCATCACCATAAGTGATTTTGCCGTTAAGGAAAAAGACCAGAAAACCGACTTTATCCAGACAGAAAAATTTGTCCTTTCCTATGACCTTGTCCCTCTGCTCAAGAAAAAACTTATCGTCAACGAACTTCTCCTCGAGAACCCATCTGTCAATATTATTAGGGGCAAAGATGGGGAGTTTAATTTTAACAGCATCGCATTATTAGAAAAGCCGACTCAGGAACAAGAGAAAAAAGCACCCAAAAACAGATCAACTGCAGCAAAAACAGCCGTCCCAATCGCCCTTACTGTCGAAACAATTCGAGTTAGCAACGCCTCCCTTTCATTTATCGACCTCAAAGAAGAACTTCCCAAGACAGACGCCATCGCCAACCTGACAGTTGGCCTCGATATCGGTATGGATCTAAGCACAATCAAATATAGCGGCACAATGGACCTTAGCGCATCAGCCGAGTATGACAAGGCCTCGCTGCTGGCAAAAATAGAGTCACAGTTTAACCAGGAGGAATTGAATTATGCGGTTGACCTAGATATCGACAAGGAGAAAGTCCTGCTTGAGGGGAAAGTCAGTGACTTTAAAACGCCTGACGTTGTTGTGAATCTCTCCAGCCAAAAATTAAATCTAGACCGACTCATGGCCCTTGCAGCGCTCCTGCCAAAAACAGAAAGCAGCGAAGCTGCCGGCAGCCCTGGGAAGGCGCAAGCCGCCCCACAAAAAAAAGGCAAGCCAAGCGCTATTGCCAGTTCGCTGCCCCAAGGGCTTCATGTTCACGGGCTTATTTCAATTAAACAGGCCTTATACAAAAAACTGCACATAGACGATTTTAGGCTTGAACATGATCTCACCGACGGTATTTTCACCATCAAAGACCTCTCGGCCAAAACAGCGGGTGGCTCGCTAAACAGCAACATGAGAATTGACCTGAACCAGCCGGAGCCTCAGTACAACGGTAGTGTAGCGGTAAATTCAATTGAGGTTAGTTCCCTTGGAGCGGGCCTGGAACAAGGTTTTGCCAATATTATCTCAGGGGCTCTTCAGTCCATTATCAATTTTGACGGTGCCGGAATAACTCCCGAAACAATCAAGAAATCTCTGAGCGCAGATGCCTCCTATTCGCTACTAAATGGTCAAATTAAAAATACAGAGGTAACTAAATCCATTGCGAGCCTAACAGGATTACAGGAACTACGAGAGATTTCTTTCAATGACATGACAGGAACTTTAAAATTATTGAAGGGGGGTATTATAGAGCTTATCTCATCCATCACCAGCACCAATTTTAGTGCGGAGACAGAAGGGAAAGTCGACCTTGACGGCCAAATTGAGCTCCCCATCCTGGTGACATTATCTGAAACTATGAGCAAAAAACTTGATGCTAAGGGATCCGTCAGCAAATTCCTGGCAAATGATAAAGGAGAGACGGAACTACGGCTGAAAGTAACCGGCCCCATCGATTCACCCAAGACCTCTCTTGACTCTGCCGGAGTCCAGAAACAATTGGAAGACACTTTAAAAACAAAGGCCATGGATGAAATTGGTCGCTTCCTCAAGAAACAAGAAAAAAACACGACGCCACAGAAAGGAGTCGAAGCAACTGAGCCACAGTCCACGGAAGAACCTGTAATGAATTTATTGAAAGGTTTCTTGGGACAGTAATTTTTTAGGTGCCAGTGAACATTATCATTGACATTAAAAATTTTTTTTGTAATATTGCATGGCTTTACTGAGTGCTATTGGGCCTATAGCTCAGTTGGCTAGAGCCACCGGCTCATAACCGGTAGGTCCCTGGTTCGAGTCCAGGTGGGCCCACCATCAAAGCAGAGAAAAATTCTGTGAGCAAATGAGATTTACAGTGATACCTAGCAGAAATTCAATACAGAGAAAAATTTTCTTTTTTGTTAGTCTTACAAAGACTTAAGAGAAAAAAAAAGGTGCACCCAATAAGGGCGCACCTTTTTTTTATTTAGTGCCTAGGTAGTTTTTCCCCTAGTCTTTATGAGAGTAAATTACAAAAGTGAAATATTAAAAAAAGTTATCAATTAATTTTAAGGCTCTTATCCCCCTCAGGTAAGCGATAGACTCCGAGAGGGTACTGAACTGAGTCCAGCTTGCCTGGGCAAAGACAACCGAGGTTGAAAATACAGATGGCGTCGTCTCCTGCTACTCTAAGAGACATTTTAACAATTTTGGACAAGGCAGCCCCCTTCTCCCTGGCCGAGTCCTGGGATAATGTCGGCCTGATGATTGGAGATCCATCCCAGGAGGTTTCAGGGATTCTCCTCGGCCTTGACCCAACAATTGCACTGCTTGATGAAGCAATAGAAAAAAGTGCAAACCTTATTATCACTCACCATCCTGCCATTTTCACCCCCCTGAAATCAATCCGCACCGACCAGCCTTCCGGTCGTTTTTTAGCACAGGCTCTTAAAAAAGATATCGCCGTTGTTGCCTGCCACACGAACCTGGATGTCATCCAGAACGGAGTGAGTCAGGTCCTAGCGGAAAAAATTGGCCTCACCCAGCTAACTCCGTTAATAGAAACGCAAGAAGGGTCCCCAAAAATCGGCTTCGGCCAAATCGGCTCCTTAGGAAATCTGGAAGACTCAGACAGCTTTTTGGCACGTCTGTGTGATATTCTCCAGTTACCAACCCTCAAAATATGCGGACTTATGCCTGAACAGGTTAACCGAGTTGCCGTCTGTGGCGGAAGCGGCTCAGACCTGGCCGAAGCTGCTCTTGCCAAAAGAGCGCAAATCTATATAACCGCAGAAGTAAAACACAGCACAGCTCGATGGGCCGAAGAGAGCGGCTTATGCATCGTAGATGCAGGCCATTTTAGCACAGAAAACCTGATCGTCGAAGCATTCGCCTCTGTTCTACAGGAGATGCTAAATACCGATAATATTGAGTTATTAGTCCATACCCCGGACTCCCAAAACAATCCATTTTTTTATTATTTGAAACCATAATGAACCAGAGGTGCCAAAATTGAGAGAAGAAATTAACAACCTGATGGACTTGCAGTCCGTCGATACCCAAATTCAACAGCTGGAAAACAAAATGGCCGAAGGGGCTGGCGATCTCGATGACCGCAAAGCTTCAATCGAGAAACATAAAGAAGATATTATCGATTACGGCGAAAGATATGAAACGGGCGAAAAAAGACAGCGAGAGCTTGAGGGCATGATCGAAGATGGAATTGCCAAGCTGAAAGAAAGACAAGCAAAACAAATGAACATTCAGAATGACAGAGAATACCACAGCATCCTGAAGGAAATTGAAGAGACAAAACAGCAAAATAAGCAGAGAGAGGATGAACTAGTTCTACTTATTGAGCAAACCGAGTCCATAAAGGCAAAAATTGACGAACTTACCTCTTTTTGTGAAGCTGAAGAGTCATCACTCAAGGAAGAGGCTGATAAAGTTGCAGCCGCTGCTAAAACCCTTGAAAACAAAAAGAACAAGATTCAGAAAAGCAGAGACAAACAGGCTAAAAAAGTTAACAGCAAATTTCTCAGACGCTACGAGATGCTTCGGGAAAGAAGAAAGGGCCTTGCCCTAGCCGGCGTTACCAAAGGAGTGTGCCTGGGTTGCAACATGAACATCCCTCCTCAGATGTTTAACAATCTGCTCAAGGAAGAAGAAATCCTCTCCTGCCCAACCTGCAACCGGATGATGTATCACTTGCCTGAGCAGGAAAAAGAACAGGAAGATTAATAGACTTAAACTACAAATTAGATTTAGGCCTTCCACTATACTCGGCCTCTAAGTTTCAAATTTCTATTTTACAAGTTTGGAGTGGGTGCATGGTCGCTGACCAGCTTTATGCAGGGCAGAGGAAAGTCCGAACTCCACAGGGCAAGGTGGTTCGTAACACGAACTGGGGGCGACCCTTAGGAAAGTGCCACAGAAAATATACCGCCCGGCATGCCGGGTAAGGTTGAAATGGCGAGGTAAGAGCTCACCGCTTTCATGGTGACATGAAAGGCATGGTAAACCCCACCTGGAGCAAGATCAAATAGGGAAACGTTTGAAGGCTGCCCGCCTGAAGTTTCCGGGTAGATCGCTAGAGGCGCCAGGCGACTGGCGTCCCAGATAAATGATCATGGTCCGCTTCGGCGGATACAGAATTCGGCTTATAGCCCACTCCATTTTTTTATAGCATGACCACTACGGCAATTATTACAGCTGGCGGTACCGGCAAGAGGATGGGCGGAACAACCCCAAAACAGTTCCTGCCCCTTGCAGGTACCCCTGTGCTCGTGCATACCGTAAGGGCCTTCTTACAGACTCCATGCATCGAACAGATCATCGTAGTCGTCCCCTCCGAACACCTTCAACACACTAACCTCTTAGTACAACAATATAAGCTTGAGAAATGCCGTGTCATAAAAGGCGGCACATTAAGGCAAGACTCCGTTGAACAGGGGATGCAGGCTGCAAACGATGCTGACTATCTGGTCATACACGACGGCGTCCGCCCTCTGCTAACCCGTGAGATCATAGAAAATTGCTTAAACGGTGCAATAGCACATGGCGCAGCTATCACAGCGATCCCGGTAAAAGATACCCTCAAATCCGTCCTTGATGGCACAATAACAAAAACGGTTGACCGGACAAACCTCTGGCAGGCCCAGACGCCCCAAGCCGTGAAAAAAAGTCTATTGGAAGAGGCGTATAAGAAAGCAGAAAAAGATAATTTTGTGGGCACCGATGAAGCTTCTCTGCTTGAAAATATAGGGTGCCGCCCGGCAATTGTCAGCGGCTCCGAAATGAACATCAAGATCACCCACCAGGAAGATCTTAAGGTGGCTGAGGCATTCTTACAGGAGAGAAACATGCAAACAGGCTGCACTGTTAAGATCGGCCACGGATACGATGCTCATTGTCTCGTAGAAGAAAGAGATCTCATTCTCGGCGGTGTTTCCATTCCGCACCCAACAGGGCTACTCGGCCATTCCGATGCCGATGTTGTAACCCATGCCCTCTGCGATGCTTTTCTCGGCGCCGCAGGCCTAGGTGACATCGGTCAACATTTCCCAGACTCAGAGCCGCAATATAAAGGGATCGATAGCCTTAAACTCCTGAAAAAAGTGACCGCTTTGATAGCACAACAAGACTTGCGTGCAGGCAATGCCGACATAACTATCATAGCCCAGCAGCCGAAACTGGCCCCCTATATTGGCCAAATGAAGGATAATCTGGCCGCAGCCTGCCTCCTTGAGCATAAAGACATCAACATCAAGGCAACCACCACTGAAGGAATGGGATTTACAGGTCGCAAGGAAGGCATTGCCTGCCATGCTGTCGTTACCTTACACCGCAGTGCTGGAAATATTAGATAAAAAGCTGCCACCCCCCTGAAGCCAATCACAAACCCAAAATGTAAGCGTTTCAGGAGCGCCCTGATGTGCGTTATCTCGTCCCATAATTATACTCCCTGTATATTATGGGACGAGATAACGTGCAGCAGGGTGCTCCTGGAGCGCTTACAAGGAAACAGCAATTGACAACTCTCAAGTGATGGAATAAACTCGCCGCCAATATGAATAATACATACCCAGGAAAAATATGCGCCTCCATTGCGGAACGCACTATAGAAAAAGCCATTGCCGCAGCTAGTACTGTTGAATCCTTTGCAGACGTCGTTGAAATACGTCTCGATGCACTAGAGAATCCGCAGATCACCCCTTTTACTGAAAAAATTCAAAAACCCACCCTGTTTACCAACAGAGCTGATTGGGAAGGAGGCGCTTTTTCCGGCAGCGAAGAAGAACGCCTTGCAATTTTGTATGAGGCCATCGAAAAAAAAGCATCTTATATTGATATCGAACTCAAAACAGATGACGCCTTAAAGCTTCCCCTGATCGAAAAGGCAAAAAGCACAGGTTGCATCAGTATCGTATCATGGCACTACTTTTCCTCAACACCATCCTTACCGGCACTTAAATCAATCCTCCAGGAACAGTACAGAAGCGGTGCCCAAATAGGTAAGATAGTTACCATGGCCAAAACCCCCCAAGACGTTCTTCGTGTTCTGGATCTGCAAAATCAGGCAAAGGAACTGGATTTTCCTCTGATTGCCTTTTGTATGGGGAACCATGGAGCTGTAAGCAGAGTAGCAACCCTGAATTTAGGTGGCTTTATGACCTACGCCTCATCCGACCAGGAAAGGCAAACAGCGCCTGGACAACTTCCCGCCTCAACGCTGCATAGAATCCTCACGGAGATCAATTGTGGCAATTAATGGGAGTTCTCAACTATACGGCATTCTTGGAGACCCAGTAAGCCATAGCTTGAGCCCGGCCATGCATAACGCGGCCTTTGCAGAATATGGGTTGAACAACGTCTATGTTCCCTTGCCGACAAAGGATGTCGGGGACGCGATAACTGGACTAAAATCTCTTGGCTTTAGAGGGATAAGTGTCACAATTCCGCATAAACAGACAGTCATCCCATATCTGGACTCAATCGATCCGGTTGCCGAAAAAATTGGTGCGGTAAACACATTAATTATCAAAGAAAATCGTATTCATGGAGTAAATACGGACTGGCTTGGTGCAAATAGGGCTCTTCAGGAAAAAACAGAGCTGTCTGGAAAAAGGGTGCTGCTCCTGGGTGCAGGAGGATCCGCAAGGGCTATTGGTTTTGGCCTGCTGGAGGCAGGTGCAGAGGTTATCATAGCAAACCGCACAGCAGAGAAAGGCAAGGCACTCGCTGACCTCCTGCAATGCTCCTGCGCCTCTCTTTCTGATCCCGGCGGCGTTCAGACGGACATACTGATAAATACAACTTCAGTGGGGATGACTCCAAACATTGACGCGACACCCTTTCCCAAAAAATATCTCAGCCATTTTTCAGTTGTTATGGATATCGTTTATGCTCCCCAAAAAACCAGGCTTCTCGCTGAGGCTGACGAGGAAGGGTGTCAAACGATTAACGGTTTGGCCATGCTGCTCTTTCAGGGAGCTGCTCAATTTGAGCTCTGGACCGGCCAAAAAGCTCCTGTAGATATCATGCGCCAACATCTGCTTGCAGGTCTCAATAAATGATGCTCTCGCAAAAAGTCTTAATCAACTCCAAGATGGCTAAGCACAGATAAGCGAGCTTGCGAGACTTCGAAAGGTCGATATACAAGATATAGGTTTTGGATAGGGCTTCGGTAATACATATGGTATACCGAAGGTCTGTCCTAAACCTATATCGCAGTAGATCGGATTTATGCCCTTTAGGGTACTTTTTGCGACGCCATCAATAAATAAACAACCAGGTTAACAGCATAAAAAGATGAAAGAAATTATTCCAATCCAACGGATTGATACAAAAATGACCGTCCCCGGCTCCAAAAGCATTACCCAAAGGGCCCTCATTGCAGCCGCTTTGGCAAACGGGACGAGCAGCCTCATTGGTCCCCTGAGCAGCGAAGATACCCATTACACCTCAACGGCCCTGCAAGAAATGGGGATAACCGTGGACAACTCCGGGAAAGACTGGACTGTTTCGGGCTCAAACGGCACCATACACACACCCGGAAAACCCATTTTCCTGGGCAACAATGGTACCGCAACCCGTTTCCTGACATCGGTTGCATCTCTTGGCGCAGGCATTTTCCAGATCACCGGTGAAAAACGGATGGAGGAGAGACCCATAAGTCCTCTAATGAGTGCCCTTAAGGGGTGGGGAGTGGAAATAGAAAGCATCAAGGGCACGGGGTGCCCCCCCCTTGAAATTGATGCAAAAGGTATAGTGGGCGGCAAGACCATCCTTCCCGAGGGCAAAAGCAGCCAATATCTCTCCTCACTTCTGCTGGTCGCTCCTTACGCCCAGCAGCCAGCCTCTCTTGAGGTTTTGGGTGACGTCTATTCAAAACCATACGTCACAATGACAATGGCTGTGATGAAATCATTTGGTGTGGAGGTAAAAGCCGCTGCTGATTTGTCCCATTTCCAGATACCAAACCAGCATTATCAAGCCGGAGAGTACCATATTGAAGGGGACGCATCATCTGCGTCCTATTTCTTTGCGGCTGCCGCTATAACCGGCGGCACAGTGACCATTGACAACATTCCCACCCCATCACTCCAGGGGGATGCGGCCTTGCTGGAAATGCTGGAGCAGATGGGATGCACTCTTGAAAAATCAGCCCATGGTGTCACCCTATCCGGCCCGAAAAAACTGCGTGGAGTAGAGGTGGACATGGCAGACTGTCCAGATGTGGCTCCGACCTTGGCTATCGTTGCATCACAGGCATATGGCCGCACGGTCATAAAAAACATCGCCCACTTGCGCATCAAAGAGTGTGATCGGCTCCACGTCATGGCCAAGGAACTCGCCAAAATTGGGGCTCGGGTCCAGGAACTCCCTGACACTCTCATCATCGAAGGCCTCGGAGATAATGCCCCCCCAATGCATGGCGCAGAAATAGAGACCTACAATGACCACAGAATTGCCATGTGTTTTGCCGTTGCCGGTCTCGTTGTCCCCGGAATGAAGATTCTGGGGGAAGAGTGTGTGGCAAAATCATTCCCCGATTTCTGGCAGCGTTTCGAAAAAATATACGAATAACCCCGTAATACTTAGCCAGATGAACCGGATAAGTAGCTTAACAGTAAAAGAGATAGTCGAGCAAATTCAGCTTGTCCGTGTCCTGTAATATATCCCGAGAAAGCTCAGGAGTTTCAACTTTCCTTACAACAGATTCCGTACCTTGTTTAAAAGTATTTCTGACGGCGAGCAGTAAATGTAGGCACCTTCAACGGTTTTCCAGGCATCTTCTTTGATCTTGCCCAGTTTTTTGTGGTGGTAAATCAATCGGTAGGATATTTTATCTTTTTCTGAGTCATGGTAAATGACTTTATTTACCACCGGTTCACCGACAGCCGGGGAGAGGGAAAGGCCCTTCTGGTCCTGATATGTTTTGCCGAAACGCGAGTATTTCAGCTCAACACTAACCCTGGCAATACCGAGCTCTTCAAGTTCATCAAGATCAGCCTCAGACTCAATAGTCATCGGCGTCACCGGCGCAGCCAGAGTGACGGCCATTAATTCCCCTTTTTTCCAGTTCGGTTTGCCCGGATAGAGATAGCCTCCCCTTAAACTCCACTGCACGGCATAATCGTAGATTTGGGCATCATCCCCCATTCTGGCATAGGTCAGGGTGGCAGTCTGACCGCTTTTTTCAAGAAACTGTTTATCTATGGTCATTTCATCGATAAAGGGGCGCTGGCCTTTTCTTGGCACACGTACCTGCACCGTGGCGTAGTTCACCATCTGGTTGAAGATATCATAGGCCTCATTGTCGATAACAAAACGCATTTCGCGCCTTTGGTAGAAGGGGTCATCCAGGTTGACTTCGGTGACTAGTTTCGGATTGTCTTTAAACTTGTCATACCAGGTGCCAACATTGCCGGTCATGGTATAGTGCTCATAGCGGGCGATAGATTTTTTCAGGTGCAGGGTAGTCTTGCCGCTGCGTTTGATGGTTTTACGCTGGAACACCGTGTAGCTGTAATTTTTCACTTTACTGGCATCTGCTCTGCGGGCCGCTTCAATCTCTTTGGCAGATTCACCCTCTTCCTCTTCTCCCACCACTTCATCCCCGGAGGGCTGACCGAAGCGTTTTTGCATGTCAAAAAAGGATTCGAGCACCAGTTTGTACAGACCGCTTTCAACAATCTCCTGGTCCGCATCAGGAACATGCTGCACATAATCAAAGGTTACGGCACCGGTTTCCATCAGAAAATCAACGGATTCCTTCTGTTCTTCTTCTGTCAGGGTGGTGGACTTGCTGGTACTTATATTTAAAACATTGTACCATTTCGGGTTCCAGGATCGTCTTTTTGACGTACGTTTTTGCCGTTCATGGGAATATTCTTCTTCCATCTGGTGATACATGTCGTAGTCGATGATCACTCGCACATCATAAGCTGGCAGCTTGACCAGATATTTCAGGTCAAAAAGCACAGAAATATCAGTGGTGGGCTGCTCCATACTTTTGGCCAGCAGTGTGGTGCCATACCCACTGAGACGAGCCGCTACAGCCACACGCTGTCCCTCCATAACCGGGGCCTTGCCGCTGGTGACCAGGGTGGAGGTAAATCCTCCGTCCGTCAGAGTTGCTGAGACCACGCTGAAACTGTTACCTTCAGCCCCGGACTCAAGCTGTACAGCACCTTTCAGTTTGGCCCCCTTTATCTTTTTTGCCAGAAGTTTTGCCACCTCTCTTTCCTGTTGTGGGGTTAAGCCATACTCCACCAGAAAATGAAGGATGCCACCTTCAACACCGCCGGCCTCCTTGCTCTTGTCTGTGACAAAGCGAATCATGGAAAACTTCGGTGTTCCATCTGGATCCTTAGCAACATGTGGATTGGTCGGCAGGTAATAGTAATTTTTAGAGGTCTGTTCCGGGTTTTTGGTTGCTGCCGGGAAACAGCGTACAGTGGTGCCATCTTTCAATTTCAAGTCAACATGACGACCATAGCGAATGCCGCCTATCTCTTTGACTGCTGACGCCGAAGGAATAGTGAGAGAGGACCGAAGGGTTTTCGGTTTAAATTGTTTTTCGTAATTAAGTTGCTCGGCCATACCGGTACCTACCTGTGGTTTGGCCATGGCCGTTGTCCCGCCAAATCCAGAGATGGTGACAATCATCCCAATAATCATACAGTATTTTTTCATATCCTTTTCTCCCATATCTCAAGGTGCATATTGTAAGCAGTTTGATGATTTTTCAAGGTACCCTAAAATGGCAATGACATTGTCATTATGACAACGAAACTACCGTTAGCGATCAAATTAAGTACACCCATAAATTGCATAACCATGAGTCTGTAAGCGTTTCAGGGGCACCCCGCTGTACGTGATCAAACCCCGTGATATCCAGGGGGTATAATCGCGTGGTTCGATCACGTACAGCGGAGTGTTCATGGAGCGCTTACAAACTACTCATATCCGGAAATAACACAGGTGCCGTTTTTCATACATTCTTGCATCGGGTTTTTAACCTCTTGGCCGTTTATGGTGTATGTCGTTTTAACCTTTGGTTTGTCGCCGTCAATTGTGATTTTTGCACTGGTTGAATGGGACTTGGCCAGAGCAACATCACGATAGTATTTCGCGATGACAGGTAGTTGCTCAATCTCGTATCTGCATGTCAGCATGCCGTTATTTGGCATCTCTTCGGTATAAAGGCATTTATCATCAGTTATGCCAACAATTTCTCTATGCATTTTTTGACCGCTGAAAGGATGAATAAATTCACTTTTAAACGGGGTGCATTCCCCCAGATGAGCAGCAAAGGTGAGAACTTCCTCTTCTTTGTCCAGGGCATATGAGATGGGTGCCAAAGCAATGGTCAATAGGATGAATAAACAGGTTTTTTTTATCATTTTACTAACCCCTTATGGAAAAGATTATCACCAAACAATCATTATGATTGTCATTCATGTAGACAGAAACTAAATCGGTGGCATCAACACCAGGTAGGATTCCTCCAATAGCTGCCAATCACCCTTTATCGGCTTGCCCCGGGCTGGATACCAGTTGACCCGGAATTCAACTTTGCTGTTAGGATCGTGAAACAGCACAGCGCTGCTGATCGATTCCGCATCGGTTGAGCGCATCACAGAGAGCCTCTCGATCTGTTGTTTGCCGAACACCTTGTAGCGCACCTCAAGGGAGGCGCTGCGTATAGCCGCATCCTCAAAGAGAAAACGGTCCGCATCAATCTCCATGTCCGTCCGTTTCAAGGGCGGGGCCAGGGTGATAATGGGGTCACTGCTATGCAACCAGCCCCCTGCTTCCTTCGGCTGTCGGATCTGATGCTGTCCTTTGATGCCCCAGGTCATCCGATAATCATAATCAAGCCAGCTGTCATCCTTCTGCCCAAGGCGGGCGTACCGCCATGATTTACTTATATTTCCATCACGAATATCTTCTCTGGTGAAAATTAATTCGCCGGTGGCATCTGCATGACCGGCATAGGATTTTTTCAGGGAAACACCGGTGAAATTCATTATCTTTTCAAATGCGCCGCTGTAGTCACCGTCAATCTGGAAATAAACATCCCGTTTCTGGAAGGCGGGATCGGCCAGGTTCACCACCCTAAACATTTCTGCATCGTCTTTGAAGGCCTCATAGAGACCGGAAATATTACCGGCGGTATCGACCGGCACTTTGATAACGGAGCGACGAGTGAGATTTATGCTGAAGACTGCCCGGTTTATATCCTTGCGGTCTTTGATCACAAACTGGTTGTCTGTAACGTACTTCTGGTTACCGGTACTGGTGAAGAGCTGGGCCAGCCAGCCTTTTTTCTGCCGCCCCTTGAGCTGCCCTTTTTCCACGGCCTTTTCTTTTTCAGGGATGGCTGTAAAGCCTGTTTTTGTGTCAAAGATGATGTCTGTGAGCTTGCCGGTAATCATGTCCACCAGGGACTGCATGGCCTGGTTAGCCGTATCTTCCGGCAGCCTGTCTAGTACGTCCACCGTGATATCGCCGGTGCGCACTAGTTCGTCAACTACTTCACGCACCTGGCGTTTGCTATATGATTTTTGTTTGTTAAAGACGCTGGAAAAATGGGTGTAGACCGTGCTGACATCAGCATGAATGCGGGCACGAAATGATGGCAGGGCCGCTTCATAATAAGTACGCAAAGCAACTGAGACGTCTGAGGTGGGTCGGCTCATGGATTCCCAGAGCAGGGTTGCTCCCTGGGGTGTCAGGGTGGCGGCTACAGCAGCTTTTGACCCGGGGGTGACCGGAGCACGACCACTGCTGATCAGGGAGCGGCTGAAACCCGCATCGGACAAGGTGCCTGAGATGATGGTAAAGCTGCCCTCATCTTCCTGACGCAGGGCAACAGGTCCCTGCAAAGTGGCTTTTGGTTTTTCCTTTTTAAGAGCTTGTCGCAAGGATTCAAGCTCGTCCGGCGGCAGGGTAAAGGTGACGAGCATATGAAGCAGGCCACCGCTTGTCTCACCCTGGGGGTCGATAAATTTCACCACGGACAACTCCAAGCCCCCGTCCTTGTGGGTTGATACCCGTGGAGCTGGAGGAAGATAGTAATAAACATCGGAGTTCTGAGCATCCTGAAGAAGAATAATACCCTGTAATTCAAGCTGGCCAGCCTCGTAGTCCACTAAAGCCATGGCAGGAGATGACAGGATGCAGAACAATATGCCTGCAAACATCAATTTTAAAAAAAAGTATTTTATTTTCATTTTTAAAACCTCTAAGTAATTATTCAGCGTAGGCTGGGAATTACCCTTAACTCCAGGCTGTAACTGTTCAGATGTGCTTCATATTCGTTCATTTAGGGCTTCGAAGCATACTTGTGCTATTCGAGAAGACCTAAATGGGCGAAGATGGAGTGCAGCTGA
>JAQYVV010000035.1 GCA_030145275.1 Desulfurivibrionaceae bacterium | reverse complement strand
TCTGCCACCCATTTACGGGTCATCAGAATCTGTTTATAAAGCATTCTGGCTTGCTGGGCCGTCTGGGCAAGCACCAATTCGTCTTGAAATTTCGAGGTTCGGTAGAAGGTGATGCCATAAGAAATACTGACGACCAAACTGATGAAGATAATAAATTTATACCTTAGCCCCATGGCCCCCTGGATTACCCTCTTAATCTGCCCTGCCGAAATTGTCATTGCTACTGCTCCTTACGGGTAGCTTGAATAAGTCAAATTTTTCTGTGACGCAGCTATCTGCATAAAAAAATAATTATTCAAATATCCTTGTACCCATATGCATTTATCGTTCCTGGACTTTATTTTACCCCCCAGCATCTAAATTCAGCAGGATGCACACTCTACTTTTTTTAAACTACACCGGATTGTTACCGTTAGGTAGTACAAATAACCCCTCAGTGTTACCAAAAGGTAACGGGCCTAAGCTCTGACTAGGCAGAGCCCCCCCCATTTATTTTCGGAAAAATTTACTTGGTGCGTATTTTTCATTTTGTTGACTTAAATCAACGGCATTTATATTTTATGCGGTTATTCTACTGACTTTTTGAGCAGCAGAGCAGGGTAAAGTTTATGCCCACTTGCGGGACAAATAAGGAATTATAAATGGCGAAAAAACAGCGGAGCCCAGAAACAATTTTTCTCTCCTCTCTTCCCCTGATAAGACGCAGCATTCAGCTTGGCTTTGGCCTTTTCACTCTATATGTTGGCTACCGGTTTTATGCCTTTTACTGCTGGACAATCGGCAGGGGCGACTATGTTCCCCGACCTCCTGCAGTAGAAGGCTTCCTGCCCATATCTGCGCTTATGAGTCTTAAACGATTTCTGCTTAGTGGCGAGTACGACCTGATTCACCCTGCCGGATTGACCATTTTTCTGGCAGCACTCTGCATCAGTCTTCTTTTACGTAAAGGTTTTTGCGGCTGGATCTGTCCAATTGGCCTTGCTTCCCATCTGGCTGAGGCTGGGGGCCGTAAAATGAAGACGCTCTGGAACTTGCCCCGGCCTCTTAACTTCACGCTAATGGGTATAAAATATCTTCTGCTCGGTTTTTTTCTTTATGTTATCGTCTGGCGCATGGAGCTGTCGGCCATTGAATATTTTTTGCAAACTCCATACAATGTATCGGCAGACGCTAAAATGCTGCTATTTTTTCTCCAACCTGGCGGTGCGGCCTTGGGTATTCTCCTTTTTTTACTGTTTGTTTCCTTTGTGATCAAAAACTTCTGGTGCCGTTTTCTCTGTCCCTATGGCGCTCTTCTTGGCATATTGGCACTGCTTAGCCCCTTGCAGGTCCGCCGTCAAGAAGCCAATTGTATTAGCTGTAACAAATGCGACAAGATCTGTCCGGCAGACCTTAAGATCAGCCAAAAAACCACGGTCCGTTCGCCGGAGTGTATTGGCTGTCTTGAGTGCCTCGCCGTTTGTCCGCAGAAAAATTGCCTAAAAATCACCCACCCCTTAGGCAAACTCAAAGCTTATTTTCTGCCCGTAGCGGTTGTCGGCCTCTTTCTGCTTATTTGGCTTGCCGCGCTTTCAAGCGGCCATTGGTATACCCAGATATCGCCGGAACTCTTTAAAAAAACGTATATAATGGCCCCTAAACTTGACCACCCCAGGTACTAAATTAAGGGCTCGCACAAAAATAATTGCACATTTTTCCGGTTTATCCTGATTAGGATTTTACTCACGGTCCTTATATTTATTGGCAATAGTAATAAATTCTGTCTCCAGGGCGATGAACGCCTCAACAACTTCAGGGTCAAAGTGGGACCCTTTCCGTTTCAACAGGATGGCTTTGGCCTTTTCATGGGAATAGGCTTCTTTGTAGACCCTTTTGTTGACTAAAGCGTCATAAACGTCAGCCAGGGCCATGAGTCTACAGGAAAGAGGTATCTGCTCCGCAGCAAGGCCTGCGGGGTATCCAGAGCCATCCCATTTTTCGTGATGGCCGCAGGCAATCTCTCTAGCCAGTTGCAAAAAAGAATTTTCGCCAAGTTTCTTCGCGCCCCATTTTAGAGAGTCGCTGCCGATTATGGCATGTCTTTTCATTATTTCAAACTCTTCTGTTGTTAGTTTACCAGATTTGAGCAGGATCGAATCAGGAATGCCGACCTTGCCGATATCATGGAGAGGGGCGGAGCGGAACAGGAGGTCGATGAACTGGTCGGAGGAAAGATCTTTCTGGTAGCGCGGCTTATGGCGTAAATACTCGGCTAGGAGTTTAACATACAGACGTGTTCTATGAATATGCGCCCCTGTCTCAGGGTCACGTGTTTCGGCAAGAGAAGAGAGTGATAAGATGGTAATGTCTTGGGTTGAGGCAAGCTCTTTGGTGCGTTCAAGGACCTTTTGCTCAAGATTTTTATTGAGATGCCGTAATTCAATCTCCAACTCCTTTAACCTGGTTATATCTGTTCCCGAGGCAAGGACCGTTTGTTCATTGGGGAATGGTGAAAAATTGAAGCGCAGGGTTCTTCCATTTTTAGAAAACTCAATGTCAATAATGTCTTGCTGCGTATCAAGGCATTGTTCAATAATCCCAAGGTAGTTTTCTGGTAACATTTCAGCTATTTTCTCTGCAGAAAATCTCATCGTTTCAGCTTGTTTTTCTGCGGCGCTGTTGGCAAACAAAATGGCGCCATCATTACCGATTTTCAGGATGGGGCTGGGGTTGTGTCCGGGGAAATGGGAGAGGGCGGTGATCTCTTTCATGTTTTCCCGCAGAAGTTTGTCTCTGTGCTCTTGGTCATAGAGGGTTGAGGCAATTGTGTTGGTAAGATAGATAATGCCTGAAGCAAGGGCCAGAGAACCAAGCAGAACTGCCATAATGCCGATTGGGGAATAAGGGCTCCAAAAGATGTGGTGCAGAAAGAAAAGCAGCCCTATGGTCCCGCCTATTTTGGGGGCAAGGGAAAATATGGCCTGGTGGTTTTTTGTTTTGCTAAAGCGATCAAGAACGGTTTTTACGGTTAAGGTGTAAAAGAGCTCACAGTAGGAGTACTGTATGCTAAGAACCCCATATTTTTTGTCAAAACGGATATTGGCGCAGAACTTATTGAGTCCGGTGTCACTGGAGAGTATCGTGGCAAGACTGCGGGCATCGTAGACTTTTTGAGCAGGCTGACAAGGATTGGGATCTTTGAGTTTTTGGCTTGCATGAAACAGGACTTTTAAGGCATTGCTAATTTGATTTGCCTCAAGCAGGGTGTCTAGTTCCAGCCTATCTACTCCGAGGTCGGTCAGGAAAGATACAAGGTTTTTTGTGTGTTGTATCTCTTGGGAAACTGTGCTGCCTGCCTTTGTAGGAAGTGAAAGACCCCGCCCTTTTTCCAGAGTGATCGTAACCTTTGGCTGGCGAATTTTTTGAAGCTCCGCCAAGAGCGAATTTTCCAAGACCCTGGCAAAATTATGGGCCTCACCGACCAGCCTTCTGCGCCATATAATTTGAAAAAAGAGCACAAATTTCAAATAAAGATGCTCTCGTAAAAAGGGCAGTTTAGCCCGAAAGGAGTTTTTGTCGGTCATTTAATATACCTTTGTTAAATTGCTGATGTTTTTTTTAGTACCTTATAAATTATTTCGAAGTCTGCGCTTATCTCTTGCTTTTTATGGCAAGAAATGAAAAAAGTATATTGATCTAAAGGTGTTGTATTTACTGTTAAGGTACTTATTTCCGGTTTATCCGGATTAGATTGTAATGGTTATTATTAGGAAAACTATCAAAAATACAAAAAAAGACCCGTGTAGAGGGAGGAGATTATGTCAGACAGTTACTATAAAAGAACCGATTTACCCAAGTTTGCTGAAATATCAGAAGGAGCGCCCGGGCTGGCCTCGAAGTTTTTTGACTATTATGGCGCGGTGTTTGCCGAAGGGGCTTTGAGTGAAAGGGAAAAGGCGCTTATTGCTCTGGCTGTTGCCCATGCGGTACAATGTCCATACTGCATTGATGCGTATACCCAGGCCTGCCTTGAAAAGGGTTCAAATAATGAGGAGATGACCGAGGCGGTCCATGTTTCCTGCGCCATTCGGGGCGGGGCTTCTCTTGTTCATGGCGTGCAGATGAAAAATATTGCCGAAAAAATTTCGTTTTAAGTCAATATGGATAGGTTCAAAACGGTTTTAACAGAAAACAATATTGAATTAACCAGGGCGGAGACCCTTGTGCTGCAGATTAATGTTGGCTTGGAGTGTAATCTTGCCTGCCGGCACTGCCATTTATCTGCCGGACCCACTAGAAAAGAGAGGATGTCCCGGCAGACGGCAGAACAACTTGTCGCCTTTGCCAGTAAATTTTCTTTCCATACCATTGATATTACTGGCGGAGCACCCGAACTGAATCCAAATCTCCCCTTTCTGATAGAAAATTTAGCCCCCTATGCCAAAAATCTGATCCTTAGATCCAATGCAACTCTTTTGGGCGAAGAAACGTATAGCGATCTGGTCGAACTTTGCAGAAAACACCAGGTTGTCATTACAATATCTTTTCCAGCTATCAGTGAAATTCAGGCAGACAGCCAGCGAGGCACTGGAGTATTTGATCAATCCCTCAGCGTACTTAAAAAACTAAATGACTTGGGTTATGGTCGAGAAGGGACAGGACTTGAGCTTAATTTGGTCTCAAACCCCACGGGGGCTTTTATGCCCTCAGACCAGAAGCAGCTTGAGAAGAGGTTTAAGGAGGTTCTGCAAAACAAATGGGGACTAGAGTGTAGCAATGTTTTTTCCTTTGCCAATGTTCCTCTTGGGAGATTTAAAGAGTGGCTTGAGAAAAGCGGTAATTTCGCAGCCTATATGGACAAGCTGATCAAAGCCTTTAACCCATGTGCAGTTTCAGGAGCAATGTGCCGGTCAATCATTTCTGTTGATTGGGACGGCTATCTATATGATTGTGATTTCAATCTGGCCATTCGTCTTCCTCTGGGAGGTGAGCCGCTGCATTTTTCTGAGCTGCAAGAGTTACCTGGGCCTGGCAGTTCGATAGCCGTGTCGGATCACTGCTTTGCCTGTACAGCAGGTTCTGGATTCACCTGAGGAGGAGCCATTGAGGTCTGAGTTTCGGACCTGATAAAATAGATAACCTTCCGTTGGCTAAATATTTGGGAGTGGTGCTGGGGACTGCCTGCAGGAAATCAATTTATAAGCCACTAAAGTACCTAATACTATAATTACTAAGGGAGGCTGGAAATTACCCTTAACTCCAGACTGTAACTGTTCAGATGTGCTTTATATCGGAGTCTACGCTTACCTCGTTCATTTAGGGCTTCGAAGCATACTTGTGCTATTCGAGAAGGCCTAAATGGGCGAAGATGGAGTGCAGCTGGATAGTTACCTAATACTTTGCTATGTGGGGCCAGTTAAAGTATAACGCAGAAAATATAAAAAGATCATAAAATGTGGAAACAAGCAACTCGCAGAATATTAGTTTATAGCTGACTGCGGGTATACAAGAGGGATTTGAAATGAATATTGGTTGGACTACGTTGGCATCTGCAAGTGATGCTGAGAAATTTGCCCATGATATTGTTGCAGAGCGACTGGCTGTTTGCGCCCAGGTGGACGGCCCGATAAAGAGTTTCTATATATTTAAGGGGAAGTTGGAAACCGACAGTGAATACCGGGTGACCGTAAAATTTGTATCAGCCCAAACTGAAAGGCTGGAATCCTGGATAAATGAACATCACCCCTATGAAATCCCGCAATGGCTTAGTACTTCAGTTGCCCGTGTCCTTCCTGCTTATAGGGAATGGGCTGAAGGATCTGTTGTCCAGCAAAAGGTCGCAAAGCCAAAAAAAGATATCCTGCGGCTGTCAAAACTCGGGCGTAATTTCTTACGAAAAGGGCAATGCCTTGAGGCCGAAAATGCTTTTCTGGAAGCCCTGGAACTGGATGCTCAAAATTCATATATCCTTGTTGGCTTAGCCGATACATATCGGGAGCTTAATAAATTTGAAGATGCCATCCACTATTATGAAAAGGTGTTGGAGTTTGATCCGTCGAATGTTTTTGCCCTTCGCGGTATTGGTGATTCCTATCGGGGAATTTTGCAGCATAAAAGGGCGATTCCATATTGGTTGCGATATCTTGAACGAAATAAAAATGATATCTATGTTATGGTTCGATTGGCTGAGTCATTTAATAAAACCGGGGATTTTGCCAAGGCGGAAAGTTTCTATCTGCAGGCTTTGAGTGTCAATCCGGACGATAAATACGCGTTGTTAGGTCTAGGTAGCCTATATTACAAGGTTGAAGATGACCAAAAATCCCTAAAATATTTTGATAAGCTTCTTGAGCTTGACAACAACTATGTGGCTGTTCTCACCATGGCCGGGAATATTTATCGGAGAAGGCACGACTATACAGTCGCAGCTGAATATTATGAAAAGGCCATTGCGATTGAGGCCTGGAACTCTTTTGCCTTATATGGTTTGGGCGATTGTCATCGGGGTTTGGAGAATCTCGACCAGGCCGTGTACTGGTGGTCAAAAATTTTGGAGAAAGAACCCGAGAATCAGGATCTGCTCACCCGGATCGGGGATGCTCTGTCCAATATGAACAAGCAGGAAGACTCCATAGAATATTATCTGAGGAGCCTCAAGATAGGGTTTGACCTGTATGCTTTGCTTGGTCTTGCCCGCGCCTATCGGATGCAAGGAAATATAAAAGAGTCCGTTGGCTGCTGTGAAGAAATTCTTACCAAGGTATCTAACCAGCAGAGGGCATTGGAAGAACTTCTGCTGATTTATAAAGAGATGGGTGATGAGCAAAAGGTGGCCGAAATTCAGGGCCGGATTGATCTGCAGTTGCAGGAATCTTGAGTCTGTGAAGTTTTTGAAGCCACCGCTATTGGCGGCAGCTGTTATTCGATTTAGTTAAATGGGTAATCTTGAAAAAAGAAGAGAGATTCTGGGAGATTGATTTTTTACGGGGCATTGCCGTTCTGATGATGCTTGTGTCAAATTTTGTTTTTGACCTCTCTCTTTTTTCACACATGCAGACTGGCAACTCTTTTTTCTGGCCGGCCCTGGCCAGAGTTACGGCGGCTCTTTTTCTTCTTCTGGTTGGCATCTCCCTTACGCTAAGTTTTTGCAGGGAAGGAGCAAAACAAGCCGGGTTTTTAAAATTTTTTAAACGCGGTTTGACCATTTCTTCACTCGGTCTAATTATCTCCATAGCGACATGGTATGCAGTTGGTGACGATCTGGTCGTCTTTGGAATTTTACATCTTATCGGCCTTGGCATTATTTTGGCCTACCCCTTCATAAAGCATCCATACTTCAGCATTGCGGCCGGCCTTGGCGTCTTTGCCGGCGGGTGGTTTGCAAGCAAGTTTCTAGTTACTTTCCCCTGGCTGATCTGGCTCGGGGTTCAATATCACGGATTCAGCAGTGTTGATTATACTCCGATTCTCCCCTGGTTTGGTTTTATTCTTGTGGGAATTTTTCTGGGCGGGGTGTTTTTCCCCGAGGGGAATAGAAGATTGACCTTCACCTGTGACCCAGAATTTTTTTGGGTCAGGATAATCAGAAAAACAGGCGCCCGCTCCCTCCTGATTTACTTTGTGCATCAGCCCATTTTTTGGGGCGGCTTTTGGGCCTGGCAGCGGTTTGCCGCCTGAGGCTTATAGCTTCCGCTTTGCCTTTTTTTTAAGCCGCGTTGCTTATTTTAGGTTGTCTGGTTATTCTCATATGTGGTACAAAATACTAGGGGCTGGTGATTCCAGCGATTATATCTTTTTTGTAGTTTTAACTTCTTATTGTGGGAAAGCCTGTAATAGGCCCGTTGTACCGACTGGTAGATTAAACACTTAAAAAAAATCGGACCCTCCTCCATGACAATTTTAAGCAAAAGTACAGAAACATTCAGAGCGGTAATCATTACCGCTTTTTTTATGTCCATCCTGCTCAGCGGCTTGGCAGAGGCATACGCTAACGACGACAAAGAGATAGTTTTTGCGGCTATGCCCTGCGGGGACCCGGTCAAGGAGTATGAACAATATTACCCCCTGGTTAAATTTATTGGCAAAAATCTAAATCAACCCGTCCGGCTGATTATTCCCAGAAGCGTTGAAGAGATTGATAAGCTTCTAAGTCAAGGCAAGATCCAATTCGTACTGCACAGTCCTGGAGACTACGTGCAGCTGCAGGGTCACTATAAAGCTGATTTTTTGCTTAAATCTTTGACCCTGGAAGGCAACGACACCAGCCGTGGTTATCTGGTCGCCTTGGCTGACAACCGGGAGTTGTCCAGCGTAAAAGACCTGAAGGGCAAGACAGTGCTGTTCGGTCCCGAGACCTCAGGCATTAAATGGCTGGCTGCCGAAAATCTGCTGCAGGAGTTTGAAATTGATACTGAAAGAGATCTTAAATTGCACGGTCATGGCGGCTGCTGTCCAGACATTTTGCTGGATATATATTTTAAGAAATTTGACGCCGGATTTATCTGCGAACATGGCTTGGAAGAGATGGCTCAAGTGGGGGTGGATAAATCGGTGTTCAAGATTATTGCCAGAACCGAGCCATTTCCAAACCCGGTGATGGCGGCCAGTAAGGAATCAGACGATAAGCTGTCAAAAGAGGTCGAGCAGTTGTTGCTCTCCCTGTCTGTAGAGAGGCTCCCTGAGCAGCAGGAAATCCTTAAGAGTGCGGGTATAGGCGGGTTTACCAAGGCTAAAGACAGTGAGTATGAGATGGTCAGAGCCATGCGCAAAAAATTGGGATACTAATTTTGATGTACTCGCAAAAAGTCGGAGTCATCGCCAGGATATAGTAAAACCACCAAATTTTTATCAGAATAACCCTTTCGGCACCTAAAACAACAAATGTTCAAGTATTCTGCTTTTTTTAGTTTACGGTTCGTTTTTACCCTGATGGGCAGCGGTTTAATCGTCGTGGTAGTCATGGCTACCGGCTTGCTCCATATGGCCCGAGAAGAAAAGACTATCATTGCTGAAGACCACCGAAGGGGCTTGGCCATTGCCTACTTCCTGATTGATAAGTGCCTGTCCCACCTGATTATACAGGACCAGCGTAAACTCTATCAAACTCTGCACACGGAGGTCCTGAAGGAACAGATCTCCTATGCCATAATCATTGACGCCCACGGCCAAATCATCAGTCATAATGATCTACAGGAGTTGGACAAATTAAAAGGTGGTCATAATTATGCTTACGCCCTGCATTATGAGCAGCCCGCATCCAGAGAAGAGTTCGTTATGTCTGGAGGCTTCAAGGTGCACGACCTAATAGTGCCGATTAATATTGCCGGCGACCGGTTTGGAACCATGCTGATCGGCGTGTCTCACAAGGAAATTGAGCACCATATTGCCGCCGCCAGAAAACAGCTCCTTGAAATCTGTATCATCTTTCTTGGCATAGGTCTGGTGGCCTTTAACCTGCTGGTGTTTTTACTGGTCACCCCCTTGAAAAAATTGATTAGGGCCACTGAACAAGTGGCCCAAGGGGACTTCAACGTCCTGGTTGAGTTGAACCGCAAGGATGAGTTCGGCCAACTGGCCAGCTCCTTCAACCTGATGACCAAGCAGCTAAACAGCACCACCGTGTCAAAGAACTATCTCGACAATATATTTAACAGCGCCGGGAACGCCATCAGGGTAATCGGCCTGGATTATTCCATCCAAAAGGTCAATCACGCCTTTGAAGAGCTTGTCGGCCTGCCAGAAGCTGAAATCTTGGGGCGTCCCTGCTCAAAAATATTAGGCGGTAATTATTGCGCTCCGGGCCTATGCCCACTGGCCAGCATTCAACAGGGCGAAAATCAGGTCAGCGGCGAAACTGAGCTCAAACTTGCAAATGGTAAAAATCTCTATGTCTCTATTTCTGCGACCCCTCTTTGCGAAAATGGCAAGCTGACCGGGATAATCGAATCAATCCAAGACATTACCCAAAAGAAAAAACTCGAAGTCCAGCGGGAGCAGATGCAGCTCCAGTTTCTCCAGGCCCAGAAAATGGAGTCGGTTGGTCGTCTGGCCGGTGGTGTTGCCCATGACTTTAACAACCTGCTTACGGTGATTTTGGGATTTTCAGATATCATAATGGGGGACGCTTCCAGAGACAGCAAGTTATACGAAAATGTGAAAATAATCAAGGATGCCAGCAATAAGGCTGCAATCCTAACCCGCCAGCTTCTGGCTCTGAGTAGAAAGCAGATCCTTGATGTCCAAGTGGTAAATATTAATGAGCTGGTGCAAAACATGCTGAACATGCTGGGACGCATTATTGGCGAGGATATAACCCTGGAGTTCAAACTCCAGAACCAGCTGCCGAACATCAAGGCGGATTCGGGGCAGCTTGAACAGGTCTTGATGAACCTGACGGTTAATGCCAGGGATGCCATGCCGCAAGGCGGCCGATTGACTGTGGAGACAGATATGGTAG
The DNA here is from genome assembly GCA_030145275.1 of Desulfurivibrionaceae bacterium. Taxonomy (GTDB): domain Bacteria; phylum Desulfobacterota; class Desulfobulbia; order Desulfobulbales; family VMSU01; genus JAQYVV01. The sequence continues at coordinate 6,028 of JAQYVV010000035.1, read as the reverse complement.
GAATTTCTGCGGCCCAGAGCGCCGCGAGCCTGCAGGAGTGTTCACCTGGGTCATATGTACAGTTAAAAATTACGGATACCGGGACGGGCATGAGCGATGAGGTGGTAAATAACATATTCGAACCTTTTTTTACCACCAAGGACCAGCATAAGGGCACAGGATTGGGGCTGTCCACGGTATATGCCATTGTCAAACAACATCAAGGTCATATCACCGTTAACAGCAAGCCCGGCAGCGGCACCTCATTTCATCTCCTCTTTCCCGCCACTGAGGAGGAGACAACCGCTGGCCTGGTAGAGGAGATGGCCGAGTTGCGCCACGGGAGCGAGAGCGTCCTGATCGTGGAGGATGAATCAAGCATTCTGCGGATGCTTGAAGAAATGCTCAAGACCTTGGGCTATAAAGTGTTCACTGCCACCAACGGTGAAGATGCCTTTAAAATATGTTTTTCTGATAACAACGGCATAGATTTGATCATCTCCGACATTACCATGCCGGGCATTAGCGGTTGGGAACTCGCCAGAAAATTGAAGGAGGCGGGAAATTGCTCAAAAATAATCTTTATGTCAGGATATATACAGAATGAGATTGATAAAGATTATGCAGAGGTAGGGGTTAATTTTATCCAGAAGCCGCTTTTGGTCAGGGATTTGATGGATAAGATGCGCCGGCAGCTTGATCATTGATCAAGACTGCCGGCAAACCTCTTTTTATCTCCGGTTTGAAATTATATACCAGGCAGGCCTACTTCTCTCTTAATTTCTATCTCTTCTATCTTCGTGTCTAGATAACCCTCTTTCGGCTTGACAAATTACGTTTTTAAAAAGTAGCTGATAATATCAGCAGCAGTATGATATGATCTTTCTGGGCTTCACCCACTACTTTAAGGCTCATGATAAGGGGGGACGAGGTTATTGCCTGCGGCTTTCCGCCTTTTCCTGGTGCCCTGATTGTCCACCAGGATAGTGGCTTTTTTTTACGCTCAATGATTTGGCGGGCCAAGAGATTGCGTGGCCGTCTCTACCCTCTCTGCCGGGGGCTACACGGTGCAGAAAAATGCCCTAAGCCGTCTTGGTATCCCAGCTGATTTCAAGTTTCTGGGCCTGGCAGTCGATGGCCGTGTCAGGTCACTGCTTATCTGGCCGGAATACGAAGAGTCATTTGTGATGGTTCATTGAATCTCGCTCCGGCAGATAGTGCTGCTGCGTACTTCGGGTCGTTTGCCATTGAAAACGTAACAGCACCCATTGCTTCGCGTGAATATGACCTTTTTTTGAGTTGACAAAATCCTTTGAAGAAAGGTACTGCTTTATTGTGGGTCTTTTGTCAATTAATCGACCCCTTAGAAGTGAACCAAGTCGACAACAACCAAAAAAATGAAACTAACATCTCCCATATTATCAACAAGTTGCAAATGTGTTAGTTGAGAGCGATTACTTCTTATGAAAATTACGGTAGAAAAAAAACAGATAAACGTTGGAATAAATTCCGCTCTGTTTTTTCTTTTGTGCCTCCTTCTTGGCATGACGTCTCGAGCAGTGATTGCTGGGTCTTACCTGAGTTCAACGCATGGAGATGACACCGATGGCGTTTCCCGTCTGTCTGGCTACTCTCCTGGAAATTGCGCCCACTGCCATGAACAGCATGCGATGGTTGGTGGGACTGAGCCAGACCCGACTGGAGGAGCGCAGGGATTTTTGCTTTTTGATGTATCCAACTCCTCTCAGACTGTTAATTTTTGTTTTAACTGCCACGGAGAAGGTGTTGCCGGGTATCAAGACGGCGTGTTTGTCACAAATCGAAGCTACAGTCATAGAGCAGGTGGGTGGCTCGCTGACACGCTAAGCAATGTTGAAGCTGCATTTTCACTGGGTTCATCGCACAACCTGGCCGATGTGATCACCTACGCTTCCGGGCAGTCGTGGAACTTTACATCAAATTCAAATGGATGTGCCGTGTGCCACGACCCTCACGTTGTTCAAGGCGATCCGGTTAATAATCCAGATGTTGCAAAAACTTCCATCACGAGAGGAACCTTGACAACCTTACCGAGCGCTCATCCCACCACCGACCCGTGGGGAGATAATGCTAGCGAAAAGACAAGCAATTTATACGGACCTTATCAGGCTCCTTACAGGTTCGGCTCAACAACCACGTATGAGCCGGACGGCTCCAGCACAACGGACGGTTCCAATCTGGCAGATTACAACACATTTTGTCTTGACTGCCATCAGTATGAAGTAACTTCGACTAATACCACATCAATGAACCCCGGCACGACAGCCGGGAAGCTTACCGCTATTAATTGGGATACTGGCGGGGACAAGCACGGCAAGGTCAATGCGGATGGCATAATCGTTATGAAAGGCCCTTACACTTCCACTGTCGGCAAGGTGCTGGCCTGTACCGACTGCCATGAACCACATGGCTCGGCCAATGATTTCTTGCTCCGCGGGGCGGTCAATGGCAGTGTGCTTGGCGGCACCGTCAGCACTGGCGCCGACGACTACAGCTTTCTCTGTGACCAGTGCCACGATGATGATGGTGGCACTGGTAATTGGTTCAATACTCACCACGATACTGGAGGTGGGGGCAGCAATGATCCGTATAAAGACCAGAGTTGTGCTAGTTGTCACCCTGGAGGCAGTAACCCAATTACCTGCTCTAACTGCCATTTTCATGGCTCCTTTGTGGACGATCCAGCAAATACACTGGATAAAATACCATTTGTCGCCCCCACCACCCGAACGACCTTTTGAACCGAGGAGGCTAGTCTGGGACTTTCCTTTATTAAAAAAGGTCGCGTGGACTCTTTGGACTTTCTGGTCGGCCACTGTGAATCGAATATCCCGGCGCTGTGTATCATGTACCCTCCCGTGGAAATGCGCGAAATCTCCTCTATCTTAACAACGCTGACTGTCAAAAAATCCCAGAAGTCCTTGTGCTTACAGTTGATAAAAATAACTGGCTTGGTCACGCTTATTGATTACTGGACAATCACTATCACCTCATCCTAGAGACTCCTGATCCGAATTTGTCGTTGGGGATGCGGCAGTTGGACGCATGTAATGCTTCGTGGTAATGGTGGCAGGATATATTTTTCTCTAATGGCCCCCACGGTGTGAAAAGCAGACGCCGTCTCACCATAAAGCTAGTCCCCATCCCGAGACAGTTTTCACTAAAACATAGCAATCAGATATAGTCTCACGCTAGTCCGTCAATGACGGCCGAGTCTCCTTGTCGTTGCTTACCTGCCAGAATACGAAGAGACATTTATCATGGTTCATTGAATTTCGCTCAGGCCGATAGTGGTGTGTGTACTTTGGGCCTGAGCTATTGAAAACGTAACACCACCTAATTTTTTGCGTGAATATGACCTCCTTTTGAGTTGACAAATTCCCTTGAAGAAATGTACTGTTTTTATAGGTTTTTGGGTTAGTTGTATGGTATCTATGAATTTTCTACATATGTGGTTTCTGTGTGTTTATCTGGCAAATGAAAATTTTTGGACTGGTTGTTTGGTCCTAAATTGGCATCACGGCATTTCTCACGAAACCTGTACCCATAAAAAAATTAGCTGCGGTTATCCGAAGGGCACTGGATGAATTGTTATGAAGTAACGGGCGGCAGGAAAGCGGAGAGTAATACTCCGTCCTTAAAAATGCATTATTGCCCCCTCCTCATTTTCTAATTTCACAGGCAGAGGACTTATCTTGATTGGTTATAATTTAGACAAACTGGCTTCCCTGAAATTTAAAGTCCTCGGGGGGATCTTCCTGGTTTTTTTTCTTGCCATAGGCCTGGTGCTCCACAGCGTCTTGACATATCAACGGGATAAACTGATCCGCATGTCCAGCCATAATGCAATGCAGACAGGACGCACCATTGTGGCCGGTCTCAGTGCCTCCATGCTGCAGAACGACAGAGAGGCAAGCATGGAGATCATTGAAAATATGATTAATACCGCAAATCTCTCAGGGATCAGTGTTCTTAACGAGAAAGGGGAAGTCATCATGACAAGCGAGTCATCTCTTGTCGGAGTAGTTATGGATGTAAAAACGGACGACACCTGCCTTTCCTGCCATGGGATTAGTGGTGCGAAACGAAGATACTCAGCCGCAATGGAAAGTGAAGACAAGTCGTATATACGGACAATAATCGCCATTGAAAATAAACCGGCCTGTTATGTCTGCCATGCCCAGGAGATTAAGGTCGTCGGCAAGCTGTTGGTTGATTCATCGCTTGATGCCACCAATGACCTGTTGAAAGAAATAACACAGCGCATACTTCTGACCTCAATATTTGTATTCCTGCTAGGCGTATTCCTCATTAATTTTATTGTCACCCGTTTTTTCTCCAAGCCTTTAGATACTTTGCAAGTTGGCTTTGAAGAAATAAGTCGAGGCAAGTTTGATTACTGGGTTGATGTTAATTGCGGCGGGGAGATCTCCCGGATGGCGGACTCCTATAATATCATGGCCAAGGCTATCAGCAGATATATTGATGAAGTAAAGGCAAAAAGTAATGAGGTGAGTGCACTTTATTTGATTGCCCAGAAGATGAGTCTCACCATTGAAAAGAAAAAATTGAAAGAGATAGTGGTTGATCTCCTCTGCGAGGTATTAGAAGTGGACTGCGTAACGCTGGCGCTGCCCATTGAAAAGCAGAATAAAATTTTTGAAATAACCGCCAAGAAAAGCGGCGATAAGAGACATTATCATAGCTATTTTGACGTAGAATCAGATGCTCCAGAGGGGTGTTCATTGAGCAGAGAAGACTTTTTGCGATGGGGTGACCAGGACTCTACACCGTTAGTCTTTTCTGCTGATGGCGCAGAACTTTTTCTCTCCCTTCAACTTAAAAATATGAAAATTGCTCTGGTCAAGGCAAAAAAACCTGCTGGTGAGAGTTTTAGCCAGCATCAGAAAAAAATTATTCCCGTGCTTGCCCACCATATGACCATTTCTTTTGCCAATGCGCAGCTTTACGAGATGGCTATAACCGATGAGCTGACGGCACTCTACACCAAACGGCATTTTCATAAAAAGATAAAGCTATTCGAAGAAGAGTATCTTTTTAATAAAAAAGGTTTCTGCCTGATGATGCTTGATCTGGATCATTTTAAGGAGACAAACGACACCCATGGGCATCCCGTGGGAGACTTGGTTCTCGCCCAGATTGGCAAACTGCTCCTGGCTAATGTCAGGCATGGTGACATCGCGTTCCGTTATGGTGGAGAAGAGTTTGTTGTGTTGCTTAAAGACGGTGACCAAACGGAGGCTGGCAGAATCGCCGAAAGAGTACGTAAGAGTGTTGAAGAGTTCACCTTTACAATTGGCGATATCCCTCCCTTCCGCAAAACTACCAGTATCGGTCTGTCATGCTGTCCACAGCATTTCAGCACCGGCAAGGAGATTCTTGAGGCTGCTGATTCTGCTTTATATAAAGCAAAAAACAGAGGACGGAATCAGGTGGTTATGTATAGCTCTGAGCAAGACTGAACGATGAGTCACATTCTTTAAAAGGTAAGCGCTCCATGAACACCCCGCTGCACGTGATCGACCCCCGTGATATACAGGGGGTATAATCGCGTGGCTCGATCACGCACATCGGGGTGCCCCTGAAACGCTTACGGACTCAGGGGGTATGCAATCTTGGGTGTACTTAATTGATCTCTAACTTTAAAAGAAATCTGGGGGAAAAGCAGTCAAAAAATCCGTATGACTAATCAGCTAAGGCCTGCAGCAACTCCAGAGCGGTCTGACCATTGTCCGGGTAAGTTGTTACCTTGCTGGAGAGTTGCGCCTCACTGCTGATCATGGCGGTGGCTGCGTTTACCGTATCCGGTGCTTCAAAGAAGTCGAGCATCGGCAGGATAATAACAATACTGTCTGCTGAGATGCGGGTGCATTCGTGGACAACGGTGAGGTTGGCGGAGAGTTGCACCGCCACATCTTGAACCAGATCAGAGGCCTCTTGTACACTTTTGCTCTGGCATAACTCCTGGTAGTTGGTAATTTTAATCAGG
>JAQYVV010000004.1 GCA_030145275.1 Desulfurivibrionaceae bacterium | reverse complement strand
TATAAAAGAATTGCTGATACTCTTCGCAATATTTGAGGCGCTTTGTGTCAAGATATTCAGTCGAAAAGCTGATACTGCCCTTGGGCCACTCTTTTTTCAAACCTTGGACAATCCCTTCATTTTCTTTATTTGTCCAGGGATATTCCTGATGGTAGGAGTGGAGAATAAACACCTTTATGTCCTGGGCAGATGCCTTATTTGAAGGGAAAAGCAGATAATTTAAAAAAATCGCGACCAATATCAAAACTTTATTTAATTGCACAAAGTGGCGTATAAATATATTGCCGATATTGAAGTTGCGGAGCAAGTCTTCATAAAAATAAGAACTATGAATCACAATTACTTCCTCTCTGTGACCAACTAACCATAATTTGCATTGTCATCCATAATGCATTCTATCGCTAAATAATCTTCTCAAGCTTTGCAGGGTTAGCGGGAAAATTGTCTTCTTTGTCTGGGGCATTCTCAAGGCTGTAATTACTATCGGAAACAGTTTTCCTTTTTGAGATATCAATGATGCATTCAACTATTTGGCGGACCTCCCCATCTTGGTCAATGATTGGGAAGCCATGCAATTCTACCTCAAGTTCATTGCCATTCCGGTCAGAATTTAAACGTTTGACTATCGCGGCTTCCTTCGTTCTAGTGATGATATCACAGGGACAGGGGAAGTCCGCGCCCTCGCATGGAGTATCTCGATGATAAATCAGTTTATAGCATGTTGATTGCGGGCCAATATCTCCAAACCCACAGGCCTTATTAGCGAATTTTATGGTGTAGTCCTGGATGTTAACGACATAAAGAGGGTAGTTCACTGCTTCCAGGACCCCCTTAAACATTCCATTGTGCTTTCGCAGTTCCAACTCCAGCAGGTTGCGTTTTAGAATTTCATGGTTGAGATTACGGACAAGGTTTCTCTCGCTTAAAAGTCGCTGTAATTTGGCCCGGAGCTCCTCGCAAGTGAAGGGCTTAGCCATATAATCATTGGCCCCTGCTCTTATGGCATCTGTGGATGTACAGGTATCGCAGTAACCAGTCATTACAATCACATCAATTCCAGGAAATTCCTTTTGAATATTTCCCAGAAGCGTCATGCCGTCCATCTTTGGCATTTGCATATCGGTGAGAACTACGTCATAGGCACCCTTTCTGAGAAGCTCCAGTGCCTCAACTCCATTGGCGGCAACGGAAAAATCAAAACCGAGGACACCTATATATTCGCCGACAATATTGAGGTTATCGGCCTCATCGTCAACAATCAAAATCTTGATCATCTCTGTTTTTTTCATACAATCAGACATTTCCTTCATGGAATCATATATTTCCGGATGCAGTTTTTTGACACAGTCCGGGCATATACCATGACTGAAATCGGTATCCACATGACGGCTGATATATGTCTCAATTTGGCTCCAGTATCCTTTATCATCGCGGATTTTCTTACATGAAGCGCAAATCGGCAACAACGTTTTTAAGGTCTTAATGTTATCTAAGGCCTTTCTGAGTTCTATGTTGTTTTTTTCAAGCTCTACTGTTCTGAGAGCGACCTTGTCTTCAAGCTGCCTATTTGCTGTTTCTATATTTTGCTGCTTGGTTTTTATTTCCAGGTGCAACCTTCGTTTTTCAAGTCCTTTTTCAACAAATACGAGCAATTCCGGAAAATTAAGCGGTTTTTTCAAATAACTGATTGCCCCAGCCCTTAGAGCTGCTACGACGGTGTCAATATCGCCATCACCGGTAAGCACAATGGATTGGATATCCGGTTGGCGCTTTACCGCTCGGTTAATCAATTCTATCCCGTCTATTCCAGGCATACGGATATCGCTAATCAGGACATCTATGGGGATACGATTGAGTATATCGATTGCCTCCAGGGCATTGAAGGCTGTATGTATTTCGTATGAATTTTCTTCAAGGAGATGTTTGAGAAAAAAGACTATGTCAGGTTCATCATCCACAACAAGAATTTTATTACTCTGAACTACCTTTTCATCTTCAATAGACATAATTAATTTACCCTATATTTTTTCTTGTGGTCGTCTAAATTATTCAGGGTATTCCTCCCTTTTCTTTAAAACTCAGACCTCGTTAAAGTGTAGAGGATCTACCGCTAAAATTTGGACATTTTACCACGTCATTCCGGCATGCTGTGAGCCGGAATCCAGAAATTTCGTCCATACCGCTGGATTCCGGCTAACTACATGCCGGAATGACGAAATGTGGTGTCCAGGTAAGCGTAGACTCCGATTATGGCCTAATCTCAAGCGAATAAAGGGTTTGCAACCAACACCCCAACAACTTTTCACGAGGTCTGAAACTAGTAAAAATCTTACTCTTAACATGATGAGTGATGAAAGCCTTCTCTTCAAGAGGAGGTAAAACATTTATACGACGCAAGTTTCATGCCCATGAAACCATTTTGAATGCAATTGTCGTCTATTCCTCAGGATATAGCCAAGAGTTAAAGATTACAGCCTGTTCGAGAAGGAGAAGAGAACAAAAGAAAGGTGCGACACATGTTGCAGGATATTTTTTTGCAAAACGATGAAAATGTTTGAAATATTACTGGTAAAATTATAGCCTATTTCCATGGTTACTTTGAAGAACTCCAAAAGAGATATTGCAAAACACGCGCTTCCCATCTTTGTACCACTTTTCTTGTGTATGCTTGCTGGGATCTTTTTTCTATATAATAACAGCTCTAAAACCCACCAGAAACTGTTTGAAGAAAGCGGAAAGGACACCCTGGAGCAAATTACCAAAAACCTTTCGCTGACTATTGAAAATATCAAACACGATTTACTTGAGGAATCTTCCCACCTTAGCACCCATCTTGACAACTTTGATCTCGAACGGGAGAAGGGTAAAGTCAGTCATGAATTTATCGCTATGTTGAAACACCATCCGAACTATGAATCGGTAATTTTCATCGACACAGAAGGCATTGAAAAAGTAGGAGCTGAGTCTAGTAATGGAGCTTATGTAATTTTACCTGAAGGTAAATTGCAGAAACGAGTTGACTCTGAATATTTCGTCAAAAGTATGGCCTTGGAAGGTGAGCATGCTTTTCTCTCTTCTTTTGATTTCCAGCAAATTTATAGTGATGAAAAAGCCTCTGAATACCTGCCGACAATGTATTTCTCAAAACCAGTATTCAACAGCCAGAAGCAAAAACAGGGAGTTTTTGTCCTGAAGTACTCTGGCGCCAAGCTATTGAAAAGGTTTCGAGCCGTGACAAAAACCATTGGAGACATAGCGCTTTTCAATCAGGATCAATTACTTTTGGCGAAGAATGAATCTACCTCTAAAGCCATCAGTTGGGATGACGAAAACATAACCAAATTCTGGCCCCAAATTAAGCAGACTGATTCCGGCATGTTATGTGAGATGGACAACTGTTTTGCCTTTAACACAATTTCGCTGCTTTCCCGTGAGGATCTCCTAACCTCAGACAACCGTTTAGTTCAACAACCAGCCAATATTAATAATAACTCCCTAAAGCTTATTTATTTCTTGGGTGGTCACGCCGAGCAGGCAGCCCCCCCCTCACGTAACCCATTCATTACTATTTTTGCCACCTTCACCGTTCTGCTTGGCCTCTGTTCCTGGCTGATTGGCACAATACGCTGCCAGCGTAAGCAGGAGCTTAATTTCATTAGACTCGACAATGTCCGCTTAGAAAATGAGGTAAAGGAGCAAACTATTGAATTGATCCACAAGGTCAAAGAACTTGAACAAAAGGAGAAAAAATTCCGTACCCTGGTTGAGTCCATGAACGATGCTTTAGTTATTGTCAACAAAGATGGCGTTATCCTCGAAACAAATAGTGCGACCTCTGTTCATCTGGGATATAGCAGAGAAGAGCTTGTTGGCATGAATGTAAGAGATATTGACACTGAGGGATATGACGGCCAGGTAGAAGATAGGATCGATAAAATTTATAAATTGGGTCTGTATATGTTTGAGACCATGCATAGGAGAAAAGACGGTACAACAACACCAGTTGAAATTAATTGCAGGCAATTAGACTACAATGGCCAAAATGTTCATTTGTCGGTTTGGCGTGATATTAACGAACGGAAAAGAATAGAAAAATTAATGTTAGATTACCAGGATAAGCTGGAGAGTGCCGCGCAGACACGTACCCTGCAACTGCATGAGATGCAGGACAAGTTAATCCACTCTGAAAAACTTGCAGCCATTGGCCGGCTCTCCGCCTCCATAGCCCATGAGTTTAACAACCCCTTGTATGGCATACAAAACGTTTTAGAGGGAATACGAAACAATTGCCAGCTCAAAGACGACTATCAGGGACTTGTTGATCTTTCCTTGGCTGAATGCAGTCGGGTCAAGATGCTGATCCAGAATCTGCAGGATTTCAACCGTCCTTCGCCCGGGAAAAAGGAAAACGCCGATATTCATGCGCTTATCAATCCCATCCTAACAATGAGTAAAAAGAGATGTAAAGTAAATCGCATAGACATTAAAAAAGAATATAATGACTCCCTGCCCATGGTATGCTGTGTTGTTGACCAGATCAAACAGGTCCTCTTAAATCTGTTCAACAATGCCGTGGATGCCATGGAAGACGAAGGCGGAGTATTGACCATCACCACGAACATCATAGGGGAACACATTGCAGTGCATATTCAAGACACTGGGAAAGGCATAAACCCTGACAACTTGAAAAATATATTTGAACCCTTTTTTACCACCAAAAGCTCCGTAAAGGGCACTGGCCTCGGACTCTCAGTGTCCCACGGCATTATTCATAACAATAATGGCAAGATCGAGGTCGGCAGCAAGTTAGGGAAGGGCTCTACCTTTACAGTGCTTTTGCCGGCCAAACCCTGATACTCTCGCAATTTTAGTACCTTAGAAATCATTTTCGTGTTTTTTATGGCAAGAAATGAAAAAAGTAGATTCATTAAAGGTGTTGCATCTACTGTTAAGGTACTTATTTCCGGTTTATCCGGATTAGGAGAAAATAGATGAATCCTAAAACTATACTTTTGGTTGATGATGAAAAACTCCTGCGCTGGGGCCTTCGGGTGAACCTGGAAAAAAAGGGGTTCCAGGTGGTCGAAGCAGAAGGCGGCGAAAATGCCTTGGAACTTTTAGAGGAAGGCAGGTTCCAGATTTTGCTTACCGATTACCTAATGGGTGGCATGAACGGGGACGATCTCATAGTTCTAGCAAAACAAAAGGACCATAATCTCAAAACCATCATGCTCTCAGGATATATCAAGGAAGACAAGGAGGACAATTTTTTAAATGGCGTAGACTTCTTTTTAAAAAAGCCGATAGATTTTGACAAACTGGTAGACACGATAGATAACGCCTTAGGGGCTGTTACGAAATAAAAGCTTCATGGCCCCAGGAAAATCCGTGGATAGGCAGGATGGTTCGTCATCTCCGACTCTATGCTTCCCGTGTAGGCTCAGGAATCTCAACGTATTCTTTCGCCAGAGGGATAAGAACTTGGAAACTGGTGCCTTTGCCAAACTCACTTATCACTTTCAGGTCTCCTCCTATTTTATGCAAAGCATGCTGACACATATATAGGCCCAGGCCGGTGCCATATGGAACGTTTGCATCTTTTTCTCCGGCCTTTGGTTTCGTTGAAAAAAACGGATCAAATATCTTGTCGAGATGCTCCTCTTTTATTCCGCACCCTCCATCCTCAACTATAACAATGGCACCATCGCAGTTCTTAAGAGTTTTAATTTTAATAAAATTTTGTTGATTGGGCTGGCCAAAAAAGGAATCAACAGAATTTTTGACCAGATTATTTAAAACCTGGGAGACCTCAGCAAAAACGGCCTTAACGGGTAACGGTTTTCTGGTCAATGATAATTCTTTCCGGGTATTTTTAAAACCAAGGTCAGCATTTAAAAATTCCAGTTCTTTTCGAACCAGGTCGTTAAGGTCAAAAACCTCCTCATCCTTTTGTTGATCCTGCCTGCCTTTTAACATTAAACTCCTGATCATATCCTGCAAATTCAGGATAGATTGTTCATGTAAGAGCAAAAATTCTTCAGAAGAATGAATACCTTCCCGGATAAAATCAAAACTTTCATTTTTAGTTTCAAGTTCCGTTTTCATTTGCGCCATTTTAAGCCGTAATAACTGCGAACTCCCTTTAATTGTAGTAAGCGGCCCTTTAAAATTATGCACAATGCCATGCAACAGAAGGCTGAAGGCTGCCTGTCTTTCCGCCTTAATGAGTTCCTGAGATTCTTTAATAATAATCTTTTCTAGATTTTCATTAACCCTGACAATCTCAGACAAGGCTTTTTGCAGTTCCAGATGGGTCTTAACTCTGGCCAGAACCTCACCGGGTTTAAACGGTTTTGTCAGGTAATCACAAGCACCGAGGTCAAATCCAGTAATAATATTTTCTGAATCGTCTAGAGATGTGCTAAAGATGACTGGAATTCCAGCGGTCTCCGGGTTTGCCTTTATCTTCCTGCATGTTTCAAAACCACATATCTTAGGCATAATAACATCAAGAAGAATAAGGTCAGGCTTTAACGTTTCCAGCAAGCGCAGGGCATCTCGACCATTTCCCGCCGTAAAAACTTCATAGCCGTTTTCTTTCAGCAAATCCACAAGAAGAAACTGGTGCACCGCTTCATCTTCCACGGTCAGAATCTTGCTGCGGCAAACCTCGGTATCAAGAATATGTTGAGGCCTATTTATTTTAAAAGATTGCGACATTTATGGGCTCCAATATTTTATTCAACTCTGTTCGTATTTTCGTTTTTAAATCTTTTGGGTTAGTGGGTAAACTTTGGCTATCCGCTTTCACATCCAATTCACCTGTTATGTTTTACCTGTCAACAAACTGGTTTATCAATATTTATTCCTTCCATAAGGCAATTTTCAATCATGTTTTTCATTATTGGTTTAACCAAGTAAGCATCACACATTTTCGCACTGAGCATATCTTCAATGACACACGGTTCATCTAAGCTGGATGTCATGAAAATTTTACAAGGTTTGCTAATTTCATATGTCGATTCAAAACGACGTATGGCCCTTGCAACACTTCTGCCGTCAAGAAATGGCATAAGTATATCCAGAAAAACTACATCATAGGGCATTCTTTCAACATGGGAACGCCTGTAGGCGAGGAAAGCCTCATAGCCATCAAAGGCGATATGACTCGTACCAAAATCGGCTACGAGATCCTGGAGGATTATCCGGCTGCTCAATTCATCGTCAACTATAAGGAACCTGAGATCATTCAATCCTTTTCCCCTATCACCTGCTCCCGGCTTGGATGCCGAAAACTGTGGAGATTCGTGTATCTGTGCACCTTCAACACCTGATAAATTCAAGCCAAGTGTAGCATCTCCCAAGTTATTATTGAGGTTGGCAAAATCGTTTAATATTTTTTCAGTCTCCGCTATCAATGTCGGGTTATTTCTCCCATTATTCTCAGCCAACCTGGTAATCTGGCTGCAGACAGAAATAATCAAATCAGGGAAGTAGCTGGGAACCTCTACCTCACTCTTTCTTACCCCATCAATTGTTCTTCCAACCTGATGGGCAAAGGTAGCTATTTCATCAAAGCCAGCCAGAAAGACGGCCACTTTGATACTTCTGAATGAACTAATAAGTTTATTGATTAACTCGGCTGGCCTCGAAGCGCCAGAGCTGATGTCTCTATTTCGCTTAATAATTCCCCTGATTTTTCAATAAAAATATTTTCTTCCATTATCCTACCCCGGTTTCAATTTTCTGTTTGTTAGAGATCAATTAAGTACACCCAAGATTGCATAACCCCGAGTCCGTAAGCGTTTCAGGGGCACCCCGATGTGCGTGCTCAAGCCACGCGATCATACCCCCTGTATATCACGGGGTGCGATCACGTGCAGCGGGGTGTTCATGGAGCGCTCACATCTGTTTAATTATTAAACCAATCCAGGCCTTGAGCCTCTCAAACGGGTTGCCTGCCTATCTGCAAACTGTTGTCTCCTGGTATTTATGTGCTTCATTACCCTGACTGCGCCAATATTCAATCTTGAAAAAGGCAAACTCAGCGGCATCGATTATAGATTTAACACCTACAGGTTTCGGAAAAAAATCATCAAACCCAGTTTCAGTCCAGTCCATTGATGCAAAAAGAGAAGCATTACCACTCATGGCATATATAACCGTTACAGGATGATCCTTTTTGATTGTCTTGCATAATTCCTGACCATTCATGCCAGGCAGCTGCTGGTCCAGAAACATCACATTGATTTTTGTATCCTCAAGAATTTTCAATGCCTGTTCCCCACTCTCTGCTGTAATAACTTGATATCCATTGGAAGTAAGAAGGTCGGAAAATAGCTCACATATCATCTTTTCATCATCGACTACTAAAATTCTATTCTCAATCATCATTAAACTCCTTAAAAGATTAGCTAAGAGAAAATAATCTTGTCATACTACTATTTTGATATAGCGATTTTTATGCCAAGAAGAATTTTATCTTCGTAAACAACATATAAACAGGGAGTTATGTGGAACAACATGGCCTATTTAACTTTAAAGGCATCCTGCAACAATGTTGTCAATCAAAGAGAGAGTGGTGCCGGGAAAAGACGACTAATTCAGAACAATAGGGGTTGTTGAAAATATTGCAATTGAAACAGATGTTGCGGGGAAAACAGTTTGCTTAGATAAGGGATAAAGAGATAATTCCCTAACTATTGTTCGGCCCTACCCTTTCTGATCAATCTTCTGTTTAACGCCTGTCTGGATATGCCCAGAAAGCTTGCAGCTATACCCTGATTGTCACCAGCACGGGTCATGGCCGTGGAAATAAGCAGGGTTTCCGCCTCTTTCAAGGTTGGCATTTTACCGTCATTATTGAGGAGAAAATCATGTTCCAACCCTGGAGATAAATTCATGGTTGCAGTTCCAAGTGACGCCTGTTCTAAAATAATCTCTTTAAATGAGGACAGGGAAATTTTCCCTTTATTATGAAGGCTCATGGCGTTGTGGACCATGCCTTCTAACTCCCTGATATTACCAGGGAAACCATAAGAACTAAGCAAGGTAATTAATTCCGGCGGCGGCGTAGGTTTATTTTTTTGTAACAGTTTTGCCGATTTCTTCAAGAATAGATCAACAAGCAAAGGAATGTCTTTTTTCCTTTCACGTAGTGGTGGTAATTGTACAGCGTGGGTACGTAGCCGATAGTACAAGTCCCGGCGGAACCTGCCTTTACTGATCTCTTCATGTAGGTCGCAATTTGCGGCACAGACAATTCTGGCGCTCGTGTTTTTGGGCTTATCAGACCCCAACGGCAGAAAGGCTTTTTCCTGAATTACCCTGAGTAGTTTAACTTGACTGCTTTCACTAAGACAGCCAACCTCATCGAGAAAAAGGGTCCCATCGGCAGCCTTATCTATTAGACCTTTCCTCTCTGACATTGCCCCGGTATATGCTCCTTTGGTATGGCCAAACAAGGTGTCAGAGAACATATTATCGTCCAAACCGGCGGTGTTAACCGCGACAAAAGCCCCCTTTCTCTTACTGCATTCATGCACAGCGTTACTAAGTAACTCTTTACCCGTTCCTGTTTCACCAGTGATAAGTACTGGTTCTTGTGAGTCGGCAATCGCTTCAACATACTTGAAAATTGCCTGCATCTTCGGGTCATGAGAAGTAATTCCGCAAAATTCATGGCCGCGATAAGCGTTTGAATCAAATAATTGATGCCTGAGATTGGAAATCTCTTTATTTAAGGAATGAACTTCAGTGGCTTTATTAATGCTGGTAATAATCTGCTCCCTAACCACAGGTTTAACCAGGAAGTCCTGGGCCCCAACCTGCATACAGTTAACTGCAGTGTTTATTTCATTAACCGCAGTGAGCATGATCACAGAGATTTCTGGGAAATCTCGTTTGATCTCGCGCAGAACTTCCAGGCCATTCGTGGATGGCATCAGATAGTCCAGAAGGATAATATCGATCTTATGGTTTGTAAGAAAACCAAGCACATCATTACCATCATCCAGAGTGTGAATATTTGTGCCCCCTGCAAGCTCTAAAGTAGCTTTGACACTTTGTAAAAGATGCGTTTCATCGTCGACCAGAAGAATGGGGGCAGCCGGGAAATTAAGTCTCATTCTTTGCCTCTTGCAGAATGAGACCTAACACATTTTTTGCCTCAGAAAAGTTATAATTGTCCAAATGTCGCTCCAGAAGAATAAAATCTGTCGGTATGATAGAGTGGTGAATTACTTTTTTTATAGTAAGCAGTGATTTTTTCGCTTCAAAATCGTTATTGTCTAACAATTGGAGTAAGTTAGCAAGCATTTTTTGTAAAAGAGACATATCTTGACTGCCGCTATTCCCTGCTGGATTATTCTTTGCGGCAAAACTGCTATTCTTATCGATAATCGTGGCTAGGCTAAGATTTTCCTGGGCAGAACCACTTTCAGGTTTATACCATCTTTTGATACTTGATATAAGTTCCTCTTCTTCGTATGGTTTGGCCAGATAATCGTCCACACCCACCGCCAAAAACTTTTCCCTGTCCCCTTCAATGGCGTAGGCCGTCAAGGCGATAATAGGTGTCCTTTTAAATTTCGTGTTTTTTTGTGAATAAGATTTTCTTTTGCTTTCTTCCGCGTCCCTTATAGCTCTTGTTGCCTTGACACCATCCATTTTCGGCATGCGGATATCCATTAGAATCAGGTCAAAATCTTTTTTCTCAAAGGCAGCCAAAGCTTGTTGTCCGTCAGTGGCTTCTTCAATAACTGCTCCCTGGACCTTCAAAATTTCACGGGCCACCACAACATTGGTATGGTTATCATCAACGAGGAGTATCCGACAGCCATAAAGATTTTTAAGGCATGGCTCCCGCCCCATAGCTTTTCCCTGAGCATCGTCAGGAGAATCATCCCGTTTATTGTGACCTGTGGGGGAGAAAGAGGTTTTCAATATACTATTTATGGCATCGAGTAATTCTTTCCATCTAACTGGTTTGGCTAAAAAAGTATTAGCCAAATGGACGTTGGATCTTTCTATCTCATAGTTTGAGGCATAGCCGGAAATTATGATCACCGGAATATCCTTTAAGGCAGAATTGTTTTTCATCAGTTTCAGGGTGGTGCTCCCATCTACTTCGGGCATCAGCCAATCCATCAGAACAAGATCAAACATATCTGAGCCACTATTGACCGCATCCCACATTAACCTTAGGGCTTCTGCACCATTTTCTGCCTCAACAACATTTACGCCCTCAAAATGCTGCAACATTTCCTTACTCATCTGTCTCAACAAATCTTCATCATCGACAACTAAAATATTAAAATTCTTTTTATTCACCGGCCCCCTTGCCCTTGCCTTTGCAATTTCAAGGCAAAGAAAAAATTTAAAGGTAGTGCCTTCCTTGGAGTTGCTGGTACAAGTAATTCTCCCCCCCATGAGTTCTGCCAATTTCTGGCTGATGGACAAACCAAGTCCGGTGCCCCCGTATTTTCTGGTAACTGCTGAGTCAGCCTGGGTAAACTCCTCAAACATCGTCTCAATAATATTATTATCCAGACCGATGCCCGTATCCTGTACGGAATAAATGAGCTGCACCTTTCTATCTGAATCCTGACCTGTTTCGACGCTGAAGGTAATTTTGCCAGAAGGCGTAAACTTAATGGCATTATTGAGTAAATTATTCAATATCTGGCCTATGCGTAAGGGATCTCCCAAAAGCCGATCAATTTTTTCATCAGGAGGAATGAAAACAAACTCAACCCCTTTACCCTGGCAAATCGGTTCATACATATTTCTCAAAGTCAGAAGTTCGGCTGAGAGACAAAACTCTTTTTTCTCCAATTTTATCTTGTTGGCTTCAATCTTTGAAAAATCCAACATATCATTGATTATTTTAAGCAGTGACTTGCTGGAACTATCAACGGTTCGCAGATATTTAATGATCTGCTCCGGCAATTCATCCTGTTTTTTTAGGGCCAAAGCCGTCATCCCAAGAATACCATTCATTGGGGTCCTAATTTCATGACTCATATTGGCAAGAAAATCGCTTTTGGCCTGAGAGGCCTTTCCTGCCCTTTCATTGGCTTCCTTGAGACGTTCATTACTGTAAAGCAAATCTTGCAAATATTGATCGCGGGTCTCCAACTCCTCGGCTAATTGCATGAGCAGGCCTCTACGTTCCATGCCTCGGTCAATTGCAATTGTCAGTTGATCATGATCAATAGGTTTTTGCAGATAATCGAAGGCCCCTGCCCTAAGGGCCCTCTTTACGTCTTCCATCTCCTGACAACCTGTCAGAACTATGGACGGCACGTTAGGAGAGGTCTCTTTACATTTTTCTATCAGGGTTATGCCGTCCATCCCTGGCATTTTGATATCGGTAATCAAGATATCGACAACATTATCCCTTAAGATTTCCAAGGCATCAATACCTTTAAATGCCCTCAAAATACAAAACCCCCTGGCGCTCAAGAGAGATGATAATATCTTGGCAAAATCCGGTTCATCATCAACCAGTAAAATAGTTCCTTTTGTGGCCATATCTTTATCGATTTCCATATTCATATCATATGTAAATATTCGACTAACACTGAAAAACAACAATAACCAACAAAATGTAAATGTTTGACAACGCTTCAGATGTGTTCGATCAGGTTGGCGAAGCGTAGCCGTTCTACGTGAGGCAGCCTGATCGGGCGTAGGTAAGCGAAACGTAGTGTAGACTCCGTCATGGAGTGTTGCCGAATATTTACTATTGCACGCTCCAGTGTTTAAACATATAAGCCATTTATGTCCCTTGAGTTTTTCCAGGGAAAATTAAGCGACATAAATGGCTTATTTACATAGCTGTACACTATTTGTCGCAGATAGTGCAACATTTGTTGCAGGGCAGAGCCTTTGAGCCTGGCATCCTAGCAACTATCTTAGTGCAACAAAAAACCCAGCCCATCTTCCAGCTTTTGGATTAAGACAGCATAGTCTATCTGCGAACCTTTTTTGCTTTCTCTTTCAATTTCTAGGGCAATCTCTGCCATGTCTTCCATACCAAGATTCAAGATCGCACCTTTAATGGTGTGGGCCGTACGGCAGAGAAGTTTCAGGTCGTTATTTTTTTGAGATTTCTTTAAATCGGCCAGGGTTATTTTGTGGTTTTGACAAAAAAGATCAAGCAGGGGCGTTATTTTACTTTTTTCCAAGCGAACCTTGTCAAGCAGGAATCGTCTCACCTCTTTTAACCGGCCGTCCTCTTTTGCTTTTTGGTAATCTGCCGCTAAACCTCCTTCAGATGAATTGCGGCGCTCACATTTTCCAAGAAATCTATCAAGAGTAGCAAAAATATTATCGGGAAGAATGGGTTTGGTTATATATTCATCCATTCCAGCGGCAAGACATTTTTGTTTATCACTGCCCATGGCATTGGCCGTCATGGCAATAACCGGCAAATGCTTTTCCCTTAGCCTGGCAGTAACATCTGCCGCCAGTTTGCGATCATCTCCTATAGCTTCACATTGTGAATGTTCACAGGCGCGAATGTATTGGCTAGCTGCAATGCCGTCCATTTTAGGCATTTGCATATCCATCAGGACCAGATCGTAGGAACGCTTGCTGATAGCATGCAAGGCTTCAATTCCGTTGCCTGCCAAAAAAACCCTGTAACCATTATCTTCAAGCAATAATTTGGCCAACTGTTGATTGGCATAATTATCTTCAACAACTAACAACAAAAAATCATGGGAACTCTTTTGGACAACGGTGGCGCCAGCCTTTCTGTCTTGACTCTCCTTTGCTCCGGCACCTTCTCTTAACACCTTACTTTTCTGCCTTGCCCCTACTGTCTCTTTTGTCTCTGGGGGCGGCAGATTAAATCTGGCCGTGAATTGAAAAGTAGAGCCCACGCCCATCTCACTATCCACCCATATTTCACCATCCATCAGAGTAGTCAGGCTGCGGGCAATGCTCAAGCCAAGACCAGTGCCTCCATACAGCCGGGAAATAGAGCTGTCTGCCTGGGAAAAAGCGTTGAATATGGCTTGTTGTTTTTCTGCTGGTATCCCTGTGCCAGAATCTTTGACCATGAACTGGAGAAAAACATCATTCTTGTTCTTCTCTTGAATTTCAACACGAACTTGAATTTCACCTTGATCGGTAAACTTAATCGCATTACTGATTAAATTAAGCAAAATTTGTCGAAGACGCAGTTCATCGCCCATCAACTTAGCCGGTAGTGTTGGGGGGATATCCAGATGAATTTCTAGCCCTTTCTGACCCGCATTATACTGCAAGGTTTTAATGGCCATTTCCAACGCTTCCTGTAGCATGAAAGAACTGTTCTCCAGGAGCAACTGGCCCGCTTCTACCTTGGAAAAATCCAGGATGTCGTTAAGGAGTCCGAGCAGGGCGTTAGCTGAATTAAAGGCAATATCCAGGCAATGGCGCTGTTTTGAATTAAGCTGAGAGTCCAGGGCCAATCCGGTCATGCCGATAATAGCATTCATCGGTGTCCTGATTTCATGGCTCATGCTGGCCAGAAACTGGGTTTTAGCCTGGGATGCTCGCACAGCCACATCTTTAGCTATTTTTAATTTTTCTTCTACCTGGCGCCGATAAATTGCGGCCCCTACTATATGCGCCGCCGTGTTTAATGCATCAATTTCAGGGCTGCTCCAGTTTCGATCCGTCTTGCAATCGTCAAAGCCCATAAAACCCCAGAGTTTTTTCTCCACCATGATAGGGCGAATTGCCGTGGATTTTACCCCTTGGGGACGTATTATTTCTTGCAGGGAAAGCGGCATGTCTTTGGTTAGACCGATAAGCTGCTGGCCAGAGTCAACAGCCTGTTTATATGACTTTAATTTCTGGCAGTCGTCAGGATGTTCCTGGCAGCAGACACAGCCTGTTTTTACATTGTTAGTTGCCTCCTCCCAGATATAACAGTTTTTCGACATCTTCAATTTTGATTTTTCAGGAGAGAGCTGACAGATGTAGGTTCGACTGACCTCTGCAGACCTGCCCAATCTGCTTACCAGCTGCGGTATAACTTCATGCCAGTTATCGACCAGGGCCAATTGTTCTGCTGCAAAATGGACTGCATCTAAAACAGTATCCCGACGCAATAAGATAGCCTCTGTCTTCTTTCTCTCTTCTATCTCACGGGTTAGTTTCTGGTTAATGGCATCAAGTTCAGCAGCTTGTCGGCCTAGTCGTTCCCTGCTTCTTTTTAATTCAAGCTGGCTGCTTATCCTTGCTTTGACAGTTGGCACATTCACCGGTTTTCTCACATAATCTATGGCCCCGGCTTGCAGTCCTATCAATTCATCTTCTGGGGTATTTCTGGCTGTGACAAAAATTATGGGGATATCCCTGGTGTGTAAATTATCTTTCAAGGCCTTGCATACGGTATAACCATCCATGCCTGGCATCATGACATCCAGGAGAATAATATCAGGCCTGCTCTCAGATTGAGCACAGCGCAGGGCATCAACACCGCTTATAGCAACTGACACCTGATATTCTTCCTGTAAGGACTCAGCCAGGTAATCGATGTTAGCAGGCAGATCATCAACCACCAAAACACGTTCTTTCTGCATTTGTTCAGTTTCTGGCACGGGTATCCTCCCACTGTAAATATTCGCCTGCTACGTAAAAAAGTTAACATAAATAGTGCTTGGCAAGGTAAGCGCAGACTCCGTCGGCTTATAAAGGGAGTGCGACTGTAAAAATTGTCCATTGACCTATGCCAGACTCAACTTCAATGCTCCCTCCATGCTCAGATATTATTTTATGGGAAACAGGTAAACCAAGGCCCGTCCCACCTTTACTTAACTTGGTCGTAAAAAAAGGCTCAAATATTCGGTTTGCAATGTCAAGATCTATGCCATGGCCATTATCTTTGATCTCCACTAACACATTCTGAAGTTTATTGTCGATGCATGTGGATATACAGATTGACCGGTGCCCATCCTTTGATGATTCGACAGCATTTTGCATAATGTTCATGAAAACCTGCTCAATCTGATACCTGTTAATCAAAATACTTGGGATTCTACCAAAGTTTTTTTGCACATTGATACTACGTTTTTTTATTTCATTAATGAGCAGCATTATCGAATCCTCGATAACAAGGTTTATATCGGTCTCAACCTTGACATTTTCCTGATCCTGCATGGAAAATTTTTTCAAATGATTAATTATATAATCTATACGCCTAGACCCTTCTTCGATGCCGCTTAAGAGCGTTGGCACCATAGTTTTAATTTTTGCGTGGGAGAGGGAACCTATGTTTATATCTTCTTGATTTTCACTCAAATATTCCATAATTCCATTAAAAATATCATTCAAGAGAGGAATATTTAAACTAATGAAACTATTAGGGTTATTAATTTCATGGGCCATTCCTGCCGCAATGCTACCAAGTGAGGCTAAGTGAGAATTACGCATAGCCATGATTTCATTGCCACGGAGAGCGTTTGAGGTGTTTTTATGTCTTTCTATTTCATCCTTTAACCTGGCATTTGCCCTTTGCAATTTCTCTGTCCTCTTTTCAACCTGTCCCCTAAGTTTGGTACGCAGGTTGCTAAGTTCCAGATGAGTTGCAACCCTTGCCAAAAGGGTGAGTTCCTGGACAGGTTTTACGATAAAATCAATGGCTCCTGCTTCAAACCCCATCACCTCGTCGTCTTCATTACTTCTGGCCGTAACAAAAATTATTGGAATATCTTTCGTTTTTTCCTGTTCCTTCAACTGACGACATACCTCATAACCATCTATACCCGGCATCATAATATCAAGAAGGATCAGGTCAGGCTTATTCTTCTTAAAACAACAATCCAAGGCCTCTTGACCATTCATTGCCACCATCAGGTTGTATAAAGGTTGGAGCAAATTTGCCAGTACATCTATATTGGAGACATTGTCATCGACAATTAATATCCTTGATTTTCTATTTTTAATTTTGTGCCCCATTTTTTTTTTAAACTCATGAGTAAACAATTATCCCAGTTTCACCCAATTTATAAATACCTTTTTGGGTAAATATTCGGCTTGATCAAAAAAATAGCATTTTTACCCAAACCGTAAATGTTTGGCATCGCTTCACAGGGAGGTAATCAGGCTTTTCAGCTATACATCGGTATGCTGGACAGCCTGAGTGACTTTCTGTGGAGTGAGGCCGAATATTTACCTTTTTTGTATCCAATAACCGTGCCATTCTTAAACAAAGCAACTTAACAGTTGCGAAGCAATAAATTTGATAAGAGGGAAGACATTGGGGGAGATTCTCTAAAAGTAAATGAATTTGAATCAGATTTTTTTCGAAATAAGCCAATAAGTGACGCCAAGAGCTAAGACTGTGGCTGCTGTCCCAAGCACAAACGGAGGTGTTATTTTATCGAAATCAAAGATAATAACTTTACGTGCGATAGCCATCAGGGCTGTGGCAACCACCAATCTTACAGGAATAACATCGGTCTTCAGGTACATGGTAATATTTACAAAAATCTCAATGGCTATCAATACCGCTAAAAAAGCGCCAAATGTTGCGAGGATATCGTTAATGCTTAACAGCAAAAAAGGCGGTTCAATCAAGCGCTGATATAAAACATACACTACATCACCGAGCCCCCAGACGATGACTAAAACCATTAAACCTGCCAATGCCTTCACTGCCAGACGGATTATCCTATGTAAAATCTCAATATACGGATCTTCATGTTCCTTAGCGAGGTCATGACCTGGTTCAATCAGATGCTGCTCTTTCTCTTGTTTTGTATCCATTATTATTTTGATACCTCATAACGGGAAAAGAGATTTCTTCCAGGTGGTAAGCGCTCCATGAACACCCAGCTGCACGTGATCGAACCCCGTGATATACAGGGGGTATAATCGCGTGGCTCGATCACGCACATCGGGGTGCCCCTGAAACGCTTACGGACTCGGGGTTATGCAATCTTGGGTGTACTTAATTGATCTCTAAGTTCAGGTGTAAATCCACTGCTGCATATCCCCATAATTTAATTCTATGGAAAATAAGAGGTGTCGTCAAATATAATTGCAGCTGTAAGCCGTTATTTTTTTCTCATATTCAGCGCAGCATATCCGGAAAAAACACCATAAAGGCACCTAAAACTAAGAGGACAACGCCTCCGATAATCTTACAATATTTTGCATAGCGATGCCCAATATCGGTGTCCAGTGCTATAACCGCCAGACTAAAGATGATCATATCGTCGAGCATGAAAAAGAAATCATAAACAAGAATATAACCGTAATATTGAAGGGTTGGGAGATTACTTAAAGACAGGGTATGAGTGAAAATTGCAGGCAAGGCCGCAGAACAGGCAAATTCGATGGAGTTGATGACAAAGGCCAGGGCAATGATGCTGAAGACTGAAAGAATGGACAGCGGTGCGTTTATAATTCCTTCTATTCTGCCCATGGTTTTTTTCTTGGCTGCAGAATCTCCTATTTTACAGGTAAGTTCTCCCTTGGTCATGATATATTCACGAATATTCAAGATCCCAGCCCCAAGGGCCACAAGCCCGATGATAAGTGTCAGAATCCGCAGATAGCCCATAAAGAGGAATACATTCAGCCAAGCGGTCATAAACAGAAAATAAAGAATCCCAGATGCAGCCACAAAGGTTCCGACCAGAAGCCATATTTTCTTGCGATCTCTGAGCATCAGGATAAGTGAAATAAGGTAGACCAAAACCCACATAGCGCAAGGATTAAACCCATCAACGAACCCCATGATAACCGCCAGGGCCAATAGAGAGTAATCTGCAAGCTTGGTTTTGCCAAGAAGTGGCAGGTCAACAGTTTCGCTACTTTGCCAATCCGTCTCGCTTCCCTCAAATAATGTTGGATCATCCTGAAGATAAGCCTGAATCGCCCTTTCCAGTGCGACCCCTGTTGTTTCTGCCGTATTGAACCCAGCGATAACATAGGGGCCGACAAAGGTCCTGGGGACACCCAATCGAAATGTGCTTTGCCCACTTTTTTCGATATATTCAATAAGTTTTTTGGAGTCTTGCGGCAATGAGGTATCGTATTCAAGCCAGGTTATTTCAGGATATTTGGCCTTGAGATAGGGAATGAACTTTTTTTGTGCCTGGCAGTGTGGGCAATTTGGATGGGTAAAGAAAGAAATATGTTTTCCTAGCGTCTCTATCTGCTTCTGCTGCCGTTCACCAACAAATAAAAAACAGCCGAGGAGAAAGAGAAAAAGAAAAAGATATTTTTTAAATGGATCGGCAAGAATCTCTCTCAGCCAAACTGGGAGTGAAAAAAAAGCCGAGTCTATCATTGTGAGCCTCCCTCCTGTAGACATCAGTTGCTTGTGCTCTAGGAGGCTGTCCGAGAATAGAAGCCGTAGCGAAAAGTCGTAGAATTGAGGCCAGTTATTCGATCATTTTCGGTGAATAGCAGCGCTATTGAACGAAAATTAGCGTGAAAATGGGCCAATTTCTGCGGCCTTGTAGGTAGGGTAGCTATTCTCGGACAGCCTCCTAGATGCATGTGTCTACTACGATTAGCGCCTATTTTGTCACTTCACAGCTACGATGATTATATCATTTACCCCACATCAACAAAGCAATAAATTTAAAAAAGGCATGATGCAAAGCTGATTTGTCCAGGAGTAGGCCTGCAACAAAGGTCGCTACCTGACAAGCTTATTGGCCCGGATGGATGTAATAACAATGAATTGGCAGATACTGCCAGTTATTGAGAGAGTGAAACAAATGTTGCAGGGAGACTAGGGAAACTACTCTTTGCATCTGCAGAAGAGTGGTTTCC
Source organism: Desulfurivibrionaceae bacterium (assembly GCA_030145275.1). Classification (GTDB taxonomy): domain Bacteria; phylum Desulfobacterota; class Desulfobulbia; order Desulfobulbales; family VMSU01; genus JAQYVV01. Next base: position 180,126 of record JAQYVV010000004.1, on the reverse strand, counting down.
CTGTAACTTGTAGTTGCTCAGGTAAGCGTAGACTCCGGATGTGCTTCATATCGGAGTGCTGCTGGACAGTTACACTATTTTTTACCGCGTAATACCTCAGCACTAACCCCTTTTGTGCCATAATTGCTGGCCCCGCACTCATGTTTACCCAAATCCAGCGTGTTTACTTCTTCCTGGTCGACCTTCAGCCAACCACCGTTGATTCGCCTGATTTTGGCATAAGTCCCGGGTTGAGGCCTATGGTTCTCGGTGATAAATTCGCCAAAATGAACCTCTGTAGGAGATTCAAAGGCCACGTTGTTGGCCCGTAGATTACCTAAGGTATCAACAAAAACCTGCTCAGGATTTGCCTCTCGCCAGTTCGAGTAATGCCCCGGACAAATCAAGACATTATCCGCAAAATTGCGGAACTTAAGCGTGAGGGTCAGATAGAGGAAACGGGACCATTTCTTGCTTTTTCCTCCCAGATCAGGACGCCCGGCAGTACTGATAAAAATGGTATCACCGGTTAGAAGGTATTTATTATCTATAAAATATGAGGTACTGCCCATGGTGTGCCCTGGAGTGTGCACCGCCTGAACCTTGGTTCCATTGGCAAAATCGTACTGGGCCATGTCCTCAACGGCTTCATAATCGAAATGGGCTCCATCAAAATCAATGGCACTTGCAAAAATTGTGGCGCCGGTCTCGGCCGCCAACTGGATACTGCCTGAGATATAGTCAGCCTGTCGATGGGTTTCAAAAATTTTACTGATTGTACAGTTTTTTTCCTCGGCAAATTTTTGGTAAAACTCGATATTTCGGGATGGATCAAACACCATGGCTTCCTTGCCTGCTATGGCAATATAACTGCAGGCTCCCTTGCCAGGCCTAACGCACTGATAAAGATCATAGGATGTTTCATCTGTTGATATTTTTTTTGGGATTAAAACATTGCCCCAGGCCACAATACCGCCCTGCAAATAACCGACATCGCTAAACCCTTTGGCAACAACCTGTTCGGCCACATATTTGGCAGATCCCTCTTTGGCACAGACAATTCTGATTTTCTGGTCAGCGGGTATTTTAGCCACACTTCCACTTACATCTTCAATAAATTCATAGTACGGAATATTAATATAGGGGAAGATGCTAGGCGCCTCCACGTACCAGTTCTTAAATTCTTTTTCATTGCGGACATCAAGCAAAACAAAATCCGGCCCTTTGGACAACCACTCAAACAACTCTTCCGCTGTGTAGATAAATGGATCACTCATATCTTCCTCCTGTTAAATATATTTGATAATTATTCAGCGTAGACTGGAAATTACGATTAACTCCAGGCTGTGACTGTTCAGAGAGGCCAAGCCCCCTAATACCTCGTAATTTAAGGTGAACAAAAATCTTCAAGGTCTTTCCCTTTTGGCATAAAGACCTCAAGGTCTCGCAAGGCATAACTTTGGCACGACAACCGCCAGCCCTCCTGTAAAAGAACATCGCCTAACCTTACCTTTTCAAATTCATTGGCTTTTGACATGCTTTCTTGCCCTTTGCTGATTTTTATCCGGCAGCAGCCGCATCTTGCTTTTCCACCACATACTGTGTGAATAGGGCTTTGGCTCACTAAGAAGTTATTTAACAAACTCAATGCAGGAGTACCATCAACCTGCAAGTCATGGTTTTTAATATCTATTTTCACTTTAGCCTTCTAGTGGTTGATTCATTGGGCAACGCAACAGACGCAATATAAATCTTCAGACCATGGACTAGGGCTTTGAAAGATATAGTCCAGCAATATAGGAAGCAAAACAATCCAATAGAACCACTTTTTCAAGCAGGTATATTACTTTTAGCTGTCGGCAGATACAGAATATTTTTTATCTTCTTTCAGTATATGCTCCACAAGCCAGTCCTTGATTATTTTGATAATCTCGGTATTCAAAACTATCGTCCCTTGATTTATGTCTTTATTGTATTGGTAAATCTTACTAGCGAAATCTTTATGCAAACGTCTATGCGCAACTAAATCAGGATAGTTTATTTTACTTAGATACTGTTCTTCAAAATTAAAATGATACTCTGCATAATCGTACATAGCTTTCAGGGAGTCAACGCCTGCAAAATCTAAGCTTTTAGGGTCGTCAGAGAGCAAGGCCACATGAAGTTTGTTAAATATAGCAATCCACTCTTTATGCTGCTCATCAATCTCTTTATTATTTACACTGTACGACTCGTCCCATTCAATTTTGGACATTGAAACACCTCCATTTGTAAAAGAAAAAAAGTTAGTAGTTTAATCATTTTCAAGAGAAAATGGTCTCACAACATATCGATTTCGACCGAGCTCTTTCGCCTGGTAAAGTGCAATATCTGCCACCTTTAATAGCTGCTCGGCATTGTTCTTTGTTGTCGGCAGCATTGAACAACCGCCCATGCTTACGCTCACATAATCGTTGACCTCTGATTTCGCGTGGGGAAGAGCAAGGTTGCTGATGGAAGTCTGGATCTCCTCCGCCTGAATCGGTTTGAAAATGTAATCCACCCCACCCGCCTCACCCCCCTGAACCTTATCACTTGTGGCGTTAAGTGCGCTGATGAATATAACGGGAATGCTGGAAGTTCTAGGAGACAACTTCAGTTCGTTGCATACTTCATAACCATCCATACCAGGCATCATAACGTCAAGGAGAATAAGAGCAGGTACTTTTAGATCAATTGCCTGAAGAGCAGATTTACCATCCATGGCAACCCTGACGTTGTAGTCCTTACCAAGAAGTTCGACCAGAATATCGAGATCGCCTTCGTTATCATCAACGATTAATATCGTATTGTTAAGCATATTGAAATTACCTGTTTTAGCCATTAAAGCTAAGCAACTAATGTTTTTTGCTGCAAAGATATCATATCATTTAAAATTTCGGCAGGCCACTGGAAATTATGCGGTTCAGCCAAGACCAGCCTGCAGTTTTCGTAAGGTCCTTCTCGGATGGACAAAATGCCCCGGGTAACTCCACAAGGCTTGAGGCAGGAGTACCCTTATCCAGCCTCCTCTAATTTTTCACAAAGATCATACAAATTTTTTTCAACATCCATAAACGAGTTGTTATACTGCCTAGAACCATGAAAATTATTATTGCATGAAAAATATTTTTAGTGATGGTATTCTGACTTATATTTTTTTGTCACCCATGCCAATTCACTAGACGGAATTGGTCTGAAAAGCTGATGGCGATTACCGCTTTTCGGCTCCACCAACCTAGTTAATTAATATTTTTTGTTCCGAGGATCCAGATATGAAAAAAAACCTGCTGATTGTTGATGATGAACCTGAAATTTTAGAACTTTTCAGCACCATCTTTGAAGACGACTACAATGTTACTACTGCTGCATCTGGGGAAGAAGGGATACAACTCCTGGCAAATGACACTTTTCATGTCATCTTACTTGACCTGAATTTACCTGGAATCGACGGTTTGGAGGTCTGTAGAAGAATAAAAAAGAGTTATCCTATTTCGATTATCTTCGCCATTACTGGATATGTGTCATTATTTCAATTATCTGACTGCCGGGCAGCCGGTTTTGATAATTATTTCTCAAAGCCTGTTGCAATTGATCTAATAAAAAAAGAGGTCAAACACGCTTTCCAGCAAATCGACAGATGGGTCAAGCGTTAATGCTTAATTTTGCACGGAAACGTACATGTAGCAGGTAAACATTCTGGTTTGGATTAATTGGTCAGCTGCGGTCCCCAGAAGATTTTTCAATATCGATGATTTGGCTTTGTCCTATATACTTCTTTGTTTCATATTTTGTTATTTTCTTTAACTTCTTGGTTATGCTACTCATTTCTAGAGAGTGCTTAATAATCTTTTCAACGTAATCATATCCAGGCGTATCTGCAGAATATTTATTTATCAGCAATTCAGCATAACCTAATACGACCTGCAGCGGCTGATTAAGCTCGTGACACACCGCCCCGGCCATCTCCAAAATACTTACAAGTTTCTCATCTTGGAGAATTCGTTTAGCCAATTCTTGCTGTTCCAGGGTAGATCGAACTCGTGTTTTCAACTCAGTTTCATTTATCGGCTTACGGATAAAATCATTGCAACCGGCCTGGAAAGCCTCCGCGAGGTTCTGATCATCAGGACTGGCAGTAATAAAAATAATCGGCATCTTACTTGCGTCATATTTCTGCCGTATTATTTTGCATACCTCAATGCCATTTATGTCTGGCATAATTATGTCTAAAAGGATCATTTCCGGTTTAATCTTTTCCAGTGTCTCTAAACACTCTTTACCGCTCTTGGCTATACTAAGCTCAAAGTGTAAACTTCCGAGTATCTGACCAATAGTATGAATCGTGTTTGGTGAATCATCAACAATGAGTATTTTTTTCTTGCCCTGGCTTTCCACGATAGCGTTTTCTCCTCCCTTAACTGACATTAAAGGTATGATATAAAATAAATTTTCCTGGCTACATATGTCCTGCCATCTTCTCCTCACTAAATCAGGGGCGCATGAACTCCATGCGTAGCATTATTTGCCCCTTAAAGTAGTTAGCGCCTGTCTATAAATGAGATTTTTTGTTCAAGATCAAGGCATGCGAAAAAAATAACCAGAGGCATATAATTTATATAACGAGGTTTGTTTTTTTCGCATAACGCAGAGATCGGCCCAAAAGGTAATCTATGGATAGGCATTAGTTAGTTTATCAGATAATTCCCTCAAGAGCTGCTTGGCCTCGTCAAAGTCAAAACTGAAAATTTTAGCTTCTATTTTTGTGCCAATCTCTTCGTACGGCGTCCCTGAAAGTGCATCCTCCAGTTGGCTTGCCTTTTCCGCAGCAGAGAAATTATGTCGATCGATCAGCGCAGCCAAATCCCGCACAAGACAATTCACCTCTTCTATATTTATCGCCTTATCCCTACCTTCTTCCGAAATAATTTGACTGGAAGAATCCTTTGAGGATGGCAGATGAGAAGCAATAGCCTTCAGCACCCTCTCCAGTTCATCACCCAACCTGAGCAAACAGGAACTAAAATTTTCATTTGATCCCTGTTTGAGTTGAGTCTCAAAATCTGCCGCAGCAGCATAGAGAGAAAGTGCGCCAATATTGGCAGAAACTCCCTTAATTGTATGCACAGTAAGCCGAAGCGAATCGAACCTATTCTCATTAAAATATTCCTGTAGGTCATCGATTAGAAAGGCGTAATCACGTTGAAACTCAACGAGCAGGCGGTGGTATAATTTTTGATTACCTACACAGCGGCGCTGTCCTAACTGAGTGTCCAATACAATAGTACTCTGGGGAGCCAAAATCTCGCTGCCCACATTAATTTCAGCCGGCGTTGATGATGACAACGACACCTGGGTTGATTCCGTATCTCCGGGCTGGGGACACAACCAGTGTTTGAGTACCGTGAACAGATGAAGCACATCTACAGGTTTACTGACAAAATCGTTCATTCCGGCCTGCATACATTTTTCACGATCCCCAGCATTTGCATGTGCGGTCATAGCTATTACCGGAATATCATTACGGCCAAGCTGTTTGCGAATATGGCCGGTGGCTTCGTAACCGTCCATTACCGGCATCTGAATATCCATTAGGACGGCGTCAAAATGACCATGTTCAACCGCATTAACGGCCTCTCTTCCATTTACAGCCGTATCAACATTGATGTCCGCCTTCGAAAGAATTTTCAGGCCAATCTGCCTGTTGATTGAGTTGTCTTCCACCAGAAGTATATTTTTGCCTGAAATAGCACGGCAGAGCTTCTCCAGATCATGGTCTTTTGTTTCCGGCAGCAAGGCTGGCCCTTTGCCCAATATTCCGCAAATAGCATCCAAGAGGGGTAATGAGGTGAGAGGCTTAGTCAAGGTGCAGGCAACGCCTAGATCTGCGATCCGGCCATTCATTTCAAGCGAATCATGTGGGGTCATCAGAATAATTTCCAAAGGGGCGACATTTGGCTGGTCTCGAATTTGTCGAATCGTTTCAATGCCGTCCATGCCGGGCATTCGCCAATCAATAAGAACAAGGTCAAATTTTTCGGCCTGATTCGAGAGCAGACTTAATGCCATTTGACCAGAATCGGCGGTTTCAACCTTATAGCCGAGGGAGAGAATCATTTCTGATAAAATTTTCCTGGCAAGATTATTATCATCGACCAGCAGAACAGAAAACTCAGCTGGAATATTTCGGCTAGGCAAAGTTCTCTCCCCCACTGCCTGACCGCCCTGCTTAAATGGCAGGGTCAGGTTGAAAGTGGTACCTTCTCCAGGAGTGCTCTCGGTCTCAAGGCTCCCCCCCATTAGTTTGACCAGACTACTACCAATTGATAAACCAAGACCGGCCCCAGCATACACTCTGGTTGTAGAGGTATCACCCTGAACAAATGGCTTAAAAAGGCCGTTAAGTTTATCAGGTGAAATACCAATGCCGGAATCCTGCACACAAAACGAGAGGATACTCACCTCAGCAGACCGCTCAAGTACCTTGACGGTCAAAACAACTTCGCCATGTTCGGTGAATTTAATAGCATTACCGATTAGGTTGACAAGAATCTGCCGTAGGCGCAATGGATCGCCAGACAAAGAGGTTGGAACATCTTTATGAACGCTGATCAAAAGTTCCAGGCCTTTTTCACTGGCCTTGGCCCCGAAAAGAACCGGTATAGCAGCAATAACCTCAGATAAATCAAAAACCACTTGCTCAACGGTCAGTTTTTGGGCCTCAATCTTAGAAAAATCAAGAATGTCGTTTATAAGGCCAAGCAATAAAGAAGATGACGAGTTAATTTTTTTCAAAAAATCGTTCTGCTTTGGATTCAGGCTGGTTTCAAGCATCAGCTCAGACAGGCCGACAATGGCATTCATTGGAGTCCTCATCTCATGGCTCATATTGTCCAGAAATTCACTTTTAGCTGCATTGGCAGCCTCGGCTTTCACCTTTTCCTGTAAAAGCTGAATCTGCCGCCTCCTCAAGAGGTGTGCCACAAAAACAATGGCGCCTACACCAATCATAAGGGCCGCCAGATGGGTAATGATAAAAATCCTAAAATGCCCCTTATTACCAACTGGCATGGACACACTTACAGCACCCCTAATATCGCCAATTTTGTAGCCCTGAGAGGCATGGCAAGACAGGCAAGTTTCCGCAACGACAAGAGGGGCCATATATCTAAATAAGTCACCACCTTCCGTCAATTCAAACCGCTCTTTTGCTCCCTGTTGGAAGGCCACCAACATATCCTTTTCCCAGGAGAAGGCCTGATTGTCTGGATTGAGTGGGAGCATGCTGGTGATATGGAATTGTACGCCATCTGCCTCGTTGGCAATAGCAGATATCTGCCGAGTCATAAAGGCCGGGTTAACCAGGGTGTAAATCTCTCCAGAAGGACCGCTGATTTCCCGATTTTTCACTTCGAGGTAGGGGCTGGGCTGTGTTTCTTGGCTAACTTGAACATAAACACCACCATGCCTGGCATTCCAGCTTCTGGTAAGTAGGATCTGTTTGAAAAAGCTCCGGGCTGCGGCAAGATTGGCTGCTTCAAGGGAATTCTTCTCCGACCAAGATGTCCAGACAAAGCTAAAACAAACAGCTGTCGCCCAAAACAACAGTGCACCAACCACTTGCATATGAAAAGAAAGGTTGTTTTCTCTGGAAATCATATATTATTTTCGCTTTTCGCTGGTTTGGGATAGAAAAGGGTCCAGAATGCTTTTTATTCACTATTTCAGTGTGAATAGGTTTTCTAATAAAATCAACCGCACCTGCCTCCAATCCAGCCTTCTCGCTCCCCTCTTTATCCAAGGAGGCTAAAAACAGGATCGAAATATCCTGTTTGTCTTCCGTGGTCTTCAGTAAAAGACAGACCTCGTATCCATCCATTCCCGGCATAAGAACATCTAAAACAATAAAGTCTAGCTCATTTTCCAATGCTATTTGCAGCGCATTTGGGCCACTTGTGGCAATAAGTATTTCGTAACCATTTAAGACAGAGCCAAGAATATTCAAATCAGAAGCTGAGTCATCAACAATTAAAATTGTTTCAAGTCTCTTTTCTTTCTTAAGCAGACATAGCAACTCCCAAACACGATTAACTTGGAAAGTTATTATGTATTTTTACCACAATGCAATTGAATATTACATACCTTATCTTCCAGACCTTTGTTCCCAGAAGCTGGAAGGGGTGAATTTACCCTCAACTCTTTCAACAATTGTGCGAGAAGGTGATGTGGGGTAACGTGAAAACCACATGACAAAACATCTCATTTCATCTCCGCCTTTCCGTAATTATTTTCATTCTTCCGGAAAAAACACAATAACACAACACTAGGCACATATCGCAATTCCCTAACATTGTCACATGTATGTTTTTGTTTTTAATAACATAATCTTATTGTATTTATCCAGGGAACAATTTTTGCGTTAATTTGGGAGATAAGTAGTGCCAATATTAAATAGTTTTTTTGGTCATTCGAGGGATCACAACACAAGGAGGATACTCATGAAGAAAAAACTTTTAGCAGGATTGGTAATAGGGGTGTTTGTGGCTGTTCTAGTTGGAGTGTCTCAGGCAGAACTGGATAGTAGTGATGATGTCTACTATGACCACAACCCTTGTGACTGGAGTGAGTTTGAAGAATATGAGATAAATGCCGACATAAAAATGTTAAGAGACAAAGCGTTAAAGGTAATGCCTGCCGCCGGATTCTCCAAGGAACAAGATGACTTGTATGAGGAGTCTTATGATTGCGATTGGGGTGAGTACGAATCTTATTTAAACAGGTAGCACCTGTTGCCTGATATAGCTATATTGAATTGAAGGCAGGGGCATTAACTTGCCAGTCGTTCGACAATGGTGTTGAGAAAATGTGTAAAAAAAGCTGCTCGTACGCATTTGGCAGCCCTTTTTCTTGGGAAGATATCTTCCCTAGCAGTCACAATGGATAATTGCTGTGATTTTCGACTACCTATGCACTTGGGTCATGTAACTGTTGAAAACAGACTAAAAAATGATCCCAGAAACTGGGCGAGTGCCCCTCAACATAATGAGGGTTAATCTGAACTTGAAATTATTACGGCAACAATCCATCCCCTTCACATTGATTTGTGTGGGGGATTTTTTTAGGGTATGATTAAGCATCATTCACGTTTTCAAGGCAGGTAATAAGACATGAATTTTCTTTTCACCTTTCAATTCATATGTACATTGTCATATTATTTCAATAACTGTAGGAGGAAAAAATGAAAAAATGTTCCCAGGCAAATTGTAAAATTTTTGAGGTAAAAGAAGATGAAATGATTTCCTTAAACCTTTCCGCCGCCAGGACCTGTACGCACTGCACCCATAACTCTAATGCAATATCTCCCACTCAAGATAATTGGATTCTTAAAGATCCTGTGGGTGGGTGCAACAAAATGGATTGTAGATTTTACATTGATTTTGATAAGTGCAAGGACTGTGAGTCTTGTTGGTATAATCCTCGCATATTTAAAGCTACAAGCCTAAACTACCAGAAAGGGTAATTAGTACGACTAAATGGGCTTGCTCCGCCACGGCCACGGGACAAAGTAATCGCCGGGATCTAACCTTACGTCCCCCTCTTGTGACAGTAGGGGAAAGATCACTTTAAACGATTTCAATAACCTGCCCCAAGCAAACCAGCATTAGGCTGAGGCAGAGAAACAAAAATAATTTACAGCCTACAAAAGACGTGCTTGGGGACCGCGTTGATTTTCTGGTTCGGCGATTTTTGCCATTTAATTTATTGGATGGCCAGAGAAAATAGTTCTGTCCACTTTTTCCGGAGCCTTGATTCCCAACTTTTCCTTTATGGTTTCAATAAATGTCTTGCTACCAACAGCTATCCTAAGTCCACCTTCACTATAGTGGGTTGGTTCCGTTATAAGGTGAATTTTCGCACCATTTTTTTAAGTTGGGAGGCGAGTGCATTTAATTCCTCCGCGTCATGCTGTACTTGGGTGCTTGAATTGTTCATCTGGCTGTTTAATTCATCAACTTCAATAATTTCTTTGGCAACTTGGTCGGCAGCTCTTGATAGTTGACTGACATTGTCATTTACTTCCTGTAACCCTTCCGCTGTTTGACTGATATTATCTGATATGTTCGAGGTAGTTTCATTTTGCTGGTCAATGGCAGATGTGATCCCCCCGACAGACTCATCAATCCGGCTGATGGCCTTGGTAATTCCTTCAATTTCTTCGATAGTTATTGAGGAGAGCTTCTGGGTCAGACTTAATTTTTGGTCAATATTATCTGTGGCATCAGAAGTTTGCTTTGCCAATTCCTTAATTTCACTTGCCACTACAGCAAAACCTTTTCCTGCTTCACCGGCCCGTGCCGCCTCAATGGTGGCATTAAGAGCTAAAAGATTAGTTTTATCCGAAATCGACCGTATGATTTCGGTAATTGTGCCAATTTCCTGAGATGCCAGACCAAGTCTGTTAACCTGCTCGGATGAATATTCAACCTTTGTTACAGCAGAACTGGTTTCCTCTTTTGCCTGTTGAGCAGAGTTCGCCATATCAGTGAGGCTTCCGCTTATTCCCCTGATATTTTCCACCACTGTACTGATGTTGGTAGATGCTTGCTCAACAGCGGCGGCAACCGAGTGTGAGTTGCTACTCATTTCCTCGGCAGCGGCCGCAACTGTATTAGATTTAAGGGTGCTTGTTTCAAGGCCTGAAACAAGTTGGTTGGAAATGGACGACATTTTTTTTCCTGATGAATCCAAAGTTATGACGCCATTATTGATTTCATTAATAACCGCGTGAAGATTGCTGCACATATCGGCTAATGCTTCGGAAAGATCGCCAATTTCATCTCCTTTTTGTATCTTTATACTACCAGTGAGGTCGCCCAGAGCAATTTGTTGCGCCAATTCCCTGCACGTAAGAATTGGTTTGATTATTTTTTTAACGATAAGGAATAAGACTGAACAAATTACCACAAGCGCTAAGAGCATAGCCAAACCAATTTGCCAGATTAAGGCAGCCTTTCCCTTTTCTGCTGAGGTAACAGCAAACTTTTTGGTGGTGGTTATGGATCGCTCACCGTTCTCTTTCACTAAAGAGATCAGTTCCTGGTTGCTGGTGTTAATTTTGGTAAAAATATCATTAATTTCAACAATGGCCTTCATCCCGGCAAGACTGACCTGCATTTCAATCTGTAGAAAACCAAAGTCGTCCTTTTTTTGGTGGGGAAAGAATCTGTCTTCATCACCTGTGACCTTTTGTCCAAACTCATAAATATCCGAGGCAGTAGGATTCTCGCTGGTGGTATATTTTAACCATTTAATTTCTTTATTTTTCTTAAGCAGGTCGGCAATAATATCATTGGCAGAATCAAAATCAAAGCTTGAGACCATTGGGAAAATCTGGTTTGCCAAGGCTTCAATCAGGGTGCCATAAGAGGTATTGTAAAGATCAAGAACAATTGTGTGTGTGGTTTGATCCGCCTTTTCAAGCTCATCGGCAATATGATCGAAACTTTTACTTAAGACCTCTATTGACTCATTTTTATCTTTCACAAATTTGGCTACAATTGAAGCAACCAGAGATGTGTTGTTTTTTGCAACACCCACGTTAAGAAGGATGGTTACAATGATAAAGGCAATAATCAGGATTGAGGAAATTGCCAAGATTAGCTTTTTCAAAATTCCCATTTGTGGCAAAAGCTGCATTTGCAAATGACTCCTTCTGGAACTATATCATAGTTGAGGCCTGTCCATAGATGGTCTTTTTCCCCGATCTCTGCGTTATGCTCCAAAAATAGTCCTCGGAATATCACAGATATGCCTCCGATTTTTTTTTCGCATGCCTTTGACCTTGAACAAAAACCCTCATCTATGGACAGACACTAGGTATGAATTCAAAAACTTTGAGCATACAACATATTATGAACAATAATCAAACGAAAAACCTCTCTTTCCTGCATTATAATACATTGGTGAAATGGTCCGCAGCAGACACAGCCAAATCATCTCTCTTTTTTTTATATACTTGCAGCATATCAGCTGCCTACAGTATTCTCGTCTTGCCAGAAATAAAGTTATATGGCTATGAATAATTCTCAGTTTTTAACGCGAGATGCGCCAAACATGCATGTTTTTAATGCTTAGAAGGCCCATATGAGGGGCGAAATCAGCCTTGTAAGAACTTTGAGGCTCATTCAGTATGAAATTTTCTTTCTTTTTAACTGCTTTTCTACCCTGAGTGGCACTCGGCACAGCCGAGTAACCGCCTTAAGCAAAGATTTTACAAAAGATGAAATAAAAGAATTTGGTACCGGTCACGATACATCAAGAGCGCTTGAAAGATATTTTCAAGCGGAGGCAAATCAAAGTCAATCAATTTATGAAGTGGCAGCAGGTACTAAAAAAGAAAAAGGACTCTGCAAAAATAATACAGATTCCAAGGTGAGAAAGTTGCAAACTTTTTTAAAACCGTTTTCTGTACATTTGATATTCGTAACAGATTGAAATAAAAAGAAAAAAATGGTGCGAGAGGGGGGACTCGAACCCCCATGCCGTGAAGCACTGGTTCCTAAGACCAGCGTGTCTACCAATTTCACCACCCTCGCATCGGGAGATACTAATAACCAACTTTAGTTATCTAGTCAAGATAAGGTGTGCAAAGAATAAATTATTTGACAATACGACCAAAAAAATGATAGCTAACAGTGTTCTCAAGTCCCTGTTTCAGTGTTTCAGAATTAAAAGCTGCTCAGGATTAAATTCTCATCACTATTTTTAACAAACCCGCTACAGGATTAGTACCCTAGAAATTCTTTTCTTGTTTTTAAAAAAGAATCTCGTAAAGGTACTTATACCCCCTCGGAGTCCGACGCTTACCTGTGGGGTGTAAGTTTCTTCAAGAATTTATTTTCTTGCGGGAACAGCCAGAACACAAATTCTAAGGAACTAAAAAAATAAACAAATGCCCACACAAATAAAATTTAATGGGACACCCACCCTTATAGGCAGCCTTCCTGTTTCAGATTATCAAGAAGCATTGGATCTGATTTTGACTTACACCCCGGATATCCCCCTATGGCCCCAGTTACCATCTAACCCGCTCGAAGGTATGCTGAACCAATTTATTGACGGCATTCCAGGAATAGTTGATGGTCCAAATCGAACCTACTTTGATTTAAGCGCTGAAAATTTCGAAACTGAAATGCTCGCATTTTACGAAGAGTACCTTGCCTGCATGGAAGACCCTGCTCAACTCTTGTCATCTCGTTTTAACGTGAGTCAAGAGAGAGCCAGAGGAATCTATGATTTAAAAGAAATTTGTGCCGGTAAAAAAATAACTGCGGTCAAGGGTCAAATAACCGGACCTTTCACACTTTTGACTGGTATTTCTGATGAAAACCATAAACTCGGGTATTATGACCCGCAGTTTAGAGAAATAGCGGTTAAAGGACTCGCAATGAAAGGAGCCTGGCAGGCTGAATTCCTCAAAAGCCTCGGGGTTCCGGTAGTAATTTTTATCGATGAACCCGCCCTTGCAGGTCTGGGATCCTCGGCTTTTATCAGTATTTCCAAAGAGGATATTGCTCAAGATCTTGCTGAAGTGATCAGCGGCATAAAACAGAGTGGCGGTCTTGCCGGTGTGCATGTCTGTGCTAATACGGATTGGAATTTTCTTCTATCTTCCGACATTGACATACTCAGTTTCGACTCCCACGGCTTCTTTGACCGCCTGATCACCTGTAAAAAACAGATTCACTCCTTTTTTGAGCGAGGCGGAAATCTGGCCTGGGGCATTATCCCTACATCGGATGAAAAAACCATCGAAAAAGAGAGCTGCGAATCTTTGGTCTCCCTCTGGGAAGAACAGGCCGGTATGCTTGAGGATGGTGATCTTGACAAATCCGCCATTCTGGCCCACAGCTTAATAACTCCAAGTTGCGGCACAGGGGCCATATCAAAAGATGCCGCCCTAAAGGTTCTTAGCCTGACAAAGGAAGTATCAACAACTCTTAAAGAAAAATACCAAAAATAGCTAGACTGTAAGCAGTTAGGACACTGGCCTGCAGTCTAAGCAACCCCGATTTGTTACTTAGAAGTAATATTTCTAACATACAAACCCTTATCAACATACACTCAACTCTTTAAAAGAATACAAATGGAAGAATTAAACCAGCTCTTAAAACAACGTAGACAAAAGGCCCAAGAACTTTCAGACATGGGCGTAGAACTATACGCCAATGACTTCAAGCCAACCCACAGCATTTCTGAACTTCTGCCACATAAAGAAACCATCCCAGAGGGTGCTGACCACACCGCAGGCCCAAGATTCACCATTGCCGGCAGGATAATGGCCATGCGTAAATTTGGCAAAGCCGCTTTTCTGCAACTCCAAGACGCTTCCGGAAAAATACAGATATACATAAAAAGAGATGCCGTTGGCCCGGATGTTTACACTCATTTCAAGAAACTCGACATTGGCGATATAGCAGGCTTTACCGGCACCTTATTTATTACAAAAACTGGTGAATTATCGCTTATGGCATCCGTGCTTAAGCCCATCACAAAATCACTGCTTCCACTGCCAGAAAAGTTTCATGGCTTGACCGATGTGGAGACCCGCTATCGCCAGCGTTATGTCGATCTAATTGTTAACCCTGAAGTAAAAGAAACCTTCAAAAAACGGATCGAGATCATCTCTCTGATTAGGGATTTCTTGAACAACCGTGGCTTTATGGAAGTCGAAACCCCTATGATGCACCCCATTGCAGGAGGAGCTACCGCAAAACCATTCCAGACCCATCACAATGCCCTGGACATGGAACTTTATCTCCGCATAGCCCCTGAGTTGTATCTCAAACGTCTTCTTGTGGGTGGATTTGAAAAGGTCTTTGAAATTAACAGAAATTTTCGTAATGAGGGCCTGTCCACACGACACAACCCCGAATTTACCATGCTTGAGTTTTATCAGGCCTATGCCACCTACCATGAATTAATGGACTTGACCGAAGAGATGGTTTCCTGGATTGCTACAGAGATAACAGGATCCATGCAGGTAACCTATCAGGGAGAAAATGTGGATTTAGCTCCTCCATGGAAAAGACTCACCATGGTAGAGTCCCTTGTCCAAATCGGCGGCATTCCGCTAGAGACCCTACAAGACAAAGAAAAAACATTCGCCCTTGCCAAAGAAAAAGGTATAGACCTTGATGAAAATGTAGGGCTGGGAAAAGCCCAAACGGAACTCTTCGAACTTCTTGTGGAAGATAAGCTCATCGACCCCACTTTTATCACCGCCTATCCCACAGAAGTTTCCCCCCTGGCAAGGCGAAACAACGATGACCCAACCGTTACAGACAGATTTGAACTTTTTATAACCGGTCGGGAAATCGCCAATGCCTTTAACGAGCTCAACGATCCAATTGATCAGAAACAGAGGATGGAACAGCAGATTGAGGAGCGGGGCGACGATGAAGAAATATTTCCAATTCTCGATAAAGATTTCATCAGGGCCCTGGAATACGGCATGCCACCCGCAGCCGGTGAGGGAATAGGTATTGACAGGCTTGTTATGCTGCTAACAGATTCCCCGTCTATCCGCGACGTTATACTTTTCCCGCATTTGCGTCCGGAAAAGAATTAATATTACCCCCTACCCCTAGGATATTACCCATTGTCATTCGAATGGTTTGTCAGCCTCAGATACTTAAAGGCAAAACGGAAGCAGAGTTTTATCTCTCTCATCTCTATTATTTCAGTTGCTGGCGTGATGATTGGTGTTATGGCGCTTATTATTGTCCTTGCCGTAATGACTGGGTTCACCAATGAACTGCGCGACAAAATTTTGGGAATAAACTCCCATATAGTTGTGCAAAGAATGGGTGATGTACTTGATGATTATCAGGCAACCGAAGAGCGCTTAAAAGAGATCCCTGGTGTTATTGCAGCAACTCCTTATCTCTATGCCCAAACCATGATCACCAGTGGCAACGGAGGAACCGGAGCAATACTGCGAGGCATTGCCCCCGAATCAGCCAATTCCGTTATAAAACTTGAAGACCACCTTCAGGAAGGCGGCCACATCTCAGACCTGATAAGCTCTGATGAAACTGGTAAAATCCCTGGAATCATCCTGGGGAGTGAACTAGCACGCCAATTACGGGTATTCAAAAATGACCGCATAAAACTTCTTTCTTCTTCTGGCCCTTTAACGCCCATAGGAATAATACCAAGGATTAGAACCTGCAGAGTTGTTGGTATTTTCCAGACGGACATGTACGAATACGACTCCTCTATGGCCTACGTCTCTTTGCAGACCGCCCAAGAGTTTCTTGATCTGGCCGGAACAGTCCACGGTATCGAGCTGAAACTTGCTGATATCTACAAAGCTGACAAAATTTCCGCACAAATTGTAGAGGAATTAGGCCCGTCATATATTGCCAAAGATTGGATGCGGATGAATAAAAATCTATTTTCAGCCCTACAGCTTGAAAAAACCGCTTTGTCAATCATTGTTGCCTTGGTTGTCCTGGTTGCCGCATTTAATATTGTCAGCACCTTGATCATGGTCGTTATGGAAAAGACGAAAGACATAGCCATACTCAAATCCATGGGTGCTACATCAAGTAATATTATGAAGATATTTATCTATGAGGGCCTGGTTATCGGGGTCTCAGGCACAGTTTTGGGAATCCTTGGTGGTCTCTTTACATGCAAGATCTTGAGCAAATACCAATTTATCAAACTACCCGATGTTTATCCCATCTCAACTCTGCCGGTAAATGTCATCCCCCAGGATGTCATCCTTATTGGGGCATGTGCAATAATCATTACCTTTGCGGCCACCCTCTACCCTTCCTGGCAAGCATCCAGAGTCGATCCAGCTACGGCGCTGCGATATGAGTAAACAGATGCTCTCAAGCCAAGACCATAGCAAAGACAAAAAATCAATATTGCTTGAAGCCCGCAATATTGACAAAACCTTTTCTGACAACTTCGAGGTTCCGGTGTTACACAACCTGAACCTTGAACTACTGCGAGGAGAGATGATTTCCATTGTTGGTGTTTCAGGAACTGGGAAATCGACACTCATGCAGATTCTCGGCACCTTGGACAAACCCAGCAGTGGAAAACTCTATTATGAGGGGGAAGATGTTTTCGCCAAAAGCAGCCAGGAACTCTCCTCTTTCAGAAATAAAACCATTGGTTTCATCTTCCAATCCCACCACCTTTTGCCTGAATTCACTGCTCTCGAAAATATTATGATGCCCGGTCTCATTGCCGGCATGGATAAAAATATCCTTTTGGATCAGGCCGATAATTCCCTTAACCAAATAGGTCTTTCAGCCAGGGGCCAACATAAAGTGGGGGAACTATCTGGAGGAGAACAGCAGCGGGTTGCCATAGCCAGGGCTTTAATTATGAAACCCAGTATCCTGCTTGCAGATGAACCGACCGGCAACCTAGACCCGCAAACCGGGCAACATGTTTTTGATCTTATCAGTGAACTAAATGAATCCCTAAATTTGACAACGGTGATGGTCACCCACAATCATGCCCTTGCTGACAAAATGGACAGGTGCTTAACACTCACAGAAGGAAAGCTTCAGTAATTGAAAAAAGGTAAGCGCTCCATGAACACCCCGCTGCACGTGATCGAACCCCGTGATATACAGGGGTATAATCGCGTGGCTCGATCACGCACAGCGGGGTGCCTCTGAAACGCCTACGGACTCGGGGTTATGCAATCTTTAGTGTACTGAATTGATCTCTAACGAAAAAAGAGCAGGCTCTAATTGAAATTCCACCACAAATAAGTTAGATACTTCCTAACTATTCAGTGAGAATTGCATAACAGGGGTAAACTCCCAAGCGTAACTAAATTAAACCAGTCAATTGAAGCGGCAAAAAAAGATAAATTGCTACTCAAAAATATAAAAAAACCAATTAAAAACAATTATGAATATACCCATGAAAAAAAGATCATTTAGCCCTTTGGTCTTCCAACTCTCCAGACAGTTCTTCATTTTTTTATTAGGGTTTGTAATTTCACTACTCGCTCTTTTTGTTGTTAGAGGACACGCGGCGGATGAAAATTCTAATACGGCATTTTTCCCACTAAAAATCAATAGCGCCGAACAACAGGATGTCATCACTGAAGCTGCTGATTTTCAGCTTAAAACCGCTCTATCAGCCTTTGGCATTCAGTTAATACCGCGCTCCGAGGCCGAAACCACTCTTAACTATGAATCATGGCCTCCAGATTATAAAATGATTCTTAGCGCAAGCCCACTTGATTCAACTGACTATGCCGTAATCGGCAGCACTATTCAAACCGGAAGCAAGGTTAGCTTGGACTTCACCGTTTACGATCTTCTGGATAAAAACAGAGTCAAATTCTTCTACCAAGAAGGAGAGCAGGAAAATCTCAACAATCTTCTTGGCGCTGCAGTCAAGGAAATCATCTCATACACAAACCGAAGGGCTATTCTGGCCAGTGTAAAAATAACGGGTAATAAGAAAATAGACCACGGAGCCATTGTGCAAAAAGTGCCTCTTGCTGATGGTGACCCATACGACCCTGACAAACTCCGTCAGGCCATTAAAGATCTTTATAAAATGGGCTATTTTGAAGATATTCAAATTAGTGTGCTTGACTCTTTGCAAGGCAGGGAGGTCACTATTCATGTCATCGAAAAAGATGTTATCGGTCAAATTATTATCCAGGGCGAAGAGGAACTGGATAAAGAAAAAATCATTGAAGTGATTGAGATCGTCCCAAACAACATTATCAACAACAAAGATATACAGGATTCTGTTGCAAGCATTAAAGAACTTTACAAACAAGAAGGATACTACGCCACCAAAGTTACCTCCGCACTCATCCATCCCAAAGCAGGAAAGGTTGACGTCAAGTTTGTTATTAACGAGGGGAGTAAGGTCTTCATTAAAGATATTACAATGACGGGCAATGAAGCCTTCAGCGACAAGAAACTGTTTAAAATTGTCCAAACTTCAGAAAAAGGCTGGCTCTCATGGCTGACGGATTCTGGAGTTTTAAACCATGATATTATTCAACAGGATGCTGCCCGAATCAGTGCCTACTACCACAACAACGGCTACATTGAAGCAAAGATAGGCAAACCGGAGATAAGCCAGAAAGGTGATTGGTTTTATGTCAATTTCAACATCTCAGAGGGGGAAAGATACCGCGTTGGAACCGTTGACCTTTCCGGAGATTTGATTGAGGAGAAAAGCTCTCTCCTTTCTAATACAAAAATAATCAAAGAAAAATATTTCAGCAGAGAGATTCTCCGTGATGACATCCTTAAGATCACAGACACATATGCTGAGAAAGGCTACGCTTTTGCTGAGGCGACACCAACCACTGATAAAGATGCCGTCAACAAGAGAATCAATATAGTCATTGATATTTCAAAACAGGAACTTGTCCACATAAATAGAATTGTCATTCGTGGAAACTCACGAACCCGCGACAAAGTAATACGACGTGAGATAAAAGTAAAAGAGACTGGCATCTTTAACGCGACTGCTCTTAAAAACAGCCAAAAAAGACTGCAGCGTCTCGACTTTTTTGAAGATATCCAAATTACGCCTGAACCAACGGCAGAAAGTAATATGATGGACATAGTTGTCAACGTCAAAGAAAAGCCAACCGGAAACTTTTCCATTGGCGCAGGCTACAGTTCTGTTGACTCTTTTATGTTTATGTCAGAAATAAGCCAGAACAACTTTTTAGGCAAGGGTCAAAGGCTCTCGCTACAGGCAAATCTCAGTAAGGCATCAACCCAGTACAACTTAAGTTTCACCGAACCTCATCTGGCTGACTCCAAACTCATGGCCGGTATCGATCTATTCAATTGGACTCGCGAATACGATGATTATGATAAGGAATCAACAGGCTTCGGGTTTCGTTTTGGCTATCCTCTTGGCTGGAAATGGTATCTTAGCAGCAGTTATTCCTTTGATGACACAACGCTTACAGAATTAGGTGAAAATCCATCTCAAGCCATTCTTGATTCATTGGAGATAAATACCACATCCGCCGTAAAGTTTGGTTTTTCAAGGGATAGCAGAAATAAATTCCCAGACGCAACCTCGGGATCAAATCACAGCCTAAGTGTTAAATATGCGGGAGGCGTCTTGGCTGGAGATGCCGCATTTACAAAATTTGATGCGGCCTCAAATTATTACTTCCCATTACCTTTTGAAACATCTCTCCACTATAAATTGGCAGGTGGCTGGGCTATTTCCAACGAAACCAACAAACTACCCGTTTATGAAAAATACTATCTTGGCGGCATAAACACCATCCGGGGGTTTAAGTCCGGCAGCATAAGCCCCGTTGACCCCGTAACCAACGAAAAAATCGGCGGCGGCAAGATGTGGTACAGCAATCTTGAATGGATATTCCCTCTGGTCGAAGAGGCAGGCTTGAAAGGGGTATTGTTCCTGGATGCTGGTAATGTTTATGATACCAATGAGAACTGGGATTTCGGTGAAATTAAAAAGAGCGCTGGCTTTGGCTTCAGATGGCTCTCGCCCATGGGTCCTCTTCGACTTGAATGGGGCCATAACCTTGACCCAAAAGAGGACGAAGTCAAGAGTAACTGGGATTTCAGCATAGGCGGTTCATTCTGATTTGCAGCGTTTAGATGCCCTTGTTGCCAAGCTTGCTAATCCTGCTCTTTCTGCAAATATAACAGGATTACGCGGTAGCGGAGCTGCGCTCGTAGCTGCAGGTATCAGCCAGCAGCAGGACTTTCCTTCTCTTTGCGTGGTCCCCAGCGAGTCGCAAGCCTGCACCTTAAGCAATGATCTCTCATTTTTAACGGATTTACCGATATTTCACTACCCTGCCCACGAAATTCCACCCTACACACCTCTCTCCCCTGATCAACATACAGTTTCATCTCGAATTTTCACCCTATACAATACAGTTACAAGCAAACCACCTTTTATTATGGTTGCCTCGGCTGAAGCCCTATTGCGTCGGATTATCCCCAGAAATTTTATTACCAACCTGGTCGAAATTGTAATAAGCGGTGAAGAAAGTAATCAAGAAGAATTATCGCACTTTCTTATAAGGGCTGGATATGAACAAATGAATCTGGTTCAAAATTCCGGTGAATTTAGTGTCAGAGGTGGAATTTTTGATATTTTTCCGACAGGATCTACCTATCCCGTTCGACTTGATTTTTTTGGTGATTTTATTGAATCCATGCGCCTTTTTGACCCAATCACCCAGCGGTCAATACAAGAGGTTGAAGAGATAGAACTGATCCCTGCCAGTGACATTCTCTTCCCAGACACGAAAAAGAGCAAAGAGATCCTGTCAGAACAGATTCAGAGCACCGGAGATTCTCTCGGTTGGAGCAAGGATGAGCAAGAGGTTTTAGACGAAAAGATTGCAAACAGTCTCAAATTTCCAGGAATAGAATTTTTCATCCCCCTCCTCTACCCTGAACTCGACACGCCCTTGAGTTACCTGCCCGAAAAGAACCGGATTTTTATCTTTGAGCCTTTGGAAGTACTCAAAAGTGTGGAATTAAGCTGGGAAAGAATATCTGCCAATTACGAGGAATCAAAACGCGTTCAAAGCATCGCCTTACCCACCGATAAACTTTTTGTGCCAAAAGATGAATTTTACAAGGCCTTGGAACACACATCACTGATCCAATTTCATGAATTTAAAAAAATAGATGCAGAATTTCTGCAAACGGATGCTAAAGTATCCCCAGTTGTTGCTGCCGGATGTGAGGAGTTTAGCGTCAGGTCCAGCAACCATAAGCTCATTAAGCAAAACATTGAGCTACAGCGAAAAAAAAGCGGCCTGCTCGCCCCTCTTTCCCACTATCTGACGGACTGGCTCGAACAGGATCACCATATTCACATTACCTGCCGGAGCCCAAAACATGCGGTTCATCTTGCAGAAATGCTGCAAAACTACCAACTGCCCACTCATGTTGTAAAATCTGGCTTTCAAAAGATAGCTAACAAAGAAAAAGCCGTCTACATTTACCAGGATTCCCTCTCCGAAGGATTCGATCTACCAGATGAACGAGTCCATTTTATTTCAGAAAAAGAACTCTTTGGTGCAAAACGATTATCCGTAAGCAGCAAAAAGGAACGGATTGCCACCTCCAGCCCCAGCCTTTCCTTTGAAGAGCTAAACATTGGCGACATTGTTGTCCACAACTACCACGGCCTTGGCATTTATAATGGAATCGTCAACCTAGAGCTAAACAAAATTGCCAATGATTTTCTCCACATTATCTATAAAGACGACGACAAACTCTATGTCCCCATCGACCGGATAAACTCGGTAAGTAAATACAGCGGCCTTTCTGACAAGAAACCAGCCTTATCAAGACTTGGCAGTAAAATCTGGCTCAACACCAAGAAAAAGATCAAGAATGCTGTATGGGAAGTTGCCCACAATCTTTTACAGCTCTACGCCAGAAGAAAACTTGTAAAAGGGCACATTTTTTCAAATCCAGATGCACTTTTCAACGAGCTCGAAGAGTCCTTTCCATATAACGAAACTGCAGGACAGAAGAAAGCGATTAATGAGGTCATCGACGACTTGACTTCAGAGAGATGCATGGATCGTTTGATATGCGGAGATGTTGGTTTTGGCAAAACTGAAGTTGCCATACGAGCCGCATTCAAGGTGATCGAAGACGGCCGTCAGGTTGCCATTCTTGTACCGACCACCGTTTTAGCAGAACAGCACGCCCAGACATTCAAGGAAAGATTTGAAGGCTTTCCTGTTAATGTTGAATGCCTAAACCGCTTCCGCTCACAATCTGAACAGAAAAAAATCGTCAAGGATCTTGAAGCCGGAAAAGTTGACATTCTCATAGGCACCCATAGAATCCTTTCAAAAGATGTTCAGTTTAAAAACCTTGGTCTGATGATCATTGATGAAGAACACCGTTTCGGCGTGACCCACAAGGAAAAATTAAAAACGCTTCGAACCGGAATCGATGTACTCACCTTGACAGCAACCCCAATCCCAAGAACTTTACAGATGTCCCTTCTCGGCGTCCGTGATCTTTCTGTTATAAGCACACCACCACGGCATAGACACTCCATCAAAACCTTTGTTTCAAAGTATGACGACCTGGTCATTAAAGAGGCCGTCATTCGAGAACTTCAAAGAGGCGGCCAGGTTTTCCTGGTACACAACCGAGTCAAATCTATTCATAGCCTCGCCAATAAGGTTCAGGAGCTTGTACCCGAGGCCAGAATCTCCGTTGCCCACGGTCAAATGCCAGGCAAGGCTCTGGAAGAGATTATGGTCAATTTTGTCCAGAAAAAGATCAATGTTCTTGTCTGCACCACTATTATCGAGTCAGGCCTAGACATCCCCAGCGCCAATACCATAATCATAAACCGCGCCGACATGCTTGGCCTTGCAGAAATATATCAATTACGCGGTCGAGTCGGTAGAAGCTCTGAGCAGGCTTTTGCATACCTGCTGGTCCCGTCCCTTGAGCATCTGTCAAAAGATGCCAAACAAAGGCTTCGCGCCCTTATGGATTACAATGAATTGGGCGGCGGCTTTAAACTTGCCATGAGTGACCTACAGATAAGGGGTGGAGGTAATATTCTTGGAGAGTCCCAAAGTGGCAATATCGCAGCGGTGGGCTACGATCTCTATCTTGATCTCCTGCAAAGAACAGTAGAAGATCTAAAGAAAAAAGAAGAAAAAGGTGAATCGTTCACGGTTGATGACTACCAGGAGGCGGAAATAAATCTCTCTATTTCCGCTTTCATTTCAAATAAATACATCCTCGACCCGAACCAGCGGTATATCGCCTATAAAAGAATCACCAGTGTCAGTGACAGTACTGAACTCCATGATCTGAAAGATGAATTTGTGGACCGCTATGGCAACATGCCCATAGAAGCTGAGAATCTTTTTACAATTATTGAAATTAAAGATTTTCTCAAAAGACACAAGGTAACAAAGCTAGAACAATCTCCGGATTCTCTCGTCTTTTCCTTCCATACAAGCACCGAAATAACCCCGGAACAGATCCTTCAGTTTATCCGTAAATCAAAAGGAAAAGTTAGAATGACACCTGATTCAAGGCTTATCGTCTCTGAATCTCTTCAATCACCCCAGGAGATATTTCAGACCATTAAAAATACCTTGCATGCAATTATTGAGAAGGTTATGTAAAGTCTAAGTTCCACTACCTTTAATTAGCCATTCATGCTCCCTTGATTGGCATAAGTGGCCGCAATAAACAGGAAATCCCATGCATAAAATACATACGATGCTCCTTTCAGCCTTTCTAGGCTTACTCGCTTTCCCTCTTTTTTCAAGCGCCGAGGTAATTGACCGAATTGTCGCAGAGGTAAATGGCGACATTATCACCCTTTCCGAACTTAACGAACACGGCAAACCCTTCTACCAGAATATTATGGCTAATGCCCCAGCCAATATTGTTGAAGATGAAATCCAAAAAGCCAGGACTGAGATTCTCGACCGCCTCATTGAGGAAAAGCTCATAGAACAAGAATCTGAAAAGTTTGGTATATCAATTTTAGAAAGTGAGGTTGACACTGCGATTGCTTCCATCATCGCAGACAATAAAATATCCGCCGAGCAGTTTAGTCAAGAACTCCAAAGAATGGGAACCGACGAAAAGAGTTACCGGGCAAATATCAAAAACCAGATATTAAAATCACGAATGATCAATATCGAAGTTCGATCCAAGCTTGTGATCACAAATGAGAGAATCCAAGAGTATTACGACACATATTACCAAAACCAATCTGCAGCACCAGAAGGATACCATATTATGCAAATAGGTTTTGCCTGGGGAGAAAAATACAATTCCAAGTCCCAGGAAGAAGCCCGTGCGACCGCCGAAATGGTTAAAAACCGCATTTCCCAAGGAGAGGAATTCTCCGCCCTTGCCAAGCAATACTCAGACCTCCCATCCGCAGAAGACGGAGGAGATATCGGAACCTTTAATAAGGCAGAAATGGCCCAATACATGTTGGATGCCATTAAAGATGTGCGGCCTGGAGGTACAAGTAGCATTATTGAAACGCCCACAGGTTTTCAAATTTTAAGATTGGTCTCCGCAAACCTGGGTGGAACAGTAACACAGGCACCAATTGACAGCGTCAGAAACGAGATTCAAGAGGCCATTTACAAGCAGGAAATGGAAAAAGGCTATGAAAAATGGATGAGTGATATTCGTGAAAAAGCATATATCAAAAAAAACCTGTAAAGGCTAACGCCCAACTACTCATGCCAAAACAACAGGAATCGATTGTTCCCTTACATATGCACCCATCTTCAAACCACTACGAATAACCTCACCCAGATGAACCGTAAAAGAAGGATAAGTACCTTAACAGTAGATGCAACATATTAAAATTAATCTACATTTTTCATTTCTTGCCACTCAGTTCAGTACCCCCCTGTGGGGTGTAAAAAGTACGAGATAAGCGCAGACTTCGAAATAATTTTTAAGTTACTAAAATGCATAAAAGAGTTCTGAACAACACAGATAAAACCAACGCCGCCCCCACTGACGACACCACCCATTTCGGCCAGTATCTTAAAGATGAACGGCTGAAACAGGGGCTGTCTCTTGAAGATGTCTCCAGACAAACAGGTATTAACCTCAATCATCTTCTCGCTCTAGAAGAAGGTGACAGAAGAAAACTTCCCGCTGATGTTTTCAATCGGGGTTTTATTCGTCTTTACGCCGAAACACTGCGAATTGACCCGAAATCCCCCCTAGATAACTATGAAAAAGAGTGGGGTTTTTCTAATGGTATGAGGGGGGCTAAAACCTTCCTGAGTGGAGACCACCTGTTCGAAACCACTTCCCCCTTCGCTGACCGACAAGTCCTAACCTTTATTGGCATCGTTATCCTTGTGGCCTCAGTTTTTTTGGCCTATATGATATTCCTGCCCAAATACGGTATTACTCCTCTGCTTAAAGGTGTTTTTCAACCGACAATAAGCCAAAAAGTAATAAGTGAGCCCCCAGAAGATAACATAATTTCGCCAACAGAAACTTCTGCCAGCGACAAACAACAGGATGATATCCAAAGCGAAAAAGAAACTGTCCCCCTGCCCACCAGACAAATAAGCTCTGTTGAGACAAGCCTTCCGGCTCCAGTCGCGCTGCAAAAAGATCAGGAAGAAATTGACCACCGGAGCATCATCGCAGTTGAAGAACGTCTAGCCCCCCTCGAAATCATCGCAAACACCAAAGATCAAGCGTTGACCGACAATGAAACGAGCCTCGTAGGTGGAGATGAACCTTCTGCCTCCGATATTTCGGCCATTATTGAAAATGAATTAATGGTGGCAAAACCAGAAGAGACAACATCCCCAGAAATAAATTCCGCTCCTTCAACCATTTCTCTGCCGGAAGAAGAACTAGAGAAACAATACGTCCTACAGGCCCATTTCACAGAAAGAACCTGGCTCCGAATTACTCTTGATGAGAGTAATCCAGCAGAATACACTTTCAAACCAGAAGAGTCCCACACCTGGAATGCTGAGACGAAAATTAAACTTTTCCTTGGCAACGCCGGTGGAGTGAAGCTCTCATTAAACGGAGCGCCTATCACTCTGGACAAAGGGTCAGGACAAACTCTGAAGATTTCCTTTCCTTAGTAAATGTTTGTCAACGGCTCCCAGGAAAGCGAGGAGCGAGACTCCGAACATTTACGGTTTCTGTGGTTGTTGTTACTTTTGAGGTCAAGTCGAATATTTACTTTCCTTAATCCATAAATATAAAAATACTAATGTCTTTGCGAAACAGCAGCGGTATTGTCCTGAAGGTTGTTGACTTTGGTGAATCCGATAAAATCATAACCTTCTATTGTGCAAAAGAGGGGAAATTCAGCTGTATCGCCAAGGGTGCCAAACGCAGTACAAAACGCTTTGTAAACAAACTAGAACTTTTCACCCTGCTTGATTTCCAGTACAACGCCAGATACTCTTTACCAACCCTGGACCAAGCAGATCTGCAAAACAGTTTCACAGAACTTCGCAACAATTATCCTCTTTATGCCATAGCAGGTCTTATCTGTGAGCTCATGCTGCAATGGACCCATGAAAATGACGGAGACCCGCATATCTTTTCAGCTTTAGCGCATACCTTGTCACAGTTAAACAATCAAAAAACTAGCAAAAAAAACCTGCTATTGTTCCTGGTGTTCTTCTATTCAAGACTAGGTTACCAGCCCGATTTTTCCCATTGCACAAAATGTGGGAAGCTTGACGGCGGCCTAGGTAATTTTTATTTTATGCCGGAACAATCAGCCATTTGTTGCAGAAAATGCGGTGCTCAAACCAGCAGGAGCACTGCCCTTTCCCTGGCAACTGTCAAACTTCTCGGCCAGGCCCAGAAAATGCCTTTTTTAAAAAGCGCCAGACTGCAATTCTCGCCACATTCAATTCAGCAATCCCTCCTTTTATACAGGAGATATGGAAATTTTCTTCTTGACCGAGAAATTTCATCCTGGGCCTTTATTGATCTGACTCGACACTACCTGTACTAAACGGTTACCAAATACGCTTCAACCCATTTCAGCGCCTCCTCTTTGGTCATTTTACCGTTTGTCACCTGTTCTTTTTCCAGGGACAAGAGAATTTTCCCGAAAAGTGGACCGGGACTGAGGTTAAAATATGTGATCAAATCTTTACCGTTAAGGACACCAGGTCTAAGCAGAATAGGATCAATTTTTTCACGAATGACCTCTCGTATAAAACGGTACAAATCTGTAAGTCTTTTTTCCATATCTTCAGGTTTGTCTGCACCTTTGGCAGCAAGACTATCGGCCAGAGAAAGGAGGTAGAGACCAGACAATTCAGCCCCAAATACCTTGTGTATTTTCAGACATGCTTTTGCTTTGATGCCGGTCTTTCTTTGAGCGTTAGTCAGGTGAAACAACCACATATGATGTTTTATAAATTGGGCGATACGATCGGTGTCGATCTTGCTCCACTTTAGTCTTCGGGCTATCTTGACAAACAAATCTGCTCCAGCGTTGTCGTGACCATAAAAGGTAATTTTCCCATCTATTATTCTATGGGTTACAGGTTTCCCCAGATCGTGGAAAAAGGCGGCCCATTTAAGCCTTTTCACTCTCTCACGGTCATTGAGATATTCACCAATATGGTTATCGCCCCCAAGAAATTTAGGGGTGTCTTTTTCTACTAGTTTCTCAAGTTCATCCAAGGCCGCCAGATTGTGTTCAAAAACATCAAGATGATGACTGCCGGGCTGCTTTATCTTTTGGCCTGCCTCAATTTCTGGAAACAGAATCGACAAAACACCTGATTTGGCCATCTGCACGAAACAGTTATGGCCCCTGTTTGACATTATTATCTTGTGAAGTTCGGAGGAAATACGTTCAGGAGAAACCTTGCCAAGGAGTTTTCTATTATTAGCAATGGAGGTTTCAGTTCCCTTTTCTATGGTGTAGCCAAGACAAGCAAAAAAACGATAGGCCCGAATAATGCGCAGAGGGTCATTGGTGAAGGCAGCTTCATGGGTGCATTTAATTATCCCCCTTTTCAGATCATCTAAACCAGCACATGGATCAATAAGATCGGCCTCGTCAATTAGACTATTAGCCCTGAAACGAATGGGGAAGGCCATGGCGTTTATAGTGAAATCCCGTAAAATCAGATCCTCTTCAATCTTCTTGGTTTGCTGCCTGAATGTTGTGAAATCTACACAAAAATCTTGCCAAACAACCCTGGCCACCTCCTCACCCTCATCAAGCAGAACAAAATTCCCTTTTATATGAGAGGCAAAAAATCGTGCCGCCCCCAAGGCCCCTTCAGAAACAGTAAGATCAAGGTCTATGGGTTTCTGGCCCATCAAGATATCTCTAACGGCGCCACCTGCCAAAAAAAGAGACTGGACCCTTTTTTCCAGTGCCATTATTGAGGAAACAAGCCTTGAGGGATAATAATGTTGAAAAAAGTCAGGCGCAATTGTATGTATCATCACACGAAAAACCTCAGTAACTGTTTAGCTGCACCCCATCTGCGTGCGAACAGGACTTCCAGCATACCGATGTATCGAAGTCTCACTAGGTTCGCTTATCTGCTGAAAGGCCAGTTCACACACACCTGCGGCACAGCTAAATAGTTACAAATTGGCGGTTATACCCGTTTTCGGGCCCTATCTGAAGTTACAAACCTCAAACTCTTATTTCCTTAAAGAAAAACCCATAATGAAAACCATAAAAATTCTGTTAAGCAAGATCGATTTTGATGACAACTCCTATAATTTTTCCCCGGAGGCTGCTGACACCCTGCCCCCTGACCTGGAACAATCCCTTACTAAATTTGGCATTCTGCACCCCCCGATTCTTCAGGAAAAGCCAACCGGCTTGTACGCTATTATTTCTGGCCAGAAAAGGATTTTATTCGCCAGAGACCGCTGTAAATCAGCAAGCTGCCTCTGCCTGGTCATCCCTCAAAAAATGGCTATTTTATCGGCCTGGGAAATTGCTCTTGAAGAGAGAATCCAGAAAGGCCCTCTAACTCCAATAGAAAAGGCCATTTTCTTCCAAAAGGTATTAGAAACATGTACGATTGAAGAGGCCGCAGCCCTATTTTTACCGCCCATGGGGCAACCTGCTCAGACATTTTCCATCAAGCAGATGTTGCCGCTGGCCCAACTTGAAGAACCGATCCAACAGGCGCTGCAAGAAGGGACTCTTGACCATAAAGCTGCCAGGATGTTATGCGATCTTTCTTTCAGAAACAGGCTTGCCCTTTTTGACATTATTTCCAATCTTCGGCTAAGCGTTGGCTATCAAAAAAAATGTATTAACATCTGCAAAGAACTTGAGATGCGGAGCGGTGAGGCGATATTAACTATTTTAAGCAAACCCGCATTTCAGGAAATCATTGATTCTGATGCAAATCTGCCCCAAAAAGCAACCAACCTCATGAAGTACCTTTCTGACCTTGCGTCTCCAAGACTTGCTGAGGCAAAAAAGGAATTTAACCGATTTATCAATACCGTTGAACTTCCAAGGGGCGCCCTTCTAACTCCCTCACCATCTTTTGAAACAAATGAACTCACCCTGACCCTCAAATTCAAAGACCAGGAAACATTTCTCAAATACTGGGATGGGAACAAGGGGCTCTATTCAAAAAAATAACTCAATTCTTAGGTCCCGACCTCACCCTTCACTGGTAGTCGAACGATAAAACGAGACCCCAACCCCGGTGTACTTTCTGCAGTTATCTCTCCTCCGTGTCGCAGCACAATTTTCTTGCATGTCGCCAAGCCTATTCCTGTTCCGTCGTACTCGGAGTTTGCATGCAACCGCGCAAAAGGTTCAAAGATATGCTCAACCTGGGAAGGATCAAATCCTATGCCATTATCTTCTATTAAAATTTCGATAACCCCTTTATCACTTTCACCCTGCTTAATTTCAACAAACGGCTTTTTTGTTTCATTGGAATATTTTAAGGCATTGGCAATAATATTTTGAAATAACTGCCTTAGCTGGATTGGATCTCCATTCAGAAAACCGAGATTAGCAACATCAACCTCTCCTCCCGCTCTATTTATTCGCTCCTCAAGGCCTTGGACAACCTCATCTACTAAGCTGGTCAAATCGATCATTTCAACCGAAAAACTGCGGGACGAAATCCGTGACAATTCCAACAAATCCTCAACTAGACTTTTCATCTGTTCTGCTGCCTTGATAAGGCGAATTAAATATTCTCGGCCCCTTTCATCAAGGTCTTTTGAGTATCTCCGCAAAAGCCTTTCACTGAAGGCAAGTACTAGAATCAATGGCTCTTTAATGTCATGAGATGCTATGTGAGCAAATTGCTCAAGTTCCTGATTTGATATTTTAAGCCTATGAGTTAAGGCCAGAAGTCCTTTCTCTGCCAATCTCCGGACACTCACCTCTTTTTCAAGCATTTTATTCGCGAGCCGTAAATCAGCTGTTCTTTCGTCTACTAGTTCTGCCATTCGAAAATGGTGCTTTTCGAGTTCATCTTCAGCTCGCTTTAATTCGGAGATATCAGAAAAAACTCCATCTGCATACCACTCCCCGTCTTTTTGATATACCGTACTTGCCCGGTCCCGGAGCCATATCCAGGAACCATCTTTTTTTTGAAATCGATATCTAACATCATATTTTTTCTGTCCATTAACTATAAGCTTATCATCTTTTGCGGCTTTTTCCTGGTAGAGCCGACTGCGAAGAAGACCTCCAGAGGGAAGATTATGGGCGAAAAAAATAGCAAAATCATTTCGGACCCGGTCCACGTCCTGGGGGTGAATTTTTATATATCTTCCTGCTCCTCCTGTGCCACAAATTTCATCAGGCTGATAACCGCACACCTTTTCGATATTTGGACTGATGTAAACCATATTTCCATACTGGTCGGACCGCCAGGTAACATCTGGCACATTCTCAACCAGGCTGCGATACTTCTCCTCACTTTCCTGTAGGGCTTGTTCGATCTCTTTATTATAGGTAATATCCTGGATGCTTACAATGCCCCCGGAAAACTCACTATTTATGTCCCCCAAAAATGTTCCGGAAAACAAAACCGTCTTCACTTCTCCAAGAACCGGGATCACCGCTTCAATACCTGAAAACGTTCTTTTAGAGTCGAGCATTTCGTGCAAAGCACATGCCGCGCAAACATCAGGCCCCATTACGTCATAACACAACATGCCGATATGTTTAGTGTCCTGCAAACCAAAAAACTCTTTAAATGCCCTATTTGAATCAACAATATGCCTTTCGTAGTCAATGATAAAAGCCGGCTCTATCATCCGGCTGAAAATAGTGTAATATCGTCTTTTTTCGAGAAGAATATATCGATTTGCTTTCCGTAATTTTCTCTGATATTCGTGGGTTTCTCCCAGCACCCACTGGTCAATGAGAGAGGCTTGCAGACCGGAAAAAAAATCAAGTGTTCGCAAATGTCCCTCATCATCTAAACAAACCTCATTTATTTCATGAAGGACAAGGTGCTCAAGTGATCTGCACATTTTCACTATTGCTTCCGAGCCCAGGTCATTATCCCGCAGGAAAACAACGCTTTTACGACTTACTTTAAGGAACCGATCATTGAGACTATTTTCACGATCTGGAGTATTTGTATGTACTTCAATGGGAACATCAAGGAGTGAAGAGAGGAGAGATAAAATTTCCCGGAGAATCTGCTTGAATTCTTCTTTGGATAACTCGTTACAACCTGGACATATCTGATTACAAAGGTATTCAGAGGCACCGGTGAATTCCGGCCCCCCTGAGCTCATTGCTGAGAGGAATGAGCGTATATTGGCATACCTGTCAGAACTCGCTTTAACCATATTTTTTTCTCTGCCTTTCTCGTAAAAAAATCCGCAAAATGGTCAGGTCAAGATTTAGTTCAGCCCTGAAATGATTCACCAGGAATCGATAATAGGAGAAATGTACCCCTTTTGGATAATTAACAAAAATAATAAAGGTAGGCGGTTTCGTGGTGACCTGGGTCGAATAATAAAATTTGAGCCTATGCCCCTTGTAAAGTGAGGGGGGGTGAGCTTCCACCGCACTCTGTAAGACCCTGTTTATTTTCCCTGTGGAAAATTTAAGGGAAAACTGCTCAAATACCTTGTGCAAGGTTGAATAGATATTCTTTATGCCAAAACCGGTGAGAGCTGAAATTTTTACGGTTGGCGAATAACCGATAAACCTGGTGGACCTTTCAACCTCATCAAGAAGATGTTTTTGCCTCTTCTTCTCTTTATTCAATAAATCCCACTTATTTAAAACAACCAGACAGGCACGGCCACGCTCCACACAATAACCAATAACCTTGGTGTCCTGTTCTGTTATCCCTTCGTCTGCATCGATAAGGATCAAGGCAATATCACAACGCTCAATGGAACTTAAGGCGCGCATCACGGAAAATTTTTCGACCTTGTCTTTAACTTTTCCCCTTCTACGTATTCCTGCCGTATCTATCAATAAATAATTCCGGCCTTTCCTCTGAAAAAGTGTATCTACCGAGTCCCTGGTTGTCCCTGGAATATCTGAGACAACCATTCTATCCTCTCCTAAAAGTTGATTGGTCAAGGAGGATTTGCCAACATTAGGCCTGCCTAAAAAAGCTATCCTCATGGTGTTTTCAGGAATTTCTTCCTTTGGCTCCTCGTCCCTCAAGAAGTTTTGGGTCATCACATCCATGAAAGTACCTATCCCATAACCATGGGCAGCTGAAACAGGGTGTAATTCCTCAACACCTAGTTCATAAAAGGGAGCCAATCTTGATGTTTCCTGCATTTCGGAATCAACCTTATTGACTACATAATAGATTGTTTTTTTGGATTTACGGAGCAATTTAGCCATTTCATAGTCGTCATTGAGCAACCCCTCTTTTCCGTCAAGAATAAAGACAATAATGTCCGCCTCCTCAACCGCCTGCAAGCTCTGTTCTTTAATAAGCTGAGACATTCTTTTCTCAGGATCGTCAAGCTGTTCCTGGGTCATTTTCTCAAGTTCAATCCCGCCGGTATCAACGAGAATAAATTTATGTCCATCCCAGGCGACAGTTTCATAATGCCTGTCCCTTGTGACCCCGGGCGTCGGATCAATAATCGCCTTATTTGATTTGGTGAGTTTATTAAAAAGAGATGATTTTCCTACATTGGGCCGCCCTACTAGAGCGACTATTTGATGTATGTTTTTTTCCATAATTAGGTGTGCAATAATGCCTCAGCAAAATTTGCAAGGACTGGATATTCGTTAAATAATGGTCCCTGCAGTTTACATTTCAGATCAACCAAGGCTGGTTGAATATAGGGTTTAAAAAAGGATTTTCCTTTAACTTTGCTAAGAAAAGAAAAAGCCCCAAGAATCTGTAGATTTCGTTGTAAAGCGATATGATAATATCCCTTAATAAAGGTATCACGGTCAAGAAAAATATATTTTTTAATTGTATCTATATAATAATCAAGCAGTGAAAGCCTGGCATCCGTGGGCAGTTGAACGTACGGATCATTGAGCAATGAAGCCAAATCATAGGCCAAAGGACCAAACCTTGCCCCTTGAAAATCAATAATATGAATGCTTCCATCCTTAACCATAATATTTCTTGACTGAAAATCTCGGTGCATCAAGTAGTTGCTCGGCTCTTGTGAAACCCTTTCGGCTAAAGAGGAAAATTCAGTTTCAATTCCTCTTGGAAAAGAGCTTATGCCTCTAAAGTTCCGGCAATAAGCATCAAGGAAATAGCCAGATTCCCTCTCCAACATAAGGTTTTTCGAATATGTTGAAGTTTCCCAACAAAAAGAAGCGTCAAAATCATGGGCTCCTTTGACTTGCATCCTAACCAAACTCTCAATTACCTTCTCGTAGAGTGTTGTAAGCTTTGGAGAAAGATGTACACAGGAATCCATGGAACCGTTTTCAATATCATCTAATCCGGATAAACCGGAAATAAGTGCCTTAACAGCAGTCTTCGACGCCTTGGGAGCATTATGCTTTTTGGAATTCTCGAAGTCTCGAAGTCTTCCGCTTATCTCGCTTATCTGTTTTTTTTTGACAGGACTCCAGGTATAAGGCACTAAAGTGATATCGTGAAGAAGTGTATCTCCCAAATCTTCATAGACAATAATCCCACTTATTTTATCAAAATAAAAAATATCGGGGACTGGCACTTTATTTTGTTTGAGATGCCGACCAATTGCAAAACACGAACCTGCTTCCAATAGTGATTTTGGATTGGTCGGTGACGGAAAAACAAAAAGCAATCTTTCACCACTGGGAGAAACAACTCGATAAAAATCACGATCTGAACCATCTCCGCAAAGATGCTCTGCCTCGAAGTTTTTAAAAGAGGGTAAATCCATTCCCTGCAAAGTCTTGGTAATGAATTCCCTGTGCTTAACTTGTTTCTTCGTCATGGAAATCAGCAAATAATGGTGTCTTTATGGACCGCCCCTTTTTCTACAACCGCGCCATCCCAGACAACCACTCTCTCAAGATGAGCGTTATCTCCTATAACTGCGCCAGCCCCAATCATACCCCAATCAGCCAGGGCTACATTTGTTCCGATAGACACGTTTTGATCTGCAAAAAATTGCCCTTTAGAGACAGGCATCAGGTGCTTGACTTCGTTAACATCTTTTAGAAGAGAGCCGTGCAGATCAAGATAATCAGCAGGTGTGCCAATATCCCGCCAAGTCGTATCCATACTTTTAATGAACTGAATAGTTCCGCCATTATTAATAAAATTGCTGTAATGATCTATAATATTTGAAAATTGTCCTAAAGGAATGTGACTGAGAACACCAGGGTTGACGACATGAACACCTGTAAAGGCAAGAAGCTCTTCTGCTGGGAGCAACATGGTAGGCGTTGCTGAAAAACTTTTTATCCTGCCATTCTTTTTCACTTTAACTTTATTGAAACGCCCATAATCATGCATGACCATAGTAATCTGATTCTGTGAGGCAACATGCTTATCGTAAATATATTTATAATCCAGAGTATGATACAGGTCAGCATTCACAACAAGAACCGGTTCACCTGCAAACTTATCGAGTGCCATTCGCAGCCCCCCTCCGGTACCAAGAATCGCGTTCTCTTCCTGGATGAATATATCTTTCTCATCCCGCAAATATTCAACTATTTGATGACCAAGGTGGTGGGTATTGACCACAATAGAAGAGAACCCGCTTTGCCGCAGTCTTTCAATGACAATCCGGAGAAGAGGACACCCCAAAATCGGAAAAAGGGGTTTTGGCCGGATATTCGTAAAGGGTAAAAGCCGAGTACCAAAACCGGCTGCCAGGATCATGGCTTTCATGATAGTTAGTGCCTTAGCGCTGAATTTCTGCCATAAAAACACGAACTGATAAAAAGTATTTTGAAATAAACATGTTACACTCTACTGTTAAGGCACTTATTTCCGGTTTATCCGGATTAGTTACGCCAGGATAAGTTGCCTTCTTGATCTTCGCTTACGCCAACCACAACTATTCCAGCCTCGTTTGCTTGCTGCACAACCGCCTCCCTGTCAAATAACAAGGATTGCCCCGCTTCAACAGCCAAAACCGCAGCACCAACCGAACGCATTGATTCTATCGTAGTTGTGCCAATCGCAGGCAGATCAAAGCGGAAATCCTGATTTGGCTTTTTGACTTTAACGACAACTGCATCTTTGCTGCCCAACCCACCGCCCCGCTTGATAGCGGCATCGGTTCCTTCTATCGCCTCAACCGCCAAAACTGACTGATCACGGACTACGACACATTGGCCAATGTCCAGGGCTCCCACAGACCGTGCCATTTCCCAACCAAACTTAATATCTTTAACCTGTGCCTTGTTAGGTTTTTTTTTGCTTAAAACACCGAAGGGAAAAAGAAGATCTTGTAGATAAAGGGTTGACTCACGAACAGCAATACCTTCTTGTTCAAGGCTGTCGGCAATTGCCCGCAAAATAGCGTCATCTTGTTTCGTATCAATTTTATTCCAGAGGCTAAGGCCTTTTACGTCAGGCCACACCTCCTTGAAAATTCTTGTTTTGGTTATGGTCCCAAGGAAAACAACTTCCGAAACGTTTTGCTGTTTGAAAAATTTTATTATTTTCCCAAGTTGACCCAACTTGACCCACAGATGCTGGTCCGAAACATCAATGAGATCTGCACTGGTCTCACCTTTATGGGCAATAACCACAACTTCACGGCCCTCTTTTTGGGCTGCCTTGGTAAATAAGACAGGGAACTGACCACCCCCGGCAATTATACCAATCTTACTTTTTTTCATTGGTTTGCCTTAAAACTCCCATCCTGTTTGGTGCCCTAAAAAAATCCACCAGATTGACAACGGGTTCACAATCAGGAAATTCATCGAGAGATTTGTCCAACGCCTCCTGTAGAAGCAAACTTGAGGTATTAAATATGTAAACAAAGGCCTTAGTGACTTTTTTTATGGTTTCCTTATCGTATCCACATCTCCTAAGACCTATTTTATTAATACCGGAAATCCGCATCTTGCCGCGGACCCCAGAGGCTATAACATAAGGCGGCACATCCTTGCTCACCCCTGACATTCCACCTATGTAGGTATGTTCTCCAACTCTGGTAAACTGGTGAATACCCACAACTCCGCCAATATTAGCATAGTTGCGCACTTCAACATGCCCCCCCAAGGTTGTACTGTTCGCCATTATAATCTTATCGCCGACAATACAATCGTGGGCAATATGAGAATATGCCATGATCATATTAGCATTGCCAATTGTGGTAACACCATGACCGTCTGCAGTTCCTCGATGGATGGAAACATATTCACGAATTAAATTATCATCACCAATAAGCAGGCGTGTCGGTTCATTATTATATTTCAAATCCTGTGGCGGTGTACCAATCGATGTAAAAGGGCCAATCGTATTATTCCTACCTATGCTCGTATTTCCATCAATAAAGGCATGAGGACCAATTTTTGTGCCCGCCGCAACTGCAACATCTTTGCCAATTACCGTGTAAGCTCCAACGGTTACACCTTCTTCTATCTTTGCCTCTGGGGCAATAACTGCTGAGGGATGAATAGTCATTATTTCTGTTCCAATAAAGGATAAATGAGCGTAAATATTCGGCAACACTCCAGATGTGTTCGATCAGGCTGACTCACGTAGAACTACTACGCTTCGCCAACCTGATCGAGCATATCTGAAGCGTTGTCAAACATTTACATTTTGTTGGTTATTGTTATTTCCCAGTGTTAGTCAAATATTTACAAATGAGTCGCCGTTTAGTTTATAAGGGTTAAATTGGTACTAAGGGCCTGTAAGGAAATAACTTGGCCAATCAGCTAAATGTTGCCATAAGTTTTGCTTCGGCAACAAGTTTATCATCGACAAAAGCCTTCCCTTCCAAGCTCCACATTCTCATTTTCTTTTTCACTGTTTGCACTTTCATAATGAGTTGGTCTCCAGGAACAACCTTTTGCCTAAACCTAACGCCGTCAAGACCTGCAAAATAGACAAGTTTCTTGCCTATCTGGTCGCGCATGGTTAAATAGGCCATAATTGCACCTGCCTGGGCCAAGCCTTCTAGAATCAGAACTCCTGGCATAACCGGTTCAGCAGGAAAATGCCCTTGAAAATAAGGCTCGTTCATCGATACATTTTTCAGGCCTGTTATTGACTCCCCAGGTGTAACATCCAAAATTCTATCAACCAGCACAAACGGGTATCGATGCGGTAAGGTGTTTAAAATATCGGTTATATTCAGTGTGGATATATTCTCATCCATCATCTCTCTCCTTTTTAGTGTGTTAGCGCTGGATTCCTATCATAAAAAAACACAAAGTACTAAAAAATATTTTGAGATAAACATATCAAACTCTACTGTTAAGGCACTTATTTCCGGTTTATCCGGATTAGTTAAAGATAGTTGGCCACCCTACCTGAACAGTTACTCTACTTTTTAATCTTCTTGAATATCTTGCCTTGAACTCATCTGTTTTTTTAATTTACGCACATCTTTAATGAGCTCAGGAATTTTTACAACTGCCATGCTCGCCCTCAGCCATTTTTTATGCGGAATAGCAGGGGTGCCTGACACAGTAGTTCCAGGCTTCTGAGTATTATGCACACCTGACTGTGCCCCAACCATCGTTCTGTCACCAAGGTGTATGTGCCCTGAAATTCCAACCTGACCACCAAGGACTACATTTCGGCCTAAAGTTGTACTCCCTGCAATACCTGCTTGCGCAACAACGAGTGAATTCTCACCAATTTCTACATTATGGGCAATCTGGACAAGATTATCTATTTTAGCCCCTGCTTTTATGCGGGTTACCCCGAAAGTTGCACGGTCCACGCATACATTCGCACCTAGTTCAACATCATCATCAATCTGAACAGTTCCCACATGTGGGCGCTTGATATGCCCCCCATTTGAGTTAGTTGCGTAACCAAACCCATCCGCCCCAATAACCGTACCACCATGGACAATGACTCTTTTGCCAATTGTACAATTGTTATACACTGTCACATTGGGGTGTAAAATAGTGTCATCTCCAATGATAACATCATCACCAATAACAACACCTGATTTGATGGTTACTCTTTGCCCTAATCTTACCCGATCACCCAGAACACTCATGGGTCCTATAAAAACTTCTGAGGGAATATCACAATTTTCACCTATATGGGCCTTCTCAGATACCCCTAGCCCGTGAAAAGGTTTCGCGAGAAATGCATTGTGAATGACAGCGATTGCAACAATTGGGTCTTTCACCAAAATTGCAGGTTTGTTGACCTCGGTTAATTTACTGGAAACAACAACTGCTCCGGCATTAGAATTTAGTAGCAGATGTTGTTTCTTACTGTTCGTTAGAAAGGTAATTTCATCTTTCCCGGCACTATCAAGATCAGCTACTCCATGTATATAAAGAGATCCATCACCAAGAACCTCACCTTGAACCAACTGGGCAAGTTCATATAAAGATTTGCTTGTCACCGGTAGACTCCAATAAAAAACGGGTAATTACCGTAAGATAAGTATTACCCGTCACACTTTTATAGCAAATAAAACGATTATCTAAAATACCAAAAAAACCTGATCACTCATTAATTTTATCGCGTAGTATCCCTGAAGGTTTAAAGGTAACCACCTTTCTTTCTGCTAAAATGAGCTCATCCCCTGTTTGCGGATTTCTTCCACGCCTAGCTTTTTTCTCTTTAACATTAAATTTACCAAAGCCACTTACCAGAAGATCTTCACCATTTTCAAGACAATTTTTAGAAATGGATAAAAACTTCTCGACTGCATCAATTGCCTGAACTTTAGTCAAGTCATGAGTCTGATAAACTTTTTGAACAAGATCAGCTTTTGTTAACGTCATTGCAAACATCTCCTCAATTTCGCATTTCTAAAAAACATCTAACATCAGAGTAGTTTTTTGTTATAATTACCCGGTAACCACTTCGCCCATTTTGAAAATTGGCAGATACATCGCGACAACCATCCCACCAATCATGCCTCCAAGAAAAACCATCATAATAGGCTCAATGGCAGCCGTTAAATTTTCGACGGCCTGATCAACCTCATCATCATAAAAGTCGGCAATCTTTTCCAGCATAACATCCAAGGCACCCGTTGACTCACCGACATTAATCATCTGCACAACCATTGCCGGAAAAACTCCTGTTTCTTCAAGGGGTTCTGCCATGGCCCGACCTTCGCTGATTGCATCAGATACACGGAACACCGCAATTTCAATAACTTTATTACCTGCTGTCCTAGCAACGACAGTCAAGGCTTCAAGTATGGGCACACCACTCTGAACCATGGTACATAAGGTTCTTGAAAATTTTGCAACAGCCACACGTCGAAGCAACGGCCCTATGATCGGGGCGACCAAGAGCAACTTATCAATATTCGTTTTGCCTTTTTCTGTATTATTATATTTTTTCACGCAGGCAATAACAACAAAAATCCCTATTACAATCATGACAAAGTAGGATTTCAAAAACTCACTCGCATCAACAACAAATTGAGTGGGACCTGGAAGTGCTCCCCCCATGCCTTCAAACATTTTTTGAAAAACGGGAACAACAAATATGAGCATAACGGCCATAACGATCATTGAGATACACAGACATATGGTAGGGTAGGTCATGGCGCCTTTGACCTTTTTAACCAACTTCATGTTCTTTTCCATGTATCCTGCCAACCTGGAAAGAATTGTATCCAAGATACCGCCGATCTCTCCAGCATCTATCATATTACAATAGAGATCATCAAAGGCTTTAGGGTGTTTTTTCATTGCGTCAGCAATAGTACTTCCTGTTTCAACATCAGCTTTGACGGCAAGTAGTACCTTTTTAAAGGTGGGATTTTCTTGCTGTTTCGACAAGATGTCCAAACTTTGCACTAGAGGGAGGCCAGCATCTATCATGGTTGAAAGCTGCCGTGTGAAAATCACGACATCTTTTCCGGTTACCGCAGGCTGGAACATAGGGATATCGGCCAGCATATCCTTAGGCGCCTCTTTCAATACGGTAGGGGTGATCCGCATTCTTTTAAGCTGACCTCGAGCTGCTCCTTCATTTACAGCTTCGATCTTCCCTTTACGTTTCTCTCCGTAGGAGTTTTTACCCTTAAAGACAAAATATGGCATAATTTCCCTCTCTAAAAAGGTGCTGGCAATATATGGTTTCGCCCAGCTCTAAGGTAATATTGTATGCAGTGTCTACACAAAACCAAGGCCTAAGATAATTACCCAAATGACAAACAAACCAGAACATTTTTTATTCACAAATAAACGGCAAACTACATACCCATTTCACACAGATAAAATATATTATATCAAAATATATTTAAACACAAGAGGTGAAACTAATAAAGTTTAATTATTGTAAAGATTTACGCTCTGAGCGCATAAAAAAAATATGGTTCAAAACAGTAATCATTGACATTAAACCTATTTTACTTTATGTATTGCTGTTCTAAATCATACCCAACCAGTTCAAGTCATTCAATGAATGCAAGAAGGAGAAGAAAATGGCAGCTACTGACACACCAATCTACACAAGCGGAATGTTCAACCCAATCATAGAAAAATGTGACGGTTGCAATAGAATTATTGAGGCTGAATCCGCAAAATACTGTAAAACATATACGAGTCCAGAAGCAAAATGGAGACTAGGTCTATGTAATTTCGCGACTCACATCAAAAGGGAAATAACGACAACTTCAGTAAAAATCAACCCAATTAAAGCCTCGAAAAGAGCCATGGGCAAATAGCTCTCCCACTAGAGATAAATATATTTTGGAGGCGACAGGTCAACAAGGCCTGTCGCTTTTTTTTTTATTCTAGAAACATTGATGCTACCGCTGATAAGCGTATACTTCGGGTAGCCTAGACTTTGGCTGGAGTAGAATCCCCAAAGTCATATGATGGCTATTTTCATTCCACACGTATTTGACCACTGGCTTGAGGGAAAAGGTAGCTCAAAACTTGTTCGTCCTCACGCATCTCTTTGAAGCGCTGATATGAATCAACAAAATGAAGAGGAACATTTTCACTTTTCATTATATACTCAGCTGCTTTTTCAAGTAACTTCCCGGAAGTTTTCTCATAAACGACCTGAAACAACCTGTCTATAATTACCTGCGGTTTTGTTTCATAAGGAGGAGGAATCTTTTTCAGAACCACAACGGCATCTTCAACATCAAGATCAGGTATTAATTCCAACAACACTGGAACATCATACAAATCTGTGCACTCAATCATTTTTCTCAGAATTTGCCGTTCAATACTATCAAATAAACTGGAGAAATTTTCAAATCCTTCAACTTCCTCCACAGAATAGTGTGACAGCTCTTGATATTCCGAAAGGAGCAAACTCAAATAGGGGGTAATCTCTGGACAAGTCAATGATTTTTTTTTAATAACTCCAGTCAGCCAATCCAATTTCATTTCGGGACTTTTAGCCACAAAAGGGATAGCTTCCGACATAAGTCTTTTCATGAATCCAATTTTTTTGTCATTCGCCATATTATTACCATTCCAGGGTACCTTGAAAAGCTATGATTTATAGCCCATATT
Organism: Desulfurivibrionaceae bacterium; assembly: GCA_030145275.1. Taxonomy (GTDB): domain Bacteria; phylum Desulfobacterota; class Desulfobulbia; order Desulfobulbales; family VMSU01; genus JAQYVV01. The sequence goes on along the minus strand of JAQYVV010000004.1, from coordinate 137,523 downwards.
TTATTTGACCTTACAGATGAAGCAAGCTAAAATTAACATTTTTAAAATAGAACAACATCACAACAGGCCCCTTACAACTCTCAATCACTTCATGCGACAGAGAGATGATATTTTTCTGCATTAAGATCACATTGACTTTTCGATAATTAGTACATGGTTTCTGCAACTAATCCGGATAAACCGGAAATACGTGCCTTAACAGTGGTCAGCAACATATTGGGAGCATTGTTCTTTTTTGGAATTCTCGGAGTCTTCGCTACCTGTTTTTTGTGACAGAATTTCAGTTATAAGGCACTAAACCAAAATACATTTTTTATTTTAAATATCCACCCTCAAAACTTAGCAAAAGATAAATATGCCGATCTCTCCCAGAGTTAAAAATCGTTTTCCTTTCACACTTGTCCTTGTTTGCTTAATCCTGCTATCCCTTTTCTTCATTATTTACAAAAAGCAAACTTCCCGTACAGTACCAGCTATTCAAGATATAAACCTTGAAAATCCAAACACAGCTGAAGTGCCCCCCACCGACGACCTTACCTCGCAGCAGGAACATCCTCAACACCTTGAGTCAGAAGACAATACTGTCATTCTACCAGAAGATGAAACCACCGATATCCTAGAAAATAAGTGTAAGAAAGTAGGTGACAGAATCTCTCTTTTTCTTTCCCCGTTAAGTGAGCAGGAATACATCGAAGCTTATGAAATAAGTGAAAATATTTCGGATTATTTAAACAAGATCATTATAAAATTATTAAACAACCCTCCTATAATAACTAGTGAATCAAATGATTTTCTTTCGATTCTAGAAAATGCAGCCCATTTCTATAGAGTTCTTGGCCAAAAAGACGTTTCACTCATTAAAGATATATTCATCTATGAAGGAGAAGGACTTGAAAGCATATTGGCAGACCTATATCAATGGTCATTAATATCCAATGAATGTCCAAATTCCCAAGTAAGATTTTCCCTGCCGTTGAAAAAAACATACGAATACTCCTGCTTTTTCCTCAATACACTTGCTGGACAATCATATTTATTCAGAAGAGAATCCCGCAGCAGAATTCTTATAAAATACTACTCACTCCTCATACTTAACAACGCAGAGCAGAATGGTCTGAATAAATATAATTTAAGCACGGAGAACATCCTACAGGAAACATTAGAAGACATGCAAGAGGCACATTTTCTGATCAACAAGGACCTATACATAAAAAATCTTCTTCAAATAGAGAGCAGGCAAAAAAGTACAAGCACAACAATGGCCTCCTCAACCAAATATCAATGATATTAGGGACAAATACCCTGCAAACCTAACAAGGTGCCACCCCACACCTTCCTCGTTCTTCTTTCTGCGCATTTTATTCAACGGGTTACATGCACCCTCTGTCGATGCGCATATATTCGGTGTGCTAACAAAAAAAAACAGTTAAAAAACCACCTAACTGTAACTGTTTGGCAACGCCACAAACTAACTATAAAGAATACATGCTTAACATAAACAACCTGAACCTGCAGTTTGGCAAAAAACACCTTTTCAAAGACATCTCCGCTTCAATAAACGAAATGGAGAGAATTGGCCTGATTGGCGTCAACGGTACGGGCAAGTCTACCCTGCTGAAAATGTTAGCAGATATTAGCGAAACCGACCACGGAGTCATTACTCGTTCCAAACGAGCAACCATTGGATACCTCCCTCAAGAGATCAACTCTTTTCTCCCAGGTCGTACATTATACCAGGAAGCAGAATCTGCCTTTGCTCATCTGATTAAAGTCCAAAAAGACATAGAAGATGTAAACCATCAATTAAGCACCGTCGATCCACAATCCTCTTACTTCTCCGACCTTCTGCACCAACAAGGCGAACTGCAACAACAGTTAGACGATTCCGACTTCTTCCAGATTCAGGCAAAAACCAAAACAGTACTACATGGTTTAGGTTTTAAAACCTCTGACTTTGAAAAAGACTGCAACAGTTTCAGCGGCGGTTGGCTTATGCGCCTGATGCTGGCCAAACTCCTGCTCATGCGCCCATCCTTTCTTTTCCTGGATGAGCCAACCAACCATTTAGACATTGGGACCCTAACTTGGCTTGAAGATTTTTTAAAAAACTACCATGGTGCCTTAATTATAATTTCCCATGACCGGGCTTTTTTAGACAACCTAACTGGAATTACCTGGGAACTTAGCCTGGGTAAACTTACCGCCTATCGCGGTAACTACTCAAAATACGTTCTTGAGAAAGAGATCCGCATGCAGGTCCAAAGATCTGCATACACCAACCAGCAGGCCAAAATCCAGCAGACCATGCGTTTCGTCACCAAATTCAGGGCAAAATCGACAAAGGCAAAGCAGGTCCAAAGCCGAGTTAAACAGCTTGAAAAAATAGATCTAATTGAACTTGAAGAGACCGAGCAGAAAATCTCCTTTAGGTTCCCCCCGTCAGCGCCCAGCGGCAGATTAGCGGTTGCAACAGAGAAATTGAGTAAATCCTTTGACAGCTTCCAGGTGTTTAAAGATATCAACTTCGAATTCGACCGAGGCGACAAGATCGCCGTGATCGGCGTAAATGGAGCCGGTAAATCAACCCTTGTAAAAATCATGGCCGGCTTGATTAAACACGACTCTGGACAGATCAGAACCGGGCACAACGTTAAAGTTTCCTACTTTGGACAACACCAGGCCCAGGATCTCTGCAAAGATATTACTGTCCTGCAAACAATGGAACAGGTTGACTCCGATCATACAATTTCAGGAGTACGCTCCCTGCTTGGCGCCTTCCTTTTTCGAGGAGACGATGTTGATAAAAAAGTTATGGTCCTTTCAGGGGGAGAAAAGAGCAGGCTGGCACTGGCAAAAATGATCGCCACCCCAGCCAATTTGCTTATTATGGACGAACCGACCAACCACCTTGACATGATGTCCCAGGAAGTCCTGCAAGAGGCATTAAGTCAGTATGACGGCACCATTATGGTCGTATCACACAACCGCCATTTTGCCGATTCCTTTGTAAACAAGGTACTGGAGATCAAAGACGGCAAAGCAATCGTGTACGACGGCAATATCAGTTATTATCTCTCAAAAATACGAGAGGCGCAGGAAACCGCTACTCCAGCAGCCAACACCATAAAAAACACCATCACATCTCCATCCTCACCACAATCTGACAAAAAAGTGAGCGGCAAAGAAGCAAGGCAGGCAAAAGCCCTTCTTAGACAGAAAAGAAACAAGAATCTTGGCCCATTGAAAAAAAATCTTGCCAATCTTGAAAACGAAATTGAAGCTATTGAAGCCCAGAAACAGGAGCTTGAAGAGGCTCTGGCAGATCCAGATTTATACAATGACCAGGATGCATTTACTGAAAAGAGTAAACTCTACAGTCAAATCGATTCCCGCCTAAAACGTCGCTATACCTCCTGGGAAGATATCCAGGAGAAAATTGAAAAGTTGGAAGAAGAGATCTCGTGAGCAGCCACGCACCCTTGAAGCTGCCATATCTCTGTAACAAACTTCCCTTTCATTATGGCTGGATCATCATTGTCACTTCCTTTTTAAGTATTCTTTCATGCCTGGGGCTCGGCAGATTTGCTTTTGGCATGCTGCTCCCTTCCATGGCTCTCGACCTTGGCCTGAATAATTCCCAGACAGGTTTTATCGGCACCATCAATTTTATCGGATATCTTGGTTCTGTTCTGCTGGTGAGCAAGTTGGCAAAAAAGTTTAGTCACCGAGCCCTGATTCCCTCGTCCCTGTTTCTGATCGGTTTCTCCATGATCATGATCAGCCAGGCGCAATCATTGGCCAGTATAGCTTTGCTCTATTTCTTCACAGGAATAGGAAGTGGATTTGCCAATGTTATAACCATGTCTCTGGTACTTGCCTGGTTTGTAAGAGAAGAAAGCGGCAAGGCCTGTGGGCTGGTGGTGGGCGGGAGCGGAATGGCAATCCTTATCGCAGGACAGCTTATTCCTGCGGTCAATATTATTTATGGGGCCGGGGGGTGGCGGCATAACTGGGTTATTCTTGCCCTCATTGTACTCACCATTGCCATCCTGAATATGTTACTGATACGAAATACCCCAGAAGAGATTGGTACTCTGCCTTATTCAAGGAGAAAAAGTCCCCCGTCATCAACTCTGTTTCCAGAAACCGACACCCCTCCAAATAGTAAAATCATTTACCACCTCGGTTTTATCTATTTTTGCTTCGGTTTCACTTACGTAATCTACGCCACTTTTTTTGTAAGTACCCTAGTCCAAGAGATGTCCTTTACGGAAGGGGGAGCCGGGTTACTTTGGTCTTGGGTCGGCATCTTAAGCCTATTTTCCGGCCTAATCTTTGGCACTCTTTCTGACAAATTGGGCCGCAAGAAAATCCTGCTCATGGTCTTTACTCTTCAGACAGTGAGTTATCTTCTGATTGCGGCACAATTATCCGATCTCCTCTTCCTCTCCATTGGACTTTTTGGCATTACCGCCTGGAGTATTCCATCAATCATGATTGCTGCGGTCGGTGATTATGTTGGCCCAGCTAAAGCAGCCCAGGTATTCGGTTTTGTAACCTTTCTTTTTGGAATCGGTCAGATCAGCGGACCGTTTCTCGCCGGATTTATGGCTGATAATTTAGGCAGCTTCTCTTACAGTTTTTTTATGGCCGCCTTTTTTACAACCATTGCTTTTTATGCCAGCCTAAAGCTCCAAAACCATAAAAATTAAAACTTTCCAAAGCCATAAAAAAAACCAATCGCCAAAACTCCCCCCTTCCTCTTCGACTCTAGGCATTATATTTACCAGTTTTCTGTTGACAGCCACATCGAGTAATTGTCTAATATAAATTAGTGTAAATATTCGGCAACACTCCAGCTATGCCCGATCAGGCTGACCCACGTAGAACTACTACGCTTCGCCAACCTGACCGAACACATCTGAAGCGTTGTCAAACATTTACATTTTGTTGGTTATTGTTGTTTTCCAGTGTTAGTCGAATATTTACAAATTAGTTTAGTTTTCTTTTTGTATTCCCTATACTTAAACTTGCCAGGAGAAAACCATGTGCCTATTATCCTTCAAAAAAATACAACAAAAACAGAACATCCTTTTTGACGAATTTTTCATTGAATATAATACCATTAACATCATCTCATTTAACTATAATGCCCAAGGAGCCGCCCTATGTGAATGTGATGGCAATCTTATGGCTCTAGATGCACACAGGCTCGATAAAATCCTCTTTGGCGTACATAGTTTGAGTCTGGAAAATTATCTTAAATGTATTTTCGACCCACAATTCCAATCTGACGAGATCCACCGAACTGGAGATGAATTAATATTTAAATCACCCGATTTAAATAAACTGAAAAAATATGACCTCTATAACTTAGCGAAAAAGACATTAAAAGAATTTAGCGATTTAGAGTGTGAAACATTCCAATATTTTGAAGAGCAGAAAGGGGCAACAGGTCAATCTAGCCACGCAGGTACCTCCGCAGAAAAAGTGGAGCTTCTAGGCAACACGAACAGCAAGATTTTACATAAAAACAGTTGTAAAAGTTTCAACCCAGCCACCTGCACGGCAGCCTTTTCCTCACCTAAAGAGGCAGAAGAGGCCGGGTACAAATTATGCGGGCAATGTAAGCCCTAATGCAAATCTGGCCCTACCGACACCATTTAAGCCAAAAATGCCGCCTCAGAAGATCTCTGTACGAAGTCTTACGCGACCAAATGGATATGAGCCTGATCCAACTGGCTCTTATTGATTCGTATGGCAACTTTCTCCGTGAAAAAACTCCGTATCCTTTTGTTCCAAAGAGGGAACTCAAGCCTAGAGCCAGAATCGTAGATTACGAGTATAGTAATCACAATCATTTCCTGATCATCTTCTGTGAGGGCACCATACCAAGTGAATACAAAAAATATATTCGTTTTTTCGATCATAACAAACTGACCAAAGATGCTGTTGAGAAAATGCCAATAGTTACCCTTCACGACAAATACACCAATAACCTTAGATACTTCAATAATCCTAATTTCCCAAACCTGATCACTGACCTTTCCAATATTGACTACGCCCTTCTGATCCAAAACGACCCTTCTATTAAGCGGCAAAATCGTTACATGATGACCCATTTTCACGTTAGGGTTGATTGGCCGATTGATAATGCCACCGAAGAGATGGCGCAAGAATATCGCTACATAACCAAAGACCTTTACGAGAGAGGTGAAAAATATGCCAATCACCTGGAAAACAAGCTTTTTGAAAATTATGGTTTCCACCACTCAGTGGGAGGAAGAAGAACCGCCACGGTTGTTGCCTCCCAACTCCTCAAAAAAATGCCCTTCGTCTCAACTGTTTATGTATCAAGCGCTGAATCAAGGGCTCTTACAAGAATTAGTGAACGCGGAGTTAGCAGATACGTGCTGATTAAAGTACCTCTACCTGAACTAAAAAAATTAGCAAAAGAGAACAACATCCCCTTCAAGACTTTGTTGAAAAATTATACAATTGACAGTGATGAAAGCCATGGGGTTGGAATACTAAATGTGGTCTATCGAAATTCAACCTACTCAAAACCACCAGATGACGGGAAATTACGCCGTTTAATGCCTGACTACCAATGGCTCAGCGTCAGCGACCAGCTTCTTCTCCCGCTTCCGAATAAGACAGAAGCCTTTCCGCTAAAATATCACACGATTTATTCTGTTGATTAGTACCTTATAAATCATTTTATTAGCCAACACTACGGGCGCAATATGAATCGTGTTATATATCCCCCTCAGGTAAGCTTCAGACTCCGAGGGGGTACTGAACTGAGTGGCAAGAAATGAAAAAAGTAGATTAATTTAAAGGTGTTGCCCCTACTGTTAAGGTACTTATTTCCGGTTTATCCGGATTAGACTGCAAAGATAAAAGTTGAAAAAAACAGCTGAAGTGTGATACACGCAGGAATTTAAAGAAGAAGCTGTAAAACTAATCACCGAACAAGGGTACCAGATTGCTGAGGCGGCCCGAAATCTCGGAGTCAACCAAGCTGTATTCGGTCGATGGAAACGCGAGGTTGAAGGCGTTGGTGAAGGTACCCCAGGAACACATAATTATATCCAGGCCGAGCTAACTCGCCTCAGGAAAGAAAACAAGCGCTTGAAAATGGAGCGTAAAATTTTAAAAAAGGCAGCTGTAGATTCAATAGCTCTTATATGTAAAGTTATGCAAGTATCCAGAAGTGGATATATGCTTGGCGCAAACGCAGTAATTCGTCAAGGCAAAGAGAGAATGAGAAGCACACGGTATTCCATGTGGCCGCGCCAAAGCGGATACGCTAATGAAGTAGGCCGGTGTTGTCGCAAAGCAGAAAAAGAAATTCAAAGCGACTACAGACAGTAAACATAATTTACCAATTGCTCCGAATTTGTTGAACCGTCAGTTTCAAGTGAAGGAACCGGACAAGGTGTATGTTTCTGACATCACCTATATATGGACTCACGAAGGTTGGTTATACTTGGCTGTGGTCCTGAATCTTTTTTCACGGCAAGTTGTGGGTTGGTCCCTGAGCAACCGAATGTCCAAGAAGTTGATTATGGATGCCTTGCGCATGGCGATATGGCGTCGTCGTCCAGCCCCTGGCCTGATGTTCCATTCAGACAGAGGAAGCCAGTATTGCAGTAACGATTTTCAGAAAATGCTGAAAATTAACGGAATGGTCAGCAGTATGAGCAGAAAAGGTAATTGTTGGGATAATTCAGTTGCCGAGAGTTTTTTCGGTAGCCTCAAGACCGAAAGGGTCTATTTCTCGAGCTATAAGTGCAGAGAGGAGGCAAAGAGAGACATCATTGATTACATTGAAATGTTTTACAACAGCAATAGGCGTCATTCCTATCCTGGCTATGTCAGCCCCAAAGAATTTGAGAAACTGTGGCTACTGAAGAAAGCTGCTTAATAAAAGTGTCCATTTTTACTTGACCACGTCAGTCACTGGCGATCCGTATGGTAAGGTCACTGTCTATTGGCCTTCGGGAGATAATTCGTTCACCTCGCCAACCGGATTGATTCAACACACTTACAGCAGTGCTGGAACCTATCAAATTTGGTTAAAGATCACTGAAGTTGATCGTGATGAGTTCTTTCTTTATTGGAACAGTTGGCCGGATCAAAAAGATTGTGATACCTGTCCAGACCTTAAGGTAACAATACCGTAGAACTGGCAAGGAGTGGCGCTGCAGCCATTCCTTCAATAAAATAACATTATACTTTTTAGGGCAATGCCGATATACCTGGTGGCTATACTCATATGTTACGGAGGTTGTATTGTAACATAAGGCGGGAATGGACTCTGACTTGACAAAGTCAGATATACTTAACTATATAATGTAATTATTATTTTCTATGGTTGAAAATTTACCCCAAAATAGTATAAATTAACAGAAGCAAGTTATTGCGCAAGGAAAATAAACCTCGCATTTTCAGCCGAAAAAGATCGTATTTTAATTACGTTACAAAACTAATTTCTATAGGTAGATATTACATAAATGAAGGCAATCAAAATATTTTCTTCAGTATTAAGGGCGCTACTCCCCCTGATCATTATACCAGTGAGTGTTTACGCAAATGTCAGCGGCACATGTTCTAGCTGTCATACCATGCATAACTCCCAAAACGGTTCAACACTGGTCGCTGAAGCTCAAACAAGTCTTATGGCAGACAGCTGTGTTGGCTGTCACTCTTCCAGCGGTACTGATACCATCATCACCATAGGTGGCAGCCAGGTGCCAATCGTCTACAATACCACCGCTTATCCAGACAAACCTCTGGCTGGGGGCAACTTTTATCACGTTGCTACTGATGATGCTTATGGCCATAATGTATGGGGCATCTCAGATCCTGATGCTACCCTGACGAATGCGCCAGGAAGCACAAATTCCTGCGGCGGGGGTGGCGGTATTCTAACCGGCTGCCATTTCAGTCTCGCAGTCGACCCCTCCCTAAATACAACTATGATGGCAAAAGGTAAAAATGGCTGTGAGGGGTGTCATTTAAGCGTTAAGCATCATAGCGTTGATCCAGTTGCCGGCCAACCTGAAAACGATGCCAGCGGCTGGTATCGCGGCTTATCTGGGCACTACGCATCACATTTTTCCCCTTTAGTCCCAGGGATTGAATCATCAGACTGGGAACAAAATCCCTCCAGCAGCAATCACAATGTCTATTCCGCCCGGAGCGATGATTATATACAATTTAATGACGATAGTTCATCACCCACAATTACGGCCTACTGTGTCGGCTGTCACGAAACAATCCATAACCAGTTGGAAGCTAATGTATGGATAAGACATCCTGCTGACATCTTGTTGCCGGAGATTGGTGAGTACAGTTCATATGATCCTGTCGACAGCTACAATCCAACTGTACCGGTGGGGTGGACAGACATAAGCAACCGTACCCGCTCGACTGCCGCAGTAATCTGTCTTTCATGCCATAGGGCTCATGGCAGCCAATATCCTGACATGCTACGCTGGGACTACACAACAATGATCGCCAATGGCGGTGAAAATAATACCGGGTGCTTTGTATGCCATTCCGAAAAAGATTAGTTGTAAAACACCTGATAAAACCGAAACTCTAGTCAGCCAGTAATTTTATATGTCTTTTGGGTGTGTTAAATTTTTCAGCTTTATTTTGGGGCTGTAAGCATAATTAACTTTATAATAATTTCTTCTCTCTACTCCTCACGCATAAAAATAATTTAAGTCGTACGTAGTCCGTTTTTCTTCGCCCCGGAAAATAATTGGTACCTTAGTTATTTCATTCACCATACATTGCTTAATGTATGTTTTGGCCTATCCAAAAAATGGGCTTCAATCACCCGATTGACACATAACAGATAGTCAAGAGGGCAATCCAAAGAGCAGTATTCAATATGAACTTGTGTTATCCACTTTTTGACCCGTTTGCTGGTCCTTTTCTCATTTCGTGAGCACACTGATGGCAAAGACGCTTTGTCTTGGGAACCACAACCAGACAGTGTGACAGATTTTGAGAACCATTTGATTCCTCCATTTTTATAAATCGTCAATTTCCCAACTCCCATTGTCTTTTAAGTTCAGAACAAGTTCATTTGGGGAAAGAGGGAGTAGCTTAGAAATATTCGGCAACAAATAATACTAAACTGCCGTATGTAGTCCCATGAAAGAGAAGGCAGAACAATGGGGGAATATGGGGCTAAAAATGGTCAGTAAAAATAACCAATCGTTCATCATTTTATTTTTTTGTTTATCTTTTTTTCAGCATCAACAAGTAAATTATCTAAAATATTTGTTGATTGGGCTGAAATAATAGCAAAGAGTTCACCCATTAAAAGACCCATCTTGATGACTTATTTCATATTTTAACTAAATCTCATTTTAGAATAAAATTCACGAATTAGGGGGCTAATTAACTCGGTTAACACACTTTCTCAACTACCATTTGGGCAAGAGAAGTACCTCTTTACTTTATGAAAACTAAACAAAAGCACAACCGCATATATAAGGAAACAAAATATCCATGGGCGAAACACGATTCATAGTGGCGGGAGGGTTTATCGACGGCAGCAGCGATGATGTGCGCAGGAAAGTCTGTCTGACAGTGCAGGATGGTATTATTAACGCAATTGGCTCCGCAGCAAACCTTCCCCACCATGACTGGGCTGCAATCGATGATTTTTCGCACTGTACCATTTTGCCGGCGCTGGTTGACTGCAGCGTCTCCCTGTCGCGATCGCCCTCCGTGGACAGGAGGATGCGGTTATCCGTTGCAGAGGCCGGCTTTGCCAAAAAGGCAGCTATGGTAGAGCAGCATATCCGCGACTGCCATGTACACGGAGTGCTGGGAGTAGCCAATAACGATGATATTACCGACCTAGTGGAGCACGACCAAGAGGGTATGGTGCTGAAGAGCATAATTGACATTCGAACATCCGACCACCTCTGCAGGAGCAGGCACTATTGTGCAGCTAGCAACTCGGCAGGTGGTGATTTTCTCAAGATCGGTTATTCCAGCACTATCGAAGACGAAGCCCCCCCATATTCTCGGCTTAACCATGAAGACCTGCGCCGCATTCTACAGCACAAAGGCGGAAAAATGACGGTGGTGGTTGCCAATGGCCTGCAACAGGTAAAGGAAGCGCTAGAGGCTGGGTGTGATGCCATCGAATAAGGATACGGTATGGGCGGAGGACAATCTCAGGAAAATGGCGGAGAAGAATGTGCTGTGGATTCCTAGCGTACTGCGGAGCAAGAATGCCTTAGACAGTGCGAGCACCAGTGGGAATGTGTGTTGCCGTTTCTCCCTGCGCTATGTGGCGCCAGGAAAGCCGGTCCCCGGCGCCGAGACTTTTTGGAAAAAGATGCTCGCCGAACAACTAACGCAACTGCGTTTTGCCAAAAAAATAGGCGTGACAACGGCTGTCGGAACCGGTGCCGGCAGTATTGGCATACTCCATGGCGAGTCGATGGTCGAGGAAATGAAATTGTTCATCAAAGCCGGCTATTCACTGGAGGAAACCATCCAGTGCGCATCGGAAAATGGATCCAGATTCTTCGGCATGGAGAACCTGGGGACGCTTACTGTCGGGCGGAAAGCAACATTCCTGATTGCCAGGGGCACGGTGAAACAGCTGCCAAGAAAACTCTCCTATCTAGAAGGCATCTATGTTGACGGCGCCCCCAGCATCACATATCATAAAAATCTGGTCAAAACGGTATGATAGGAGCACTTTGCACCGCCTGCAAAAGATAACCGGGCTTGGAATCCCGCATTCCCCCATAATTTCCCTTAAGCATCAGTCATAAACTAATTACTTTACGCATAAATCCATGCATAGCCCAAAGGAGAACATAACTTTAGCTGAAAATTAGTGATAATCACATATTCTTATCGCAATTTATCTTTCCGTTACAGTTTTTTTGATCAAAGCCCCAGGTAGGCCTGCTTGACCCTGTCGTCGGCAAGAAGTTCGTCAGCTACCCCTTCCAGGGTAATTCTTCCATTTTCCATCACATAGCCCCGATCTGCTGTGTGAAGAGCCAAATTTGCATTCTGTTCCACGAGAAAAACGGTGGTGTTGTGCTCCTGGTTAATTTTTTTTATAATTTTAAAGATGTGTTTTATCACTAAGGGAGCAAGACCGAGGGAGGGCTCATCAAGCAGGAGAAGTGTTGGTCGAGCCATCAGGGCCCTTGAAATGGCGAGCATTTGCTGCTCTCCGCCGCTCAAAGTCCCCCCGTCTTGGGCACGGCGTTCTGCTAAAATGGGAAAGAGGTCAAAAATATATTCAAGATCCTCTTTAACCTGTCCTTTATCTTTACGAAGAAAGGCGCCCATATCAAGATTTTCAGCAACAGATAAATGGGGGAATATATGCCGACCTTCCGGCACCTGACTTATACCAAGAGAAACGATCCGGTCAGGGCGCAAGGCGTGAATAGGCTGACCGAGAAAATTTATGCTACCTCCCCTTGGAGGAACAATCCCTGAAATGGCCATCAAGGTGGTAGTTTTCCCCGCACCGTTTGCACCTATAAGAGTAATGATCTCTCCTCGTTCAATCTCAACATTAATGTCTCTTAAGGCATGGATGTTGCCGTAATATGCTTGAACATTTTTCATAGACAACATCAGGAATCATCTCCAAGATATGCCTTTATAACAACGGGGTTTTCACGCACTTCGGCGGGAGTCCCCTGGGCAATTTTTCTACCGTAGTCCATAACAAAAATTCGATCAGACAAACTCATAACAAGTTTCATATCATGCTCGATCAGGAGTATTGAGAGCCCTTCGTTATCCCGCAATCGCACAATAAGTTCGTCCAGTTCTTTTGTCTCCTGGGGATTCATTCCGGCAGCCGGTTCATCCAGAAGCAGAAGGAGTGGTTCGGTGGCCAGCGCCCTTGCAATTTCAAGACGACGTTGGGCCCCATATGGCAGGTTTTTGGCCATCTCATTCACATACTCTGAGATCCCAACTTTTTGCAAAATCCCATAACTTTTACGGACAATTTCCTCTTCCTCTTGAACTGTTTTTTTATTGCGAAACAGAGCCCCGAGAATAGATGCAGTTGAACGACAATGGCAGCCGACCATCACGTTCTCCAACACAGTCATTTCAGAAAAAAGGCGAATATTTTGAAAAGTTCTGGCAAGGCCTTTTTCAGTTATCTTATTGGGTTTTAAACCGTTCAGTGAAGAAGATTTACCCTTCATATCATGGAGAAAAATATTGCCACTGGTCGGGGCGTAAATTCCGGTCACACAGTTAAAAAAGGTGGTTTTCCCTGCCCCATTTGGTCCTATCAATGCGACTATCTCACCACTTTTCACTTCCAGATCAAGTTGGTCCAAGGCACGCAGTCCGCCAAAATCCATACATATTTTATTTACTTCAAGAATTGGTTTCATAATGACTACAGTTGAAAGGTAAAAGCTGAAAGTTGCCGACAGCCTCAGCCTTTCTTCTCTTGAAAAAGATAACTTTTTCGTACATTTCCGATAATCCCCTGGGGACGAAAAACCATCATAATCACCATGATGGCACCAAACAGGAGCATCCTATAATCGGAAAAGGCACGTAAGTATTCTGGTAAAAGAATCAGGACAAGTGCGCCAACAACCACCCCGACAATGGACCCCATGCCGCCGAGAACGACTATTGACAAAATAATCGCAGATTCAAGAAAAGTGAAACTGGCAGGATTCACAAAGGTTGTCTTGGCCGCAAAGATAACACCAACCATACCTGCCCAAGTCGCGCCAAGGGCAAATGCAGTCAATTTCGTTTTGGTTTTATCAATACCCATGGCTTGACAGGCAATCTCGTCCTCCCTAAGGGCGATCCAGGCCCGTCCGATCCTGGAAGATTGGAGGCGATTCACCATGAAAATGCTAAAGAGAACCAGGCATACCATCATGTAATAAAGGGCAATAATTGACTCGTTGAGGCTCATATCAATGCCAAAAAAATTAGGCCTATCAATATTTGCTATGCCGCTGGGGCCAAAAGAAAACTCATTCCAATTTTCAAGAACAAGCCGGATGATCTCCCCAAACCCCAAAGTCACGATGGCAAGATAGTCACCGCGAAGTCGCAGAACCGGAAAACCTAAGACTATGCCAAAAAGAGCGCCAAGCAGTGCTCCAAGAGGCAATGCGAGCCAGAAACTTAAACCAAAATGGTGATTTAAAAGAGCGTAGCAATAGGCACCGACAGCATAAAAAGCGACGTAGCCCAAGTCTAGTAAACCAGCAAGGCCAACAACAATATTCAGGCCTAGCCCTAAGACGATATACATCAAGGCGGTGGTCATTATATTGGTCTGGTAGACTGAAAACAAAAAGGGGAAAACAAGAACCAAAAGAGAGATAAGAGCTAGGCCGGGCAGATACATTTTTGGATCTATCAGCAATGAGCTTTTCAGCTGCTGGACCCTTCCCTTCTGAACCGATCTAGCAGCCTTTTCCTGCTTTATTCTGATGTAACGACCAACAAGTGAAAGGATAAAACTGCCGATGCCCACCAATAGCATATTTTGCCAGCGCCATTCCACAATGCCTTCAATTGAATCAACCCGAATAACCATAATGGGAAAGGTCAAAAACATAAACCAGATGGCGACAAAAAAGGACTTCTTAAGGTAATCAACAATTATCATATTTAGAACAAGTGGAAGTATTAAATAACCCTAACATAAATATTAGATTTGATATCAAAACCTAAACACATACTCGTAAATGTTTGAAAAAGGCTTCAGATGTGCTCGATCAGACTGGCGAAGCGTAGTAGTCCTACGTGAGTCAGTCGGATCGGGCGCAGGTAAGCGCAGACTCCGGATGGAGTGTTTTTCAATCATTTACACCTTTTTGGTCTTGTCCCGGCCGAGTAACCCGGCGGGCTTAAAAATAAGGATCAGAACCAGAATAGAAAAAGCAAAAACATCCTCATAATCACTGGAGATGTACCCTGTGGCGAAACTCTCAGTCCAGCCAAGAATAAAACTTCCAAGTACCGCCCCAGGGATAGAACCAATCCCCCCCAATACCGCCGCTGTAAATGCCTTGATCCCGGCAATAAAACCTATATAGAAATTAATCTGGCCAATGTGAGAGGCTATCAGCAGCCCTCCTATTGCAGCTAAGGCAGAACCAATGACGAAGGTAATAGAGATGATCTTGTTGACATCAATACCCAGAAGCATGGCCATTTTTTTATCCTGGGCCGTTGCCCTCATCGCCTTTCCTATGGAAGAAAACTTGATCAACAGGGTCAAAAGAACCATTACCAAGGTGGTGACAAGAAAAATAACCAGTTCAGAAGAGCCAACAATATGGGCATACGGTTCCATAAATTCAAATTCGGGAATAAGAGCTGGGAAAGGCATAAAATCAGAGGTTTGAGCAAGCAAAACGTAATTTTGCAGAAATATGGACATACCGATGGCACTAATCAAAGGAGACAGACGGGGGGCATTTCGCAGGGGCTTGTAAGCTATCTTCTCAACGGTGTAGCCATAAGCCGAAGAGTACACAACTGCAGCAAATCCGGCACAAAGAAGAATCGCTAACTGATTAAACCCTAGAACGGTCAAGACACTGGCCACGATAAGAGCAGTAAACGCCCCAATCATATAAATCTCCCCATGGGCAAAGTTGATCAGACCAATGATCCCGTATACCATGGTGTAACCAAGGGCAATCAACGCATATATACTGCCCCTGGTCAGGCCGCTGAAAAACAGTTCGAGAAAATATTCCAATTACTTTACTTCCACGTAGGCGCCATTTCTAACTTGAAACATCGAGAAGCCAACCCCGATTGCATCGCCTCTTTCATCAAAACGGATAGACCCCAGTGGCGTTTCCATATATTCACTGCGCAGGGCCTTGGTCAATGCTTCAATCTCTGTGGAGCCCGCCTTTTCAATAGCATTAAGTAACACCTGGGCTGCAGCATAGGCATTTAGAAAAAAAGCTCCAGGAGCTTTACCATAGCTCTTTTTGTGCGCTTCGGTGGCACTTATAGTCAAAGGATTTTTGGATGTATCCATTGGACCGGTGGCATAAACGCCCTCCGCATATTTCCCGGCTACCTTAATAAAGGTATCATCTTTAACACCATCATCTGATACGAAAGGGATCTTAATCCTTTTTTTACGCATCTGAGTGATTATTTTTGATGCCTCGGGGTGATATCCTCCAAAAATAACGGCCTCGGCCTTGTTTCTTCTAATCTTCTGAACAATGGCTGAATAGTCGACTGCACCAGGGGTTACACCTTCAAACAAAACAACATCAGCCCTCGGATCTTGAATGAGAAAATCCCTGGCGAACTCGGCCAACCCCTTGCCATAATCACCCTTATCATGGATAACAGCAATTTTCCGAACCTTGAGCACATCAAGAACGAAATCAACTTCCCTTTTAGCCTGAGCGTCATCAGAGGCGATCGTCCGAAAAAAATTGGGATAATCACCGCTTTGGGTCAGAGCAGGATTGGTTGCTGAGGGGGAAACGACTACAAGGTCTGAGGCCTTGTAAATCCCAAGAGCGGCCTTGGTTGCACCACTGCAGATGTGGCCGATTACCGCGTCAACCTTCTGAGAAACTAGTTTTGTGGCCGTATTGGTGGCAACTTCCGGTTTACACACATCGTCTTCCGGCAACAGTTCAACCTGACGGCCGAGGATTCCGCCTTTAGCATTTACCTCTTTGACAACAAGCTCCGCCGCCTTTACCGTGGGCAGGCCATAGGATGCAAGATCGCCGCTATGGGCACCTGCTACACCGATTTTAATGGTATCTGCGGCAAAGACCTGCTGACTCACTGAGAGTGAGTAAAAAGATACACATCCTAACAAGACAAGAAAAGTTGTTATTTTTTTCATATTTTCTCCTTTCGAATTCTCGTTACAAACCTCCCCTGATATAGCAGGGAAAAAGCAAAAAAACTACTAATACAAACACCAGTCATGCCGAATACTTACGGGTTTTTCGGTTTATTTAACTTTTTTAGCTCAAACCGAATATTTACAAATAACCAATTCAACAGTACACAAGATTACGACAGACAATCATAAATACCTGCCATATTTAAGGACCTTATTATTGATGTTAATCTTGAACTGTTCCTGAATCAAATCATGGTGCCCAACCGAAAATGGCAGATAAACGAGGCTGAAATTACGAACAGTACAGGATATGTCCGCCAATATAGGCAAAACATTCCTTTTATTACAAGTTGCGGAAGCCAAAACGGTTTTCAGGCTTTGAATCGCCTCGGCCACGGGCATTGTTACGGGATGATGTTTTTTAGGCAGGGTCATTTCCGGTTCAAACTCTTTTTGTGATACGGTCAATTGTTTGGTCAGGCGCAGATATATTTTAGGCCGCACCTTAAAGGCGGGAGTCCAGAAGAACAGTTTTCTGTTTTCCCATTCAGGCCGTATCAGCACTGGCTGATTGGTGATTTTTAAAAATTGGGCATAGGAATCCATTTCAATACCTGAAAATTCCGGCTCCATTTTCCAGAAAGGAAGATAGAGACAATCCTTTTCGCCCCCGGACATAACCTGATAGTCCAAGCCAATTAATTGGCCGTCCTTTATTTTCCATAGGGTATCGCAATTGCTGCAGCTCAAGGCAATTGAATCAGACTCCCCGTCTAGGTCCCAACCGCATTGGGGGCAAATCGTTGCAATAAATTCGGGCTGCCAATTAGCATCACTATCGTAGGCAGGTTCAAAAATGTCCCGATCCTTGGGAAGATTGCCGATCATCTGGCTGGATACAGCATCGAAGAGTTTTCCATCTTGGATTGCCAGAGGGAGATAGACTCGACTGACCGTGTCACCAATATAGGCCCGATGCACGATATCAAGAGGCCGTATATCTCTTACTGCCTTTTCAGCCTTGCTTAATGCTTCCGGCAAGGTAAGAAAATTTTTCAGAAAACGGCCATCATCCTTGCCGGCAAATTTGAGTTTTAGGGCTTGGGGACGGACACCAAGGGAATCGGGCAAAGATTTCATGGATAGACCAAGTTGGGTAAAATCAACAATCCGGTGCCCAACACCCTTTGTATCACAATAATACTCCGTCCCCCGAAAGCGAAGATACGGAGCAAGGATATGTTCCCCACCTAGTTTTGAAGTTATCACAAAGTGATATTCTTCAGCGGCCAAAAAACTCTTTACACTACAATAGTTGCATTGAATAAGATGGTCGGTCTCTGAAAACTCAATGGGAGCCCCACACTGAGGGCAACTATGTTCTACCCGAAAGCTCATGATCAGCTTATTTTTTCACCGCATTGATTACAGAACGTTGATTCCGCCAAGTTTTCCTTTTGACAGACGGAGCATATTTTTTCAGTGGGAGTTTTTGAAACAGGATCCCCGCACCGTGAACAAAATTTAGCACTGGAAGAGAGATTTTTCCCACATGTAGCGCATTTACTAAAAACAACAATCTGATGCCCACAGTGGTGACAAAAACGCGCATCTTTAGGAACAGGCAGCTTACAATCTTGACAAAGCTGCTCAGCTTCGTTTTCTCCTCCGCCCTGCTGTTGAGACTCTGCTTTTACGCTTTGCCCCTGGAAAGAAGAAGAAAACATTGCCGGCATCATCAGGCCCATCCCCATCCCTAAACCTGCCCCGGCTTCACCTCCTGAGGCTTCAGCAGCTTTTTCCATTGCGGCCGCAGCCTTCAACTTCACCAGTTTATCCATGTCCTGGATGACGTTAAGGCGGCTCTGATCATCGATGGTTTTCTGGACTTCAGGAGGCGGAGTTATAGAAGTTATGTAAAGGCCGGTCATTGAAAGCCCAAAGCGACCAAGATCTTCATGCACCTTTTCCTGTAGGCCCTTGGAAAGTTCCTCATATCTGCCTGGTAGATTGAGTACGGTGTCGAGATGTTCACCGAGATGATCATTAAATCGAGAGACAATGACACGACGGAGATAATCTTCAATATCATTGGTTGAAAATTTATGCATGGTGCCAACCAGGGTATTGATAAAGAGGATCGGTTGCACCACTTGAATATTAAAAACACCATGAGCCCTTAAACGGATAAGCCCCAGCTCGGAATCTTTAAATGCAACGGGACTTCTGGTACCCCATTTTAAATTGGCGAAAGTTTTGAGATTGGCAAAATAAACTTCTGCTCGTAGAGGGCTTGTTGCCCCCCAAGGGATAGAGAGAATTTTGGTGAGGATGGGAATATTGGCTGTTTTCAGGGTATGGCGTCCGACCCCAAAAGCCTCGCAAGCCTTACCATTATAGAAAAAAACACCGGCCTGGCTTTCACGAACAACCAGCTGAGCACCATATTTAATTTCACCGGACCCCTCTTCCGGGATACGATGCACCATCTCCTGCCCGGATTCATCAAACCATTCAATAACCTCAAGAAAAACTACATTATTTGTTCCCATAATGCGTCCCCTCTTCTTTTTTAAATTGTATTTTCGATATATGCAGCTAAGAAACAAAGAAATTTATTCATACCATTTTCAATCATATTATCATCTTCTATTTATGTTTTTCTATAATATTCCGAAGGTAATATAATATACTCCTTAAAAGGAAAATTTTATAAAAACCCGACCTTATCCTGGTCTGATCGATTATTATTAATTATCTTTGTAGCGATGGAAGTAGGACATCGCTCTGCCCAGGATTATAATATACAAATTTGGAGTGGTAACTCTAATGAACAAACCAACAAGTCCTCTTCTTTTTGCCAATCGTTTCTCGAAAACATGCCCACCAGAGACAAAGAGATCTTTTAAATTTATACTACTAAACTCTCTCCTGCTCCTCATTCTATCAACGGGCTGTGCAATATCTCCTGTTCCGTTTACCCCGGAAGAACTCAACCAAAAAGCAAAAGATGACCTTCATGAAATATTTGCCCAACAAGAACCGCTCAATCAGGAAATATCACTTTATGACGCCATGACCAGGGCAATAAAATACAACCTGAATCATAAAGTCAAACTCATGGAAAATGCCATGGCAAAAGGGGCACTCGTCCAGGCCCAAAAAGACCTCTTGCCCCAGCTTGTCACTTCCGCTGGCTACAACACCAGAAACAACTACAACGCCTCTTTCAGTAAAAATCTGACCACCGGCACCACAACAACGACCGCCGACCTTAGCATATCGGAAGAAAAACATAATTTCACCTCCGACCTTATCTTTGTCTGGAACATCCTTGATTTTGGCGTTGGCTATCAGCAGGCGAAACAGCAGGCAGACCAAGTCCTTATTGCTGAGGAACAAAGGCGTAAAGCAGCCCAAAATATTGCCCAGGAAATACGTTATGCCTTCTGGCGGGCTGTGAGTGCCGAAAAAATCATCCCCAAAATGGACAGACTTGTGAAAGAGGTTGAATTTGCTCTGCAACGCTCCCGACAGATGGAAAAAGCCCAGGCAGACAAACCATTAAAGGTACTCGACTATCAGCAGGAACTTCTCGAAACAGTCCAGCAGCTCTGGAATATGCGGCGAAATCTTGCCCTGGCAAAAACCGAACTTGCAAACTTAATGAATGTAAAGCCTGGTATTAAGTTCACACTAAAAACTGCCAAAGAAAGATCCCTTGAGTATCCTGATTTCTCTTTGGAGTTGCTGGAAAAATACGCCCTTATGCAGCGGCCTGAATTACGGACAGAGGCATACCAGGAACGAATTGGCTCCCATGAAATAAAAAAAGCCATGCTGAGGATGCTGCCTGGTATCGAGCTCAGCACCGGGGCAAATTATGAAAGCAACAGTTATCTCTATAATAACAGCTGGATGCATGCCGGTTTAAGCCTTTCCTGGAACGCTTTCAATCTGCTCTCATCCAAAACTGCGATCAGCAACGCCACCTTACAAAGGGACCTAGCAAAACAACGACACATGGCAGCCTCCATGATGGTCCTCAGTCAGGTGAACATCTCAAAACAACAATTCCATCTGTCTTTAAAAGAGTATCAAATCGTCGCCCAACTTGATGAGGTGCATCAACGCAAACTTTGGCATACAGATGCAGCAAAAAAAACAAAAACAGGCAACGAGCTTGAGGAAATACGAAATAAGGTGAATGCCCTGTCGGCAGAAATGCAGCTCGGGATTACCTTTTCTGAACTTCAAGGGGCCATTGGCAACATCTATAACTCAATTGGCTACGACCCCCTTCCCAAGACAATCAGCTCAAACGCCGACCGAGGTCTGGCCAGCATAATGGAAAGCCATGACCAAAAAGTTCTGACCTATTTTGCCTCCAGTACAAAAACGACATATTCCGTCCCAAATCCCTTTGCCTTCAAACAACTCAACAACGGGAATAAGACCTTTATCTTAGGCCCAGAAGAAGAGGCACAACCCATCCAGGAGACAGGAAGCGCGCAGAAATATAGCGAATCTCCTAGCCCTCTGTACCAAAACCGCAAAATTTACAAAAGAAAACAGACTGAGCAGCCACGGGCCCCAGAGACACCACCAGCTGAACAAACCCTGGTAAACCTACAACAGCCTGTGCCCATCGATCAAATACGTCCCTCCTCCCATGAGATTAGATTAAAAGGAGAAAATAGGAATCAGAAGAATTTTTTCCCCGCTTCACAAAACGTCCAGGTTCTCTTGAAAGATTTGGCTGCCAGTAAATCCAAACAATTAAAAGCATTAGCTAAACAACTATCTGACACACCTGCAAATAACAGGTTCCCTCAAGTGGTGACCATGAACGGATCCAATTACGAATTAACCATGACACCACAGGGAAAAGTTCTTGAAGGAACGAAGATAAACCCGTATTCTATAGATCAGGCATATTGGACAGGACAGAATAAAACCAACAACACCGGCACAGAAAATCCAACCTATATAATGCATAGGAACTTAACCGTCGGCCCGTACGGAATTTTGGACAATGAAAATATCAGATAGCTTCAAAAATTTACCACTACCCCTTGTTGTCTTCCTGGCCATCATATTTTCCGCTTTTATGATTCAGAATCTATATGGCCAAACCGAGAACGACATCTTATCTTTAATCAAAGCCGGTGATCAATTGGGGCAAGAAGGAAAACCGCAAGAGGCCATGCAAAAATTCAATCAAGCCTTTCGTCTCGAACCCGACAACCCTGAAGTAAATTTCAAACTTGGACTCAGCGCCCGATCTGTACATGATTATGAAACCGCCGTCATGGCTTTTGAAAGGGTTCTTATAATCGATCCCAACGCCGTTCAAGCCAAAATTGAAATGGCTAAATCATTTTACAATCTCGGTTCTTTTGAAACCGCCAAACAGTATTTTCAGGAAGCCCTGGAGTCTGACATTCCCGCAGAAACCAGGGCCAACTTGGTCTCATTCATGCAAGGTATGCCCCAACTTCTCGAAGATTGAGAGACAATACCTAAACCACATACTAAAAAAATGCTAAACAGCTGCCGCATACAATCTGTAAATTCAAGAACCGTAGGCAAATTGTTATTTTTTTTCCTATTTGCATCTGTTTTATTGATACAAGACATAGGTCATGCAACCCAATCAACTCCAGCAGCCATAGTCATTGCGGTACGAGGAGGTGCACAGGCAACTGACCTTCAGGGACTTTCGCGAAAGTTAAAGGTAAAGTCTGAACTTTTTCAAAATGACCAACTAACCACCGCAAAAAATGGCCGCATCCAAATTATGTTTACCGACAATACCATTGTCAGTTTAGGCCGCAAAACTTCCCTGCTGATTTCTGAATATATTCTCAATAAAGACCAAAGCGGCAAATTAGATACCAAAGTGACAGAAGGAGTTTTTCGGGTCATGGGAGGCATCCTGACTAAAACATCCCCGGAGAACTTCAACACCCAAACCCCCTCTGGGAATATCGGCATTAGAGGCTCCATGTACACAGGAAAAGTAACGGGAGACCAGACCTCCCTCCTCTTTGAGGGTGGCAAAGGAATAACCTTTAGAAACAGCACAGGGCTCGTTGAGATATCAAAACCAGGCCACGGAACCAACGTCAACAATATCAACAGCATGATCCCCCAACCGCGAAAGTTCTCCAGCAATGACCTTAAAAGTTTCCAAAAAGAGTTTACTCTCCGTGTCACAAAAGATGCAGGCAAGAGCGGGCATACAGGAGGAAGTTCCTTCCTGCTTCCTGCTAAATTTTCGCCAAATGACGCACAAAAACTCAAAGCAGAGGTCAAAGATACATTAGCTGACAATGATGAAGCTGGGGGGGAAGAAAAACAACAGGAAGAGCAATCAGCAGAAGAACAAACCCAGGAAATGGCTGAACTGACTGCGCAGGTTCAAGATAATCCCAAAGAGGCGGCCAGAATCCTACAGAAAGCTATGGCAAATAAGAACCTTAAAGTTGAAAAAGCCATGGAAGCAGTTTTAAGGGGTATGCAAAACCCAACTAAAGATGATTTCAATCAATTAATAAACCAGGCACTTGATATGGGCATAACCCTTGAAAGTGCAAAAGAACTGGTTAAAACCCTTAAAGAGAGCGGGGGAATATGTAAATGATTTTTCTTCCTAAAAAAACCGCAACTGAAACCCCAAAAAGGCAAAAGCTCCCCGCTGCCGCACCACACTCGAATATGATGGCGCTTGAGCCCCGAATCATGTTTGATGCTGCCGGACTTATTGACCTTGTGGAAACCACGGATGACTCTAGCCACCCAACTTCTGAACCTGAAAGCTCTATTTCAAACAAAGAGCAAGGAGAAGACGATATCCTTGCTCTTTTCAAGGGGTACAGCCCCCCTGGCGAAAATGAGATACAAGAAGTTATTTTTGTCGATTCCGCAATTGAAAATTACCAGGAACTGATCGGCGAGGAAAAACCAGGCACCCAAACAATTATTTTAAAAAGCAATATAGACGCAACTGAGCAGATTACGACAGAACTAAGTTCCTTCCAGGATTTGAAGGCCATCCACATCGTCTCCCACGGTTCATCCGGCCAACTTGATTTTGGCTCAACCCCTCTAAATTCTGACACCATATATTCTCATACTGAAGATATCCGAGCCTGGGCAGATTCCTTATCAGAAAATGCCGATATCATGATCTATGGATGTAACGTTGCTTCCGGAACTGAAGGTGCCAATTTAATCGACCAAATCTCCCAATTGACTGGTGCCGATGTTGCGGCATCAACTGACACAACTGGTGCGACTGTGAAAGGTGGAGATTGGAACTTGGAGGCAGAAACCGGCGCAATTGAGACGGAAGTTATTGCCTCATTTACTGCTTACAGTGACATCCTGCTAAACTCATATTTTGTCGATAGCGGCCAATCTCTTTCAACTCAGGATAACTCTGAGGTTGATTTTGCCGATCTAAATGCCGATGGCGCAGTGGATTTCATTACCGTAAATGAAACCGGAAGTGCCGAAGTTTGGCTAAATGACGGTAGCGGCACCTTTAGCTATTATAGTCCAATTACTACCTCCGCCAATTTTATTAATGATATCTCTTTAGGAGACCTTGACAACGATGGCGATTTTGACGCAGTCATCGCCACCGACGGCGCATTCTCCAGCGAAATATGGCTTAATAATGGCAGTGCTCTCTTTGCTTATGCGGGCACTGTCGGCCCGACGGATACAAACGCAGTCGAACTTACAGATTATGACAATGATGGAGATCTTGATGTTTTTCTGGCCACCAGCACCACCGATGAAGTCTGGACGAATGACGGCACCGGAACCTTCAGTACCATAGGTGCGACCCTTGGCAGCAACATCAGCACTGCTGCCGCAGTTGGTGATCTGAACAACGACGGTCGTCTTGACCTGATCGTGACATCAGATACTAACCCTGCTGAAATATGGCTAAATGATGGTGGTAGCGCTTACACCTATTCTGGTAATGCTGGTAATATTTGGAATGCTTCAGGAGTTGCCCTCGGAGATGTGGACGGTGACGGTGATCTAGACGCGGCTTTTTCTTATACCGGCGGCGCAAACGACCTATGGCTTAATGATGGCACTGGTGTTTTTACTGACCCAGGACAATTGCTAGAAACATTTGGTTGCATAAGCCAAGACATTGAATTTGCAGATGTCGATAACGATGGCGATCTGGATGTGTTCATTGCCAATGCAGCAGAAGCAAGCGAGTTCCTCTATAATGACGGAACAGGCATTTTTTCTGCCGGAGAATTTTTTCCATACCTAGGCAATGCAACAAGCGTTGAACTTGTTGACGTTGACGGTGATGGATATCTAGACGCCTACTTTACCTACTCAGGTCTTGCTGATCAATTATTGTTTAATAACACCCCTGGCTTTATCCTCTATGACAGCGGCCAAGTAATTAGTTCAGCCGGAGATCACCATGACTACGCCTTGGGTGACATTGATGCCGATGGTGATCTTGATGTGGTAATGGCCGTTGATACCACCCGGGAAGTATGGCTGAACGATGATGGACTTGGCTCCCTCACCTATGCTCAGGGATTACCATGGTTTGAGGGAACAGTTGCTTTTGATGTTGTTCTTGGTGATATTGATGGCGACACTGATTTAGATGCCGTTTTCTCTACCGACTCTGGGGCTGAGATATGGCTCAATAATGCAGGTGTTTTTTCTGTAGGACCGGCAATAGCGACAGGATCCACTGCTTATGGAGCGACACTAGGTGACATCGACAACGATACCGACCTGGATATTATTCTGGCCACCAATTCGGATAATGAAGTATGGATCAATGACGGTTCCGGAGTTTTCACCCAGAATCAATTACTGCCATTTTCTGCAATTAGTTATGATGTAGAGCTAGGGTACATTGACAGTGATGGCTTTCTCGACGCGGTTTTTGCCACCGACTCTGATCGTGAGGTATGGATCAATGATGGCACCGGCAGTTTCACTATAGCACCTCTCCTTTCCTCAGCCCCTCTCTGCCATGGAGTCAGCCTGGGAGACTACAACAGCGACGGATTCCTGGATGCCGCCTTTGCCACCAACAGTGACAACGAAATCTGGTTTGGAGATGGGACCGGCAACTTCACCTTAAACCAGTTACTGCCCTATAACTTGATAAGCTGGGATGTGGAATCCGGCGATCTCGACAATGATGGCGACCTTGATCTGGTCTTCGACACTGACGATGACAGAGAAATCTGGCTAAATGACGGTAGTGGAAACTTTGTCCCAGGCGATTTCCTCAATCTAACCACTTACAATACAAATGGCGGAGTAGAATTGGGTGATCTTGATGCAGACGGAGACCTTGATGTTGTAATGACCAACAACTTTACATCAACGTCCGTAATATTCAACAACCAAATTCCTAAACTAACAACCGCATCCCCACTTTCCTATATCGAAAATGATTCTCCACAGTTCATTGCCCCATCTCTTGTTTTAAACGATACAGACCCTGACGGCATTCTCAATGCCACCGTTAGAATAGAAAATTATATTGCCGTAGAGGACACCCTATCCTTTACCCCAACCGGGTCTATCACCGGTAATTGGGATTCGTCTACTGGCACTCTCACCTTTACCGGCCCGGATACAACAGCCAATTACGAGACCATCCTCAGAAGTGTTACCTACTCCAACAGCAGCGACAATCCTGCGTTACTGCAGAGAACGGTGACATTCTCTGCGGAAGACAACTTTTCAAACAGTCCGCCCAATTCAGTAATAATCAATATTACTCCCCTAAACGATGCCCCGATACTTGATAATACCGGCACTCCTATCTTAAATCCCATCGCCGAAGACAACATAAACAGCCCTGGCACCTCAACTTTCGATCTTTTTTCCACTTGGGGCCACGACCATATAATTGACCCTGAATATGCTGATGCCATAGGTCTTGCCATAACCGGTACAGACGACACCAACGGAACCTGGCAGTTCTCAATAGACGGCGGTTCAACCTGGAATAACTTGACCGGAGTTTCCGATAGCTCCGCTGTTGTATTGCAGGGATTAGAAAACCTGATCGGTAAAGTTGACAACACAGCCGACCTGAGTGCTGCCGATCTGTTGATTAATGGTTTTGACGTTGGTGCTGTCACCCTGAATGGTGCTATTCTCCAGGGAATAAATATGCAAGGGACCTTTAATTTGGTTAATGCTGTTAATGCCATTTCCAGCAGCACCGGGGTAATAGCCGAGCTGGATACTCTCTATTACGGAGACCCGGCGGCAGACGCCCCCGCTGCTGGAAATGTTAGTTTTGACCTGAACGGCATCAATATATCGGTAGCCGTTCCGGCGGGCTCAAGCGCCTTTGAGGTAGCCAGATTAATTACTGACGAAATAAGAAATACCGCCGCCCAGGAGATGCTCGCGGCATGGGTAGGTAATGGCAGCAATGGCGGCGACCCAGACGCAGTAGTAATTGAGAGTTTTTCAAGTGGTGATATTACCATCGCCAATCTAGCCGAAACAGGTGGTATTATCAGCGGACTCGTAAACGGCACCTATACCGCTGATGCCAGCCATAATACCGGAGAGATTATTCTAATCCCCACTTCTGGAAGCTATACCATCACCACCAGTTCAGGAAATGACAGTATCTTGAACCTTGTTGGCCTTGCAGGTGGTGAAACAATAACCGATGTGACAGGAGATGCCCCAGATGATGGCTTTATAGATGTTTATTCACCCGACAACTACATACGCTTTGTGCCAAACTTGGACTTCAATGGCACAGCCGACATTACCTTTAGAGCCTGGGACCAGACCGATGCCTTAGCCAATGGTGCTACCGTGAACATCTCGACAAACGGCGGCACCACCCCATACAGCTCTGACATCGAAACCGCTTCAATTACCGTTAGCGCAGTTAACGACACCCCAGTCATAACCGCTGGAGCTACTTTAGACTATACTGAAAACGATTCAGCTACCATAATTGATGCCGCTATAACAATTACTGATATTGATAATGCAAACCTCCAAAATGCCGCCGTAAATATTGGTCCCGGCTATATTAACGGTGAAGACGTACTGTCCTTTACCCCAATTGGCGCTATTTCCGGTAGTTGGGATTCTGGTACTGCCACTTTGACTCTTTCCGGCAGCGATACCCTTGCAAATTATGAGGCTGCCTTGCGCGCGGTCACCTACGAAAATTCAAGTGATAACCCAACTACACCGCCACGAACCATTAACTTTTCGGTTGACGATGGCACAAGCACGAGCAATATTGCTACAAGCTCAGTTAATGTCGTCGCAGAAAACGACGATCCAGTCGTGACCGCTGGAGCTACCTTAAACTATACCGAAAACGATTCAGCAGCCATAATTGATGCCGGAATAACTGTCACTGATCTTGATAATACAAACATCCAAAATGCCGCCGTAAATATCGGTCCCGGTTATATTGAGGGTGAAGACGTACTGTCCTTTACCCCAATTGGCGCTATCACCGGCAGTTGGGATTCAGGGGCCGCCACTTTGACTCTTTCCGGCAGCGACACCCTTGCAAATTATGAGGCTTCCTTGCGCTCGGTCACCTACGAAAATTCAAGTGACAACCCGACTACACCGCCACGAACCATTAACTTCTCGGTTAACGATGGTACAAGTACAAGCAGTATTGCAACAAGCTCAGTTAATTTCGCCGCAGAAAACGATACCCCAGTCATTACCGCAGGAAGTACTTTAAACTATACCGAAAACGATTCAGCAGCCATAATTGATGCCGGAATAACTGTTACTGATCTTGATAATACAAACATCCAAAGTGCCAGCATAAATATCGGCCCAGGTTATATTGAGGGTGAAGACGTTCTGTCCTTTGCCCCAATTGGCGCTATTTCCGGCAGTTGGAATTCGGGCACTGCCACTTTGACCTTGTCCGGCGATGATACCCTTGCCAATTATGAGACGGCCTTGCGCTCGGTCGCCTACGAAAATTCAAGTGATAATCCAACCACAGTGCCACGAACCATTAACTTTTCGGTTGATGATGGTACAATTACAAGCAGTATCGCCACGAGCACTGTTAATGTTGCTACCGCAAATGACACTCCAGTGCTTGACAATTCTGTTACTTATTTTCTTACTCCAATAGCAGAAGACTCAATCTCTGGGGGAGAAGATATTTCTAGCCTAATTGCAGGTACAGGAGGAGACCGCATTACCGACGTTGACATCGGAGCTATTGAAGGTATTGCTGCAATTGCTGCGGACAACAATAACGGCGACTGGCAATATTCTACTGACGGCGGCACTACCTGGACCGATTTCGGCAATATTTCAGCAGCGAGCAGTACCCTTCTCGACGACACCTCAAAAATCAGGTTTAACCCAGACTTACATTTTAACGGTGCCTCAAACCTTACCTTCAAGGCCTGGGACCAGACGAGTGGAACAAGTGCTCAGACAGGGGTTGACACCACCATCGCATCTCCAACAAGTTCATTCAGTTCCTTACTTGCTGATTTTGCCGTACAGATTGGCCCTGTTAACGATTCCCCTGTAATAACCGCAGGCTCAACCCTAAACTATACCGAAAATGACCCCGCCAGCATTATTGACAAAACAATTATCATCTCAGACGTTGATGATTCTACCCTACAAGGTGCAACGGTAAATATTGCTGTGGGATATGCTGATGGTGAAGATTTTCTCCTCTTTACTGACACGGCAAACATAAGCGGAGTTTGGGATTCAAACAGTGCAACATTAAGCCTCACCGGGGTTGACACAGTTGCCAATTACCAGGCAGCGCTGCAAAACGTCCAATATCATAACCTAAGTGACAATCCAACAACATCACCAAGAGGAATAGATTATTCAGTAAATGATCTCACCTCAAGCAGCAGCATTGCCTCAAGCACAATCAATATAACCACGATCAACGACGCACCTACCTTGATCGGAACAAACCCATCTTTAACAGATATTGAGTATAATAATTTTACCAACAGTGGCACGCCTATCGCTACCCTAATCAGCGGTATTATAAATGATCTTGATTCTGCAACCAAGGGCATTGCCATAACCGGAGCAGATAACACTAACGGATCGTGGCAGTATTCCATTGACAATGGCGCTAACTGGAACCCAGTAACATCTCCTTCGGAGACCTCTGCTCTCCTACTTTCCAGTGAGCCAAGTTCAATAATTAGATTTTCACCTGCAAACGGTTTTGTCGGTAACGCAAACATTTCATTCAGCGCCTGGGATCAATCGGCCTGGAATAGCGGTGACACTGGAATAGATGCCTCCATTAACGGTGGAGACACAGCCTTCAGTTCAGGCGGTACAACCGCCTCAATAACGGTACTAAACCCACCACCACCGCCTCCACCTCCACCAGATACAAGTTCGCAGAGCGTAACAGCCCCTATAACCAGCACCCCAATCTCTGAACCGACGGTAACTACACAGGATCAAAGTTCACCTGTGCCTGCCGAAACTTTTAGCGCACCTGAGCCTATAACCCAGCCAGTGTTTTTCGTAAGCGAACCAATTCAAGAGCCAACGCCTGTGGTAGATGTTGGTGTTGCTACCACAGATCAAGAACCGGCCAAGGATGCAGTGGCAGACCAGCCGCCTGAGTTACCCCTTGAGCAAGACACTGTTGCAGAACCTGATACCGATATAAATGATGATCAGACACAGGAAGCTGCACCAGAAGAGCCAGGAGAAACTGAGCCAGAGCTTGCTGGAGAAGATATAGAAGACAGCAAAGAAGAGCTAGAGGAAGAACTGGAAGATGAGGAACTAGAAGAAGAGCTGGAAGAAGAACTGGAAGAAGAGTTAGTGGAAGAGGAAGTAATAGTTGAGGAAGGAATAATTGCAGCTCCAGAGACTGCTGATACTCAAGTAAAACCTGCCACCGAAGGGAAAGTCACAGAAACAGGTCTTTCTGCCCAGTTATCTGCCGAAGCCCAAAAAGCAGTGGCTGAACGCAATGAAATAATAAAGGTACTGGACGAGGTTTTCAAACTATTACAATGCAATTAAAAAAGAATAACCATGTAGGATTTTTTCTCTTTTTCCTGGCTTTTATATGCCCAACCTTATCTTGTGCCCAGTCGTTTGAAGAAGAGACTATCCGTGTCCTCCTCATCCCTGAGCTGGAATCAGAGCTTTCCAGCCAACTTAGCGCAGAAATTACCAGTATTAATGCCAAAGAGGGGACAAGTTTTAAAAAAGGAATCAACCTGATTGAATTCGACTGCACCTTAATCAATGCTCACCTGGAGAAGGCAAAATTTGATCTTGAGGCTGCCCGGGAAACCCATGAGGCCAATCTCCAACTACAGAGTTTCGGGTCGGCAAGCCAGCTTGATGTTGCTCTTTCATCTGCAATGGTAAAAAGGGCCCAGGCAGAGGTTCTTGTCAATGAAACAACAGCAAAGAAATGCACCATAAAAGCCCCCTATTCCGGCAGGGTTGTAAAACTTAAAGCAACACCTTTTGAGAGCGTCTCTCAAGGGGATCCGATCATGGAAATTATCGATGATAAAAACTTGCTCATTCGCTTGCTGCTCCCATCAAAATGGCTGCGTTGGATCAAAACCGGGGTCACATTTACTGTTCACATGGATGAAACTTTGGCAACATATGAAGCAAGCCTGACAGGCCTTGGGGCTAAAGTAAACCCAATCAATCAGACTATTGAAGCCTTTGGGAAATTCAAGCTTTTTTCTCCAGATCTTCTGGCTGGAATGAGCGGCACAGCAATATTCCCTCTTCCAGCAAAAGACAAATAAATATTGTATATTATTCAGCGTAGGCTGGAAATTACCCTTAACTCCAGGCTGTAACTGTTCAGATGTGCTTCATATTCGTTCATTTAGGGCTTCGAAGCATACTTGTGCTATTCGAGAAGACCTAAATGGGCGAAGATGGAGTGCAGCTAAATAGTTACTAAATATTCACATGAAAGCACATACTCCATTCGTTCATAAAAATGTCTGATGAAAAAAACATCTCGGATGAATTAAGGCAGCAGGTCATGGGCCTCAGCTCCCTTGTTCAACTGGAAAACAAAAGCCGGCAGGTAGAAACTATACAGGAGTTCGGCTTTTTCGTAACAAACGAAACCAGGCGCCTGCTCGATTATCACCAAGCCTCCTTCTTCCTCAGAAGGTCAAAAAAACTTTCTTTACGAAACATCTCCGGGGTCCCAAATTTCGAAAAAAACGCCCCGCATGTTCGATGGCTTAAGAACATGGGCACAAAATTCCTGAAAAAACTTTCAGGGGATACCCCTCAAATAATCTCAGCAGACAACCTCCCGAAAAAACTTCAGACTGGCTGGGCGGAATGGTCTAGCGCCGCAGGGGTGTGGTGCCCGATGCACATAAATGGCAAACTTTTGGGCGGCCTTTGGCTTAGCCGGGACCAGCCGTGGCAGGAAGCAGAACTTGGCCTGCTCAATCAACTTTGTACATCTTATGCCTACAGCCTCCATGCCTTAAAAGTTAAACCTCGCTGGTGGAACCCTCATTTTGAATTCCATTTAGGCAAGGCCCTGGTAAAAATTATCTTTTTTGTTCTTCTAGCCATTGTTCTCTTCCTACCTGTTCACCTTTCAGTTCTGGCCCCCGCAAAGATCAGCCCCATCGACCCATTTGTTGTCTCGTCTCCCTTAAAGGGTGTGATTAAAAAGGTCCATGTCCAGCCGAACCAGGAAATAAAGGAAGGCGACCCTCTCTTCACCCTTGATGATACCGAACTGCGTAATCGACATAATGTTGCGGCCAAGGCGCTGGATGTTATTCAGGCAGAGTATAAAAATAGTCGGCAGAAATCACTCCTCCATACAGATAAAGGATCTAACACAGACTTACTCAAAGCAAAAATTGAAAGGAAGCAGGCCGAAGTCGATTTTGCCTCCGAAGAACTCTCTTTTGTTGAAGTTCAAGCAGCAAGGAGTGGAATTGTTCTTTTCAATGACATAAACAACCTTGTTGGCAAACCCGTTGTCATTGGCGAGAAAATCCTGACTTTGGCAGATCCATTCCAACATGAGATAGAGATCCATGTGCCGGTAGATAATGCCATAAACCTAGATCCTGGCACAAAAGTACGTTTGTTTCTTAATGTTGCCCCTAACATTGAAATTACCGGAACAATAAGGCAAACCAGTTACGAAGCAGAAATCACCGAAGAAAACATCCTCGCCTTTCTCGTAAAAGCCCGCATCTCATCAGAAGAACCGCTGAGAATTGGCCTACGCGGAACCGCAAAAATATTCGGTAACCAGGTCCCCCTATACTATTATCTTTTCAGGCGCCCCCTTGCCGGAATACGACAATTCTTAGGGCTGTAGTCGCGTATGGAATCTGTCCTCTCCTCTTTAAAAACAACAGCAGAACCCAAAAAAGATAGGCAAAAACTACCGAATCTGCGTGAGGATTTGCAATTGCTTAAAGCCGCCAATTTAGATGACGGCTCGCCTTCCTGGACAATTTGCGATACCGTACGACAAAAATATTTTCGCATAGGTTGGCTGGAGTTTGAAATATTGTCTCGCTGGCAGGAAGGAGACCCTGACAGCATTGTAAACAAAATCAAAAATGAGACGACCCTAAAAGTCGGACCTGAACAAATTGAGGCGCTGTGCCGTTTTTTACTGCAAAACAATCTCCTGGAAAACAACGATCACAGTCACCTTGTAAAACAGCATGAAGGACAATCCAGGCAAAAAATAGTTTCAAGAATACTACGCAACTACCTTTTTTTCAAAATTCCACTCTGGCGGCCTGATGATTTTCTAACCGCCACCATGCCCTTTTTTCGTTTTTTCTTTTCCCCCCTTTTCTGGTGGTCGATACTCCTCCTGGCCCTATCAGGTTTCTACCTTACCTCCAAACAGTGGGACTCATTTCAAGAGACCTTTCTTTTCTTTTTTTCCCTTAAAGGGGTCATCTTCTACGCCGCCGCTCTCACAGTCACAAAGGCTTTTCACGAAATGGGCCACGCATATGCTGCTAAACGATTTGGACTGAGAATCCCGAGCATGGGGGTTGCTTTTCTGCTATTTTGGCCCATGTTGTACACCGACACTTCTGATGCCTGGCGACTCCCCTGTAGAAAAAATCGATTATTGATAAGCAGTTCCGGTATCCTGATGGAGCTAGTTATTGCAATCGGCTCCCTGTTTATCTGGAATTTTTTACCCGAAGGCCCTTTAAAAAGTGCTTTTTTTCTTCTAGCCTCCACAACATGGCTGGTCACCCTGACTGTTAACATCAACCCCTTTATGCGCTTTGACGGTTATTATATCTTCTCCGACCTCCTGGATATTGCCAATATGCAGGAAAGGTCTTTTCTCCTTGCCAAATGGCGTTTGCGAAAAACCATGTTCGGACTGAAAGATGAGTGCCCTGAAAACTTACCTCCCTGGAAGAAAAACACCCTTATCATTTACGCTTATGGCACATGGTTGTATCGCTTTTTTCTGTTTTTGGGCATTGCCCTGCTCATTTATCATTATACATTTAAACTGCTTGGCATTTTCTTAATGGCCCTTGAAATAACCATGTTCATCACCATGCCGATTGTACGTGAAGTAAAAGCATGGTGGGGGATTCGCAAGAAGATAACCTTGAACCCACATCTTTTTTCAAGTTGTTTTTTCTTGCTCATTTTACTCTTTATCAGCATCTTTCCATGGCCAACGACCATATCCATCCCCGCTCTCTACCAAGCGTCTTTTCAAACATATGTTTATCCCCCCAAAAGTGGTCAACTAAAAGCAATGTATGTTGCACACAACGATTATAAAAAGGAGGGAGAGCCCCTTTTTCAACTCTACTCTCCTCTTCTGCCATTCCAGGTAAAGCAAGGCAAAATAGAAGTCGATATCTTACAGCAGCAATTGGACCGCATCGATTTTTCTGAAGATGATTCTGAAACCGTAAATGTTTTGCAAAAAAGACTTATAGAGAAATTGACTGCCCTAAATGGTTATGTAGAACAACTTAAGAAACTAACCGTCCTGGCACCCATCTCAGGGCGAATTATTATGTTAAATAGTGTAAAAGATACAAGTTGGGTCAATGAAAATGATCGACTTTTCATGATGGTGGATGATTCAACAAGCCATGTGGAAGGATTTGTTCACGAAAAAGACCTGCAGGATATCGGCAAGGGAACTTTTGGAAGGTTCTACCCCGCCTCAGAAAAATTTTCTCCTTTTGATATCCGCATAAAAGATGTAGACATGCTCGACACAAAGGTTCTTCCTGAAGAATATTACGCCTCAACATATGGCGGAGACATCCCTGTTCAGGTTGGGCAGGATGGAAGCTTAATCCCACGTGAAGGGTATTACCGGCTCTCCCTTCTTCCGGTAGATCAAGGACCTGATGTGAATCGGGTTCTTCCAGGTACTGTCAGAATGAATGGGCCCGCCAAAAATATTTTCCAGAAAATATGGCCCCAAATCATTAC
This sequence comes from Desulfurivibrionaceae bacterium, assembly GCA_030145275.1. Classification (GTDB taxonomy): domain Bacteria; phylum Desulfobacterota; class Desulfobulbia; order Desulfobulbales; family VMSU01; genus JAQYVV01. The sequence continues at coordinate 102,104 of JAQYVV010000004.1, read as the reverse complement.
ATTGCTGATCCGAGAAAGCAGCTTCTAAAAAAAATAGCTAAATCCTCCAGGCTGAAACTGTTTGACAGCGCGTCACAGGGAGGAGAACAGGCCGTTCTGCTATACGTCGGTATGCTGGTTGGCCTGTTCGCCTTCCTGTGGGGTGCTGCCGAATAGTTTCCTATAACCATAAATAAATGCTATGATAATGCAATATTATGCTTGCTTTTGGTTATAAGTCGAGGTAACGAAAACACATATAGTACCTTTTTAACTTATATGAGGTGTTTTAATGAATCATGGCATCGAGACCACGGAACAACTTGAAGATATTGAAAACACTCTGCAGAAGGAGCTCGTCGATATTGGGGTGATATGCACCATATTGCTTGACACAGCAGGTAATACCATCGCAAAAGCTGACAACGGCACGAAAAGCTACGATACTTACGCGTTTGCTGCTCTTGCCGCTGGTAATTATGCCTCTGTGGACGCAATGGCACAACTTATTGACGAGGAAGAGTTTTCCCTTCTTTTTCACAAAGGAGAAAACAGCAGCATACAGTTCTGCAAGGTCAATGAAGATTTGCTTCTAGTTAATATCTTCAGCAAAGAAATTTCGCTTGGTTTCCTGCGGCTCAAAGTTACTGAAGTAGTAGAGAAAATTAAGAGAATCTGTCGTGGTAGCCAAAAAATTGACCAATCCTGACACATTCTAATATTGTCCCGACTTTTTCTCATACTTTCTCGGAGGTCGCAGTTTTGGGTTTTGTAAACGTAAAAAACAAGGAAGTTCAAGTAAAAATTGTCTATTACGGCACTGGTCGTGGTGGTAAAACAACAAATCTTGAATTTATAAATAGAAATTTCCAAGAGAGAATCAAATCAAAAATGGTCAGCCTGAAAACCCATGGTGACCGAACTCTCTTTTTCGACTTTCTCCCCTTTGATATGGGGAAAATAAAAGGGTACGACGTTAAGATACAGTTATATACGGTCCCTGGTCAGGTAAAGTACAATGCCACCAGGCGCATTGTTTTAAAAGGAGCCGATGGCATTGTTTTTGTTGCCGATGCTCAAAAAGAACAGAGAGCAAAAAACATTGATTCTCTCAACCAACTTTTTGAGAACCTGGCAACATATGACCTTGACCTTTATAAACTTCCTTTCGTCATGCAATACAATAAAATGGACATGGATAAAGACCTTATCCTGCCCGTTGACGTTTTACAAAGAGACCTGAACAGTCGCATAAAGGCTCCTGCCTTTATGGCCAGCGCAATTAATGGGGGCAACGTGGTTGTTACCTTAAAAAAAATCATTTCATTAACCATGGTTTCAGTTCAGAACGAATTACTGTAGAGGTGATCACTTGAGTTCAAACGAAACTTTTGACACAGGCATTGTTGATATCAGTGAATTTTTCAGCGGTGGAGACTCTTCCTTTAACGAAGAGGAGTCGGAGAATAAAAGTACTTTTAATGAAGTTGATTCTCCCATCAAAGAGTTAAAGGCCATTATCCTTTCCCTCGACTGGGAAATAACCGATGATATAGCTGATAGCTTTATAACTGAGATTGATCGGCTCTCCGATGTATGGCAATCTGACAAATCCGTTGTCTCTTTTCTGAGTATCCTGAGAGCCCTAGGAAAATACCTCCGAACCCATAAGGCTGACGCGCACCCAGACTCCATTAAAATTTTATATTCAGTCTACAACAATTTTGAAAAAATCGTTTTAACCAATGAAATAACGGAAGAACAGGAAAAGGGTATTCTCAAGGAAGAGCTTGAAAAATTTCACAAACTAAAAGAGAAAATTGCCCTTGCTGCGGTGGCAGAATCTGAGGGAAAAGCAAACGAATCTCTGTTGTCAGCCCTGAAAACAATCCTGCTTGAAATTGATTGGCAGATCACCGATCAAACCATGCAGAAATTCGATATTGAAATAAGCAAACTTGAACAAATTTGGATAACCGACAAAAATTTCCTAACTTTATTGCAAATGATGCGAGCCATCGGGACCTACATCAATAAAAACAAACTTGATTCTCACCCCGACTCCATAAAACTTTTAAGTACAGTCTTTCAACATTTTGAGCAGATGGCCCTTTCTGAGGACATTAACCCTGAAGAACAACATAAACTTATCCAGGGTGACCTTGAAAAATTCACCCAGTTAAAAAAACAAATTATTGCTGTTAAGCCGGCGTCACCTGCTGAGACTTTTGTTGACACAGAGGACAAAGAGGCCCCTGCAAGCCAGGTAGAGGCAAGCTTACCTGCCTTTATTCATGAAGAAGAGGGAAGCCCTGACAATGAGGATTTCGGCTACGTCGAACCCATAAGTTTTGACTCTGATGAAACAGCACAACCACCTGCTGCGGATATAAGCGACATGTCTCATCTCCAAGACGGTTCGGAAGCAGAAGTTCAAAACCGTCTAAATGATCTTTTCGCAGATAATAATGACTTTGATGTAGTTGAACCTATCCCACAAGAACACCCCCTTGATTCTGGCGAGGTGGACGGCCGGTTGGATGACCTTTTTGCAGAGGATGACCAAGGTGTTGCCTTGGATTCATTTGAATCACCCTCTTCCTTCGATACAAATGAAATTGTACCTCTTTCTGACACAGAAGCAGAGGATTTCACATTCTCCCAAGAAGGGGTTACGCCTCTTCCTGCCCTTGATGACACAGATGATACTATTGTATTAGATGAAGAAGTTGTACCTCTTGCAGATGAATCTTTTGCCGACAGTGATTTTCACAGCGATGATTCTCCTGCGCCACTGCCACCAGGACAAATAAGTTCCGACATTTACCCTGATCAGGGAATGGAGTCTGTCACACCTCTCGGGGTTGAGCCACTCCCTGTGGAGCCGCTTCCCGTTGAACCAGTACCTCAGGATGAAGTTTCTTCTATTACTGAAGACAGCCCTACCCTTGATTTTGGCGTAGCGGCAGAACCAGGCATTTCACTGAACGAAATATCCCCTGAACAGCAAAAAGAAGAGGATGATTTTCAACCTAACCTAACAGCCAACCTTTTGGAAGTTGTTAGATCCGCAGAAAACCTTGAACAGTTGAACATTGCTGCTTTAACTGATGAAATAAAATGTGTGCAGGACTCTCTCCAGAGCCCTGCTCAAAAAATTTCACTGCAGATTATTCAGTCTATAACTCTCTATATTGAAAAGGCTGGCAGTATAGCTCACCCTGACTGCTTAAAAGTACTATTGAACTCTTGTGAGAAACTGGCCAAAAGCGGCATTGGTGATTTAGACCAGGGCGGTAACATACTCAACAACATACAAGAAACTCTTAATCAGTACATAGAATTCCAAAACTGTATAATCTACCCTGCTGTCACTGAATTCGCCGCCAAAGAGAAAGAAATAAAGAAAATTCTTGGATTAGCCTCGTAAGGTAGAAGTATGCTCGTTTTTTGTGAGGACTGCGGTGAAAGAAACATAATTGAACCAGATAAGGTCAAAGCAGAAAACAATCAATACCGTTGTTCAGACTGTAATTTTCTCAACACCTATCAACCTCGCAAACAGGTTCAAGCCGTCCCCCCTTCCCCAGCAAACACCTCCGCAGATGCGACTCAGCCGAAAACAAAGAGCAATAACACTGGTATTTCAAACAAAAACATCCTAAGGTCAACGAAACGCCGCAAGCATAACACCCATGAAGAACCATACCAAAGAGTATTCCAAAAATTAGCAGTAAAAATGGATATTTGGGGGGCCTATATATACCATTTTTCTGATGGCTTGATCGCTTATGATATCGACGAGGAATTAACTGAACAGTCCATGCTGCAAATCGGTAAAGCATTTTCTGTCTGCTCCCCTTTTGGTCATAAAATATTGAAAAAAACAAAAGAGATCTACTTGGTTCTCGACGATCAAGTTGCAGTTTGCAGACATATTACCACGAACTCCATACTTGTCATTTTCTGCCAAAATTATCCAATGCAGCCTGCTGTTGCCTCCTCGTTTGATCAGGCCATAAACAATCTCCAAGTTTTTATATAAGGCGTAAAAGATATGGCGAACATTACTGATTTAGAAAAAATAGTAGATATTGACGGGGTTGACCAATATATATTGTTGGATCAGGGAGGGCAACTACTGTCACATAATATGGACAACCACATCATACTTTCTTCAATGATTATTAGCTGCGCTTCGATCTGTAGATTTATTAACCAACAACATTTTAACTACCTGGTCTTCGCCCAGGAAGATGATAAAGATTTCTTCATTTTTATGATCGGCAAGCATTACCTGGCAGTCACCAAAAAGGCCGAATGCAGAGCCCAGGATCTGCCAGTAAGCATAGCTTCTTTTATCGAGCATTTAGTAGAAAAGTAGAGCTGAATTGTTGTGGGCCGTTCAGGTCCACCGGACTAATCCGGATAAACCGGAAATAAGTGCCTTAACAGTGGTCTGCAACATATTGGGAGCATAGTTCTTTTTTGGAATTCTCGTTTTTTGTGACAGGATTTCAGTTATAAGGCACTAAAGGGATTACAAACTCAAAAAATTAGCCAGAGAACCGGTTCATTGTGAGTGGTTTTATTTTATGGTATATTTGCACCAATAAAAAGTAACCATCACTCCAGGGGAAAAAATGCAAAAATATCTTCACCAAATCACCCACATTTTTTTTACAATTTTTATTGTCTTACTTCTTCCTCCTCGAGTCATTGCCGAGACAAGATATGTAAGTGACCAGCTTGTAATTTCAGTACGAACCGGTCCTGCAAACAGCTACAAGCTTATCGAGAACATTAAAACAGGAACAGCCATGACTCTTCTGGAGGAGAAGGGGGAATATATTAAAGTTTCAGTGGGCGAAGATCTGATAGGATGGGTACCTAAGTATTATACTGAAACTAGAATCCCAAAAGAAGAAATAATAAAATCACTTAATGTTGAACTAAAAAGAATGGAGCAAGAAGCAGAAAAACAAGCATCAAAACTTGAAGAGCTCCAGGAAATACAGGGAACCAATACGCAAAACTTAGCCCGCATTGATACGCTAGACAAGCAAGTCACAGCAATCCAGACAAAGTATACTGCCTTATTAACTCAATCAAAAAACGCAATCGAAACCACAAAGGAAAGAGACGAGTTAAAAAAGCAAAAACACAGTAATGATCAAAAGCTTCAAGACTTACTCAAAGAGAATAGTTCCTTGAGAAACTATGAGATGATATACTGGTTTACTGCTGGAGGGGGTATATTCTTGTTGGGATGGCTAATCGGAAAACTTTCACAAAGAGGTAATAAAAGATCCCTTACTCTCTAGATGGACGGTTGGCAGCAATTACTCTTCAAACTCGGTACTGATGACACAAACGAGGGTTTTTCTCCCATCTCGGAAGTGGATCAATGCTTTATCTGGTGTAATGAGTTCTTCTACTTTTCCTGTCCCGAAGACTGGATGATCCACAATATCATCTAGTTTAAAGCTTGTGGTCATATTGTAAGAGATAGAATTGTCAGTAGAAACCCCTTCCATCATTAAATCAAATTCTGCATTAATCTTGGCTTGTTTTTTCTCTGCAGCAGTTAGTTTTGGTACAGCAGGTTTGGTGCTTTTCTTTACACGGGGTTGACGGTAGGCATGTTCGTATCCACAAGGTTCACAACGCACAGTTTTAGCCTTCTCATCTTTTTTTAGGCTTAAAACTATGTGCTTGGTTATAGCTTTGCACTTTGCGCATCGTGCATCAATCTCTGCCCCAACTTCATGTATAATTGTTTCTGTCAATGTAATCACTCTCCAAAATCTTATATTTGTTGTGCATTAATTGGTGTGTAGTATTTGTATCTATTCAGATAGGGCTTGAAATTTCCCTAAACTCGGAACCGTAACTGTTCAGAAGTAACACCATATCGAAGTCTACGCTCACCTTGTTCAAATGGGCGCTCATAGCATATGGTGCTATTCGAGAAGATCCATTTGGGCGAAGATGGGGGTGCTGCTGAATAGTTATCTACTATTTCAGCTATTGCCTCGGATTGCAAGGAAAAACTAAAATTATCTTTTGGGTAAGACTAGTCAACTCAAGGGCAAAAAACAAAAAACAAAAAAGATCACTTTTCTATTGGCAACTGAGTCTTTTTTCTTTATCTTTCAAGAAGTTATTAACAAACAAAAGATCTAAAGAGGTAATAATGGACGGACCTATAAAAGAAGGCTGGTTTAGACACCCACAACAGGGACTCATAAACGTATTCATAGGCAAGAAAGGCACCTGGGCTTTCCAGTGTTACTCTGACAACGGATCTAGAGTTTTATCCAAAGAACGAGACCTGGATCAATGGACATGGGCTCTCTGTCAGTCCGAAGAAGGCTAGGTTAACTTCATTAAAGCCTCTTCTAATCGCCTCATCCCCTCCTTAATAATATCCATTGAAGTAGCGAAAGAGAACCGAACAAAGTCATCGGCGCCAAACGCTGCCCCAGGTACTGACGCTATAAGGGCTTCGTCAAGGAAAAAGTCTGCCATATCAACAGAGTTTCCAATAACCTTGCCGTTAAAAGATTTACCGTAATAGGCAGACAAGTTCGGGAATACATAAAAGGCGCCTTTGGGACGAACACAAGTGACATCTGGAATAGATTCCAGCTTATCAATAATAAAATCAAGGCGGGGAACAAAAGCCTCTTTCATTTTGACTGGAAAATCTTGGGGACCCAACACTGCAGCTAACGCGGCTTTTTGGGCAACGGATGAGGCATTTGAGGTGCTTTGACTCTGTATCTTGTTCATCGCAGCAATAATGTGTTTTGGCCCTGCGGTATATCCAATCCTCCAACCAGTCATGGCAAAAGATTTAGACACTCCGTTTAAGACAAGAGTCTGATCCATAAGTTTCGGTTCAACATTCAAAATATGTGGAAGCGGACCATCCTCATAGACGATGGTATCATAAATATCATCGCTAATTACAGCCCATTTATTTTCAAGAGCCATATCTGCAACACTTCTTAAAGCCTCATTGGAAAAGATTGCCCCGGTGGGATTAGAAGGACTGTTTAGAATAATTCCTTTTGTCCTTGGGGTAGCACATTTTTTAAGTTCACTTTCTTTGATATCGAAATTATCTGTATCTGAAAGGGGCAGTAAAACCGGTGTAGCTCCAGCCAACTCTATAATTGGCGGATAACTTACCCAGTATGGCGTAGGCACAATTACTTCATCACCTGGTCCAAAAAGAGACATGGCCATATTGTACAGACCATGCTTCCCTCCACAGCAAACCTGGATTTGATCCGCTCCATATGTCCACCCTTTATCCACCTTTATCCTATCAACAATTGCTTCACGCAACTCAGGTATACCGGGAACAGCAGTATATCTGGTAAACCCTTGATCTATGGCATCTTTTCCTGCCGCACAGACATGGGCAGGCGTGTCAAAGTCAGGCTCACCCACACTAAAATTAAGGATATCGGCACCAGAAGCTTTCAAGGCCTTTGCTTTTGCATTAACGGCTAGGGTGGGGGACGGTTTTATCTGCAGCATTCGCTCTGCAACATTTAGTATAGTAGTCATTTCAACTCCATCTTGTATAAATTCATAAGCATCTTGATGCTGCACAACTTCACCTGAATGACGCACGCTTGCAGATCAATGTTCATTAGTGCCTTTAAGGTCAATATTACCTAACCCAGATGAACCGGAGATAAGCGTAGACTTAGAAAGAAGGATAATTACCTTAACAGTAGGCGCAACATATTAAATTTAATCAACTTTTTTAGTTTCTTTCCATAAAATACACGATTTATATTACGCCCGTCGTGTTGGCTAATAAAATAATTTCTAAGGTACTAAAAGCCCTTATCCCTGGTTGGGAATGGGTAATAACGGTAAAAATAATCTAAAGAAAAAAATAAAACAATTAATAAAAGACCTCTTTTAAAAACAGTCCTTTTGAAGGCGCTGTCGGCCCTGCAAGTGACCGATCTTTACCACGCAGAATTTCTCTAAATTGATGAACACTCCTCTTGCCGGAACCGACCATAAAAAGTGTCCCGACAATATTTCGTACCATGTGGCGCAAAAAACCACTGCCACCAATCTCAACTGTATAATAACCAGACTGATGTTCTCGCTCAAACAGTTTGGCAGAGAAAATCTCTCTTACAGCCCCCAACCCTCCTTTTAAACTGAGGTCCCGGGAACCTGCCGCCTCAAAGCTACTAAAGTCGTGCTTCCCTATGAGTATATCAAGACAATCAGACACTGCGGAAAAATTAAAGGTACCAACTTGAGTGAGATGTGTATTATATAACCGTTCTGTGGGCAGGAGTGTTGAGCTGACAATGAAATTATACTGATATGATTTCCCTACGGCATTGAACCTTGCGTGAAATTCGGATGAAACTTCAGCAACAGATAAGACACGAATGTCTTCAGGAAGAATACCGTTAAGGCCCTTCAAGAATCCCTGACACGGAATTGATGATTCAGTATGGAAATTAGATGTCATTCCAAGAGCATGTACACCGGCATCCGTTCGCCCAGCCCCGTAAATAATATTTGTTTCACCTGTCATTACCCCAATGCTATCTTCCAAAACCTCCTGAATGGTCTTTATCTCTTTTTGTCTCTGCCATCCGGCGTAGGAAGTACCATCATATGCAATGGTCAGCTTAATATTTCGCATATCATGGAAAAACAGGCACTCCGAGTAGCCCCATCGTCTCTTCAAAACCGCATAAAAGATTCATGTTCTGAACGGCCTGACCTGCAGCCCCTTTAACAAGATTATCAATAACAGAGACGACAACAATACGCCCAGTTCTGGTATCTACCTTAAAACTCACATCACAAAAATTTGAGCCACGTACATATTGGGTCGCAGGAAAAACACCGGGGTTACATACCCTGACAAACGGTTCATCTTGGTAGGCATCTCGGTAAACATCATAGACATCCTCAGGCCGGACAGGTTTATCCAGTTGAGCGTAGACCGTACTTAATATCCCCCGTGACATAGGCAGGAGATGCGGTGTAAAGGAAACCGTCAGATCCTTGCCTGCCAAACCGCTTAACTCCTGTTCAATTTCCGGGGTATGTCGATGTTCACCAACCTTATAGGCCCTAAATCCGTCTGCAACTTCACAAAACAAACTGCCAACGGCGGCCCCTCTACCGGCTCCGGATGTTCCTGATTTGGAATCGATGATAATAGTTGTAGGATCAATAACCCCTTGTCTCAATAAGGGGGCCAGAGCCAAGATGACACTGGTTGGATAGCAGCCCGGATTTGCAACGAGACGAGCGCCTTTAACCTTGTCGCGATAGAGCTCAGGTAACCCATACACCGCTTCCTCAAGTAGATGCGGAGCAGTATGGATCTGATACCATTTTTCATAAACATCTGCGCGCCTGATTCTGAAATCAGCGCTCAGATCTACTACTTTTTTACCTGCATCCAGGAGTTGAGGAACTATCTCCATGGCTGTTTGATGTGGAACAGCGGTAAAAAACAGATCTGCCCTTTGCACAAGCTCATCGGTATCAACATTCTCACAGAAAAGCTCAGATATCCCTCCTAAATGAGGATATACTTCTGAAAGAGGTTTGCCGGCATACTGCCTCGAGGTAACGACGGTAAGTTCAACTTCCGAATGTCTCGACAAAATCCGTGTCAACTCGGCTCCTGTATAGCCAGATGCGCCTATTATTCCTACCTTCATAACCAAATCTCCTATCTCGTTCCTACTTCCTACACCTCAAATAAAAAAAGGGAAGAGCTTTTACACCCTTCCCTAATAAGAACTAAATTTAAAAATCTAATATAGATATTAACGTTTAGAGAACTGAAACCTTGCCCTTGCACCTTTTTGACCATATTTTTTACGTTCTTTAACTCGCGGATCGCGGGTAAGAAGACCAGCTTTTTTCAGTGTCAATCGGTTCTCTGAATCAACCTCAAGCAGTGCTTTTGATATCCCATGACGAAGAGCATCAACTTGGGCTGATTTTCCGCCTCCTTTCAGAGTGGCCATAATATCAAATTTATCAAGTGTATCGGTCAACCGAAAAGGGGTGTCAATTTTTATTTTAGCAATATCAATATTGCCAAAATATTCTTCAAGGGTTCTTTTATTTACCTTAAACTGTCCAGAACCTGCTGTAAGCCATACCCTGGCTACAGCTGTTTTTCTTTTTCCAGTAGCATAAAATTTAGTTTCAGCCATCAGTTCTCTCCGTCCTTTTTATAATTCCAGCTTTTCAGGCTGCTGTGCTTCATGAGGGTGCTCGGTACCCGCATAGACCTTCAACTTTTTCAATTGGGTTCTGCCAAGTGAATTTTTTGGGAGCATCCCTTTCACCGCTTTGAAAATAAGGTCTGTTGGTTTTTTCTCCAAGAGATCCTCTGCACTTATACCCTTAATCCCGCCCATGTAGCCGGTATGATGATAATAGACCTTATCAGTCAACTTTTTGCCGGTCAATTTTACTTTCTCGGCGTTCACGACAACAATAATATCACCGTTGTCCATAAAAGTCGAATAGGTTGGTTTGTGTTTGCCGCGAAGTCTTGTTGCTATTTCCGAGGCAATCCTGCCAAGAACTTTTCCTTCCACATCGACAACAAACCATTTTTTTTCAATCTCTTTGACCGGAGTCAAATAAGTCTTCATAATAAAACCTCTTAACTATTCCTAACAATATATCCATACGCTCAAGAAGAAAACAGACCAGACTCGAGACGCATGAAAGAAATAAAAAAGGTTCGAATTCGATATCATTCGAACCTTTTTATGTTTTTGGAGCGGGAAACGAGATTTGAACTCGCGACTTCAACCTTGGCAAGGTTGCACTCTACCACTGAGTTACTCCCGCCTATTTACATTAAATTGCCCTATCAATGCAGGGAAGAAGATTATATACTCTAATCCGATCAACAATGTCAACAAAAAATTACATATAAATCCGGCGATTTCACTCGTGCAAAAGAGGTCCACCCCATACCTTTACCCCTTTTACAAAAAAAAATTAACAAATGCTATTGCCTGTTAAATAATGATATTGTTATAAGTATATATAGTTTCATGACAACTTGACACTATGTCGCTGATATTGAAAAAAACGGTAACTATTCAGCTGCACTCCATCTTCGCCCATTTAGGTCTTCTCGAATAGCACAAGTATACTTCGAAGCCCTAAATGAACGAATATGAAGCACATCTGAACAGTTACAGCCCGTAGTTAAGGGTAATTTCCAGCCTACGCTGAATAATTACAAAAACCGTAACTATTCAGGTAGGGCCAAAAACGGGCATAACCACCGAATTGTAACTGTTTAGATGTGCCCCAGGTATTAGTCTACTCTCTTTAGAGCTCTAATATCTCTTACATATTGCCTTTAGTTTTCGATTAGGAGAATTTCATGCCCCAAGAATCAAAAAGAAAAACTACCATAAACCGCAAGACAAACGAAACAGAAATCACCATAACTCTTAATCTAGATGGACAAGGAAAAGGGGAAATAAACAGCGGTGTCCCTTTTATGGACCACATGCTCAACCTTTTCACCGTACATGGTTTTTTTGACCTTCGAGTCGAGGCCCAAGGTGACACCGAAATAGACGACCATCACACCGTGGAAGATTTAGGTATCTCATTAGGACAAGCTTTTAAAGAAGCTATTGGAACCCACAACTCCATAAACAGATACGGCAACAGCGCAGTGCCCATGGATGAGACTTTAGTCAAAATAACCTTGGACCTCTCAAACCGACCATATTTACACTACGGTGTCACCCTACGTGACCAGAAAGTAGGCTCTTTTGACACAGAACTGGCAAAAGAGTTTTTACGCGCCCTCTCTCAACATGCAGGCATTACCTTACATGTAGACATGATTCGCGGAGAAAACAGTCACCATATTATTGAGGCTATCTTTAAGGCCTTGGGACGAGCATTAAATGAAGCAACCACAATCAATCCGAAAATCCAAGGTGCTCTATCGTCAAAAGGGTCCATCTAAAGGACGTTATGATCATCAAAAAATGTAAGCGCTCCATGAACACCCCGCTGCAGGTGATCGAACCCCGTGATATACAGGGGGTATAATCCCGTGGCTCGATCACGCACATCGGGGCGCCCCTGAAACGCTTACAGACTCGGAGTTATGCAATCTTGGCTGTACTTAATTGATCTCTAACATCAAAAAACTTTGTACCACATTATAAACAACCGCGTAAGCTTGAACAAGGATACCCATGTCACTCTCTAATCGACACAAATGCTTCTCCCTCTTCATTTTCATAACTCTTCTACTGTCGGCGTGCGTCACTCACAAACAGGATCCAATAGAGGAACTCTATAAACTTCAGACAATAATGATTCTTCCCAGCGACATTATTACCGATGATGATGGTCCTAACGGCAAAGAACAATCACTAAAAGAGGGTGCCCTGGTACTAGATGAAATCATGGCTGAATACCTAGAGAATAAACAAGGAGCTCGGTTCATTTCAGCTGAACAACAAGATGCCTTGTTAACTGAATACAATCAAAACAGGCCCGAACAAGCTCTCAGCATCGGTAAAGATTTACAAGCTGATGCAGTCTTAACAAGCAGAGTCAACCGATACCAAGAAAGAACAGGGCAAGATTTTTCAATTGACAATCCGGCTTCCATCTCCTTCGAGTATCGCCTTATGCTCGTAGATACTGGACAGACATTATGTGCCGGAGTCTTTGATGAGACACAGCAATCTTTATCTGACAATATCCTCTTTTTCATGAAGGCGTTTAAGCGGGGAGGAAAATGGATCACAACCAGGGAACTCACAAAAGAAGGTGTAGAAAAGAAATTCGGCACCTGCCGTTTCCTGGCCAAATAACTCCTCTGAGCAAACACCTTCTTATTGAAGAAGGGTAAATATTCGACTTGACCTCAAGCGTAACAACAACCACAGAAACCGTAAATGTTTGTCAACGGTTTTCAGGGAGGTGAGCAGGTTTCTGAGTCTATACGTCTGTATGTGAAGCAGCCTGATCGCCTTCCTGAAAACCGTTGCCGAATATTTACGAAGAAGACATCCTTCCATGACAGCATTGCCTAAAAAAATAAACCGCCTTATTGGCCAGGCAATGCACTCCTACTCAATGCTCAAAGACGGCGACAAAATTTTAGTTGCGGTCTCAGGTGGCGTTGACAGTCTCGCCCTCGCCTGGATTCTCTCACTCTGGAAAAAAAAAGCTCCCATCCATTATGACCTCATGGCTGTCCATCTCGATATGGGATTTAAGGGAAAGTCCTGTGAGAGGGTAGAAAAAGAAATACAAAAAATTACCATCCCCTACAAAATAGAAAGGACCTCCATCGGTGTAGATACATATGCAAAAAAAGACCGGGAGAGCGGCTGTTTCAACTGTGCGAAACAAAGACGCAATCTCCTTTTTGATATGGCAAAAGCTGGAAATTTCTCTAAAATCGCCCTGGGGCACCATAAAGATGATATTATTGAAACCTTTTTCCTGAATATATTCTACAGCGGTAACATCAGCACAATGGTTCCCCGACAAGACCTTTTTAACGGTGATCTAGCCTTAATCAGGCCGCTGGCTTTTTTGGAGAAAGAACAAGTTACAGAAAGCGCCAATATAGCAGGAGTAATTCCGGTCAAAAACCCTTGTCCAATGGCAGAGCACTCAAAACGGGAAGAGATGAGAGCCTTTCTGGTCACTCTTTTCGACAAAAACCCCTCTTTCAAATCAAATGTTTTTGCCTCTCTCTCCAATGTCCGACAGGACTATCTCCTAAGCCGCTGTAAAAAAATGACATGACCATCCAGTGTAAAATTAGGCATAAGGGGCCGTAACAAAACAGGTTGAAATGGTCTTGTTATTTCGTAACGCCCCCTAAACCCCACAAAAAAAGGCACCTAAAAAGGTGCCTTTTTACTGAAAATCTCCTTTTTAAAAAGGAGATTTAAACTGATCGACCTATTAGTCTAGTCTCTGCTACCTCCAAAAAAATGGAGCAGCATGATAAAAAGGTTTATAAAATCAAGGTATAAAGTCAAGGCCCCCATAATCACCATTTTCCGAATGCTCCCATCACCTTGCTGCATAATACCGCCAGCACCCATCTGGGAGATCTTCTGCACATCATAGGCCGTCAAACCGGTAAAAACGATAACACCGATACCGGAAATCAGCCAAGAGAGCATGGAACTACCAATAAAAATATTGACCACAGAGGCTATAACAATACCTATAAGACCCATAAACATGAAAGATCCCATGCTAGAAAGGTCTTTCTTGGTAACGAAACCGTATACTGCCATTGACCCAAACATTCCGGCAGTAATGAAGAAAGTTGCCGCAATTGATTCCATGGTATACATGAGAAGAATCGTTGAAAGGGTCAGACCATTCAACAAAGCATAACCTAGAAAAATTGCTGTTGCGGTCGAAGCAGAGAGTTTTTGTATCCGGGCACTAAGAAAAAAGACCATGCCAATTTCAGCGATAAACAGAAGAAATATAATGGGGCGGACAACTTCATACAGAGCGGTGGACGCAGTAATATAAGCAACCACACCTGTCAGTCCCAGACCAATTGCCATCCAGTTAAATACCTTAGCCAAAAATATAGTCGACTCCTGGGTGCCAGCTTGTGCGGCGACTGCAGCAGCCCCTGGAGGAGGCGGTGGTCCTTGCATTCTTGAGTTAAACATCAAACATCTCCTTATCTTTTTCCGTTGTTTTTTTTAAATTAAATATTTTCAAAATAGTTTTTTAGTTACCCTGAAGACAATTATCACGCAACAAGGGTTATGAACATGATCTGTAATTATTCAGCGTAGGCTGGAAATTACCCTTAACTCCAGGCTGTAACTGTTCAGATGTGCTTCATATTCGTTCATTTAGGGCTTCGAAGCATACTTGTGCTATTCGAGAAGACCTAAATGGGCGAAGATGGAGTGCAACTGAATAGTTACCATGATCTAAAATAATCATGTTCCATAAGAAGGCAAGATTTTTCGTACACGATTGACGTGAAAGCAAGATAAATTAGAGATGATTCACCAGAGGCTATTAACTTCTAAAAACTAAAGAGCTGTAAAGGTTGATAGACTCATAAAAAGTCTGGCTCTGCCTCAAGATGGCTAAGCACAGATAGCGAAGACTTCGAAAGCACCCCAAGGGTATAGTAATTCGATATACAGGTAAGCGTAGACTCCGAGGCGTGGTATTTTTTAGCGGGCTTCGGTCATACATATGGTATACCGAAGGTCGGTAAAAAATCCGTTTATGCCCCTTGTGGGGGCAACGCAGTAGATCGGATTGCTATACCCTTTGGGTACTTTTTGCGACGCCATCAAGGTTTACCCAAAACAAAGCCCACAATCCGGACAGGTATTTTCAGCTGTAGAGAAGGTAAAACCACAGGCCGGACAGGTTGATGTCTGAGCGTCGGGGTCATAACCCGTATCAGCGATATTATGGTTAAAATCAGAAACACCAGTCATTGATTCAAAATCTAGATCAATAATTTGTTGGGCATCAGGAGCATCAGCCCTTCTTATCAGTAACTCAACATCAGTTGCACAACAACCCTTTCCGCAACCTCCTTCTTCTCCTAAAACCCGGGTGCCAATGTTTTCGGAAACGAGCTTAGCCTCTATTCTTTTTGCCTCCGACAAAGGTCCTTTGAAAATTGTCACAATATCATCTTTGTCTGTTAAAGCCCCAAGCCTTTGGCTCTGAACCTGCATGTTATCGTTCTGCTTGGCGAGCATTTCTGCCCCGCTCAACAATACACTTCCACAAACTCCGCATTTGGATATCTCAGGCAGATACTCATCCTGACAGGCAAAACAATATTTCATTTGAAGATCAATCATTGGGGATATTCCTAAACTAATTAGTTGAAAGCTGAAAGTTGAAAGTTGAAAAGCACACCTGGGGTACATCTAACAATTCGGTGCTTATCCTGTTTTTGGGGCCTACCTATTAAATAACAACTTAAAAACAGAATATCAAATCTTGCAGATACAGTATTTGTCTTTGTAGTTCATTCGGTGTTCGGTGTTGGACGTTCGGTAGCGGAGCCTACCCTTACCTGGACGTTCATCTTTAAAGTTACTTTTAAAATAGAGGCAGGCCCACCCGGTTGGTACGCTGAACAAGTTACGAGATAGGAAGCTCGACTATCACGGTTGTTCCCTCCCCGGCAACACTCTCAAACTTAATGGAACCATCGTGCTCATCAATTATCTTATGAGCCAGAGCAAGACCCAGACCTGTACCCTCAGTCTTTGTGGTAAAATACGGATCGATTAGACGGCCAAGAATCTCCTTATCTACACCACAGCCATCATCAGTGACTCGTATTTCAACAGAGTTACCATCAGACACCTGCCGTACATGAACAACCAACTCTCCCCCTTCTGACATCGCTTGAAAGGCATTCAAATAGAGATTTAAAAGAACCTGATTGATTCTGTCCGGGTCAGCATTAATTTCTGGCAGATCATCTTCAACCCTGAATCCAATCTTTATTGCCAATTCTGCAGCATCGCTGCTCATTAAACGAAGAGAATCCCCGACAATATCAGAAACCGACACCTTTTGTTTTTGCAGAGGCAAAGGTCTGGAGTAATTCAACAGTTCTGTAATACTTCGGTTTAGGCGCTCAACCTCATTTACCAAAAGGTGGGATGCTTTCTGACCTTCACTCCCCTCCTTGAAATTGGCCCCCAAGAGAGTAGCAAAACCTTTGATGGAACTTAGCGGGTTCCTAACCTCATGGGCAACCCCGGCAGCCATCTTACCCAAAGCTACAAGCCTGTCGTGCTTGGTCACCTCTTTTTCAAGTTTTTTTAGTTGAGTTAGATCATGCACCATGACCACCCGCCCTGCAAAAAAACCTTTATCGTCAAAAATAGGCACCATGCTCACATGAACGCTTAAACTTGTGCCATTGCTCCTGACAAGATCAATATCCTGTTCAAGCACTTCCTGGTCGGGTTTATTTTCATCAAAAAAAGAGGCGAGCACTGGTGACAATATTTCAGCAGGATAAGAGCCTACTGCTTTTTCAGACTCAATCTCCACCATTTTAGCAACTGCTCGATTGAATGTCTTTATTCGGCCCCCCTGCTCCGTGGCAATAATCCCCACCGGCAGTTTTAAAACCAGTAAATCG
The DNA here is from genome assembly GCA_030145275.1 of Desulfurivibrionaceae bacterium. Lineage (GTDB taxonomy): Bacteria > Desulfobacterota > Desulfobulbia > Desulfobulbales > VMSU01 > JAQYVV01. Next base: position 84,916 of record JAQYVV010000004.1, on the reverse strand, counting down.
GCAAAGGCCTTGATGTTTTTCAAGGCCTTCTGGGAAGCGCTATAACTCTGGGCAATCAACAGTGAAAACCAGCCGCCCAAACCCACCAGCAGCAGAATAACGGAAAGGGAAAATATGTGCAGTCTGGCCTGGCGACTGACTCTTTCCTGCTCCTTCATGTCAAGGCCTATGAGTATTTTATAATTATTACCCCATAATCCTTTTTGCCCCTCATTCGTAATAAAGGAATTGCACCAATCATAGGGCATATTGTTATCTTGTGCAGTTTCGGGTTTTGCCGTGAGTTCACTTGGGGCCTCCATTGCATGGGGTGATAAGAGCGGAGATGATTTTCCATGTGCCGTTATGGCTAGCCGCTGCTTAAGCCTTCCTGATCTGCCTGAAAAACTGTCCATATGTTTTCGAAAAGGTGCAAAACTCCTGACAACTTCAAATATTTTCTCGTTGTTACCGCTGCCCTGCACCACATGCCAATCAAGTTTACTAGCCAATTGGTTCAATTCATTAAGATTTCTGTCTATCTTGCTGCCAACTCGAGACGAATCGCTATGGGCCATAATCTGCCCGTGGGAATCTATAACTGCGATATATAAAATATCAGGGTCGTCTGAAGTCTGCTCAATAAGACTCTGGGTATGAACAGCGCCCTGCATACCGTGCAGCATAGAAGCCCTGGTTCCAGCCCCAACAAAACGAGCCAGGGATTGCCCCCTGTCATGCAGGCCAATATTGAGCAGATTCATTTCCCTTTTGAGATTATTAAAAGCCAAAATAACCACAATAAAGGTGAGTAGCCCAATTGAAGCAACCATCAACCATGGGGAAACAAAAATAATTTTTTTATTTGATAAAATTTTAGTCAACCACATAATTGAGCTGAAGTGAGTTCTCTGAAATATCTTTATTTGGCTTCAACGACCACAAACCCGCCTTGGCCATATCCTTGCTGCACGGTGAATACTTCTTTATCTTCCCCTGCTGAAGAAATGCATTGTCTGAAAGAAAATTGTTTAAAACCAGCTTCCGTAAGCATTTCAACCATTTCTCTAGTACTGAAAAAACGAGCCTCCTTGTAGAATGTGCTCTCGCTTTGATGCTTTTCATATTCCTGACCCATGGGACTAGCACAGTCAATATAGGCAATTATCAAACGCCCTCCGGGAGCAAGCACCCTTTTCACTTCCTGAAAAGCCTTGAGGGGATCATCAAAAAAACAGACGACGGTCACCATTAGAATATAATCAAACTTTACTGACTTGCAAGGAAGTGCCTCTGCGACCCCACGCATAACCTTGACATCTCTCTTCTGGGCCAGATCCAGCATTTCCCCACATGGATCAACTCCAAAACAAATCCCTAATGGCTTGCTAAAAAGGCCGCTTCCAACACCAATCTCGAGCCCCGCCCCCTCTTTAGGGACAAATTCTTTAACTGCGGCAAGTTCGGCATCATAAAGAAGTTCATTTTCAACAAACCATTTTTCATACCTCTGATGATTTTCTTTGAAGGGTCGTGTTTTTGGCATAAGCATCCGTGTAATTAACAGAGAGTTACTCTCAAGATTGCAATTATTTTGGGGGTTTCAATATGACCAAGGTTGCACCCCAACTGCCAGCAGTTTCATCTGCAAGCTTAAAAGATACGACGTATGGTAATTTTTCGAGAACTGAATGGACTATGCGGCGGAGGGTTCCTGTCCCCTTTCCGTGAACGATCCGGATATTTACAATATTTTGTTCCAGACAGGCGGTAAGATAGTCAGGGATAAGCCTTTTTATCTCTCGTGGTTGAAAGGTGTGCAGGTCAAGTGTTCCATCGATATGGACTTGGACAGGATCATCGTATTCCATGTCGTTTACTATCTCCATGAATAAAAATCTCCGAAGACGAAAAAATTAAAGTCAAGAAAAGTAATAAGCAAACCAAGACCTGTTCTAAATACAAATATTCACGGTCAGCCCCCCAGGTGCGTAACTGTTTGGAAACGCTTTCTGGAAAGGCGATAAGTCTGACCAGTTATACCTCCGTATACTGGGCGGACTTATCGCCTTTCCAGGGAGTGTTTACGAATAGTTACGTAACTAGGGACAACCATGTGGCGCAGAACAAGGTAACGCTGATCAAACCATTCATGGTAAAAAAAGACATCTGAATGCGGCTGAGTTCGTCCGGGTTGACAAGGAGATGCTGATAGACCAACGCCGTGCCGGCAAGAGCAATACCTGCAAAATAAAAGATATTAAGATGCATAACCAGACCGGTCAAAACAAAGAGAATAAAGGCCAGTCCATGAAATAATCTTGCCAGATTGAATGCTCCCTTTCGACCAAATTTAACCGGCATGGAGCAGAGGCCTTCACCTTTATCAAAATCAGCATCGAGACAGGCGTAGACCATATCAAACCCCGCAACCCAAAACAAAACCCCCAGCGACAGTACCCAGGGGAAACCGCTGAGATCCCCACTTACGGCCACAAAACCTCCTAAAGGTGAAAAGGCAAGGGCAACCCCAAGAACAACGTGGCACAACCAGGTAAACCTCTTGGTCAGTGAGTAAAAAAAAGTCAGAGAAAGTGCAAGGGGAGAAAGATACAAGGTCAAAGGATTAAGTTTTGCACAGGCAAAGAAAAACAGAAGCGAGGCAATGATCACCATGGCCCAGGCCTCACCTATTTTGACCTCACCAACAGGAATTGCACGGGAAACTGTTCTGGGATTTTTTGCATCAAAGTGGCGATCAACTATCCGGTTAAATCCCATGGCGCTCGTTCTGGCCCCTGCCATCGCCAACACAACCCAAAAAAATACGGTTAGCCCAGGAACACCCCCGGCGGCGAGAAAAGAACCCATCAAGGCAAACGGTAAGGCAAAGACCGTATGCTTGAATTTGATCATCTCCAAAAGGATTAAAATTTTCTTAAGCATCGACCCCTTTCCATTGTTTCATCCCGGGAACTTCATAACCAAGGAGGCTTGCCACGCGGCAGGCAAAATTCTGGGCCAGGTCCTCAATGGTTAGCGGTTTCTGATAAAAGGAAGGGATAGCCGGACAAATAATAGCACCAGCCTCGTGGGCCCTAACCATGTTTTGCAGATGAATTAAATTCAACGGCGTTTCCCGTACCGCAAGTACCAGCCTGCGCCTCTCTTTCAAAACCACATCTGCCGCCCTATGAATGAGATTGCCAGACTGCCCATGTGCAATTGCAGACAATGTTCCCATGGTGCATGGCAGAACCACCATGCTTTCGTATCTGGCTGATCCGCTTGCCATTGGGGCCGTAAAATCATCCGCGCTAAACCACTTAGCAACGCCGCTTAACTTCTCAGGTGTAAGTCCTGTCTCTATTGTCAGAACCTTCTCCCCTGCCCCGGAGATAATCCCATGCACCTCAACATTAAGATCTTCCATAACCCGGAGGAACTCCAAGGCATAAAGAGACCCACTCGCCCCTGTTATAGCCAAAATTATTTTCGCTTTCCCCATATTACCACGTCTTCCCTTTCAACTTGCATCTTTAAACTTTCAACTTTCATCTAGCAGTATCCCTATTTAACCCCGACATAAACAGTTACAACCCCAAAAGTGAGCCTGCGGCTATAGGTTTCTGCAAATCCCGCTTTTTTCATCATGCTGAGTAGCTCTTCAGGTTCGTAAAACTGAGCAATTGAACTGGCCAGATACTCATACGCCTCTTTGTCTCCCGAAACCATACCTGCCACCAGGGGCAATATCTTGTTGAGATAGAATGCGTAAATCGGCTTAACAATTGGGTTGGTTGGTCTTGAGAACTCAAGGATTAAGAGTTTCCCACTTGGTTTAAGCACCCGGTACATTTCTTCAAGTCCTTTTTGGGTATTGGCAAGATTACGAACACCAAAGGCAACTGTACAGCCCCAAAACTGATTATCCTTAGCCGGCAGCTCTTCTCCATCTCCACATATGGGAGTTATCCTGTGTCGCCTTGCATCGTTAGGCAAGGACTTAACTCCTGCCCTTAGCATATCCTCACAAAAATCAATGGCAACTACCCGGCGCTCGGCAGCCTGTCGGGTCAACTCCAACGAAAGTGGCAAGGTTCCGGCACAGAGATCAAGAACTGCTCCAGTCGGAAACTGTTTTAATTCCCGTGTGGTTATCCAACGCCAGTAGGCATCTATTTTGAAACTCACCAACGAGTTGATCAAATCATATTTTTTACTGATGGAGGTGAATTTTTCCTTAACAAATACTTTTTTATCTTCAGGATGTTGCATAATTATTCTATGGGCTTCTTTATTTGGCAATTTCGGCAAAACGAAGAGGAAGAGCATCCTTTTGCCCTTCGCCTCGATCGGCTAGATATTTATAAAAAAGTTGCAGTGCTTCTATTTTTTTCACATTCAGATCGTACTCTATTGCCAACAGATATTCATAGCACTTATCAGTAGGCATGGGAATTTTAGGGGCCACACGTTGACAAATTACCTGCAGATTCTCTTTTCCCTCTTGCACACATCGCAAAAGTTCATGGTGAATCTCCATCACCAGACCGGCATGTTTTTCAGCAAATTCATCCCTAACAGCCCACACGGCGAACACAAAAGGTAACCCGGTAAACTTGTGCCAGATCTCTCCTAAATCAAGGACCACAGGGTATCTCCCACTTGCCTTCATGCGTAAAGCCCTGTCTCCGATGGCCAAAAACGTTTTTCCCTGATCAACTGAGATATCATCCGAAGCGGAAAAACCATATCTGGGTCTCACCCCTAAAAATTCCTCTAAAAGTATCTTCACCAGACTGTTTGACGTCTGGGATTGCCTGCTCAAAAACACCATTTCACCATCAAGCTTTTCTGGTGCAATTTCGGAAAAAAGAAAAACTGAACCAACCGGACCACTAGATGAAATGGACAGTTCCGGTAAAAGTCGATATTTGGAGGGCTGCATAGCATATTCGTGGGAAGAGATAAAGCCAAGATCAAGCTCGCCTGCCGAAAGTTGCCGGTTTAATTCGACCGGATTTGCTTCCATGACCTGCCACTCATCCCTATAAACCGTTTCCTTCCAGGTTTCGTACAGTGGTGCGGTGTTAATGAAATTCACCATACCGATACGGGCGGCAAACTCTTGCTCAGTCATCACATCCTGCAATGATATCAAGGTGATGGTTTGTTCCAGGATGAACAAGCCGTTCGTACACCCTGTCTTTATCCGTCCCCACTCCTTTCACCGCAAGCATGACTGCCTTTTTTCCAGAAGAAAGGCTACCATAGGAGTGTTCAACCCCTAGAACTTCTGCACCATTTATGGTCGCCATTTTAAAAATATCTTCAGCAGATAAATCCTGATTTTGTTCAGCGAGTATTTTCATTTCATTCCAGAGACTCAATTTAGGATTACTGGCAAGACTGTCTGTGCCAAGACATGTCCGGACATTTTTTTCTATAAATTTTGCCGCTGGCGCCTTACCAACACCGAGGTAATGGTTACTGCCTGGACATAAGCAGACCCCTGCCCCGGAACCTGCCAACAGGTCTATTTCATGGTCATCCACATGCACACAGTGGACGCATACCGTTTTCTGATCAAGGCAGCCAATATCAGCAAGAAACTCGACAGCTCCTTTTCCAGGAGGCACAAAGATATCATCAATCGTCGTATTTGCTTGGGGGCTTGTTTCACTGAGTCTTTTCCCAAGAAAATCAGCAAAAGCACCCTTACCTGTCTTTAAAAATTCTATTTCGGCGGCAGATTCAGCAACATGAATCGGGAAAACATCCCCCCTTGTTAAAGCCCTTTTCTTGAAGCGCTTGAGCAAATCTGCATGGGTTGAATAGAGGGCATGACCTGTCCAGGACAAATCATCATATTCGGCCAATCTCCTTTCAACCTCCGGTATTTCTAATTCACTTAACCCGAAGGCCTCCATGAAAAAAATTGTCTGCAAAGGAGACAAGTCAGAAATTGTCGCACTATCACCAAGATTGCCAATATCAGCAGCGACAACCACGCCAGAGTTATACATTTTCTCCAAGGCAATACGAGCCAGCCCCATGTCCTGTTCGGGATTTCCGCTAAGTTCAGCTCTCTTGTGAACCAACGCATAGATCCAGGCCGTAATATCACCATGGTCAAAAAATCCGTTATCCTGGCCCAACTCCTGTAGAAATGAGAGTTCAAGATGAGAGTGACAATTAATCAAGCCAGGCACCAGCGCAGCCCCTTCATAATCCAAAACGATACTAGTCTCTCTTTTCAAATGCTGAAAAGCACCGACCTCCACAATAGTATCGCCACAGGTTAAAACCACCCCATCTTCAATGACCGCCCCCCCCACAGGCACCACAAGAGGAGCCCGATGCAAAATAAGCTCGTCTCCTAACCCCAACATTTCACCCTCAAACGGCACATGCCCTTGTATCTTTCATCTTTCAAGTAGCACCCACAAGCTTATAATCCATCAACCTCTGTTTAGGCTCAAAGCCAGCCCCTTGTACTAGCGTCTGTATCTCCTTCTCCGACAGACGAAAGCTCACTCCGGCTGCGGCAACAACATTTTCCTCAATCATTGTACTGCCAAAATCATTGGCCCCGAAGAGAAGGGAGATCTGTGCAATTTTGGGACCCTGGGTAACCCAGGATGCTTGTATATTGTCGACATTATCAAGAAATATACGAGACAAGGCCAACATCTTCAGATAGGCAAAACCTGAGGCCTTATCAACATGGGAAAGTGCGGTATTATTAGGCTGAAAGGGCCAGGGAATAAAGGCAGTGAACCCGCCGGTTCGATCCTGTAGATCTCGTATGCGACTCAAATGCTCCAAACGTTCTTCAAGGGTTTCAATATGACCAAACATCATGGTGGCGGTGGTCCGCATACCGAGACCATGGGCTGTTTCCATAACCTCAATCCATTCATCCGCACTGCATTTTCTTGGCGCAATTTCACTGCGGACACGATCGGAGAGAATTTCAGCACCACCTCCAGGAATAGAATCCAAACCGGCATTTTGCAGCCTTTGCAGAACTTCAGGTATCGAAATATTGGCAATTTGGCCAAAATGATGAATTTCAGGAGGGGAAAAGCCATGTATGTGAATATCCAGCCCCTTCATAAAGCGAAGCATATCTTCGTAATATTCAATCGACAAATCAGGATGAAGTCCTCCCTGCAACAGCACCTGGGTACCGCCAAGAGCCTTTGTCTCTTCAATTTTTTCTCGTAACTCATCAAAGGAAAGGACGTAGCCAGCCTCATCTTCCGGCGCTTTAAAAAAGGCGCAAAATTTACAGGCAGAAATGCAGACATCGGTGTAATTGATATTTCTATCCACCACGTAGGTAACGATATTTTCTGGATGCAGACGTTGCCGAACCTCATTCGCCAGAAACCCCAGGCGATGGAGATCTCCATCGTTATAAAGTTGGATGGCCTCTGCAGCCGTGATTCTCTGCCCTGCTACTATCTTCTCATCAATTATATCCATATCTTTCGTTTTAATTAACTCCACGATGGCGAAGCATAAAAGGCCAATATACAAGGCGCGGCAATTTTTCAGGGTCGAGGTCATACATAAGCTATGCCGAGAGTCTGCAAAATTACCGCAACGCAGTAGAGTGGACCTTTTGCGACGTCATCAATATTTTTCTAGGATATTATAGAGAGTATCCCTTTCTATCGGCACACGACCCGCTTCCTTAATAATGGCCAGCAATTGACTCTTTGCCATGGCCTGTTCGGTTTCAGCCCCAGCCATGTGGGTAATGATCTCTTCCTTAACAGTCCCATCCACATCATCAGCCCCGAATGACAGGGCAACTTGTGCCATCTTTATACCGATCATCACCCAATAAGCCTTGATGTGCGGGAAATTATCCAGGAAACATCGTGCCACCGCAATATTTTTCAGATCATCTATCCCTGAGGTTCTGGAAAGATCTGCCATCTCCGTGTTTTTCGGATGAAAGGCAAGAGGGATAAAGGTCATAAAGCCGCCTGTTTCGTCCTGGGCCTTGCGGAGCATATCGAGATGCTCGAGTCTTTCTTCCAAGGTCTCAATATGGCCATAAAGCATGGTTGCATTACTCTTTATCCCCAGTCCATGGGCAGTCTTGGCCACTTCAAGCCAGCCTTCACCGGACAGCTTCTTCTCACATGTTTTCTCCCTGATCCTGGGACTAAACACCTCGGCACCTCCCCCCGGGATGGAGCCAAGCCCAGCTTCTCTCAATTCAACTAGGGTGTCGGCAACTGAGGCACCTTTTAATTCGGCAAGATGAGCTATCTCGACACAGGTAAAGGCTTGAATATGCACATCAGGGCGCACCGACTTAATTGCCCGCAAGGCATCCAGGTAGTATGAATACGGCAGGTCCGGGTGCAGGCCTCCCACCATATGGATCTCGGTAATTGGTTCCGAAATCCTCTCTTCAACCTTCTTTTTAATATCAGCCACCGTCATTTCGTAGGCCAGATCGGAAGATGACTCCTTGCCAAAGGCGCAAAATTTACAGAGATTGGTGCAGATATTGGAGTAATTTATGTGCTGGTTATAGATAAAATAGGCATTATCTCCGTTCATCCGCTCCCTCACTAGATTAGCAAGATAGCCAACCGCCAGCAGGTCACCCTGGTACAGTCGAAGGCCGTCAGCAACAGTTAACCTCACTCCATTTCGTATCTTTTCAAGCAGATCACCAAGGCCTGCTTTTTCAATCATCTTTTCCATACAATCACCTAAAATATATTTGTAAACATTCGGCTATTTATAATTACCCAGAAGGAGTTAAACGTATCCCCCCTGGCAACGCTCTGGAATAGTATGCTTTGCCCTTTCAGGACAAAACAAGCAAAGAAAGTTGTCCATATATTTAGTAACAAAATATTTACATATATTTTCATTAAAAATTACATTATTGAGGTACCTGAGACCGACCCGTTATACTCAACCCATCTTTCAAAATTCCAATAATCTCATCGATAACCCCATCTAGTTGGCGCCCACTTTTTTGTGCCAATTCCAATCCACCATCCAGGTATTTTTTTGAATACCCTTGAAGAAAGCGATCCAGCATGGCATCAAGCGAAAACACGAGTATTTCAATGGAAATATCGGACCGCAAAAGCCCTTCTTTTATGCCAAGTTTTACCACCGGAGTAAAGTACTCCTTTGAAAAAAGACGGACCCTGGCTATCAGCTCTTCCCTCTTTGGCAGATCATGTTCAAACAAGACCCGTAGGTAGAGCTGAAAATACTCGGGATGCCTATCTACAAAGGCAATACCCACCAATAAAACGCCCTTAACCTTGCCCCAGAAATCAGCTCTTCCTCCATCAAGATTTGCCGTCTCAGCACTTATTGCCCTTTTAACAAGAGTGGTGAAATGATCAAAAACAAAAATAAAAATCTCCTCTTTCGAACTAAAATACTGATACAAAGATCCTTTTGATATCCCAGCCCGACTGACAATAGTATTCAAACTAGCCTTACGATACCCATTGAGGGCAAATTCATCCACCATCGCAGCAATAATAGACTCCCGCTTCGACTCGGCCAGATTCATAAATGTATTTTTGGGTTTAACTATTCTTTTTTCCATAACATGACCACCTGGTCACACTAAAATAATTTACCAGAAAATCAATCAGTTTTTGTAATTTTTATCCATCTTAACGTTTTATTTAAGATCATCTCCTAATGCTCTCACAAAAAGTCCATTCGAAAATCCAAGATGGCTAAGCAAACAAGCCACCTTCTCCGAGAGAAGGTGGCGCAAAAATAGGTGAACACCCCGTTAAGCCATTGATAAAAACACTGACAGCATGAAATTATGGGCGGTTACTCCTAAGTGAAAATAACTTTTGGGCCGGCAAACAGCTGGCAAGCGAAAATTATGGGTAGCCCAAAGCACGTCGTCACCGCCTGTCTGGCTGCAGATGCGTATTTCATCAACAAAGTAAATCCTACCCAGCAACAGATTTTTTTTAGGCTGTTATTTATCACCTCTTTACTGAGTTTTTTCCCCAACGATTCGTGATACAAGTGAAGCCAGAGCAGATGAAAGATAGTAGCCAATTATATAAAGTATAGTCTGCACTTGAGAGTTCAAAACTTTGTGAAAAATAATTATTGCCCCAAAGGAGCCTCTTACAAAATCAAACCAGCACCCTACCACAGTAACACATTGAATATATAGAATAATTTTAACATAATAAGGTGCTCGATCCATTTAGGCGTATCAACCTAACACCCTTTGGGCGTCGTTGCCGCTTAGTCTGATAATTTTGCAAAAGGCTCTTTTGTCCTCCGGCACTGTATGGTTAATAGTTTTGCCTTTCGTTGCAGACTATTATATTATACGTTTTGAAACTGGAGATTTTGTCTCCAGCTTATTTTCGGATGAGTTTCTGAAAAAAGATCGGTAAAGGTCATGTTTATTTTATGATTACCACTGACTTTCAGCTATTTTTTTTGCAATAGTCATCATTTATCATATTTGCGCCATTGTTTAATGCTCACACCTATCAGACAACAGAGAATCTAACCATGGCAACTATTTTTCGCTGAATAGTTGCCCATTTTTACTAATATATTGCTTTTACTGCATGAGGTGATCATGAAGAAAACGATGCCATTTTTTCTGATTCTGCTGACCGTTCTAACCATTTTCCCTGCCTGGACATGTTTTGCCGAAACGATGTCGGTGCAGGTGAAAAAAACGCCACTCAGGAACAGTCCCTCTTTCCTTGGCAAAATGACAGGGGAGGTCCTTTACGGGCAGGAGGTGAAAGTTATTGAAAAAAATAATTCCTGGCTCAAAGTGAAAGCAAAGACCGGTGACGGCTGGATACACCCTTCCGCCTTGACCTCTAAGAAAATAGTGCTACAGGCCGGCGCAGAAGATGTCGGCAGAACTGCTGCCACCGGGGAAATGGCCCTTGCCGGCAAGGGCTTCAACCCGGAAGTCGAAAAAGAATTCAGGAAAGACAGCAAGCTAAACTATAAAGACGTCGACAAAATAGAAAGGTATGAAATAAGCAATCAAGACAGGTTCTCCTTTATCAGGGATGGCGAGTTGTCCGGCGCGGGGGAGATTAAATGAAAAAACATCTGCCACTTCTCATCATAATCGCTTTCCTTGTGTCCGGTTGTGTCGCCTCAACCGCCGAAATCCTCACCCAGGTGGGAGCGGCCGTTGGGCAGGCAACCGGGACAATTTCTCCTGACTCTGCTGATGCCCTGCGAAAAAATGCCCGGGTGATCGGCGAGAGCTCGGAGAAGATTGCCAGCTCCTTTGAAGATGTAACCCCCCAGCAGGAATATTATCTGGGTAGAGCGGTTGCTGCTACGGTTCTCAGCAAATATAAGCTGTGGCAAAATTCTGAAGCCACCGAATATATCAACCGTCTCGGCCAGTCAATCTCCCTTTTCTCGGCCAGACCAGAAATCTACGGAGGCTACCATCTGGGTCTAATCAATTCGGACGAAATTAACGCTTTTGCCGCACCGGGAGGGATGATTTTGCTCACGCGTGGGCTAGTGCGCCTTTGTGAAAACGAAGCAGAGATTGCCGCTGTGATCGCCCATGAAATTGCCCACGTCGAAAAAAAACATGGTCTGCGCGCCATCAAGAAATCACGACTCACTTCAGCCCTGACCACCCTGACCCTGGCCGGTGCTTCCGAAGCGGTCGGTGGTAACCTGCAGAAACTTACCAACCTCTTTAGTGAGTCAATATCCGACATAACCAATTCTCTGATGAACAGCGGTTACTCTAGGGACTTCGAGTATGAGGCAGATCAACGGGCCGCAGAAATCATGGCTGCAATCGGCTATCCGTCATCATCTCTGGTTGCTATGCTGAAAAGAATGGATTCTAAACTTGATCCGGACGGGTTCGATTTTGCCAAAACCCATCCAGCCCCATCGAAACGCATCAAGTCAGTATCTTCAAAGATGAACGACGAGCCTATTCCGGAAAACGAGGTCCGCACCCGACGTTTCGTAATTGCCACAAGAGATATTTAGGCATGCGTAGAAAACGGCTTCTGGTGGGTTTGCTGGCCGGCCTGCTCGGCTCCTTTCTTTCATTATGCGTCTGGTTTGCCGGTGGCTTTACCGGTTGGGAGGCAAAGACTTATGATTGGAGGGCCCGGGAATTGGCCGATAGCAGGCCTCCGAATGACAGGGTGGTTCTGGTCCTTGTTGACCAGAACAGTCTCGACTGGGCCCAGGAAGTTAACGGAATCAAGTGGCCCTGGCCGCGACAGCTCTACGGGGTCATCGCCGACTTTTGTCAGCAAGGAGGAGCCGCGGCCGTCGGGTTCGATATCCTCTTCACCGAACCTTCATTTTACGGCGAAAGCGATGACCGGCAGATGGCCGATGCCCTCGCCAGAAAGGCAAATTCGGTTGCCGTTGCCTTTCTGGGCAAAGAGGCCGGAAAACACCGAACTTGGCCGGACAATGTTCATCCTTCCCGGTTGCAAATCGATGGGCTTGACGAATGGCTGGCAGACAAAGATAAAGCCACGATAGTTTATCCCCGTGCTACTTTTCCAATTGCTACATTTGCCGACAGCGCCGCACACCTGGCTAATGTCCAACTCGCGCCGGACCCTGACGGAATATTTCGGCGCCTCCCCCTCTTCTCCCTTTTCAGTGAAAACCAACTGCCCACCCTCGGTTTAGGGGTCCTCTTTGCCAGTGAACCAGAGCTGAACTGCAGACTCGACGGCGGAAATCTCCACGTTGGTGATACAACCGTCTCTCTTGACCAAAAAGGGCGGGCTCTGTTGAGGTTCCGGGGGCCATCGGGCACCCACACCTCATTTAGCGCTGCCGCTATTCTCCAGTCAACAATAAGAATAATGAACAATGAAGCGGCAGGCCCTGTAGAGCCAGAGGAGTTCCGCGACAAAATTGTCCTTATCGGTTTTTCCGCCCCTGGACTGATGGATCTCCGGTCTTCGCCGGTGGACAGTGTCTACCCAGGAGTTGAAATTCATGCCACCCTGGCTGACAATCTTCTGTCCGGCGATTTTATCAGTGAAGCTTCCGTTAAGTATGTGGTCCTTCTGGCCCTGCTGTTTTCGCTACTGGCCGGTTTAACTATAATCACTCTGGATTCCGTCTGGCTGCTTGGCCTCAGTACGTGCGGTCTGGTGAGTGTGCCGGTGATAATCGGTTTTGCTGCCTACAGCCGAGGTTACTGGTTGCCGATTGTTGTCTTAGAAGCTACTCTGATTCTGACCGTCCTGGTAGCCCTTACTGGCCGATATATTCTGGAAGGCCGCCAAAAAAAGTTTATCAAGAACGCTTTTTCCCAGTATCTGAGTCCCATCTTCATCGAAGAACTAATTCGCAACCCGGAGCGGCTTAAGCTCGGAGGAGAGCGCCGGGTGCTTAGCATATTCTTTTCCGATCTGCAGGGCTTCACCGGTCTGTCGGAAAAGATGGATCCGGAAAACCTTACCACCTTCTTGAACCACTATCTCTCTGCCATGACCGATATCATCCACGAAGAGGGAGGGACCGTCGATAAATATGAAGGCGACGCGATTATCGCTTTCTGGAATGCTCCTCTGGATATCCCTGATCATGCGGCCCGCGCGGTCTGCGCTGCCCTGCGCTGCCAGGCCAAACTTGACGAAATGCAGCCGGAACTAAAGAAGTGGGTGAGTCGGGATGTCTATATGCGCCTCGGTATTAACACCGGGATGGCCGTTGTCGGCAATATGGGCAGCCATGATCGATTTGACTACACGATGGTGGGCGATGCAGTCAACCTGGCAGCCAGGCTTGAAGGAGTTAACAAGCAGTTCGGCAGCTGGGTGCTCATTTCAGAAAATACATTCAGGGAAGCAGGGAGAAAGATTGCGGCCAGGGAAGTGGCAAGAGTAACCGTGATAGGAAGGACTGAACCGGTTACCATCTATGAGCCCCTAACTTCGGAAAAACGACAGGAAAACCTGACTGGCTACGATACTTTTTCCCAAGCCCTGCAACTTTTTTATTGCGGCGATTTCACTGCCGCCCTGGAGTTTTTTGCGCAGATTGCTGCCCACGACCCGGTTGCTGCGGCCTATCTTGAGAAATGCAAAATCTACCAGCAAGACCCGCCGCAAGAGTGGCGAGGAGTATGGCAGATAACCGACAAAGGCTAAATGAAGTCATGTTTGCCCAGGCAGTAATCCGGAGCGAGAACTAGTTTGGCTATAGAAATAGGTGTTTTGAGAATCCTACAATTTAGAACTGGAGTCCTAGGGAGATAATACTTAATTGCTGTCATGGCCGTACATACTGTGGAATGGTGGACACTCAGTTAAGTCATTGATAAAAACAAGAATACCGTAAAGTCTTTTTCATGTCTGGAACAATATCTGTGTATAGTTTTTCTCTGCTGACTTACAGAGAAAGCTTGCGAGACATATAATCTTGTTTAAGGGGCATACTTGGCAAACTCTTTTTTTGGGGGTATGTTAAAAAAAAGAGCAAACACCCAATATTCAGTTCAATGATTCTGGGAAAAATCCTTATAAGATTGCTCAATCCCTTCAATTAAACTAGTTTTTGGGTGCCACCCCCTGGAAAATAAACGATTTACATCAAGGAGTTTTCGTGGGGTACCATCCGGTTTGCTTTCGTCCCATTCTACCTGGCCTTCAAAACCCACAACCTGCTGTGTCATGGAGGCGAGCTCTTTTATTGTCTGGTCTTGTCCAAAACCGATATTGATTAACGGTGGGTCATGGGAAGCAAGGAGCGAAGCGTATTGGTCCTCAGGTAGATTCATAAGATATAGACAGGCGTCCGCCATATCATCGCTATAGAGAAATTCACGATAGGGATATCCAGTGCCCCAAAGAACGACCTGGGGGGTAAAATCAACTGTTTGCAATTTAGCTTCAGTTGAAGAGTAGCCAATTGCCTTTTTGATATCTGCTGGGATCGGACCGTGGGCGATTTCATCTTGCTGGATTCCGTAAAGGTCTCCTTGTGTTGCCAGTTTGGCAAGATGAAATTTTCGTATCATAGCCGGGAGAACGTGGGAGTTTTCTAGGTCATAATTATCACCAGGTCCATAAAGATTGGTGGGCATCACAGACAGATAGCCGCTACCGTATTGACGATTATAGGCCCAGCACATCTCAATGCCGGCAATTTTAGCCACCGCATATGGCCGGTTGGTCGGTTCCAGGGGACCACTAAGGAGATACTCCTCTTTCATGGGTTGCGGGCAATTCAGGGGATATATACAGGAAGAACCAAGAAAGAGCAGACGTCTTACTCCGCTTTGCCAGGAGGTATGGATGACATTTTGCTGGATGGCCAGGTTCTGGTAGACAAATTCGGCAGGATAATTGTTGTTGGCCTGGATGCCACCCACCCTAGCAGCGGCAAGAAAAACATATTCCGGCTGCTCAGCGGCAAAGAAGGACTGCACCATCCGTTGGTCAAGCAAGTCAAGCTCAGCATGGCTACGAGTGATAATTTTTTCACAACCTTGAGCCTGTAGAGCCCGGACAATGGCGCTGCCCACCAGGCCTCGATGACCAGCGACGTATATTCTTGCGTCATTCTTCAATTTCTGTCACTACTCATGATAATTGAAAACAGCAAACCCCTTCTGCTTGACCAGTTCGTCGCGCTCAGCGGTTTTCAGATCTTCACGCACCATTTCGGCAACCAGCTCATCAAAGCTTGTCTTAGAGACCCATCCTAATTTTTCTCTAGCCTTAGTGGGATCTCCAAGCAGGGTTTCGACTTCCGTCGGCCTAAAATAACGAGGGTCAACGGCCACGATGCAGCTTCCGGACTGATCATATCCTTTTTCAGCCAACCCCTCACCTTCCCAGCGAATTTCCATACCCAGCTCCTGTGCCGACGCATTGACAAAATCGCGGACACTGTGCTGAATACCGGTGGCAATGACAAAATCATCAGGGATGTCTTGCTGCAGCATCAGCCATTGCATTTCCACATAGTCTCGGGCATGCCCCCAATCACGTTTGGCGTTGAGATTGCCGAGGTACATACAGTCCTGTAGGCCCAGTTTAATGCGGGCCATGGCTCGAGTTATCTTGCGGGTCACAAAGGTCTCACCACGGACCGGGGATTCATGATTAAAAAGGATGCCATTACAGGCGTACATCCCATAAGCCTCTCGATAGTTAACGGTAATCCAGTAAGAATAGAGCTTAGCCACGGCATAGGGAGATCTGGGATAAAAGGGCGTCTTTTCAGTCTGCGGGCTTTCCTGAACCAGGCCGTACAGTTCGGAGGTTGAGGCCTGATAAAAACGAGTCTTCTTTTCAAGGCCGACAATACGGATTGCTTCGAGTAACCTCAAAGTACCGAGGGCATCGGAGTTGGCCGTGTATTCCGGCTCTTCAAAGGAGACAGCAACATGACTCTGAGCAGCCAGGTTATAGACCTCATCTGGTTGAACTGTCTGAACTATTCGGACAAGGCTGCTGGAATCGGTCATATCCCCATAATGGAGGATGAAATTGCGGTCTTTAGTGTGCGGATCCTGATAGAGATGGTCTATACGATCGGTATTAAACGAAGAAGCCCGGCGTTTAATACCATGAACTTCATAACCTTTCTTGAGCAGTAATTCCGCCAGATAGGCGCCGTCCTGACCTGTTATTCCAGTAATAAGAGCTCGTTTTTTCATATTATTTTTTTTAGATGTTTGTGTGATTGATTACAAGGATGTTGGGTGGCGCGGTGAATTGCCAGGTCCCATCTTTATTTGAAAGTAAGATAATAGGGAAGGTCCCCCCCACTGTCAAGACAATTATATCTCTTGGGAGCTCCATAATACTGATAATAATCAGCCATCGTTTTTTTAATGAGTCAACTGGTTTAAATAATTACTGGACAAAACTTAAGACGACTAGCAAGTCAGCGCTTATAGCAAATTTCGAGCTCTTCCCCCATTTTCTTGACACACCACTCCTGAAAGTGATAAATATAGAGAAAGCTCCATGGAACCTCCCAGGGGAATACAGCGAGAAAACTCTTATGAATATCCTAGAATTATCGGCGGCACCGGAAGACATTTTGGACCAAATCGATACAATGATCCGAAATCTTCCCAAAGAAGAGCAATTCGAACTATACAAAGAGTTGAAGTCCAGAGTTCGAGAGGGTAACCAAAGAAGCAGCAACAGAAAAAAATTCTTTAATGATATAATTTTCACATCGTCTAGGGGAGCCCACCATGAATTCACCAAAGACATAAGTGAGGGCGGTATATTTATCGAGACACCGATCCCCTTCAAAGAAGGAGAGCAACTCACCCTAACCTTTCCCTTAAAGGCACACTCAGAGCACATTAGACTCTCTGGAGAGATCGTCAGGAAAACCGATATCGGCATAGGAATAAAATTCACCCCCCTTGACGAGGGCAAAAAGGCCCTGCTAAAAAATCTCATAGAAACCCTGTAGAACCGCCTACTCACTTAGAATCAAGGTAAATGTCTAGGGTTACTTTATCCCCTTTGAGATAAGGAAGCTGGTGTTCGGGATTTTACTTTTGTAAAGTCCTTTTTTCTTGATATAATCAGCTACATCATCTGGAAGCATATCTTCCACCCCCTCCCCCAGATCAATTCTTTTTCTAATTTCGGTTGAAGAAATTGCAACCGGAGACATCGAGACAAGGTGAATCGCCCCTCTTTCGGTTTGAGAAATCCAAGCATCTTTTTCTTGGTCATACAGATGGTTCGCAAAATATTTCTCAATATACAAACCAAGAGATTTTTCTTCGTGGGGAGGCCTTGCAATAACGACAAGATCAGAAAACTGCAGCAGTTTTTGATATTTTTTCCAGGTATGAATCTCTTTAAAGGCATCTATCCCTGTAATGAAAAATAACCTTGTATCATTAGTTATTTTTTTGCAGAAATCCTCCAGGGTATCACAGGTAAAAGAAGGCCCATTTCTTTCCGCCTCCACAAGTGAAATATGAAACCGAGGCCAAGAACTGAGAGCAAGCTCCAACATGGCTGAGCGCTTGGGAAACGGTGATAGGGAGAAATGATATTTATGGGGTGGCTGATAAGCCGGAATGAAGATAACTGTATCGAGATGTAAAGCCTCACTTACCGCTTTGGCTGCGGCTAAATGACCAAAATGAACAGGATCGAAAGTACCTCCAAGAAGGCCTATGCGTTTTCCTTTTATTGATTCCATCTTCAATCACAATTTAAGAACAGGTAACGCGGACATAAACTACCCTTAACTCCCAGGTGTAACTAGTTTAGGGATGCCCTCTCTAAATAACTACTTTTCTGGATCGGAGTCTACGCTTACCTCCGGCTAGAAGTAACTAAATCGTCATCCCTAAATATCTGTATCAGGGATCCATGTTGCTGTTAAAGTAGAGAGGCTGGGCTTCCCGGTTAGTACGCTAAATAGTTACTAATAATCAAGCCCGAATTTGCCCGTCCCCATAGACAATAAATTTTTTGGTTGTGAGTTCTTTCAGCCCCATGGGGCCATAAGCGTGCAATTTCGTGGTACTGATACCAATTTCCGCACCAAGGCCATATTGCCCGCCATCACTAAATCTAGTAGAGGCATTGACCATAACGGAAGATGAATCAACCTCACGGAGAAACCGCTGGGCATTGGCATAATTTGAGGTAATGATCGATTCAGTATGCTGGGATCCATATTCCACAATATGGGCCATAGCAGCATCCATATCATCGACTACCTTGACTGCCAGAATAAGCTCAAGGAATTCCATCCCCCAATCTGACTCCACCGCCTCAACTGCATCAGGTATAATTTCCTTGGCAACGGGACAGCACCTTAATTCAACCCCCGCACTGGAAAGCCTTGCTTGCAACAGAGGTAAAAATGCCTCAGCTGCATCTTTGTGAACGAGTAGTGCCTCAAGAGAGTTACAAACTCCTGGCCGTTGGACTTTTGAGTTAAAAACAATTTCCTCAGCCATGCTAAAATCTGCGTCTTTATCGACAAAGATATGACAGACGCCCTTATAATGTTTGAGCACAGGAATACGGGAGTTTTGGGCCACAAATCGAATAAGCCCCTCACCGCCCCGGGGGATGATCAGATCGATATCCTCTTCAAGGCTAAGCATTACGTTGATAGCGTCACGATCAGTTATGGGTATAACCTGAATAGCTGCTGCAGAAATTCCATCGGCCATTAATGCATCTTGAAGAATCTTTGCCAGAGCAAGGTTTGAATGGATGGCCTCTGAACCGCCTCGCAAAACCACGGCGTTTCCAGCTTTCAAACATAAAGCAGCTGCGTCTACCGTCACGTTCGGCCTGGACTCATAAATCATGCCGATAACTCCAAGGGGAATCCTCATTCTGCCAACAGTGATACCACTTGGCATTTTATTCATATCAGAAATTTCTCCGACAGGATCTGGCAAGGCGATTATTTCCTGAAGACCTCCAACCATAGAATCAATCACCTTATCTGAAAGGGTCAGACGGTCAAGCATCGCGGCTGAAAGTCCTTTTTCTCTTCCTGCGATGAGATCCTTTTCATTTTCCTGCTGAATATATTTCTTTTGGCTGAGTAGGCTTTGAGCCATCCCTTGGAGTACTCTATTTTTTTTCTCAGTTGACAGTGCAGCAACTTGCCTGGAAGCTTTTCTAGTCTCCAAAGCTAATTGTTTAATCGTTTCCTCAACAGTCATCGTAAACCTCCTGCTATGCCGGTAAAAACCGGGAAATTCGAAACCTGATTTTTTTATTTATAATTCAATTCGTTGATCTTAACAGTTCTACAATACCACTAAATTATCTCGATGAATAATCTCATTACTGTCAGAGAAACCTAAAATTTCTTTTATCTGAACACTCTGGACACCCATAATTTTCATAACATCACTGGAACAGTAATTTACCAGGCCTGCTACGATAGGTTTATCATTTTTATCAAGACAATGAACAGGATCACCGATATTAAAACTGCCGCGCACCTCAAGAATACCGGAAGGAAGCAGACTTTTTCCACGGGAAAGCAGTGCGGTACAGGCCCCATCGTCAAGAACCATAAAACCCTTTGGGCGGAGTGTGTATGCTATCCAATGCTTGCGAGTCTTAATTTTTTCACTATTCGGTAGGAAAAAGGTGCCAACTGCCTCGCCTGAAAACAATTTCCTCATGACACCAGTCTCCCTACCAGAACCGATAAACGAACACCCTCCCCCTGCAGAAACCATCTTTGCAGCCAAGATTTTGCTTCGCATGCCACCGGTACCTAAGGCACCGCAAACATGCCCTGCCATCTCTTCAACTTTTGCATCCACTTGGGTGATGGTGTTGACAAGAAAAGCGCCAGGATCTGTCACGGGGTTGCCTGTATACAGACCATCAACATCTGTTAGGCAGACAAAGAGATCTGCCTCTATCATATTGGTGGTCATGGCACCGAGAGTATCATTATCCCCAAAACGGAGTTCCTTGACAGAAACGGTGTCATTTTCATTTATAATGGGGAGAATTTGCCAATCCAGCAAGGTGAATATGGTATTTCTGACATTCAGATAGCGATCTCGGTTGGCAAAATCGTCGTGGGTAAGCAAAACCTGGGCTACTTTTTGATTCAGACCTCCAAAAATATCATCATAGGCCCTCATCAGGCTACTTTGACCAATGGCAGCAACGGCTTGTTTTTCCTTGAGGTTAAACTGTCGTCCAGCCATGCCAAGTTTCTTACGGCCGGCGGCAACCGCCCCGGAACTGACCAAAATAACTTCACAACCGCTCTGCCTCAGAAAGCAGATATCCTTGGCCAGTTGTTCGACCACGGGTTGGTTCAAGCCATTTTCACCCGTCAAAACAGCGCTGCCAACTTTAACAACAACACGTTTAGTCTGGGCAATATTATTTTTCCGTGCCCGCAAACCTTCTTCCAGGCTTACTTGAATTGTCATAAATCGCTTATTTCATCCATGATATCGCCTATCTTTTCCTTCAATGCGCTTATCCCATCACCTTCGAGGGCAGATACAGATAAAACATCATGTCCTAATTCACCTGTTTTTTCAAGCAGTTGTTCAACCGCAAGCGGGTCTTCCAGGAGATCAATTTTATTGAGAACGATGAGACGCTTTCTTTGAATAAGTTCATCTTTATAAAGCGCGAGTTCATTTTCAAGAGTTTTAAAATCTTCAAGAGGATCAGAATAAGAACTACCGGCATCGAGAACATGTAAAAGAATTTTAGTCCTTTCAACGTGTCTAAGAAACTTGTGTCCTAAACCGGCTCCGGCATGAGCGCCTTCGATGATGCCTGGGATATCTGCAATAATACAGGGGTCTCGGTATTCCAGTTGTAAAATGCCAAGCTTTGGTTCTAGGGTTGTAAATGGATATGCTGCAACCTTTGGATTAGCTGCAGATAATTTAGAGAGAAGAGTTGATTTACCGGCATTTGGCAAGCCGATAAGACCGACATCAGCAAGGAGTTTCAGCTCAATCTTGAGCCACCGTTCTTCACCAGGAGTCCCTTTACCCGCTCTTCTTGGTGCGCGATTCTGACCAGAGGCATAATGAACATTCCCCCCCCCACCCTTGCCACCGGTCGCAGCGACAAAACGGTCACCCTCGCGGGTTAGATCAGCTAGGACATGATCATCTTCAGCATCTTTAATAATCGAGCCAAGAGGAACCAAAACAATTTTATCATCCCCACCACGGCCGTGCATTTTCTTACCAAGACCATGGACACCATTTTTTGCGTTAAAATGAGAGGAGTAACGAAAATCAAGAAGGGATAGGAGGCGTTTAGTGGCCTCTATAATTATAGAGCCCCCATTCCCGCCATCACCACCATCGGGGCCGCCTTTTGGAACAAATTTTTCACGTCGGAAACTGATACATCCGCGTCCGCCATCTCCGCCTTTGACAAAGAATTTTGCTTCATCGATGAACGCCATTTTTTTTTATTGTAATGTGCCAGTTAAAAAAAGGAAAACGGAAAAATAGGGGTTATACCCCAATCTTTCCGTTGTTTAGATATTAGTCATGCAAAAAAAAAGCAGACTAATTATGAATTTGTCTCTTGGGGATAAATACTTACTCTTTTGCGATTGCGACCAAAGTCTTCGTATGTAACAACACCATCAGTTTTGGCAAAGAGTGTATAATCTCGGCCAAGACCGACATTGCTACCTGGATGAATTTTTGTGCCGAGCTGACGCACTAAAATATTTCCAGCCTTAACAATCTGGCCACCGAATTTTTTCACACCGCGTCTCTGGGCGTTACTGTCACGACCATTCCTAGTACTACCACCTGCTTTCTTATGAGCCATAATAAAACCTCTTGTATATCGTGAATCGCGTTTTTTTAGATTATGATGAAATACCAGTAATTTCAAGGGCTGTGTAAAATTGACGATGTCCTTTCTTTACCTCGTACCCTTTTCTTTTCTTCTTCTTATAAACCAGGACCTTCTTTGCTTTATCCTGCTCAATAATTTTTGCACTGACTTTCGCGCCTTCAACGATAGGCTGACCCAGCTTTATTTCTTCCCCATCTACAACCATGAGGACATCTTCAATATCGATTGAATCACCAACTTCGCCATCAAGTTTTTCAACCCGAAGACGCTCTCCCTGGGACACATGGTATTGCTTACCACCGGTGCGAATAATTGCGTACATAAATTCCTCCAAACAATTTAAGCTGTCTATATCCAATAAAATTGGAATTAAAGTCAATAATTTTAAGTACCGCCCAAAAGATTATGAACCGTATTTTCAGAATCGGACATTAATACCATATTCTTATATTTTGTCAAGCATATCAAAATAAACCGGAATAAAAAGTTGCCAAGGCCTGTGAGACTTACTAATATCAGAACAAATACCTCCACTCAACCTAGTCATGGTTTTACAATGTGCAAATACCTCCTTTTTTTCCTTTTTATTTTTTCATCACTTTCATTTTCTGCAAAAGCCGAAGGGCAGAATATTGATTCCCTAGTCAATGAAGGCAAGGCCTCCCTTTTCTCCAAAGATTTCGATACTGCCTACAAGGCCTTTCACAAAGCATTCCTACTTGACCCTGCAAATCTAGATGTCAGCTTTTTCCTTGGACGTGCCGCCTTTGAAAAAGGTGATTACGAGTCAGCTTTAATGGCTTTCGACAGAATACTCATTATGATCCCGAATGCTGTCCGGGTCAAACTTGAAATAGCTCGATGCCATATGCGATTAGGCGCATATGAAGTGGCAAAACAGTACTTTTATGAAGTATTGTCTGACTCCCCTCCTGATGCAGTGAAAAAAAACATAGATATCTACTTAGCAGCTATTGCCTCCACAGAAAAACGGCATTTCTTAACCGGAATGTTTTCCTTAGAGCTCAGTTTTGATGACAACGCTAAAACCGCGCCAAATGCCGATACACTAGTTCTCCCTAACGTCGGCACTTTCAGCACAGATTCACCTGTTACAGAAGAGATTATCAACACAACGCTAACAGCGACTCATATTTACAAGTTTGAAGACAGCAAATTTTCATGGAAAACCACTGCTCTTAATTTTAATTCATTCTACACAAGTTACAAAGATCTTGACCTCACTCTGTCAGGTATCACCACAGGGGCAGCGTTCCAGGACAAAAACTATCTTTGGGAAATCCAAGGTACGTTCAACGACATTAAATTGGATTACGCACCGTACATGAGGCAAACTGGTGCTACTACTTCAATCGCTTTTATGCTAGACCCTAACTTTCTAATTTCTGTATCAACAGGTTTTAGTAAAAAAAAATATGCCCAGCATGACAGCAGTGATAAAGATGCCACACATTATACGCTTTCGGTGAACCCAATTTTAATAGCAGGTGACAACCGATTCTCTTTCTCCCTTGGCAAAGAACGTGAAAATTCGGGTACCGCCTTCAATAGTTATGATCATTTCAAATGGTCGCTGAGATATGATCGCTTCCTACCTCACAATTTTTCCATATTCTCAAGCCTTGCTGCGAAAAGCACCGACTATGACACCATAAAACCAGGAGAGTCAGTCCGGCGTTCAGATACCGTCCAAGTCTTGTCCTTAGGTGTTACAAAAAAATTGTGGCAGTCTGCCAATAAAAGAAAAAATGTTGGTTTGCAGGCAAAACATACATATACAGAATCAAAATCTACAGTTGCTACTTATACATATCGTAAAAATATAACCTCAACATCGCTGAGTTATACTTTTTAACATGGCTGTACATTGCTTAGGAGGGGCCCGTGACAAGACTAATCTTAGCTTTCACATATCTTTTTTTATCAAGCTTGTTTTTTCCTCTGTTATGCCACGCAAACACAGACTATTCCCACGCGGCCACTGTAGTAGCCGTCCGTGGTAAAGTTTTTGCCATTGGGGGTGACGGGGTTAGAAGAGAAATTTTCATAAAAAATCCAATTTTCCTGAGTGATACTATTACCACAGGGAAACGTGGAAAAATACAGCTCATGTTTAACGACAACACCCTAATCAGTCTTGGCAGAAAAACTGAAATGAGAATTTCTGAATATAACTGGGATCAGCAGTCCAAAAATGGTGCTCTGAAAACCCATGTCAAAGAAGGGAGTTTCCGGATTATGGGTGGATATTTGGCAAAACATGCTTCCGAAAACTTTAAGACTGTTACTCCATCCGCCACAATTGGTATCCGTGGATCTATGTTTTCTGGAATAGTTGAAGATTCAAATCTTTCTGTCATATTTCAGGCAGGGAAAGGTATCGAGATTGAAAATAGTTCCGGTATCGTTGTCATAACAAAACCAGGTTACGGCACCCACGTTGCCAACCCTGATACCCCTCCAACTCCACCTGAAAAATTCACCGCCCAAGATTTAGAAGAACTAAACGCTGACCTCACCGGCGAAAATGGCGACGAGGAAGAGGCTCCACCTGAGGAAGAACAAGCTCCACCTGAGGAAGAACAAGCCCCGCCTGAGGATGAACAAGCCCCGCCTGAGGATGGTGAAGCGCCGCCAGAAGAAGGTGAAGCTCCAACTGAGGGAGAGGTACCACTACCAGAAGATGAACAACCTCCGCCTCCAGAGGGTGAGACACAGGCACCCGATGAAACACTGCCTCCAGCTCCAACTGAGAGCGAAGCTCCGCCACCAGAGAATATGGCCGACCCATCATTTGCTGATCCAACTATAACAGACCCCATGTTGACTGAGCCAATGCTAACGGATCCATTATTGCCTAACCCAGAAATTATCACCGATGGCGTTAGCGAGATTGCCAGTGATATTGTCACAGATAGCACAACAAGCCAGACTGAAATTGTCACTGATAGTGTTCCTGAGACACCCGCTGAGATTGTCACGGATAGCACAACAGACCAGACCGAAATTGTCACTGACAGCGTTCCCGAGACACCCGCTGATATCGTCACGGATAGCACAACAGACCAGACTACCCCAGACGTCCCACCTCCACCTCCACCTCCACCTCCACCTCCACCTCCACCAAACTACACAGCTCTAACCATTACTGCTAAAGACAACGCTGTTCAATCTGCAACAGATGCGGAATTAGCGAAGCTGGATACTATTGCTGCAACAACCCTTTCAACAAAGGATACAGCCCAACAAAATGCCGAAACTTTTGCCGCAAATGCTCAAGATTTTGCAACCACAGCGGCTCAAACCGCAACAAACACGACGGACCCAACAGCTCAAGATGCGGCCACCCTGGCCCAGCAAGCAGCAGACAGTGCCGCAGTATCTGCACAGGGAGCGCTGACCGATTACCAAGATTCCGTCACCGCCACTAATCTTGCTCTGGCTGCTGCCAACAATGCAGCCCAAAAAGACACGGATACCCAGACAGCGGTAAACAATGCTATAAATGCCTCCGACCTTGTAACAAGAAGTGGTGAAATCCAAAACGTAGCCACTGAAAGTACAGCTGCCCAAACCGAGGCCACCGCAGCCCAAGACTATGCTAGCCAAACAAATGCCACTGATGCCACGCAACATTCCGATAGTGCGCAAATTTCAGCAGGTGCTGCCGCCCAAAAATTAGCAGATCTAAGCAGTAACACAAAATCTGATCTTTCCGGGTATTTTCTCAGCGTCCTTGCTGATACTAATATTTCCGATGGGGCTAATGATAAAATTTGGTTGGGTAATGTTGACGGCAACTCCGTTTATGGCAATGTGATTGGCGAAACTTCCGACGGGGGCGCTGCTTTCCCGGACGGAGCTCTTTTCCCTCTCAATTACGGAAACCCGAGCTACTCTCTGCCTCCTAGTTATAGTGATGACTTAGACGATATTAATGTTCCATTTCAATTCTTTATGCTAGGTAAAGATTTCAATTTCACCGGGGAAGTCCATTACTCTCCGATGGATCAATTCTATGGCTACGGTCTAAACCATATCACCTTCACTGAGGTAATTGATTATGAGTTTGGCATGAGCGGATTTATTGGCATTGCCACTCCAAATGCTGATGTGCCAACCACTGGGATAGACGCATATATAGGGGGCTACTTAACTGCTACAACCGGCCAAGCCAACTCCAACGTAGAATTAAAGGGCGGACCATTTTTCATGGAGGTCAACTGGGGTAATCAGAAAGTAGTTGGAATGCTGGATCCAGATCCAGAGGACAACTTCCATAACCCCATGCATTTTTTTGGCGATATTTCAGGTTCAACAATAACCGATGTTACTATTTTCGGGTCAGGTTTTAATAGTGAAAGCGATACTATTACCGCTGCTGACGGGACAGCAACTTTTGCGCAGTTTTATGGTGACCAATACCAGGGCTTTGGTTCCGTTACAAATGGCGCAAATTATGCGTCAGACAACCAAACAACCATTATGGTCGACACCTGGCAATCACTGGCATCAGGTTTTCTTGAAGTTGAACCCACCCCAGACCCTTCGCCAACCGGGACAGCGACATGGAACGGTTTTTTCACCGGCCTTGCTGAAGATACGACTAATCCTGACATCAACCGTTATTTATTGACAAACAACGTGCCATCTGACTTCGAACTTACCATCGATAAAGAAATTGCCGGTACAATAAATGGCACAATGAGTTCCGAAGACAAATCAATAATTGGAGACCTTGTGCTTAATAGCGTTGACATTGGAGGCGTTAATGGCTCTGCCTATATTTTAGATGATATGTTTAATGCAATTTTAGGCTGTAGCACCAACTGCATTGAACTAGATGGTGCCACTAGCCCGCTTAACAGTTACGGCAATTTTATGATAACAGCCGCTCCTCAAGACCCTGAGAACCCGCACCCAGAAGAACAGTTTGCGTCATACGCCACCTGGGGATATTGGGAAGCATCCTACCAAGATCCGAACACCTCCAACCCTTACCATATCCATATGCCTGGATCTTACTGGATTGCAGGGCAACAAACTGGTAGCACAGAAATAGCCCTACTTAATGTTCCCGCCACTTATATAGGTGGTGCACAAGGGGTAATGATAAACCCGAATGCCCCGGTTGACAATCCGCAGGTAAGCCAGCTTAGCAATGGGGTGACCAATATTACTGTCAATTTTGCAGACCTTGCTGCGGCAGACTCTCTGACTGGATCAATCAGTTTTACCGAAATCGACTTTGACATTCGGTCAGTCGCCTCACAGGTCGGAGATACAGGTTTCAATATTCCCTTAGGAAACGGCATTAATCCCAATCTTTTAACGGGAGAGGTAAACGGCGCTTTTTACGGCCCTAATGCCGAGTCCATCGGGGGTAATTTTAAAGCAAAATACTCAACTAATGTTGAATATATGGGTGTTTTTGGAGGCGACAGATAATTTCAATTTTTTTTTTAATGACCCTAACAAATTATAAATGTGAATTTTTTGAAAAATATTTTTACAGCATTGCAGCCCACACCATTTAAGATTGGTTGCCTTATCATTGCAATATCATGCCTTATTTTTTATTCATTTGGTGGCAAAAAACCTGCACTGATCGAGACATTCGACAATCAGATTGTCGATGCTATGTTTCGTTTGCGCGGCAGTCAGGAAACCACAAAATCTGTATCCATAGTTGATATTGATGAAAGAAGTCTCAGCAAGATCGGTCAGTGGCCTTGGCCTCGAAACGTTGTAGCCGAATTAATTCAAAAAATTCACGATCACGGCGCCAAGGCCATAGGGCTTGATATTGTTTTTGCTGAAAATGATCGAACCTCTCCCAAAAACAGCCTCTTTACTCTGCACGAAATTCTGTCTGAGCGATTTTCCCTACAAGAGTTAAGCGATCTCACGGAAAACAGCGCCTTTGATTACGATGTAATACTTGGTGACGTCATTGCTGAGACCCCAACTGTCTTGGGTTATGTTTTTCAGACCATCGACGATAACTTGAAAAATGAGACAGAAAAGCCCTTCCCTTCGATTAATCTCTCTCTCTCTCCCCCTGATTTGCAATACAAGGATTTGACTCTGCTCAGTGCCTACCGTGCTATTCTCAATGTTCCCGACATTTCGATGGCCCAGACAGAAGGTTTTTTTAATGTCTTTCCCGACCCTTCCGGTACTGTCCGCAAAGTTCCCATGTTTATAGAGCTAGATGGTGTCCCTTACCCATCTCTCGGCCTAGAAATGCTTAGAATCGGTCTTGACACCCCCCAGGTCACCCTTCATGCATCACGCCAAAAAAAGGGAAAAAAATTCAGTTTCCTCGGCATGACCCTAAAGGATAACTTTATCTCCACCGATGATATGGGCCAGGTTACCGTTAATTTCAGGGGGCCGATGAAAAGTTTCCCATATATTCCAGCCATTGACATCCTGCAGGGGACCATTCCAGCACATACCTTCAAGGACCAATATGTCCTGATCGGCACTTCTGCTGCCGGTCTTTTGGATTTGCGGGCAACACCATATTCAAATGTTTACCCAGGGGTAGAAGTCCATGCCAATTTAATTGACAATATATTAAAGGGAGACCCGTTCACCCACGATATATTCACGGAAATAGGCCTTACCTACACCGTAATTATCGTCGGCGGCTTGCTAATTGCCGCCCTTCTCTCTTACTCAAGCCCTTTGATTGGAGGATTCGGCGGACTTTTTCTCATAATCACCTGCCTATTCTACGGCAACTACAGTCTCTTTTTTCTCAACAATCAACTTATCGGTCTGACCTATCAGCTTTTAAGCATTTTTAACGTCTTTTTTTTCGTCACCCTTTTTAATTTTTTCTTCAAAGACCGGGAAAAGAGATTTATCCAAAGCGCCTTTGGTCATTATGTTTCCCCCGACGTAGTCAATCAGCTAATCCATACCCCAGACAAATTGTCCCTGAAAGGTGAAGAGAAAAAACTTACTATTTTCTTTAATGATATTCGTGGCTTTACCTCAATTTCCGAACGCATGACCTCGCAACAACTGGGAATCTTCATGAATGAGTACCTGACCGCCATGAGTGACGTCATCATGGAACATGGCGGCACAGTGGACAAATATATTGGAGATGCCATTATGGCCCTTTGGGGTGCCCCCCTTGATGACGAGAAACAAGCCGAAAATGCGGTGCGGGCCTCTCTCTGTATGTTGGGAAAATTGGAAGAACTCAAACCTGTCTGGCAAAAAAAAGGGCTTCCTGCCATCGATATAGGTATCGGTTTGAATACTGGGATTGTCAGTGTTGGAAACTTTGGCAGCGCGCAGCGCTTTGACTACACTGTTTTGGGGGATTCCGTCAATCTTGCCTCCCGGTTGGAAGGATTAAACAAAATGTACGGCACCAATATACTTATTTCTGAATCAACTAAAGATGAGCTGCAGGATTTATATTTCTGCCGCTTTGTTGATATGGTGCGGGTAAAAGGCAAAAAGGAACCGGTAACCATCTACCAACCCCTCTCAGAAGGAACCCCGGACTCTCTCTTGGAAAACCAGGTGGTTTCCTACCATGAAGCCATTTCGCTATACAGGAGCAGGCAATTCACAGAAGCACAAAAGATTTTTGCAGAGCTTAATGACACAAATAGTGACAAACTTTTTGAGCTATACCTTGAGCGAATCAAGTTGTTTGCAGATAATCCCCCTCCAGAAGATTGGGATGGAGTTTTTTCCGCCACAACAAAGTAGGTTTTGCTGTAAATGTTCAACTGCACCCCAGCTGCGCGCGAACAGGCCTTTCAGCAGATAAGCGAACCAAGTGAGACTTCGATACATCGGTATGCTGGAAGGCCTGTTCACACACATCAGGAGTCTGCGCTTACCTGGGGCACATCTAATCATTTACAATTCGGTGGTTATGCCCGTTTTGGGGCCCTAGCTGAATGGTTACGTTCTGCAAACAAAAAGATGGTAACTGTTCAGCTGCACCCCATCTACAGTCTGCGCCCTGCCTATTCACTCCCCCAGACAAATTCGTATTTTTCCACATTCATGTTTTTATCCGGAACAATGGTAAGCTGTTTGTGTACCTCATCCTCAATCTGATGAATTGTAGAGGCTTCCTCTTTCAGCATCATCGCTGCAACCTTAGGATTCATTCTGACCGTCACGTTTGATCCGCTTATTTTTTTGGCGTTACGTGATATCTTCCTGAAAATTTCATAACAGATGGTCCGCCTTGACTTCGCCATACCGTCACCATTGCAACAAAGACACGGTTCTCGCATCATCCGGCTGAGATCTTCCCTGCTCCTTTTCCTGGTCATCTGAACCAAGCCAAACTCGGAGACTTTCAGGATATTCATCCGGTTCTTATCTTTCTTAACAGCTTCCTGCAGGGCCCGAACCACCTCTTCACGATGAAACTCCTGTTCCATATCAATAAAATCGACAATAATTATGCCACCAATATTTCTCAGGCGCAGTTGATATGCAATCTCCCGGGCAGACTCCATATTTGTTTTAAAGATAGTATCTTCAAGATCTTTTTTGCCAACATAACGCCCGGTGTTCACATCTACCACGGTGAGTGCTTCTGTGGTCTCAATAATGATATAACCACCACAGCGCAGCCATATTTTCTTATTCAGGGCTCTGTTGATGTCCATCTCAATGCCGTAGGCATCAAATACCGGAGTCTCCTCCTCAAAATAATGCACTTTATCCATAAGTCTGGGGGCAAAGTTCAGCACAAAGTTTAAAACCCTTTCAAAAGTAGGCCTATCATCAACCACAACCCTGTCGACATCCGGAGAGAATACATCTCTGACAACCCGAAGTATAATGTCGAGATCCTCGTACATCAATGACGGGACCTTGCCCTTACTTGCAATATCTTGGATTTCACTCCAGAGATTTAGAAGGAATTCCATGTCCGCTTCAAGATCTTCCTTGGCCGCATTTTCTGCCACCGTACGGACTATGAATCCGGTATCGGCTGGCCTCAATTCTTCAATCAGAACTTTAAGCTGCTGACGAACCTCTTCATCCTCGATCTTTCGTGACACCCCAATGTGGTCGGTCATCGGCATGAAGACGAGATTCCGGCAAGGCAATGTTATGTTACATGTCAATCGGGCCCCTTTTGTGCCGATAGGCTCTTTACATATCTGCACCAAAACATCCTGGCCTTCGACTAACAAATCGTCAATATTCATACCTGGAATTCTATTGGTCAGAGAATCAGGGGGCGCATGATCATCTTCGCCAGTACTTTCAATGGGCAAATTATAAACCTTCTGCTGACCTACGATGACATCATCCACGTAGAGAAAGCCAGTCCTGTCCAAACCAATATCAACAAAGGCTGCCTGCATCCCAGGCAAAACACGAACCACCTTGCCATAATAGATGTTGCCGACCAATCCTTTTTCCGTCGGTCTCTCAAGGTAGAACTCAACAAGTTCACCATGTTCGATCAATGCGATTCTCACTTCATATGATGTTGCGTTTATTACTAGATCAGTAGCCATTAATTATTTACCAAAACCGGCTTAGCCGGAAATTGAAAGTTTAGTAAATATTCGACAACACTTCAGCTACGCCCGACCAGGCTGACTCACGTAAGACTACTACGCTTCGCCAACCTGATCGAACATATCTGAAGCGTTGTCAAACATTTACGGATTTTTCGGTTTATGTAACTTTTTTAGCTCAAGCCGAATATTTACAAAGTTTAAACCCGAAAACCTGACTATTCGCATACCTGGAAGGCAGTTTTAACTATTTTCGCCTGCAAAACTTCTTGAGCACTTAAATTTAAAAGAGATTGAATCAATTCCACCGGCTTGCAGGCACTCTTTCCTATTTCAGTTTCCAGCGCAAGGTGAATGCCATCTGTACCTGCCTCCAGATGGCGAACCGAGGGTCTTATATTTATCTTACGAACCTTTCTTTTCCTTGTAACAGAAATGAAATAATCACTGGCGTTCAAAAAATCATCAATAACTTGGGAGTTGACCTTGCCCGGCAACTGAATAGTATAGTCGGTCACAACTTTTGCCGGCATTTTTTTACCAGTTATGGATATACCTTTGATCAGTATATCCTCCGGCATCTCAATATTGAGCCTTTTCATCCAGGCATCAACTTCTGATAAGGGTTGAGAAAGGTCTACTACAAAATATTCAGCCAGGCTTATGGTCCCCACTGGTAGAGCAGGACCAAAAGAAACCTTGGGGCTAGGATGATACCCCTGTGAGAAATTTACCGGCAGTCCTACCCGCCTAATGGCACGAAAAATGGCCTGCAGCAGTTCAAGATGGCCTAAAAACCTAGAGCTACCCGTCCTCTCGTAGGCAATCCTGTAGAAGAAATGATCTTGCTGAACATCTCTCTTGTCCGTGAATTGGCCTTCAGCTTGACTACTTTCATCTGGGCTAAATGCAAGATTGTCCAAGCCCTCTTTTGCATGACTTACCGGTTGGACCAGCTTAAAATCGCATAAACCACATTTTTGGCAGCCATGGACTCGACAATCAGGGGTGTACACCTCTTGCTTTGCCTTTTCCAGTTCATCTTTAAGAAAATCATCATCAACACCGGCACTCAAATGTTCCCAGGGCAGAACTTCATTGACATCCCTACGCCTCAGATAGTGGCTAAGCTCAATACCGCAGGTGCTTGCTGCCTGCTCCCACAAAGGAAGACTGAAATATTCTGACCAGCCATCCAACCTTGCACCGCAGCGCCATGCTTCCTCTATTACCCTGGAGAGTTTCCTATCCCCTCGAGAAAACACCCCTTCAAGAAAACTCAGTTTGGGGTCATTCCATTTAAGGGCCGCGCCTTTGGGCATTCTTTTTTTCAGATAAAAAATGCGCTCAAATCCCTCATCAATACTCAATTGAGCTTCCCACTGGAAAGGGGTATGGGGTTTAGGCACAAACACCCCCATACTCGCGTTGATTTTTCTGCCGTTTCTACCCCGGGTAAGAGAGAGGGCCTTGGTTAGCAATTCAGGAATTGCATCCAAATCCTCTTCTGTCTCCATGGGCAGACCACACATAAAATAGAGCTTAATAATTTTCCAACCAAGATCAAAAGCAGATGTACAGGTTTCAAGCAGATCTTCTTCGGTGATCCCCTTATTGATGACGCGCCTAAGTCTCTCAGAGCCCGCCTCCGGGGCAATGGTAAAACCTGTTTTCCTGACCCGTTTTATCTGCTCCATGATTTCTTTGGTGAGAGTGCCAACCCGCATTGAAGGCATTGAAATCGCCACATTCTGCTCGGCATAGGTGTTCATCAAGGCAGTCAACAATCCCGGCAAGCAGGAGTAATCACCGGTGCTTAAAGAGAGTAAGGCCATCTCCTCAAAACCACCCTTTTCTATACCGCTCTTTGCTATAGCCATTATTTTCTGCGGGCTCACTTCACGAACAGGCCTATAAATCATGCCGGCCTGGCAAAAACGGCAACCTCTTGTGCATCCTCGGGCAATTTCAAGTCCGAGACGGTCATGAACAATTTTAGCAAGCGGCACAAGTGGTGCAGACAAGGTCTTGGCCGAGTCAAGATCCGCTAAAACGGCACGAGTGACCTTTTCGTATCCCTTTTTGAGAGAACATATTTCAAGCAGATCTCCGTTATCAGCATATCTCGGCTCAAACAATGAAGGAATATACACCCCTGGAATCATACTTAATCTGTCCAAAACCTCTTTTCTGGACAAGCTCTCTTTTTTGGCCTGGGAAACACAGGCAGCCAGAGAAAGCACCGCCTCTTCTCCATCCCCCAAAAGAATAGCATCAAAAAACTCTGCCACTGGTTCCGGGTGAAAAGCACAAGGACCGCCGCCAATAATAAGAGGGAAGCGCTCATCCCGGTCAACAGCACGAAACGGGATGTGAGAAAGATCGAGGATGGTCAGGATATTGGTGTAGCAAAGTTCATAGGGAAGGGTAATCCCAAGTATATCAAATTCATTCAATGGACGCTTTGATTCCAAGGAAAACAGCGAGGTTCCCTCGGCCCGCAAAAGGTCTTCTAAATCACGATCAGGAGCGTACACTCTCTCCGCTAAATAGTCGCTCTTCTCATTGAGAATATGATAGAGTATCTGCAAGCCCTGATGGGACATACCTATTTCATACAGGTCGGGAAAGGCCAAAGCCACACGCACCTGGGTCGTGCTCCACTCCTTTCTCACCACATTATATTCGTTACCGAGATAGCGGCTCGGTTTACTGACCCTAGTCAGCATATCATAAATACTCACCTGATGACTTTCCTCTCAAACCCTTTGGGTATAACCATGTCAAAATCACTCGGTTCAAACTCGACATTGAAATATGTTTTTTTAAACTGAATACTAATTATACCATTAGCATTCTCATCTATAATAATACTTCTTGGATACCTACATTGGTATCCTTCCCCTTGAAAACTAGCATCCGTATCTATTGCGGCTGTGTCATACTCATAGACAAACCTGGCCAGAACATCGCCCTTCTTTCCTGAAACAATGTTTTGCAGCACCACACCTTCACTACTGCTAAAAAGGACCATGCTGCGAGTCTGCCAGTTTTCATAGACAATATCGGCCCAATACCCATTTCCTTCAGGATCTCTCCTGAGATCCGATATGGACAAAGGGCCTGGAGGAACGCGGCCAATCAACCAGTAATAGGAAGTTTGCAGAGAAAATTCACCGCCAGCATATCTTTGTATTTTTTCGGCGCTGGTCTTTCCTGTATATATTTTTTTCTGCCGTACATTTATTAGCTGAAAACCTTCACCATCAGTACCTGCAATAATTTCCGTCATCCCGAGCGGGTTGACCCCTTCAAACCTCAAGAAGGATGGTGCTTTACCCTGCAGATAGCCA
Source organism: Desulfurivibrionaceae bacterium (assembly GCA_030145275.1). GTDB lineage: Bacteria > Desulfobacterota > Desulfobulbia > Desulfobulbales > VMSU01 > JAQYVV01. Next base: position 49,678 of record JAQYVV010000004.1, on the reverse strand, counting down.
GATATTGTCCCAGCATTGACAACTTTTCTAAAACTAATGGACACATCGGCGTCAAGGCTACTGGGGCACTGCGCCTGGTCTGCAATCATTTTTTTGAACTGCCCCAGGGAAATATCGTATTCCTCCTGCGCCAACGGTAAACCAACGGGCAAAGAAGAACAGCCGCTAAGCACCAGCAGCAGGATCAAGCACAGATATTGGAGTAATGTTCCATTCAGCATGGGGAATAATTTAATTAATGTGTAACGGTCAGTCGCTACCAGTTGAAAATTTCCAGTTTCAAGTTTCAAATTAAGTCACTGCCCCGCTAGAGCTAAAACCACAAGAACGTAACTTTTTAGATGTGCCCCATATGTGTTCGATTGGGCCTTTCAGCTATACATCGGTATGCTGAAAGGACCAATCGGGCGCAGATGGGGTGCAGCTAAACAGTTACGTCACTTCAAGGCTTCGATCTTTTCCTTAAGCCTGGTCTTATCTGACTCTTTTTCGTACACAGCAAGGGCTTTATTATAATATTCTATTGCTTTTTTTGTTCGATCATCCCGCAGGTATGCATCTCCAAGATGCTCCATGATTGTGGGATCTTCAGCCTCGATAAGCACAGCCTCTTCAAGTGCCTCAATAGCCTGGGAGATCTTACCCATCTTAAAATAGACCCACCCCAAACTGTCTAAAATGAAACCGTCCTTGGGCCGTATATTAATGGCCTTTTGAATATATCTCAGTGCCTCTTCAAGATTTTCCCCCTCGTCAGCCCAGGTATAACCGATATAATTCATTGCAAAGGGATTCTCAGGATCAATTTCCAGCACAACGTGAATCTGGCGCATGGCCTCCGCCATAAAACCTGACCTGTCAAGGAACATGCCAAACTCAAAATGCAGATCAGGCTCATCGGGAAATTGCTCAATCGCCTGCTCAAAAACACGTCTGGCAGCTGGCATATCATCTTTCTCTTTATAAAGACCGGCGAGGATAGGATAAAGCTCCATCTCGTAAGCTAGGTCCCCTTGTTCAATAATGTCTGAGATCAGATTGATCGCTGCATCATAATCCTTCTCTTCCCGCATAATTTTGATCAATAGAACCAGGGCATCCTCATAGCCTTCCGCATTGCGAGGAATCATCAGAAGCAGCTCTTTAGCTTTTCCCTTGTCTCCTTTTTCATAATACGCAAGGGCAATAATAGAACGGGCCAACTCAAAGTCGGGATATTCTGCCAACATTTCAGAAAAAATGGCAATGGCATCATCATATTTTCCCTGCTCCAGGAAAATTCGCCCAATAGAGAAGTCAACCCTCTGGGTATCCATGGCATATTTTCGCAGCTCATGGAGAACATCAATTGCCTTGTTTGTCTGATCGCGCTCAAGATAGATTCGTACTAATCTCCCCACGGCATTTTCGTTGGTGTAATCGGAGTTCAATATCTTTTTATAAATTACGATGGCATCATCATCTCGTTTTTGTTCTTCATACAAAGAGGCAGCCTCAAGGGCCAAGGAGCTCAACCAGTTAAGCTCGAGTGCCTTTTCATAGGCGACGAATGCTTTATGATAATATTGCAATTCACGATATAACTTGGCCAGATACTGAAACCCAGCCAATGAGGTTGGATCTTTGTCCACTAACAATTCCAGGACGTTCCTGGCTTTATCATAGTCAAGAGTACTGATGTACAAAGCCCCCAGCATAAGCATTGCTTCATAATTATCAGGCTCAACTTCCAAAATTGTACTGTAAAGATTAGTCGCCTTTTCCATTTCGCCAACAGAGGCATACAGGCTTGCCAGAAGCATCTTCGCTTTGTTGTCACCTGACCTGCTTTCAACAATTTTCTCGATCCAATTGACGGCCTGTTGTTTTCGATCAAGACGCACAAGGAGAACAGCAAGCCTTCTGATTATAAAATCAGCATATTGATCACAAACAATTGCCTTTTCATAGGCCTCAACGGCTTCATCATATCTCTTTTCAACCTCGGCAGTTTTCCCCACCAGAAAATAAAAATAGGAGCAGTCCGTGTCCGCAATTTTTTCATCGATATAGTCATCAGCAACCCTACCACCATACTGCGGCGCTTGCGAGACAGGTGCGGCACAGGAGGTCAACATAAGTGCCAGACTGGATATAAAAAAAATTAATTGTTTCATAGTTAAATGCATCTGAGTCACATTTAGTACCTTAGAAATAATGTAACTATTCAGCTGCACTCCATCTTCGCTCATTTAGGTCTTCTCGAATAGCACGAGTATGCTTCGAAGCCCTAAAAAAACGAATATGAAGCACATCTGAACAGTTAAAGCCTAGAGTTAAGGGTAATCTCCAGGCTACGCTGAATAATTACGAAATAATTTTACTGGGTATGCACTTTGCTCAACTTGATTCAAAACGCCAATAAGTGACTGCAAGGTTTGCTGGATTCCCGTTAAAAGCTTACGGGAGGTAAGTGGGAATCCAGTTTAGTTGCGCTAACCGCATACCCAGTATAATTTTATTCGCCAACAGTGCTGCTTTTGCGCGGTGGCACGAGGGGCGTTATCCCCAAGTGTCTTTATCGGGAGAATCCAGGTGTTACGTTTAAAATAGAGGCCGAGCACAGCAGGTTAATATGCTGCAAAGTTATTACAACGCCACTTTACCAAGAAGATTAGTTACATATATCATAATTGAGGAGTGAACGTCTTCAATACTTTTTGTCCCATCGACTTTTTTAATGTAATCACCTTTCAATGCATCGAATACCTGCTTCACTTTTATCAGGTTTTGTTCCTGTTCGAAGGCGTTTAGAGTTTCCTTTCTGAGAACCTCTATCCGGTGGATACTTTCAGCAACAGGAAGATCAATCAGTAAAACCAAATCGGGTCTTGGGGCAAACTCTTCATTCATTTGCAAAATTCGTTGCGGATCCATACCAGCAGCACCCTGATAAGCCGCTGTTGAATAATAATAGCGGTCGGTCAACACAATAGTGCCGGCGGTAATGGCAGGATTGATAACTCCAGCCACATGTTCTCTTCTATCCCGAATAAACAGCTGCAGCTCATCTTCAAGGGATGTCCCGTCTCTATCTGCGTACAACTCTCGTATCTTCGTGCCATAATGACCATTAGTCGGTTCACGAGTTTTTTCTACTCGCAAACCTTGTTTGACTAGTTTTTCGGCAAGCAATTGAATCTGGGTTGACTTGCCAGTTCCATCTATTCCCTCAAAGGCAATTAAAAGGCCTTTTTTCAATTTTGTCTGCATTCCAATCCTTCTAGCTCTATAGCGAATCCGCTTTTTTTCTATTTTCAGAAATATCCACAGCCATTCGGTAGGCTGCAGTCAAGCTGGAAAATGAAGCAAGACCTTTTCCCGCAATGTCATAGGCCGTCCCATGATCAACAGAGGTTCTGACAATCGGCAAACCTATAGTCACATTCACTCCATCTTCAAAATGAAGCAGTTTAAAGGGAATAAGCCCCTGATCGTGATACATGCATACAACCACATCATACTCACCTTGGACTGCCTTATGAAAGACAGTATCTGGCGGAAAAGGGCCGTAGACATCCCATCCTGCCTTTCTCGCCTGCTTAATTGCAGGATAAATAATATTTTTCTCTTCATTGCCAAAAATCCCACCTTCACCGGCATGGGGATTTAGTCCTGCAACAGCTATTTTCGGTTTGCTTATATTGAAATCAATTTTCAAAGAGTTGCCGGTCATTTCAATCATAGATACAATTTTATCACTGTTCAACAACCCAGGAATACGCTGAATACTTTCGTGGATAGTGACTAGGGTTACCCGCAGTTTATCGCCAGCCATCATCATGGCAAAACTGTCCGTTGCACATAAATCAGCAAGCATCTCCGTGTGCCCAGGATACTCATACCCTGCCTGCTGAAAGGCAGCTTTGGTAATGGGGCAGGTGACCATTGCCGCCACAACCCCTTTTTGAATTAATTGCACACAGTAAGAGATACAGGCTCCCATGAGCAACCCTGTTTCGCCGCTTGGCTGCCCCCAGATAAGTGAATCAACATCCATCTCAGCAGACTTATTTTTCTTGAGTTCAGGTGGGCAACAGACGCTGATCACGCCTTTTGGGAGAGGGTCACCAGGAAACCATTCCAGTACCTCAATATTTGCGCCAAGATGGTTAATACATTTTCTAAAAACTTCTGGCACACCAATAACCAGGGGTGAATATCTATTTGGAAGTGGCTCTGCAGAGGCCAGCATTTTTACTATAATTTCAGGCCCGATGCCAACGGGACAGCCCATGCTAATGCCGATAATTTCAGTTTTGATACTCTTACAAAAAATCATGCTTAGCTCCACGATGGCTAAGAAAAAATCGTCAGATACAAGGCGCGCAAATTTCGAGGAATGAGGCGTACTTGTGTACGCCGCAGTGACGAGGCAATTTGCAGCAACGCAGTAGCTGGCGACTTTTTACGACGCCATCAGTTTTGTTCGAAGGCATTTTCTATGACCTCAATTATTGGTTTTCCGTTCTTTCCGATCAGAACAGAGACAACATCAAATCTAGAAGACATATCAAAGCATTTTTTTTGGGCAAGATAATATTGTGCTACTTTGATAATCTGGTGCTGTTTCCGCAAGGTGACTGCTTCAGCAGGAGTACCAAAACCAATACCTGACCTAGTCTTGACCTCAATAAAAACCAGATCACCGTTATGTTCGGCGATAATATCTATCTCACCTAACTTAACTTTATAATTGCTTTCTTTTATCTTATAGCCTTGCTGTTCAAGAAGTTTTCGAGCCAATTTCTCACCTGTTTGACCAAGTGAAATTCTTCCTTTTGATACAAAAGCCATTATAAATAATCCCTGACCCCGGCAAAGGTTTTTCTATGGATGGGGCAGGTACCAAACTTTTTTATGGCATTCCGGTGTGCCAAGGTCGGGTACCCCTTATTTTTATCAAAACCATACTGTGGGTATTCTTCATGATACTTACACATCAATTTGTCCCTGGTGACCTTTGCGACAATAGATGCAGCAGAGATGGAAGAACTTCTGGAATCTCCTTTCACTAAGGCAGTTTGGTCAGTGGCAAGTGGCACTTGGAATTTTCCATCAACCAGAATATAGTCCGGAAAAACAGGCAATGAAACTAACGATTCCTTCATGGCCAGCAGAGATGCCTGCAAAATATTAATTTCATCAATTACTCCTTCAGAAACAATCGAAAAAGCAACCTTAGCTCCGATTCTCTCAAGTTCCAGGACAAGCAGTTCCCTTTTGGAGGCGGATAGTTTTTTTGAATCCTCAAAAATAGAATAATCGCAGTCCACCGGCAATATTACACTTGCGGCAACAACCGGTCCGGCAAGCGGACCACGACCAGCTTCATCAGTTCCTGCTACATGCTCATATCCCTGCTGCTGCAAGGCGCGTTCGAATGAAAATGTGTCAGATTCGACAAAGGATGAAAATAGTGCTTGAGGTGTACCCTTGATAACGGCTTTTGGCTTTTTCATATTTGATGCTCTCGTAAAAAATCTGAGTAATCGCCAAGATGGCTAAGCACAAAAGTTCGATATACAAGGCGTGGTATTTTTTACAGGGCTTCGGTTATACATATGGTATACCGAAGGTCTGTAAAAAATCCGCAACGCAGTAGATCGGACTTTTTGCGACGCCATCATATTTGAACCTTTAACAAATCACATCGGCACATAAAAAAAGTCCTATCCGGCATGGTAACCGAACAGGACTTTTTGATGCTCAAAGTTCGATGCAAAAACAAAGAACGAACAGATACAGATTTAACGGAGACCTCTTTCCCTGATACGGGCCGCCTTGCCTCGTAATTCTTTCAAGTAGTAGAGTTTTGAACGTCGCACCCGTCCAAGAGTTAAAACTTCAATTTTCTCTAATCTCGGTGAGTGAAATGCAAAGGTTTTTTCAACGCCAACACCATGGGATATTTTACGAACGGTAAAACTTGCACCCATGTTGCCTCTTTTTCTACGAAGAACAACGCCTTGGAAGATCTGAACCCTCTCCTTAACCCCTTCAATAATACGAATATGCACCTTTACGGTATCACCAGGTCTGAATTCAGGTTGGTCATGCCGCATGCTCTCTCTGTCAATTTTGTCTATAATGTTACTCATGATTCCTTTCCTTCTCTAGATTTGTTTTTATTGCCCAAGTAGTCGATCCAGAATAATTGCCACTGCAGATCTCACTGACAAATGATTATATTGACCACAACCGATTATTGGAGGCAGAGTTCCCTTAACCGTTGAAAAGACTTCTGGTGCCAATCCCCAGGCAGTCCCAAACAACAGTAGATGAGGCTTTCCAGCCAATATTTCGTCTTTTACCTCTTTATAGCTAAGAGTGTCCTCACGCTCCCTGGCACATGTTGCCAGTACGAGAGGTGATTCACCCCATTTATTTCCTACTTCTTCAAGAAGGCTTTGCAGATTACCACAAATTCTGACAATGGAAAGCGCTTCCTTTCGATCCTTATTTTTTTTTGCCCCGTAACCTACAAGCCAGTGGTCAAGAATTTCCTGTACCAATTTTTGCTGCTCTTCGTACGGGGTCACTATGTAAAAATTATTGATCCCGAATGTTCTGCCAGCCCGGGCAATATCATGTATATCAAGATTTGTAACTGCTGAGCCGATAGTTTCGCCCTGCTTGTTACAAACGGGATGATGAATCAGAGCAACATCAAGTTTTATCTGATCATCTTCCATTTTCAGTAATGCTCAGGTCGTATTCTTTTCTTTTAGTGCCTTATAACTGAAATCCTGTCACAAAAAACAGATAAGCGAAGACTTCGGGCAAGCAAAGACTCCGAGAATTCCAAAAAAAGGAACAATGCTCCCAATATGTTGCAGACCACTGTTAAGGCACTTATTTCCGGTTTATCCGGATTAGGCAAAGAGATGCATCAACCTTGTATTTTTTTAAAATCAATAATTCAGCAGGACTGAAGTATCTTTGTCTTAAGAGTTCCGGTCTTTTTTCTGCAGTATTTTGGACAGCCGCAGCAAATCGCCATTCAGAAATCTTGCGATGGTCACCAGACAGTAAAACCTCTGGCACTTCATGACCTTGAAATTCCCGGGGCCTCGTGTATTGCGGGTGCTTGAGCATCCCCTGACTAAAGGCATCGCACTCTGCCGATTCTGTACAACCCAAAACACCTGGCAGCAGGCGTGTTATTGAATCTACCAAAACCATTGCCGCCAACTCACCACCAGTAAGTATATAATCACCGATGGAGATTTCTTCATCCACCCAATATCGATGAATTCTCTCATCAAACCCTTCATAACGACCGCAAATCAAGACGATATGAGATAATCCAGAAAGTTCCTGGGCAATTTCCTGATTATATGGCCTTCCCTGGGGACTCAACAAAATAACATGGCCACCGGGTGCCTCTTTTTCTATTTTATCTAAAGAAGCAACAATTGGCTCAGGTTTCATCACCATCCCTGCCCCGCCACCAAAGGGACGGTCATCGGTCATGGCATGCTTATCAAGAGCACAATCTCGAATATTATGTGTATGTACTGAAACTTTTTCGGCTACAAGTGCCTTTTGTATAATCCCTTCCTGCAACGGTGAAGAGAGCAGATCTGGAAAAATAGTTAGTACATCAAATCTCATTAATTATTTATATCCAACAGACCGGGCAGCGGTGAGATTATAATTCTCCCAGCAGCTTTATCAACCTCGACAAGAACATCATCAATAATCGGGATAAGATACTCTTTGCCTTGCCCTACAACCACCAAAACATCATTGGCTCCGGTAGCAAATACATTTTGAACAACACCAAGATCAAGCCCTTTATCTGTTACGACGTTTAGGCCTTCATATTCAAACAGATAATATTGGTTAGCAGCTAAGACAGGGACATCTGATTTCTGCAACCAAATTTCATTACCATTAAGTAATTCCGAATCGTCCCTGTTTGTGACACCTTCTAACTTGGCTATAAGGTGTTTGCCTTGCCAACGATAACTTTGCAAGATATAAATCTTGCCTTCATTATCATTTTTCTGCAGAACTAATTCTTGAAAGTCACTCAAGATATTGGACATTTCTGGGTATAGAGAAACCTTTACTTCACCTTTGAGGCCGTGGGATTTGCCTACTTTACCAATCTGAATATACTTTTGAAGATCCACCAAAATAGAGCCAAGGGGTTATTCAACAATTTCAAGGCGAGTCTTTTGGTCCGTCTGGCTAGCAGCTGTCAACAATGTTCGCATAGCACGTGCCGTACGTCCTTGCTTACCAATAACCTTACCTAGGTCATCTTTTGCTACCCGAAGTTCCTGGACTATGGCACCCTCTTTTTCGACTTCATCAACCTTGACCTGGTCAGGGTTATCAACTAAAGCCTTTGCAATAAATTCTATGAGTTCTTTCATTACCAGTATAGCTCTGTGTCAATGATGGTGGTTAATATATTTCAGCCGGTAATTATCTATGGTTATGCTAGATAACACAAAGATAACCCTCCACGAGGGGGGGTAACCCAGATAAACTGGATAAGTACCTTAACAATGGTCGGTAACTCTTTAAGCAAGACCAATTTCTAAATATTTTGCCATAAAAACACAAAAATAATTGCTAAGGTACTAAAAAAAAGGAAGTATCCAATTCACAATTTTTATTCAGCAGCTGGTGCAGCGATGTGTTTCTTCAGAAGGCTTTTTACTGTTGTAGTTGGTTGAGCACCCTTATCAAGCCAGTACTGAACTTTATCCTGTTGAACATTAAGGATAACCGGCTCAATCATAGGATTATATGTTCCAACAATCTCAAGAAATTTACCATCTCTTGGTGCTTCTGAATCCTGGACTACAATTCGATAAAATGGTTGTTTATTGCGTCCGTGTCTGCTTAATCGTATCCTAACTGCCATTCTTATACGCTCCTTAAATGAATAAAAACACCCCAACATATGGGGAAGTATGTAGTTCGTCACAAGACAAAAGTGCTGCACACATTCATCCCTAACGTAATTAATTACTATCTAGACATTCCTTTCGGTTTTTTACGCCTTTTCTTACCGCCAATAGCCCCCCCGCCTGCCATAGGGCCACGCATTTTTTTCATCATTTTCAACATATCAGCATAGCTTTTCAGAACCTTGTTAACGTCCTGAATATTGGTCCCGCTTCCATTTGCTATGCGCTGCCTGCGACTGGCGTTAATGATCTGATATCGTCGCCGCTCCTTCGCAGTCATCGAATTTATAATGGCTTCAACCCTGCCAAGTTCACTCTCATCTGGTTTTGGCATATTTTTAAGCTGTTTGAACTTGTTCATGCCGGGAATCATGCCCATAATCTGTTCTAGGCTGCCCATTTTTCTTATCTGCTGGATTTGATCCCTAAAATCTTCCAGAGTAAAGGTATTTTTACGTATTTTTCTTGCAAGTTGATCAGCCTTCTTCTTGTCAACTACTTCCTCGGCCTTTTCAATGAGAGTAAGGACATCTCCCATCCCGAGAATTCTGGAGGCTAAGCGGTCAGGATAAAATATCTCAAGGGCATCGAGATCTTCTCCGGTTCCCACGAACTTTATCGGGCACTGGCTAACCTTTTTAATTGAAAGAGCGGCACCACCTCTGGCATCACCTTCCATCTTTGAAAGTACAACACCAGTAATTGAAAGCTTCTTATGAAAATTTTCGGCAACAGAGACAGCATCCTGCCCTGTCATTGCATCGGCAACAAGCAATATTTCGGCAGGTTCAACTTCTATTTTTATCCTGACAAGCTCATCCATGAGCTCTTGATCGACATGCAGCCGACCTGCTGTATCTATAATTATTGTATCGTAATTTTCATGCACAGCTCGAATAAGAGCCGCCTTGCATATATCAACAGGGTCTTGATCCGTGGTAGACGGATGGACTGGCGCATCAATGCTCTCGCCAAGAACACGAAGCTGTTCAATGGCAGCGGGCCGGTAAACATCGGCAGGGACGAGATAAGGCCTGCGCCCTTTCTTCTTAAGCAGTTTGGCAATTTTTGCGGTGGAAGTAGTCTTTCCAGAACCCTGCAGACCAACCATCATAATTATGGCCGGCTGCCTGCCCGTCAACTGTAACTGTTTATACTCTCCACCTAGCAGCTCAACCAAGGCATTGTGAACCACCTTGACGACCTGCTGTCCTGGAGAAAGACTCTGCAGTACCTCTTGCCCTAAAGCCCGTTCTGTTACTTCGGCAACAAATTCTTTAACCACTTTGAAGTGGACATCTGCTTCAAGCAGGGCCATTCGCACTTCACCCATGGCCTCCTGAACATTCTCTTCAGTTAGTTTGCCATGGCCGCGAAGTTTCTTAAAGGCGCCTTCCAGCTTATCTGATAGATTTTCAAACATTTAAAACCAATATAAAGAAGCTTAAAGCTTATGAATAAATTTAAAAAGATCTCTTCAACACGAGACAATACACCGTATTTTGAGAATCAGATAAAATACTTTGTTATGCTACATATGTCAAGAGACAAAGAAAAAGACGTAATAGGGTCAGGATATCTGTCCATATTTAGAGATGAGTTTTGCCAATCCTTCGGGTGAATCTACCTGCAAACATGTGCATTTTTTATCCTTTGGCACAATCCTCTTCATGAGACCGGTAAGAACTTTTTTCGGACCGACTTCAATAAAAAGATCCACTTCCTTGGCCAAAAGCTGATTGATAATATCGAGCCATCGCACCATTGATTTGATCTGGGCTGCCATAATTTTACGGATCTCAGCAGGATCACCCTCTTGCATACCAGTCACATTAAAAAAAACTGGAGTTTTCGGGGCGTTAAAAGTAACCCCCCCCATTATCTTTTCAAACTGCGGAACCGCGCCGGCCATCAAAGGGCTGTGGTTTGCCACACTGACATTCAAGGGAATTGCCTTGCCGCCTCTCTGGGTTGCAAGATCCGCAACTTTTTTGACAACTTCATGATCGCCAGACAAGACAATCTGTTGTTCTGAGTTATGGTTGCCTATACTTATCTGATCAGGCTTGCCCACCTCTGCCAGAATATCTTGCACATCCCCAATACTCAACCCTAGCACCGCACACATGCCGCCGGGATTTTCATCGCCTGCCCGTCCCATAAGGCGACCCCTTTCCGTAACCAGTTTCATTGTATCCTCGACAGACAAAACACCTGCCGCACAGAGAGCACTGTATTCCCCAAGGCTATGGCCTGCGAAAAAATCTGCCTTCACACCCGCATCCTGCAAGGCCTTCCAACATACAAGGCCGGTAATGGTTAAGGCAGGCTGCAAATTATGTGCTTTAGTAAGCTCCTCCATTGGACCATCAAGGCATAATTTTCTTAGAGGAACATTGCTCACCGATTCTGCTAAATCCATAAGCTTTCCGCAGCCTTCATGAGACTCGAGAAACTCCTTCCCCATGCCGATATATTGTGATCCCTGGCCAGGAAAAAGAACTGCTATCTTTTGTGCGCCCATATTTACTCCCTATAAGTAAATATTCGGCATGACTCCATCTTCGCACGCCCAACGGAAGTACCCTTGGGGTGCAATCAGGCTGTCTCACATAGTCAACTATGCTACGCCAGCCTGCTCGAAGTCTACGCTTATCTGCACGAGTTAAGTGTAGACTCCGATATGAAGCCATGCCAAACATTTACGGATTTTCCGGTTTACGGAATTTTTTTAGCTCAAGCAGAATATTTACCCGTATAAGCTCATTGTATTAATGTAATCGATCAATTAAGTACACTCAAGATTGTATAACCTCGAGTCCGTAAGCGTTTCAGGGGCACCCCGATGTGCGTGATCGAGCCACGCGATTATACCCTCGTATATCACGGGGTTCGATCACGTGCAGCGGGGTGTTCATGGAGCGCTTACGTATTAATGATCGTCAGTTTTTCTGGTAAAATGACCCAACAAAAATAGTCCAACACCGACAGTTATGGCAGAATCAGCTACATTAAAAGCTGGCCAATGATGCTTGTTAATATAAAAATCGAGGAAATCAACCACCGAACCGAACCTCAATCTATCAATAAGATTACCGATAGCCCCTCCAGCGATAAGGGAAAGCGCCATGGCAAAGATTGGGCCCTCCTCTTTAAATTGCTTAAAAGTATAGGCCATAAAACCCAAGGCACAGGCTCCGACAGTGACAAAAAACACCTGCCGCCATACGCCGTAATCTCCGCTCAAGAAGCCAAAAGCAGCCCCGGTATTAGTTATATAGGTTATACTAAAAAAGCCGGGGATAACTTCCAAACTCTCATACAAATTAAAATTTCTGAGAATCCACAATTTTGTGAGCTGATCAGACAGAACAATAAAAAAAACAACTAAAATGTGGATCATTAATTTTACCTAAACCGGAAAATTTGGAAATTTGATAAAAGTAGCGCAAGCCCCGGCCAACATTACTTAAGCCCCAAGTATTTCGTATATATTCGACTTGTCTGAAAAGTTTAAACAACCAGCCAATCCGTAGCAGTGAAACGGCGAATGTTCGGAGTCTCGTTCCTCGCTTTCCTGGCATCGCTTTTCAGGGAGGTGAGCAGGCTGGCGTAGCGTAGTTGGCTACGTGAGACAGCCTGATCGCCTTCCTGGGAAGTGATGCCGAATATTTACAGTATTTCATCAAGTACAGACACACATCTGTGGCACACAAGGGGGTGCTCAGAGTTATCACCAACCGTTGTCGAACGGGTCCAACATCGGTCACATTTATCACCCTTGGCAGGCTTCACCTGAATAACAAGACCTTTGATTTCGTCACTGTGGTAGGCGGTGTCACCTTCAATGGCATCGATTTGCTGCAGGGTCGAAACAATTCCAATGGTTTTCAAGGTTTCCCATTTGTCGGCCATAAACTCTGCCGTTTGTCCGGATACGGCAACAAAGACTTCCGCCTCCAGTGAATGGCCAATAACCTTGTCTGCCCGGGCAATTTCCAAGGCCTTGGTCAGTTCACCTCGAATTTCAATAAGCTCTCCCCATTTTTCGTCCAAGTCCTTGCGAAGCCAGGTCTTATTTGCAGCGGGCATACGAGCCAGGGCAATATGCTCTTCCCGACTGGAATCCTGGGGCAGATGCTGCCAGATATCTTCTGCGCTAAATGACAATATTGGCGACATCAAACGTACCAAGGCATCGACTGTTTCGTACAAGACGGTCTGGGCCCCTCTTCTGTCTTTGGAATATTTCGGAGAGGTGTACAATCTATCCTTGATAATATCGAGATAAAAAGAGCTCATGGTTACAGTACAAAAATTGACTAAGGCATGATATATAAGATGGAACTCAAAAGACTTATAGGCCAGCAAAATCTTGGCCTTAAATTGTTCTAATTGCGACAAGGCCCACTGGTCAAGCTCATCCAGATCCTCATAGGCAACTTTGTCATTGTCTGGCTCAAAATCACTCAAATTGCCTAAGAAATAACGAATAGTGTTTCGTATCTTGCGGTAAGAATCCGACAACTGCACCATAATATTGTCAGATATCTTTATCTCGTCACGGTAATCTTCTGAGGCCACCCAGAGTCTGAGTATTTCAGCCCCATATTTTTCGATCACTTCCGAGGGTGCCACCACATTACCAACACTTTTGGACATTTTATGCCCGTTCTTATCAACGACAAACCCGTGGGTTAACACCCCTTTAAAAGGTGCAACTCCTCGATTACCCACAGAAGCCAGCAGTGAACTCTGAAACCAGCCACGGTGCTGATCGCTGCCTTCCAGATATAAATCGGCCGGGGATGAAAGCTCCTCCCTACCCTCAAGCACAGCAGCATGACTTGTGCCCGAATCAAACCAGACGTCAAGGATATCCTGTTCCTGTTCAAATTGACTGCCGCCACATTTAGAACAGGTCTTTCCCTCGCCCAGAAAATCACTGAGATCATGGGAAAACCAGGCATCAGCCCCCTCTTTCAGGAAAAGCTCATCAATCTTACTGTTTACTTCTTCATTGTTTTGAATTTCACCACATTTTACACATAAAATTGCGGTGATCGGTACCCCCCAGGATCTCTGCCTGGAAAGACACCAGTCCGGCCTGGTCTCAATCATGCCGTGAATTCTCTCCATCCCCCATCTCGGGGTCCACACAACCTTTTTTATCTCTTCCAAGGCCTTCTCACGGAGTTGGTTTTTCTCCATTGAAATAAACCACTGTTCTGTGGCCCGAAAAATAACCGGCTTTTTACAGCGCCAACAATGGGGATAGGAATGGGAAAGATCTTCCTTGCTCAAAAGAAAGCCATTTTTCTGTAAATCCTCACAAATTATAGGGTTAGCATCTTTTATACTAAGTCCTTTATACGGCCCTGCTTCATCGGTAAAGACACCACCACTATCAACTGGAGATAAAATATCTAAGCCATAACGGACACCGGTTAGATAATCCTCACGGCCATGACCTGGAGCCGTATGAACACAGCCAGTGCCAGTTTCAAGGGTGACATAATCGGCCAAAACAACCAGAGAATCCCTGTCCATGAAGGGATGCCTGCAATTTTTCCCTTCCAGAACTGCCCCTGAAAAGGATGTGATCATCTCATAGTCACCACCAAAATCGGAAAAAGCCTGTTCAAGCAGGCCCTCGGCCAGAATCAGGACTTCATCTCCACGCCTGACCGCCGCATAGGTAAACTCGGGATGAAGAGCAACGGCGAGATTAGCAGGCAGGGTCCAGGGTGTTGTTGTCCAGATGACCGCTGAAACTTTCATCCCGGCAAGCTCAGGAATGACATCCGCCAGATCATCAACAAAAGGGAATTTCACATAAATTGAGTTTGAGGTGTGCTCAGCGTAATCTACTTCTGCCTCAGCCAGTGCAGTCCGGCAAGAATTACACCAATGCACGGGCTTTTTACTTCGTGTCACCGCGCCGGACATCAAAAAGCGATTAAATTCTCGCGCCGTGGCCGCTTCATAGGAGTAGTTAATAGTTAGGTAGGGTTTTTCCCAGTCACCCAAGACACCAAGTCTTTTAAACTCTTTCTTTTGGGTTTTAATCCATTTACCGGCATATTTCCGACAGGCTTTTCGAAAAGCTAGTTTTGAAATATCCTTCTTCTTGGCGCCCAACTCCTTATCAACATTGTGCTCAATGGGCAGTCCATGACAATCCCAACCAGGAATAAAAACACAGTGGAAACCAGCCATCCTTTTCGAGCGCAAAATAATATCTTTTAATATTTTGTTAAGGGCGTGACCAATATGGATGTGACCATTGGCGTACGGAGGACCATCATGTAAAATATAGTGAGGCAGGCCGGCAGAAGCAGACTGAATTTTACCGTAAAGATCTTCCTTGTCCCAACTTTTTAAAATCTCCGGTTCACGCTGGGCGAGATTAGCCTTCATTTTAAATTTTGTTTCAGGAAGATTAAGTGTCGATTTGTAGTCCATGCCCATTCTCCAATTCTATCAAAGAGACCTTGCCTGATGTCCCTTGCTGTGTAGTTAAAACACATATTTTATCAAAGAGGCCTAAAATAACAATAAGCCAATAAGTTGCAAGGTAAAATTATTGTAACTTTTTAGATGGGACTGTAAATTACCCTCAACTACAGACCGTAACTTATAGGAGTGCCTTAGGTTCGTTCATTCGGAGTCTGCGCTTACCTGGGCCTTCGAAGAATAGCCCCTCTATTCGAGAAGGTCAGGTAAGCGAGTATGCGAGACTCCGAAATGGGCAAATATGAGGTGCTCCAGGACAGTTACAAATTATTGTTTATTGATTCATGCCACACGATTGGATTATAGTATCACACATTTTTGACAGACCCTCAAATATCCACAAAATAAAAGGACATTATCATGCCTAAAATTATCGCAATGGCCGGGAAAGGCGGAACCGGCAAGACAACCCTCTCAGCCCTTATCACCAAATACCTCATAAGCCGTGGCAAAACACCCATACTTGCCGTGGACGCAGATGCAAATGCCAACCTCAACGAACTTCTTGATATGGAGATAGGCACAACCGTTGGTCAAATACGCAAAGAGATGAAGGGTGACATCCCAGACAACATGACTCGAGACCAGTACATGGAGATGAAAATCCATCAATCACTGCTGGAAGCCAAGGGCTTTGACCTTTTAGTCATGGGTCAGCCCGACGGCACTGGATGCTACTGCGCCGCAAACCAATACCTTGCCATGGTCATGGAACATCTGTCCGAGAACTACAAATATATTCTAGTGGATAACGAGGCAGGAATGGAGCATTTAAGCAGATTGAACCTTAAAACCATTGATCATCTCCTGGTCATCTCGGACCCTTCTGCCCGAGGCATTATGACCGCAGGGCGGGTATCGGAAATCACCGATGCTCTGGGCCTTGAGGTGCGAAACAAACATATGATCGTTAACCGGGTGCCTGAACCAGCACCAGAGGCCCTGATAGCAAAGATCAATGAAACCTGCGAGGCCACGGGACTACCTCTTGGAGGAATCTTCCCCTCCAGCGATGAACTCATTGAACAGGAATTAAGTGGCGGCTCCTACCTAGATCTAGACGAAGAGATACCCTATATCAAAACGGCCTTCGCTACCTTTGACAAGATCCTCCAGTAGGAGACTACTACAAGGAACTTCAATAGAAAAAGGGGCATTGAACTCTTTTAGAGATTCAATGCCCCTGAATGAAAGCCAACAACTTTCATCTTTCAACTTTCCCTTACCTACCTCTTCATATTGATCAGATCACTCATCATTTCGTCAGTGGTGGTAATAATTTTTGAGTTCGCCTGAAAGCCGCGCTGCACGGTGATCAGTTTTACAAATTCAGCGCCAAGATCAACATTGGACATTTCAAGGGCGTTTGGCGCTATTGAGCCCAAACCATTTTCTCCCGGCGCTCCAAAAACTTCTTTTCCCGAGTCGGTTGTCATTGTATAAATATTACCGCCTTTCTTATGTAGACCTGCCAGGTTACCGAAATTGGCCAGGCCCACCTGAGCTTTCTTCAGGACCTGGCCATTGGAATAATTGCCCGTCATAACCCCATCCGTATCAACAGAAATCGACTGCATATAGCCAGACGCAAATCCGTTCTGATCTTGAAAAATAGTCGTGGAACTATTGGCATATTGAGTTGACGCTAATGCCTCTGGTGAAAAAGAAGAGCTGACGGAAGCACCCTGTATACTTCCATCCTCTGCACTATGAGCCTCGACCGTATAAAAGCTATTAACTCCTGAAGCCCCCCAAGTTGAAGCATCGAGGGGAT
Organism: Desulfurivibrionaceae bacterium; assembly: GCA_030145275.1. GTDB lineage: Bacteria > Desulfobacterota > Desulfobulbia > Desulfobulbales > VMSU01 > JAQYVV01. Next base: position 32,419 of record JAQYVV010000004.1, on the reverse strand, counting down.
CGTTACTATCACTGGCAACAGAGATAGCCGCATCACTCCACGGATTAACAGTTGTCCCAACTACAGCATCGACATCATCAATCTCAAGAGAACTTTCGTATCCTCCAATCGCATCGGCAAGTCTATCACTGAGAACAAGGCGGCCGGCTCCATCAACAGTGGCCTCAGCATCAAAACTCTCCTCAAGGAAGGTAAGCAAATCCTGAATAGTATCACCATCTGCCACCACAAAAGTTACATCTACAGCTACCGAATTTGTGGCATCGCCCTTAAAACCAGTAAAATTAATTTCATCGGCAATATCAATCGTAGCAACGCCTACGGCACTACGCACCCCTGTCAATAAGGTACTTGGGTTAGTTACAGCATTTAAGTTTCCATCTAGCATCTGTCCTCGTGATATGACCTGTCTCTTGGTTGTCGCAATATTAATTTTCAACACATCACTAGGAAGAGCCGTGCCACCAAATAGAGTTGCATTATCATTAATTCCAGCATCTGGCTGATCATTATCCCCATCAATAATAATATCAACGATACTTAAGCCGCTTGGCCCTCCACCTGTATCGGCAATGACCAACCTGCCAGAACTATCTATCGAGGCCGAGGCATTAAAGGCCCCACTAATTTCATCCAGAAAATCCTGCACCTTTTCATCATTATTCACATAATAAACTAAAGACTTTCTCTCCCCCGCTTTATCAAAACCATTAATCGTAATAGTATCGCTAGATCCTGCTAAAGTACCGTCTCCACTCAAATAATAATTACTTCCATCGTAGACATTGGCCCAAAGAGTTTCCCCTGTAATTGGGTCTGCACCAGCAAGGGGGCTTTCCCGCGCCCCATCATCACTAACCAATGTCTGGGCAATATCAGTCTGACCACCATCATAGGCAGCTCCGAGATTCAAATCAATAGAGTCATTCTCAACAGCCCCCGTAAAGTTCACATCAAAGGAGAAATAAGTATCTGTGGTATCTAGCTCCTTTCTATTATCGTCCAGGGCAGGATTTACCTCCCCGTCGGCAGGCACATCATAAGCTTCTATCTCAGTGAGATTTCCATTTGTATCAAACTGAAGCACACCATACATTAAAGCTCCAGCCCCTTTGTGCTCAGAATAGTCATACCCTTCATAAGGCGCATAAGTTAAGAGATCATTGGATTCCTCCAGACTCATAAACTTCCGCTCGTCCTCGCTGGGATCACATGTCACCAGAAATTCCCATTCATTGTCCTGAGTTGTTCTATCAAAAAAGACGGTTATATCATGACTTGCTCCTTTTGAATCATAGATCTTAATAGAAGTCGTATAATCGTATTGCACCGCATCAATAGGCGCAGAAGGATTGGTACCATAGGCATTAGTAGCATTCCATGAATCAAACAGACGTGTCTCGTTTGGCATTTCATTACTGAGCCGCGCATCCAGATTGCTTATTACCTGAATCTCTTTTGTGGCCACTGGGGGTGTCGTCTTATCTATCAAAATATCTCCTAAACTTCCAGCCCTCTCGCCAGTGCTTGAATCAATAGTCCAACCTTGCACATAATATCCCTGGGGGTTCACAACATATCCTTCCTGATCAAAACTGAACTCACCAGCTCTAGTGAACATATCATACTCTGCGTTCTCTGCACTTCGCAGCATGAAGAATCCCTGGCCACCAATAGCCATATCAGTGGCAGATGATGAACTCTCGAAGGACCCCTGGGCGAATAGTCCACTAACCGTGCTTAGTGTCACACCGCGACCAACCTGGGCTGCCCCTGATGCCGTCGATACGGATTGGGTAAGAACATCCTGAAAGGTTGTCCGGCTCGATTTAAACGAAATCGTATTTACGTTGGCCACATTATCACCAAGAACCGACATGGCCTCTCCCATTGAACTCAACCCGCTGATACTTGAATATAGTGAACTAGAAACACCCATTTTATAGCCTCCTGTTTATTTTGAAACTGGAAATTTAAAATTTATAATTTGATTATTTATTGCTATCAGATACCAAAATATCATTTATTTACCTTAAGAACTTCACCAACACTGGTGGTGACATATTCATCCATAGTAAGTAGGGCGGAACCACTGTCAAAATTGAGTCCTGTCACCCGTCCGGTACTGCGATAGTCTACATCGACATTACCTCCAACCATATTTACAGCACGAACAACGTAGCTATAAGCTCCGTCCGGTACAACCTCACCTAGAAGATCTTTGCCGTCCCAATCCAGTTCATAAGTGCCATTTGCCATACTTCCCCTATCCTGCTGCCAAACAAGGTGGTCTGCATCATTATAAATCTCAATAACGGACGATTCCGCTGTTTCCAGCAGAATGAATTCAGTCGAAGTTGCAGTACCTTCCACAACTCCCATCTGATTTCCACTTATCTGAACCTCGTTGCCCAACAGTGTTAAAAGCTGCAAGTTATTCTGGGAAGTCTGGTAATCGAGAAGTTTCTCCATGTTGTCACTCATCTGCATGGTGGCTTCCATATTACTGAACTGTGCCAACTGGGAGGCCATTTCATAACTGTCCATCGGTTTCATCGGATCCTGGTATTGAAGCTGGGTGATAAAAAGGGTCATAAAATCACTTCGCCCCAGCTCTTGTTGACCGACAGCCCCTTCCGGTTGGATCAGCCCTGTGCTACTTACACCTGCAATAGTCATTGTGACACCTATACCATCATGTTTATAACGCCGTCGTGGTCAGACAAACTTGCTGTCTGTCCGGCCGTCAGAAGTTCTGTAATTTCATTAAGAGTCGTTCTGCGACTATTTTCATCCTGCCATGTTTTAGCTAACTCAAACTGCTTTTGAAGGTCATCCCCACCACTGTTATGATCAACTGAGACATCGCAGCCCTGCACAACAAACCCTCTCTGCTCCATACTGTTTTTAAACTCCTGCATGTTGCTTTCCAGAAGTGCTTTTACTTTAGGGTTTTCCATAACAAATGCCAGGGACACCTGATTGTCCTTTACCTGCATATCCACTTTTACTTCGCCAAGCTCTTTGGGATAAAGAACCAAGGTCAAATGGTGCTGACTATTTTTTAGTCCCCTGGAAACTGTTTGGGATATTTGCTCCATGGTAAATTGCTGCATCTCAGCACTCATGCGGAGACGGGGTTGTGCCGACTTCAATTCAACTGCCTCATTGGCTGCATTAGCATCAACCCCTGCCTGCTGGATGCCTGCATGACTGGAGTCAGTCAGACCTTTACTGAGAAGCGTGTTCATTTCGGCCCCTCCTGCATCACCAAGATTTACTGGAGTGACAATATTTCCTTCCACCAACAATGGGTTGTTGCCTATTTCACTTTCGTCCATCTCCCCAGACCCCATCCATTCTTTAAGAAGTTCTTCATCCTGCAACATTGTTTCTGAAACTTTTTCTATCCGTATTTTGGCTTGATCAATTATCTTCTGCAGTTCTTGAAAGATGGCAGTAACCGAACCCTGCACAACCGGAGTTAAACTAACCCCATCTTCCTTGAAGGCAGCCTGGCCCAAAATTCCTTCAAGTTGTGAGAGAAAAGCAGGCATATCAGCTTTTGGGGCCGCCAACTCAGCATCAGCTATTGTCTGCTGCAGCATCTCTTTGAGTTGTCCCAAATTCATTTTGCTGGAAAATTCTGGTTTTCCCTCAAATTTTATATCTTTTCCGGTGAGGCTTTTGAGAGCTTCATGCAAAATAGCCGGATCTTGGGGGAAGAATTTTCGCTGCATTTCTTCAGACAGTCCCGCTTTTGCCAACATATCCTGAAGTTGTTCTGTCTCCCAGCCACTCAAAGGGATTTGGGACTGATCTCCTCCAGAATCCAGGAACTGTAATCCTTTCAGAAAAATGTCCAAATCGAACTCACCAAGGTCATTGACGCTTGATTCAGCAATTTTTTCGACCTGTTCTGCTGGAAATCCAAGTTTTTCGAGCAAGGTCTGTAACAGAGGCAGACTTGTTTCTGGTGCCGTCACAGGATCTTGATCGTTAAGTTGTAGAAAGTGTTTTTCCAGTGTGATAAAAAAGTCAGGTAAGCTAACGGGCCCATTTTGTTCGTCCATCTTCAGGTTCAATGCAGCAAATTGGGCCGGATCCATTCCTGCTGCCTCAGCAAGCATTTCCAAACTCTCAGAATCCAGGCCTGTCAACTGCCACTCACCAGCTCCCGTATCCTTATTATCTTGGGCAAATTCTTCTAATTTTTGCATCAATTGTTGAAGTAACTCAGTACCCGTTGTTAATATATTTTCTTCAGACATATTAGGTTCATTTTTTTGAGATTTTGCAGGAAAGCCTTCCTGTTGTTTTACGCCAAGCATGTTTTTTCCTTCTTGATCCAGTTCAACACATTTTCGTTCAACATATTGCGAAAACGAGGAGCCATCTTTTCGTGATACTTGCTGGCTGTTAAATTCTGCAGCTGGTCTAGGCTGGCCTGGCACCATTATGTTCATGATAGAATTTGACACTTTCTTGACTCTCCTTGTGCTCGCTCTTAATCTTTTTTGCTAAAAAATCCATTCATTGGCCTTTCGAGATACCTTTACAGCAACATACATGCCACCTCATTAAAAATGAGTAACCCGCACAAAAGAGGCCCAAACAAAAAGCCATACAAGCCTGCTAAACAAAGGGATAACCAACAAAAAAGACCATGCCTAATTTTCTTGAAAATTAGTTACTGACCCGTTCTACAAAAGAGTTTAATTGGCACAAATTTCCTGATTTGCTGGATACGTTTATTATAAAAAGAGAAAGGGGAAAGATTTTCCTAGTACAGGAAATTTATGCACTTTTCCTACAACGACTTGCATTTTAATAAAACCGACAACTCCATCATAGAAAAAAGTACAGGAAGTGAAACAGGTGAATAATTGAGTTTTTTAGGTGGGGGGAGGTAAGGGGAGATAAAACAACTTTTCACAGATACTACATACAAGAACACCTAGCACAAAAATGCACAGGTGCAAGATCAGTTTAAATTTAGCTCATTTAACATGCCGAGTTTTTTGCTGACAGCAACGGCCTTGTCCTGATCAAGTTTGGGGATGATTTTTGCGACAACATCTGACTTCATGGCTCGCAATATCTTGGCAACTATCTTGTCCTCCATTTTATTCAATAGCGGCGCAACCTTTGTTGAACTCATGGTACTATAGACTTTTATCAAATTTCTAAACTGAAGATTTTGAGAGATACTCAACTCCTCTAGTTGCCCTTTCACTTCTATTTGTAGCGCCACGAGTTTGGCAAATTTCCCGTCAACTTCCTTTTGGAAATCGGCCAACTCTTGTTCCTGGTTTTTCAGTTGTTCCTCGCGATCTTGAACTTTTTCTTCCCTTTCTTTCAGAGATTTAGCAAATTCAAAATCTACTTCACTGATGGCCGGAGGCTTAAATTCTGCGGCTGGTGCAATGCCCAGCGTACAGAAAAAAGAAATAGCGGTTCCGATAATAAACGCCCGTTTTTTGAACATATAATAATTTCCCATCATAAAGTTTGTCCCCGACCAAATCGCAGAACTGAAAGCTCATCCAGTTCATTATGTTCTTTTCTAGTAGTTTCCTTGACATATTCAAGAAAATCTTTTTCCTTCATCCGCTCAACAATACGTCTCTCTTGGGATTTTTTTTCAAGCTCCAAGCGGACCTGCTCAACAATACCTTCCTGAGCTTTTACCGCATTTATTTGAAATTCAATCTGTCGATCTTGTCCCTGGAGTGAGTCACTGTAAAAGTTGTACAAGGTGGCTGTCAGGGTTGTTTTCTTTTTTTCTTCAATGACCTTGATAAGATCAAGCCGTGCTTCTCGGAGTTGGCCAAGAAACAGCTTGTGGTTATCGAGTACAAAAATTTCATGGGCAAGCTTATACTTAACCTGCTCTTCTACCCTTTCGCGAAGTTTTAAAAGAGTTTCAAGTTTATATTTATGAGCCATCTGCCACTCGCTTCATCTTCCCAAGAAAGGTAACTATTCAGGGGCACTCCTAAACAGTTACACTACGGAGTTAAGGATGGTTTGCAGCTCTACCAAAACAGTTAACCAAGAAAGGTAACTAACGTATCAATCCGGCAAGTTTCTTGGAGCTTTCATCCAGTGAGACTTTTTCATCAACCTTCTGACAGAGATATCCATTTAAGCCGTCTATCATTTTTATAGCGTTATCTATTTTGGCACTACTGCCCTTTGCATATGCCCCAATATTAATCAAGTCCTCCGAACGGCGATAGACGTCCATGGTTTCTAAAAACTTGTGGGCACGGTCTATGTGTTCCTGATCCATTACATCTGACATACAGCGACTGACAGAGCCAAGAACCTCAATTGAAGGATAATGCCCGCGGCTTGCCAGATCGCGGCTTAAAACAATGTGCCCATCCACTATGGAACGGACCGCATCAGCAATAGGTTCATTCATGTCATCACCTTCCACAAGAACGGTGTATATCCCTGTAATACTTCCCTTCCCCTCACAGGTCCCAGCCCTTTCCAAAAGCTTCGGCAGTTGGGAGAAAACAGAAGGCGTATAGCCCCTCGAAGTGGGAGGTTCACCGATGGCAAGCCCAACCTCCCGGCTAGACATGGCAAAGCGGGTAACTGAATCCATCATAAAAACAACATCCCGACCTTTGTCACGAAAATATTCTGCTATTGAGGTAGCCATATACGCCCCCCTCATTCTAACAAGAGGAGGCTGATCGGAAGTTGCAACCACAACAACAGAGCGAGCCAAGCCTTCAGGGCCAAGATCCCTTTCAATAAAGTCTCTTAACTCCCGGCCTCGTTCACCTATCAAGGCGATAACACTCACGTCAGCTGCCGTGTGCTTTGCAATCATGCCAAGCAGTGTACTTTTCCCGACACCTGACCCCGCCATAATCGCAATCCTCTGTCCCTTCCCCAAGGTCAGCAAGCCATTTATTGCCTGAACCCCAACATCCACCGGTTCGGTAATCCTGTCACGTTTCATGGGATTTAATGGCTCGGCATAGAGAGGATAATCTCCAGTTGACTCAATTGGTCCCTTATCATCCACCGGGTTTCCAAAACCATCTATCACGCGCCCTAACATACTTTCAGAAACAGGAACTTTCGCCTGTCCATCCACTAGGTTAATGGAACTGCCAGGTTCTATGCCGCGCATTTCCCCCAAAGGCATCAGCAGGACTCGGCCTCCCTTGAAACCAACTACTTCCGCCGGGATCTTGCTTTTTCCACGGAAGGTACTGATTTCGCACATGGAACCCACCGGAATACCAGGTCCAAGGCTTTCCACAACCATACCAATAACCTGACTGACTCGACCTCGTATAGAGATGAGCTCTGTTTCATCGACAATTCGGGAATATTTTGAAAGATTTATCATTGAGAAATGATCGCAGATAGCGTGGACTTTGTTAAGAGAAGAAGCTTACTACCGACTATCCTTCAGATAGGCTTTGCATGAAAAACCTGTCAATAGCTTCGAAGAGTTTTTCTTTTCTGTTTTCGATTGTGGCGTCAACCTCACCGAATTCGGTTTCAAGTAAACATCCTCCAACCGAGATTGATTGGTCCTCAATAAGTTCTAGTTGGCTGAATCCCTCTAAAATATCAGGATTTTCAAGTGAAGCTTCTTTAATTTTACTAAAATCCATACTGTTGAGATGGATCTTGACCAAAGAATTTTCTATTACATAGGAAAGAGCTTTTTTAAGGCAGGCAGAAATGACCCTGGGATTAACAGAGACCTCATGATTAACTATTTTGTTAACCATCGTAGTTACCAAGTTGATCACATCCTCTTCATAGCGGCTATATAGGGTGCTTCTTTCTTTTTCTATCTCCTGTAGCAACTCTACTACTTTCTGCACCTTGGCAGAAACATCTTTTTCCCCTGCGGCTTTTCCCTCTTCAAATCCTTTCGCAAAGGCTTCTTTTTCAATTTGGACCACCCTGCTTTTAGCCTGGGCAACTATTGCATCGGCTTCTTGCTTCAGGTTTTTTCTCTGTTCATTTATCCCAGCAAGTGAAGCAACATTTCCCTCCCCATCTCTCCACAAAGAGTCAAGAGTTTGAAAAGATGAGTCAGCTGAGTCTTCCTCTGAGTTGGCTGTCAATATGTCGTCATCCCCACCCTGAGCAACAGAGGGCTTAATAACCCTAGACAAACTCATCGTCTCCGCCTCCAGCACTTAATTGTATCTTGCCCTCTTGCTCGAGACGCTTGGCAATCTTCAAGATCGACTGCTGGGCCATTTCAACATCCTTTAATCTGGTTGGCCCCATAATTTCCATATCCTCTTTGAGCATCTCTACTGCACGCTGCGACATGTTCTTAAATATTTTCTCTTTCAACTCCTCTGTTGCAGTTTTCAGAGCAATTTTAAGATCATCGGTATTAACTTCCTTCAAAATGGCCATCATACCCCGGTCATCGACATTGATAAGATCCTCAAAAATAAACATCAGCTTGCGAATCTCGTCGGCGAGTTCTTCCCTCTGCTCCTCAACACCTTCCAATATGGATGCCTCAAGAGCCCTATCGGCATTATTTAGAATCTCAGCCACCGCCTCAACCCCACCGAGACGCTGCCCTTCCATGCCTTCAACAGACAAAAGCTCCTCTTGCAAAACGCGGTCGATATCAACAAGTATTTCAGGACTCACTTTATCTAGCTCTGACATCCTCATAATAACTTCAACCCTCTGCTCCTCTTTCAACTCTCCCAGTATGGCCGCAGCCTGGGGCTGATCAAGGACCGAAAGAACCAAGGCAATTGTCTGGGGGTGTTCATTGCGTAAAAAGTTGACCAGAATCTGGGGCTCCAACTTTCGTGCTTTCGTAAAAAGGGTCAGGCGCCAATCAGAGCGGATCTCGTCCAAGATCTGGCTGGCCTTGTCACCAGTCATCGCTTTTTTCAAGGCAGTCTCAAGCAAATCATCCCCGGAGAGATAAAGATCTTTCCCTCCCTCATCGGTACTAAATTCTGCCAGCAAAGAGGCAACATCAGCCTGCTCCACATGATCCATCTTAGACATCTGGCGGCCGACTGTTTTCAGCTCATCCTCATCCAGCCGCTGAAAAACCTGTGAGGTAAATTCTTCACCCAGAGTAAGTAAGAATACCGCAGCTTTCTCTGGACCGGAGAGTCCTTCAGAGACCCCATCCTTTTTCCTGACCATAGATTACATCCCTTCCCTCAACCATCTTTTTACTAAGTCGGCAGCTCTGACTGGGTCACTTTGAGCTAATTTATATATTCTCTCACGATCCGTGAGTCCAAGAGGTTTCAACGCCAGTTCTTCCTCCTCACTCAATGCATCTCCCTCCGCCTCACTTAATACTTTTCCTCTTCTCCCTTCCATCTGTTTACTTGAAAGGAGCGCAAAAAACGGTCTAATTATGAAAAGTATAGCACATATGGCGCTGATCAAATAAACCAGGGGCATTGCCACCCGCTCAATGATCGGCTGCACTCTGTCGATCAGCTCAACTTCCGGCTCTATGGCCTGAGACGCGGCAAAAGACATCCCTACTATTTCAACCTTATCACCTCGCTCCGCATTATAGCCGACGGCATTTTTCACCATATTTTCAAGCCATTTAAGTTCTTCGGCAGGCCGTGGCTTATATTGTAAACTCGCCACCCCATCCTTGTCAACGCTCTTTTCGTAGATCCCATCCACCATGATGGCAACTGATAAGCGCGTAATTAATCCGGAGGCAGACTTGACATGCTTGATGGTCTTGCTGACCTCATAGTTCCGGGTCACGTTATTACGGATATTAGAACCTTGTGTCCCAGCCCCTCCTTCACCTGTCTCCGTAAATGTTGCAAGATCCCCTTTAACGCCAGGAATCCCCTGGGCCTGATCTCCCGGCTTTATCTGTTCTTCATTGAGCAAAGACTCACTGCGTACAACCTGACCTTCAGGATCAAAAAGTTCTTCGGTTGTATTAATCTGGCTGAAATCAATATCTGTTGAAACCCTCGCCAACGATTTACCAACACCCACAATCTCTTCTAACATTGTTTCAACTTTATCCCGCAACGATTTTTCCATACGGAGTTTATATTCTAGTTGGGTCCCCGAAACCACACCCTCTTCACCGCCACGGTTCCTAAACAAAAGACGCCCCGCAGTATCAACAATGGTGATATCTTCCTCTGTGAGTCCTGTCACAGCACTGCTGACCAGATTAACTATTGCCTGAATCTGGTGTTCACTTAACTTTGTTTTCCCTCTTAGTTTTAAGCTTACAGATGCACTTGGTGGTTTTTGATCTTCAATGAATACTGATTCCTTTGGGGTGGCAATATGGACCCTGGCTTCCTGTACTTGATTAAATTGCCTGATGGTCCGCGCCAATTCCCCTTGCAGTGCCCTTTGATAGTTCAAGCGCTGCACAAAATCGGTAACCCCAAGACTTGTTTTATCAAAAATTTCAAAACCGACCCCACCACCTCGTGGCAAACCTTCTCCGGCCAGGCTTAAGCGTGTATCGAGCACTCTGTTGGCTGGCACCTTGATAACCGACCCATTCATTGCCAACTCGTAAGGAATTCTCTGTTCCTGAAGTTTTACCACTACTTCAGCGGCATCTTCCTGGGAAAGCCCACTAAACAGAATCTGGTTATTCGTCACCCCACCCTTGGTGCTGAGCATAATCATTCCACCCAGAACGGCAGCTATAACCACACCACTTAAAACTTTCTGAATAAAACTCAAATCCCCAAGAATACTTAAAATCTGCTCAAACATCTCTTTAGCGCCTGCCATTATTTCCCCTCATCAAATTTGTAACTATTTTTCAGTATTTACAAAAAAATTTGCTCTTTCTAGAATAAAAAAACAACCGTGCAATTCAATTTATAACTGAAGTCTCATAACTTCCTGGTATGCTTCTATGACCTTTGTTTGCACCTTGGTCAACATTTTGTACGAGATACTTGATTTTTCCATGGCAATCATTGTTTCATGAATATTTGAGTGCTGCCCACTCAAAAGACCTTCCGTCAACACTTTAGCCTCATTCTGCTGACTGCTAACGGCATCTATTGACTGTCGTAAAACATCTGAGAATCCTGTACCCTGAACACTTTTGCCTGGAGTTATTGCCGATTGTCCCTGTCCAGCATTAATAGCACCAATTGTCATATCACTCATTGTCTTCACCCTCTGTTTTTCTCTTTATTCTTGATGCCTACTCTTATTTACTAATCTCTAATGCCTTCAAAGCCATACTCTTCACAGCATCCAAGGCGGCAACATTCGCGTCATAATCTCTTCTTGCGCTTATAAGGTCTACCATTTGTTCAACTGTATTGACGTTTGGCATTTGCACTATACCGTTTTCATCGGCGTCTGGATGAGAAGGGTCATACACCTCTACAAACGGTGTATCATCTTCTACTATTTCTGAGACTTCAACTGTACGCAGTTTATCCGTAACAGAATTAAAGACATTTTGAAAACTTCCATCTAGCTCTTTAGCCTGAAAAACAACAGACTTGGCCTTGTACGGCCCGCCCTCTATTGTCCTGGTGGTATTTGCGTTTGCAATGTTCATCGAGGCTATGTTAATTCTGCTTCTTTCAGCCTTCAAGGCAGAGCCACTAATCTTCATTGCTGTTAAAATATCCATTATTTTCCTCCTTCATCAATCGCTGCTTTCAAGCCTTCCAGCTTTTTTGCCATTATTTTTGCGGCAATTTGATACATCAACTGGTTTTCAGAAAGTTTTAACATCTCTTCATCTAGGTCGACGGGTCTATCTTCCGAGGTAAACTGAGTACTGGCAGAAACGTCCAAAGGATCTAATTGAAGATGTTTCGGGTTCGTTCTGGCAAGCTCTCCCTTGTTTTGAATGGCTTTTCCCATTACTGTTTCAAAAGAAAAATCCTGAACCTTGTAACCAGGAGTTTCGATATTAGCGATATTGGACTGGATCAAACCCTGTTTTTCCATTCTTAAATTAAGAGCGGTATGGGCTTGACTAATTACTCCACCAAAAAACTTGTTTGGGATAGGCATAATATTTTCCTTCGTTTATTAAAGAGATGAACACTAAACCTCTTTAATGCAACTTTGATGCCTAAAAGTAGTTTTTCACTATTTATACAAGAGGGAAGTAAATAAATGGAAGATTGGAGGCTGTAGATAAACAAACAGGAAGGATAAAAAAGAATGAAAACAGACCACTAAAAACACATTTTATTCTTTCAATTATAGCCACTTACAGAATAGCAGAGAACTAAATCAATCAACCAAGAACAAACAAACTAGATGAAACCCTGGTTCCTATATTCATTTAATTTATTTCGAAGAGTCCGAACACTGATGCCAAGCATTTTCGCAGCATGGGTCCGATTATTGTCAGTTTTCTGGAGAGCCTGTATGATCATTTGACGCTCCATATTTCTGAGAGGCATCATGGCAACATCCTGGGAGGCAGATTCAGCATTCGCAGCAGACATACTATTCAGTTCCCCAGGCTGATTGCCCGCAAAACTTTCTGTTTCTTGTTGTGAAGAAGTAGTTGCCCCCTGCTCCTCTTCATCCCAGATATCATGAACTTCCAGCAAATCACCCTGACTTAATAACACTGCCCTTTCAATCATATTTTCCATTTCACGAACATTGCCGGGCCAACCGTAACCAAGCATTTTTTGCTTCGCGGCGAGAGAAAGTTCTTTTGGTTCCTTCTTATAGAAAGAGGAAAATTTATCCATAAAATAAGCAGCCAAGAGGAAAATATCTTTTTTCCTTTCCCGCAGGCTCGGGAGACGCAGAGGAATAACATTCAGTCGGTAGTAAAGATCCTGTCTGAACTCACCTTTGCCAACTGACTCTTCAAGGTTTCTATTGGTGGTGGCAATAACATGGACATCAATTTTTACAGGCGCCTTGCCGCCAAGCCTGTCAACTTCTTCTTCCTGTAAAACCCGTAGGAGTTTCGCCTGTAGATGAAGCGGAACCTCGCCAATCTCATCAAGAAGGAGAGTGCCTTGATTTGCCAGCTCGAACTTACCTTTTTTGTGGGTTACAGCGCCAGTAAACGCACCTTTTTCATGACCAAAAAGTTCACTTTCCAAAAGAGTGTCGGGCAGGGCGGCACAGTTCAACGCAACAAAAGGGCCACTATTGCGATCACTTTCATTGTGAACACATCTGGCCAGCACCTCTTTCCCGGTCCCCGACTCTCCGAGAATAAGGACTGTCGCCTTACTGGATGCAACCGCCTTGGCCTTTTCAACCACCTTGAGCCAATTGAGGTCCTGACCAATAACTGCTTTTTGCGAATCATTTTTTTTGCGACTTCCAACTCCAGCTTTTACCGGCATGGTTAGATCCGTAACAGAACTGGCATACGCTTCCGTCTCAATTAAAGAAAATGCCCGGGCCACTGTCTCTTTAATAACTTCCGCCGGACAAGGTTTCAAGATGTAATCAAAGGCTCCGACCTTCATTGCCTCAACCGCAGAATCAACAGAGGCAAAGCCAGTAACAATTACCACCGGAGTGCGCGGGTAACTGATCTTTACCTGCTTAAGCAGCTCAAGTCCATCCATCCCCGGCATTTTCACATCAGAAACGACCAGGTCAGCAGGATTCTTTTGCAGCATATCCAAGGCCATCTGACCATTTTCGGCAACCGACACCGCATAACCGGCACTGTTCAATGCCGAAAAAATTGAAATGCGCATTTCCTGTTCGTCATCGACAACCAGTATTTTTCCACTGTGTTCCATCATGCTATCAACTGCCCCCTCCATTTTTAAGCTTGGACAGTTCCATCTCAATAGCATTCTGATTCAATCGTTCCTGGGCCATATTCCTTAGCAAAGAGTCCTCACCCTGAATCGCTTTTTGGTAATGTTCAACCGCAACCTCTCTTTTTTGAACAGCCAACAGACAATCTCCCAGGTATAAGTTAACTGATTGAAAAACCTTACCCTCCTGAGGCAGAGCTGCCGCCAAAGCAGCCGTATACAGCTCTGCTGCCTTCTGGTTCTCCCCCGCAAGTCTCAGGGCGTTTCCGGCTAACGCATACATTTTTTGCAAATCAAGCCCACTCACAAGGCCGCTCTTCATGTACCCTTCTATCTCAACTATCGCCTCACTACCGTCTAATAGAAGTGCCAATCTGACCACATCGGCAACATACTCAGATTTTTTGTCGGTAAAAGTCATAAACTCTAGAGCCTTACGATAAAATCCCAAAGCCTCTCTATCTTTCTTTTGTGCCTCTCTGAGCCTGCCGCTTAAGGAATAAGCCTCCCCAACCTTCTTCTGGCCCCGGTATATTTTCCGGAGATATTTTAAGAGACGCTCGGCTGAGTCATGATCGCCCTTGATGATGTAGACATTTGCTCTCTTGTAATATAAATTCACCTTATCCTCTTCAGACAACGGCCATTTTAAAGCCCTGTAATAAATTACGGCTGCCTGATCGTAAAGAGCAAGTGCATCCATTGCCTGTCCGACTAAATACAAAAGTCGGCCATTCGGATAATCTTTTATATATTCATACTCCGAATAGTAAATATCGTAGAGATCCTGATATTTTTCTTTTTCAAGAAGAGTATCTGCAAGGGCAAGGAAAACCTCCCCCACTGTCTGTTTATCTTCAAGCAAGCCATTCATCCGAGTCAAGCGAAGATAATTTTTCCCGTAGTCAAGCATATTATTGACATCACCCCGAGCCCTAAAGCGCCAGAAGAGCCCTTGCCTTGCCTCTTGCGCAAAAGGATCGTCATAGAAAAGATCAAGAACTATAAGATAGGGCACGTCCCCTTCAGAATCTGTCAACTCGTGAGGTCTGTCCCACTTCTCAGGGGGTCTGTTTGGATCATCAAGATATTGGGCGACACGCATTTTACTGAAAATGACAGGGCCTTGAGATTCATCCCCCTCCTTAATCGCCCTTTTAAACATTTTCTCGGCAGCCTGAAATTTTTTCTGGCGCCAATAGCTTTCCCCAATCTCAAAAAGAACAGCTGATCTGTTGGTGGAATCTTCCTCCAAATTCAGATAGTGGATCAATTGGTTCTGGCCTCTTTCAACATTTCCAGAAAAAAGATTTGTTTTTCCAAATATCCGCAGGGCTTCAAGCTCTTCACGAAAAAAATTGGGGTCCTTTGCGGCAAGATCATGATAGATGGCAAGTGCTGCACCATATTCTTGTTGACTGTTTAAAATTTCAGCTTTCCCAAGGAGGGCCAGCAGTTTCACTTTGGTAGTTTCTCCTGTTTCAGCAATTTCTGTGTATATCTCCAATGCTTCAGCAATGCGCCCTACGTCAGCCAGCACCTTTGCCAGGTGCATTTTTGCCTTAATAGGTACAACACCCTCAGAGAAACGTTTTATGCTGAGATTTAAATAAGTTAAGGCCTCTCTCCGAAAGTTCATATAATACAGGGAGATGCCCACCCCAAGATAGGCCGGCGCAATATGCTCTCCGCCCGGATGATAGGAAATGTATTCCCGATACAGATCTCGCACAGCCTCCCAATCCTTTTTGCCTGTCCGTGCAAGCTCTTCACTCAGTGCTGCGCTTTGCCATAGGGCATTTTCGGCCTCCGGTGCTTCGGGAAACTGCAGATGAACCTCATAATAAAGATCAGCCGTCACCTGTTTGTCTTTGTCCTTTACAGACAAATCCGCTTTTTTCAGGAGATCTGCAGGAAGAAGAGGAACCTGAACCCCGTTGTTCGCATCATTTTCCGGATTAACAATACCACTACCCGTCTCTGCCCAAAGTTCAACTGGCAGTGACAAAAACACGATAAGCAGATAAAGGAGAAAAATTTTGGGATCGTTCCAGATGGTATTCATAGATCAATTTTTAAATTCAACTGCTGGCTTAACCAGTTCATACCTTTTCATTTTTTCAATAAGGGTGGTTCGATTAATATTAATCAGTTGTGCTGCCTGGTTTTTTACCCAATCTGTCTGATTCAGGGCCTGTATAATCAGCTGCCTTTCATAATCAGCAACAATTTTACTTAAAACAAAGCCCTGATCAGGAATAGTGATCTCCTGAAGAGAAGCGCCCGACTTGGCATCAAGAATTTTTTCAGGCAAATCATCACAACCAAGCACCTGCTCGGAGGCTAAAATCACCATTCGTTCAACAATATTTTCTAGCTCCCGGACATTTCCTGGCCAGTTATAGCGCAAAAGAAACCCCAGCGCCTCATCGGAAACACCAGTAATTGACCCTTTTTTTGAACGATTGAACTTATCAATAAAATGATTCACCAACAAATGGATATCCGTTTGCCGCTCACGGAGAGGCGGGGCTTCTACTGGTATAACATTTAAGCGATAATAAAGATCTTCCCGAAACCTGCCGGCCTTTACTTCTTCTTCCAATGTTCGGTTGGTTGCGGCAATCACACGAAAATCAGAGGTGATCGTTTGAGTGCTGCCAACCCTTTCAAACTCCCTCTCTTGTAATACCCGTAATATTTTTACCTGCAACATAGGGGGCATTTCTGATATCTCATCTAGAAATACAGTCCCTCCGTCGGCAAGTTCAAAACGACCTTGCCTGCTTCTAATTGCGTGGGTAAAAGCACCTTTTTCGTGCCCAAAAAGCTCTGATTCCAGCAACTCACTTGGTATAGCGCCGCAATTAACCGGAACAAACGGTTTGTTTTTCCGCACACCTTCAAAATGGATCGCTTTGGCGATAAGTTCTTTACCTGTCCCAGACTCACCCTGGATAAGGATAGTCGTATCGGCATCACGCACCTTATCAATGAGTTTAAAAAGGGATTTAATCTTCTTAGAAGAACCAATTATCCTTGCAATCCCTTTTGGTTCGGATCCACTTATTTTTGTTTGCATTTCAAATTACCAGTAACCGCAAATATATTTTCTTGAGTTATTTATTTCCAAACCCTAAGAGGCTGTCCGAGAATAGCTACCCTACGACAGATAAGCGCAGACATTGGCCCATTTTTCCGCTAATTCTCGGACAGCCTCCTAGTCTGCAACACAAAGAGTTACCGTTCCGTGTCAAATAAAGGTATCGATACTATTATTTACGAGGTTTTGGAGACAATATCCATAAAAAAAAGATTATTATACGCCCCTTCTCGGATTTAATCAGGCTTTTCTTTTCAAACAACTTTCCTCACGCTAAATATTGATTTTCTTTACAATTCATGAAATTTTAGTTTACAGTTAAAATCTTACAAATCTATATATCTATCAAAACGTTGAAAAAACTCAATCTGGAAGCCAAATGCCCCAAGCACCCGTCAGTGATTCAATAATAGAGTTTATAAAAGTTACCAAAATATACTCGCCAGACGTTGTCGCCTTAAATGACATTTCTTTTAACATCAGACAAGGAGAGATGGTTTTCCTGACCGGCATGAGCGGGGCAGGGAAAACCACACTCCTGAAGCTGATCTGCTCACTTGAACGCCCCTCCAAAGGGTTAATTGAGATCATGGGTGAAGATATTAACAAGATGAAATCTCGTGACCTGCAAAAATTGCGACAACAAACAGGAGTCGCCTATCAAGATTTCAAACTGCTTCCCAAACATACCGTCTATCAGAACATTGCCATGCCGATGGAAGTAACCTACATGCAACCGAAGCAGATCAAAGAGAGAATCGCCTTTCTTCTGGAGGCTATGGACCTGACACGAAAAAAAGAGATCCAGACAGACCGGCTCTCCAGAGGAGAACAACAACGAGTTGCAATTGCCAGAGCCGCTGCAAACGCTCCACCCCTTCTCCTTGCCGATGAACCAACCGGTAATCTTGACCCAACCAATACAGAACTTGTGGTCAACTTGTTTACAGCCTTGAACCAAGCAGGAACAACCATGATTATCGCTACCCACGACAGATCCATCTACAAGGAAACAGATCATAAAATCATTGATATTGACCAGGGAGAGATCACAATCCACAACAATCAAGCCTCTTGAGGTGATATTGCAAAAACACCTTAAGGCTGCACCGTTTTCAAACTCTTCATTTCAAAAAAACGCAACCACACATTTTTCAAACAAACAGAACACACAAGGAGCACGGCCTTGACCCCGCGATACATACTCATCCAAACAGGCAGAAATCTAAAACAGACCTGGGGTACGCAAATCATGACCCTAATAACTGTAAGTCTATCTGTTTTTATGTTCTCCTTCTTTTTCCTGGTGTACACCAACATGCTGAACACAGGTGAGCGCCTTGGCGACCATATCCGCCTTATCGTTTACATGGAGAATGAGGTTCCCCCTGAGATGGAAGAGCAACTGGCCACAAAGATCCGCCAATTCAGTGCAGTTGAAAAAATTGTTTTCAAATCCAGGCAAGACGCATTTTCGGACCTGTCAGAACAATTGAACGATGATCGGGATGTCCTCTTTGACTTAGGGTCAGACTTTCTGCCGCCATCAATTGAAGTCTACCCAAAAAGAGATCTCAAGAGTCTCACCCACATCAAACTTTTTTCGGATTTCCTGGCCAATCTCCCCGGCGCTGTTAAGGTACAGTACGGGCGTGACTGGATCGAGCGTTTCGGGTCCTTTACTCAACTTATCCAACTTATAGTCCTCTGTAGCGGTATTCTTTTGATCCTCACCGCCACCTTCATGGTGGCAAGTACGATTCGTCTGACCGTTGTCAGCCGCCAAAATGAGCTTGAAATCCTCCGACTTCTAGGCGCCACCAAGGCATATTTCCAAACACCGCTTATTCTTGAAGGCGTTATTCAAGGGATAACAGGGTCAATTATTGGTTTAACCTGTCTTTTTTCTTTATACGCCTGGATAAAAATAAAATTTGCCGGCCCAAGCTTCCTGGAAATATTTACCCTTACATTTCTTCCCGGCTCAGTTACGTTTTCCATTCTTTTCGTAAGTGTATCACTCTGCACCCTCGGTAGTTACATATCTATCAGGAAATTTCTAAAAATTTAATCCCATGCAAAATTGTAGAAATCATAGAATTACGGCAACTTATTTCGAGGAAATACAACCCAGGAGTTCCACCAGAGTAAAACAAGGGAAACTACGTGTTTCCACTGGATGCTCAGGAAGAAAGACCTGCCATTTTTTACTGGCTCTGGCAATCACGATATTATGTATCGTTTTGTTCCCCCACCTGGCTACATCCGAGACCAATAAAATTCTCGAAAAAGCCGCACAACTTCAGCAGAAAAAGGTAGACAGGCTTGAAAAAGGTATCAGCAGACAAGAAAGAAAAATAACGGAAACAAAAGAAAAAGAGCTTCTCCTCTACAACGAATTAAAAAAGATTGATGACCAACTCATGGCTCAACAAAAGGCAATCCTGAATTCACAAAAAAGCCTCCTAAGGCAGGAGGGATTTCTTCAGTCAAAAGAAATTGAGGTACACTTGATAAGTGAAGACAAAAAAAAGGCAGAGGTCCATATAAAAAATAGACTCCATTCCTTTTATCAGATGGGAGAGATAGGCATCATAAATACAATTTTCTCGGCCTCAACTCTGCCTGAGCTACTAAACATAAAAGAGTATTTTCACTCTTTGTTTCAGTATGACCGTCAAGCAATCAAGCAATACAAAAACAAACTGGCTCTCCTTGACGGTGCCCGTACCGAAATGCTCAAAGGAAAGGAAGTTCTTTTAACTGCAATAGTCGAAACAAAACAATATGAAAAAGACCTCATTTCGTCTCGACTAGAGCGCTCCAAGCTTTTAAAACAAATACAGAGCGAAGAGGGCTTGTACAAACAGGCCTTGGCTGAAATGCAGAGGTCTGCAGAAAATTTGTCGGAGACTTTTGAGCAATACAAAAAGAAAATCATCATAAAGGCAAAAAAGAAAAAGGCACAATCAGCAATAAAGGAGCAAAAAAGAAATTTTTCTCACCATTTCCTCTCCCAAAAAGGGAAACTGCCCCCTCCCGTTGATAACGGTACAATTATTACTCATTTTGGGAAATCAAAGGGAGTCTTTGGGGTAGAGATCAATTCTAGTGGTATCGACATTCAGGTACCAAATGATTCTCGGGTAAAAGCCGTTTATAGTGGTATAATAGCTTTTGCAGGAGAATTGCCAGGATACGGAAATGTGGTTATTGTTAATCATGGAATGCAATATTTCACTCTTGCTTCGCGCCTGAACACTATTCATGTCCACAAAGGTGACATAATCAAGCAAGGTGAAACAATAGGAGTAATTAAAAAGGAACAGAGAGGCCTTTTGCAAAGAGGGCTCCATTTTGAAGTACGATTCGGTTCGACCCCAGAAGCACCACTCCAGTGGCTCGACAAATCTCTTCTCTCTGGTGACTCAGCGAAACTGTAACCAGAAACTGCCCCTGTTAATTTCAATTTTAAATCTCTATACATAATAGGCTTGCCTCATGACCCCAAAAATAAACCTCCCCAGCTACCTGTTAAAATTGCAAATAATCTCTTTTATCACATGCCTTTTTATCTTAATCGTTCAAGGTGGTGTCACATTTGCGAATGCGGCATCCAGCGAAGAGGAGACCTACAAAAACCTTGAGGTCTTTGCAAATGTCTTAAGTATACTTAAAAACAACTATGTCGAAGATCTCGACCCTGAAGAGGTTATCCAGGGGGCTATCAAAGGTATGTTAACATCCCTTGACCCTCACTCATCCTATCTAAAACCAGAAAGCTACAGGGATCTTCAAATTGAGACCAAAGGGAGTTTTAGCGGCATAGGAATTGAGATTACGATTAAAGATGGCGTATTAATCATTGTTTCTCCAATTGAAGGAACTCCGGCTGCGGGAAAAGGTCTAAAAGCAGGTGATAAGATCGTTAAAATAGAAGATCAGTACACCAAAGATTTAACCCTGATGGAATCTGTCAAACTAATGAGGGGAGAAAAAGGAAGCCAGGTAACAATATCTATTCACCGTGAAGGTTGGACGGACCTGAAGGAAATAACCATCACCCGTGACGTTATCCCCCTTCACAGCGTAAAGGCCAAGATGCTTGAGCCTGGCTATGCCTACATCAGGATAACCAATTTCCAGGCCAAAACAACAAAGGAGACCCAGGAGGCCCTGTTTGATTTACAAAAAGACGCTCCCATAAATGGTCTCATTCTTGACCTCAGAAACAATCCGGGCGGGCTTCTCGACCAGGCAATTAAAATTTCTGACATTTTCCTTGATACAGGAATCATTGTTTCGACAAAAGGGCGCGTAAAAAATCAAAACATGGAGTTTAGAGCGCACTCAGATGGTGAAAGGAATAATTTTCCGATCATTATTCTGGTTAATGAAGGCAGTGCCAGTGCTTCTGAGATTGTGGCAGGAGCTCTTCAAGACCATAAACGGGCATTAGTCTTGGGCGTGCAAAGCTTCGGCAAGGGCTCGGTACAAACTGTTATCCCAATGAGCAACGGAGCAGGGTTGCGGCTGACCACGGCCAGATACTACACTCCCAAAGGTATCTCGATACAAGCAAAGGGAATTACTCCTGATGTCGTAGTTGAAAACCAGCCTCAGCAGCAGGATGAAAAGAAAGAAGATGAACCGCAAGAACCAAATTATATACGAGAAAAAGACCTAAAACATCACATCAAGAACGGTAATGAAGTTGATTCACCCGCAGGTGCGGATACCAAAGAGATTAAGCCTAAAAAACAAAAAGAGATAATAGGAAAAATAGAGAGTGACCTCACAGATGACCAGCAATTAAAAACAGCGTTAATGCTGCTGAAAGGACTGGATGTTTTTGATAAGCTCAAAACTCCAGAATAGTCGGACCTCAGAGAAGACATTATTTCACAGCAGACTCACGTCAAAAATGCTTACCGCATAAGCTTCTTTCTTTGGTAAACAACTTCCCCAAACCTCAGACTGAGTTCCTTGTAGCTCGTAAACCTGTTTCGCAAGATCGGAGTCTACGCTTACCTGGGGCTTCGAAGCATACTAGGCTATTCGAGAAGGCCAGCAGTGAAACGGCCTGGTAAGCGAAAACTCCGAGAAGAGAGCTTTCTGAATCTGAATCAGTCAGCATCAGGTCTTCAAATTATGGGGGTCAAGATGGCAAGTTATACAATCCGGCATAGTTCTATGTATGCTGGGTGAATGAGGTTCCCCATGGCAGTGAAAACATTCTGGAATAATTGTATGTATGCCACGATGACAAAAAGCGCAGGTAAAGACCCTATGTTTTGTATAGGTTTCCTTCATCAAAACGCTCTGTTTTTCGTGACAGGGGGCGCAGTGAGAGCTGGGTGTCTGTAGCGGATACTGAATATGCAGAGGCAGATGAGCAGGATGGCACCCCAGGCATTCACTAAGTGTCTGACCTTCAAGGTGGGGTTCATGACATTTGAAACATTCTGGGATATAACCATGCTTATCATGACAGTAATTACAAGACAACTCAGAGTGAAAACTGGCGTAGTCCTTAAGCTCCTCTCCCTGTTTCGGGTGGCAGGAAAGACAAGGCTCTGTCACCTCCCCTTTTATAATAATCTCCATCGGCTGATGCGGGTCAGAGTGACAGCTTAGACAACCAGTCAGTTCATAATGTTTTTTACCGCTATGGCACTGCGAACACTTAGGAATTATCTGCTCACCCAGCAGTGGATGATCGATGTGACAGTCCAGGCAAGTTACTTCACTCCGGTGCTTAACTCCATTGTCTCGAATAGCTGCAAACTCCTTTTTATGGCATTTAGCGCAATCTTTTGTAGTTAAAACGGCATCACTGCTTTCCGCACCATACACATATTCAACAATGCCAAAGAAAGAGAAACCTTCCAAGACCAAAATCATCGCCAACATAACAACAAAAAAGATTGGCCGCTCCCCCGGTTGAACTATTCCCACGCTAATCTCCCCCACTAAAAACAATTCCGAAATTCATAAACATCTTGATAGTCTTTTTCACTTCCAGATAAGTTAAAAGTTTTCCTAACTTTCCTGATCTAGTCTTCTTCGCTGCAGAGCCAAACTTTGTTGTTTGAAGTTATACTGAATCAACATCTCCCGGTCATGCTCCATGATCAATACATATTTAACAGAAACCCGGAATACCTCCTGGCCACTTTCATCTTTCTCTTTCCAGCAATCGACCACTTCACCAAAACAGTTAATATACGAGTTATCAGAAGGCATTATCATATGCAGTTCAATCAACTCACCATTCTTATGGTTTTCATCTGTCCAGTAGGCTAAGCCGTGTCCACCTATATTGATCCTCTGCAAGATCAATTTATCGAGAAGAGAAGGTGAAGAATCTATTTTTTTCAACAACAGATTCAATTTTCCATCAAGGTGCTGCAGAAAAGCGGCTAAATCTCTATCCTTGCTCTGAAGTCTTGAAAGAGCCGCCTGAGCTCCGACATAAACCTGAATATCAGCGAGCTCCTTCCGGTTGTACATTGAGATGCCGTTATCGCAGTCTTCCTTTATCGCCTTAAATTTTTCAGGGGTTGTTTTCCTGTGTCCTAAAAGTAACCTGGAAGTTATACGAACAGATTGTCTCTTATCGTTTCCTTCATTTTTCAAAGCCACTCGTCATTCTCCAATATTCATTTTATATACGACGATATGTAATTATTCAGGTAGGGCCTCCAAACGGGCCATAACCACCGAATTGTAACTTTTTAGATGTGCCCCAGGTAAGCGCAGACTCCGGGTGTGTGTGAACAGGCCTTTCAGCATACCGATGTATCGAAGTCTCACTTTGATTCGCTTATCTGCTGAAAGGCCTGTTCGCACCCCAAGGGTACTTCCGTTGGGCGCGCGCAGGTAGGCGCAGACTCCGGATGGGGTGCAGCTGAACAGTTACGAATAAATTATCGTTGAATCACCATATCCGATAGCTCTTTCATGCTCATTGCTGTCTGATTAGCCTGGATTTTAAATTCTACCCGGCGATTGGCGGCACGCCCAACTACCGTATCATTTGTTTGCAGAGGCTGCCCCTCTGCATATCCAGTAGCACTCATCCTGTGACTAGGAATCTTGAATTGGGTGCTCCAGAGCTCAACAACGGCGACAGCTCTAGCCGTAGATAAACTCCAGTTTGAGCTGTATGCACCACCCTTTTTCAACGGGAGGTTATCCGTATGACCGCTAACGCTGATTTTGGCATCAACTTCGGCAACAACTTTACCAATTTTATTTAAAATTATCTTGGCCTTATCCTTTATAGCCGCTTTTCCAATGTCAAACACGACAGAATCCTTCATCCTGATTAAGACTCCATCGTGGGTCAACTCCGTTTCGACCATACCGCTTTTGACCTCTACAGTAATTACCTCATTAATATCCTGTTGGATTTTGACGGCCAAAGGAGTTGACAAAAAATCAGTGGAAATCATCGTGTCACCAGTTGGGTCTCCGAAGACTGGGGTTTCACGCTGAATGCCGAAAGCGTCTTTCATTGACCCAGCAACCTGCTTATAACGCTGGGCATCCATTACCGAAAAGGAGAGAAGAAGCACGAAAAAACAGAGTAGAAGCGACATAAGATCGGCAAAGGTACACATCCACAAGGGTGACCCCGGTGGACATTCCGTTGGTTTGCATTCTTCGTCAGCCATATAAAGTACCTCTATTTATTATCAGCCGCGCTTCTATCCTTGGGCGGTAAAAAGGTCTCCAGAAACTCTTCCATGACCCTGGGGTTAATTCCTTTTAAAATACCGAGGACACCCTCAATAATCAAACGTCTGTTTCTTTCTTCTTCCTGACTGCGAAGGGCCAATTTATCAGCTATTGGCAAAAAGATAAGATTAGCAAGAATAGCACCATACATCGTGGTCAGTAAAGCAATAGCCATGGATGGGCCGATGGAGGCAGGATCATCCATGGAAGCCAGCATCTGCACAAGACCAATCAGGGTTCCAATCATCCCGAATGCAGGGGCGGCATCACCCATTCCTTGAAAGACCTTACGCCCCACATCATGCCTTTCAACCGTCAAGCTTACCTCTTTTTTCAGAACTTCCTCTATGAACTCCGCCTCGTGACCATCAACACAGTACATAATGGCTTTTTTCAAAAAGGGATCATTTATAGGCTGCTGTTCGAGAACAATAAGACCATTTTTTCTGGCGACGTTGGCTAGGTTGACAATCTCTTGAATAATTTCCTGTGGATTACTCAGTTTTGCAAAGAGGGTGATCATACCCACCTTTGAAGAGTTAATAACATCACCCATTCCAAAGCGTATAAAAGCGGTGGAAAGTGTACCACCGACTACTACAAGAACAGATGGTACATTTATAAAGATTCCCAGGGAACCTCCAAGCAGAATAGAACCTAAAATCAGTAAAGTCCCAAGAACGAGACCTATCGGGGTTGCTATATCCATAAATAATTCCTTACTGTTTTCTCGTAAGCGCTCCAGGAATACCCCGCTGCACGTGATCGACCCCCGTGATATACAGGGGGTATAATCGCGTGGCTCGATCACGCACATCGGGGTGTCCCTGAAACGCTTACAGACTCGGGGTTATGCAATCTTGGGTGTACTTAATTGATCTCTAACGTTTTCTCTTCTTGATATTTTTATATCTATCCAAGAATTACAGAAAAACATATAAAAATGCTAGTTAAATTTACAAGATAGGATTATTCGGAAGATCGACCGAGAACCTCTTCCACCTCGTACTTCATGCTAAAACTATGTTCCGCATCGGGATAATTCCCTGATCTAACATCATCTTGAAAATTGTCTAGGGATGCCTTTATCTGTGGTGCCAACTGAGTATAACATTTAACAAAACTAGGAATGAATTTTCCAGACATACCGAGTAAATCATGGGTAACGAGAACCTGTCCGTCACATCCACTCCCTGCCCCAATTCCTATCGTTGGTACTGAAATTTCTTCACTGATCACCTGGGCCAATTTGTCAGGAATGCACTCAAGCACCACAGCAAAGGCACCTGCATCATCTAAGGACCGCGCATCGGCAAGAAGTTTCCGGGCAGATTCAACATCTTTTCCTTGAACCTTATATCCCCCTAGCTGCCCTGCTGTTTGCGGTGTAAGGCCAATATGCCCCATAACCGGGATACCAGCAGTAACAATTGCCTTGACTGTGCCAACCATATCCTGGCCACCTTCCAGCTTAACAGCATCACATCCTGCTTCCTTCATAAATCGACCCGCATTGGCGATTGCCTGGTCAATTGAAACCTGATAGGACAGAAAAGGCATGTCACCAACGACAAGTGTCTGGCTTGCACCTCTACGAACGGCCTTTGAATGGTGCAGCATATCAGCCATTGTGACAGGCACAGTTGAGTCATACCCAAGGACAACCATTCCTAAAGAGTCCCCAACCAAAATCATATCAACCCCTGACTGCTCAAGCATATGGGCAAAACTTGCATCATAGGCGGTAAGCATAGTTATCTTGTCACCTTTTTTCTTCATACCAATGATGTCTGCTACATTTTTTTTGTGGTTCATATTCTCACCATAAGCAAAATTTGTAACTATTCGGGAGCATCCCATCTTTACTCATTTCGGAGGCTACGCTTACCTGCCTTTCACGAATAGCACCAGTATACTTCGAAGTCCCAGATAAGCGAGGCCAAAGACTCCGAATGAACAAATACGGTGCACTCCTGAACAAGTGGCAAAATTCTATCTTTGCTCAAAATAGTTTTGGGGCTTCGTCTGCTTGGTTATCTGTAGAGTAAGGACGGTTAAAATGTTCATAAGCTGCAAGCGTTGCCATTCGTCCTCGAGGAGTCCGCATTAAGAACCCTGACTGAATCAAAAACGGTTCATTAACATCTTCCAGGGTATTTTTTTCTTCACAAACAGCGGTGGCCAAGGTTTCTAGACCTATAGGACCTCCGGCGAATTTATCAATTATGGTAAGCATTATGCGCCTGTCCATATCATCCAGACCAAGCTCATCAACATTGAGCATTGCAAGCGCTTTTTTTGCCACATCGCGAGTGATCTTTCCGTCACTTTTAACCTCAGCATAATCACGTACTCTTTTCAAAAGGCGATTGGCAATTCTGGGTGTTCCCCTGGATCTTTTTCCCATTTCGGCAGCCCCACCCTCATCCATAGGAATATTGAGCACAGCAGCCGACCGTTTAATTATGGTTACAAGTTCATTATCGGAGTAATAATCTAGTCTCAAAATGACACCGAAACGATCTCTAAGAGGTGGAGTAAGCAATCCTGTCCTGGTTGTCGCACCAACAAGCGTAAACCTCGGCAAGTCCATTTTTACTGATTTTGCCCCGGGACCCTGACCAATAACAAGATCAAGCTGATAATCCTCCATGGCAGGATAGAGAATTTCTTCAACAACGTGATTAAGGCGGTGGATTTCATCAATAAAAAGGACATCCCCATCCTGAAGACTAGTCAAGATAGCGGCCAAATCACCTGCTTTTTCAATGACCGGCCCAGAAGTCACCTTAACACTTGCCCTCATTTCATTAGCTATTATATAGGCAAGAGTCGTTTTCCCTAAGCCTGGAAAGCCATGAAAAAGGACGTGATCAAGAACATCATTACGCCCTTGTGCTGCTGTAATTGCAATATGGAGATTATTCTTGAGTTGTTCCTGGCCGACGTATTGGTCAAGAGTTTGGGGGCGAAGTGAAACTTCTTCGATTAATTCATTTTGATGAACTGCCTTTGTGCTTATTATGTCTTCCTCAAAATTCACGCCAGCGACCTCAATGATAATCGTAATAACTCTTCTATGGGTGCTTCCGGCGAACCTTCTGGTAATGACTGGCGAACACCGTGCAGAGCATCAAGGGCTTTGGCCCGAGGATAACCAAGATTGACCAGCGCAGAAATAACATCCGCAGCCACAGAATCGGACATCGCATCATAACGCCCTACAGCATCATCCTGGCCAGACATTGCCTGGACCTTATCTTTCAACTCAAGACAGAGACGCTCGGCCGTTTTCTTTCCTATGCCGGGAAGTTGAGTCAATCTATGCAAATCTTCTGAAACAATTGATCTGGCCAGATCAGCCGGGTGGATCGCAGAAAGCATATTCAAGGCAACCTTAGGCCCAATGCCCGAAACCTGTAAAAGAGTGACAAACATCTCTTTCTCTTCTATGAGCATAAAGCCATAAAGATCAAGAGCATCCTCTCGAACATTCAAATATGTATGAATGAATATCTCCTGCCCTGTTTCTGGCAAAAGAGAAGCTCCCGCCTGACAAAAAGATATATCATAGCCAACACCGTTGACATCAACGATCAGCTTATCGAGTGCTTTATGAAGAAGTTCACCTCGTAGGCAGGCAATCATATGAGACCCTATATTGAGATTGGAACATTTATTAAAAAATAGTTT
This sequence comes from Desulfurivibrionaceae bacterium, assembly GCA_030145275.1. Taxonomy (GTDB): domain Bacteria; phylum Desulfobacterota; class Desulfobulbia; order Desulfobulbales; family VMSU01; genus JAQYVV01. Next base: position 4,111 of record JAQYVV010000004.1, on the reverse strand, counting down.
ATCCAATCAGTCATAAATATTCGACTAACACCGGAAAACCACCACCACCAAAATGTAAATGTTTGACAGGTAAGCGAAGACTCCGTCGCTTCAGATGTGTTCGATCAGGTTGGCGAAGCGTAGTAGTTCTACGTGAGTCAGGCTGATCGCACCCCAAGGGCACTTCCGTTGGGCGGGCGCAGCTGGAGTGTTGCCGAATATTTACAATCAGTCAGTACGTATCCAAGTGTGTTGCTAAACAGAGGGCATTAGCCAGTGCATCGGCAGCATCCTCACTTGGAGACGATGTCAAGTTCAGCGTAACCCTAACCATATGCTGGATTTGGGATTTACTTGCCTGCCCATAGCCAGCAACGGTTTGCTTGACCTGTTTGGCGGTGAATTCTTTGACAATCAGATCATTTCCCATAGCCGCAATAATCAACGCTCCGCGGACTTGGCCAAGTTTTAAGGCAGAACTAGGGTTACGAGCAAAAAAGATATCTTCCACCGAGGCGTACTGGGGATTGAATTTTTCTATGACTTGGCATAAGCCGTCATGAAGTTCTTTCAGCCTCTCAGGAAAAGGTATTTTAGGCGAGGACTTGACCACACCACAAGTAACAAACTGAAGACCTGAACTGTTTTTGTCAATGACCCCATACCCTGTAATTCGCGAACCTGGATCAATACCAATAATTTTCATCTACAATAAAAAGATACCAATATTTTTTTCAAAAGAATCAAATACGGTTTATAAAGGCTGAAGGGAAGTGAGATTATTCCAAATTATCAAGAATTTCAGGAGCTATATCAAAATTGGAATAAACATTTTGGACATCCTCATTATCTTCCAACATATCCATAAGAGTCAAAACTCTTTTAGCCGTTTTCTCATCGACTATATCAACAGTTGTTTGTGGAAGCATTGATATTGCCGCCTCTACAAAAGAAACATCCTTCTGCTCTAAATGCTCCCGCACAGCGTTAAGGTCATCGGGAGCGGTCAAAACCTGGAATACACTTTCTTCTTCAAGAACATCTTCAGCCCCTGCGTCCAAAGCAATGTCCATCAATGTTTCTTCCGAAATAGTTTCTTTATCGACTACAACAAGCCCCTTACGATCAAAAAGAAAAGAAACACAGCCGGATTCACCAAGATTGCCACCATACTTACTGAAAATATGGCGCACATCGGCAACGGTCCTGTTTTTATTATCAGTCAAACAATCAACTAGAACCGCAACCCCACTAGGACCGTAGCCCTCATAGGTAATTTCATCATAGATGGCTCCTTCAAGCTCTCCGGTGCCTTTCTTGATAGCCCTGTCGATATTGTCCTTAGGCATATTTTCTGATTTAGCACCAGAAATCGCAGTCCGTAGCCTAGGGTTTCCATCAGGGTCCCCCCCACCCGAACGGGCAGCAACAGTGATCTCTTTAATCAATCGGGTGAATATTTTCCCACGCTTAGCATCTGTAGCGCCTTTTTTTCTTTTAATTGTACTCCACTTTGAATGACCAGACACATCTTCCTCCTTACTATTATATGGTTCTTACTTTTTACTTATATTTATTGTAACTATTCAGGTAGAGCAAAAAACGGGGCATAACCTCCGAACTGTAACTGTTTAGATGTGCCCCAGGTGCGTGTGAACAGGCCTTTCAGCGATACATCGGTATGCTGGAAGGACTGTTCGCACCCCAAGGGTACTTCCGTTGGGCGCGCGCAGGTAAGCGCAGACTCCGGATGGGGTGCAGCTGAACAGTTATAATTTATTGCATGAAACCTTTACCAAGAACAAACACCTCTCTACTCTCTTTTCTTGAACTTTTAGGTTTGACAATTTTAGCAAATTCGAATTTTTCCCGGACTGACTCAAAAAATAACTTAAAGTCCTCTCCCTCAAAAACTTTACAGTAAAAATTGCCGCCAGTTTTAAGAAGTTGATCAGCAAGAAAAAGGGCCTGTCTGCAAAGATCAAGGGAATGTTGTTGATCTGACCATTTATTACCAGTGGTTTTTGGAGCCATATCACTGATAACAACATCGAATTTCTCAGCGTATTCAGCCAAGAGAGGGATCGTTTCAGGAGCCATTATGTCAGCAAATATCGCTATGATTTTTGCTTTTCCAGCTTGCTGAATCTTCTTCTCATTTTTCAGATCAATACCGACAACCAGACCGCTAGGCCCTACAATTTTGGCACTATACAAGGACCAGCTACCAGGATGACAACCAAGATCAAGAACCTTATCTCCCGATTTAAGAATAGTATGTTTTTCGTGTGCCTCCACCAATTTATACACTGAACGAGCTGGATAATTCTCTTTCTTAGCCTTCTTAAAATAATAATCCTGTACCTTTTTTACCATTTGGATGCTTCCAGTTAACAATATATGTTTTTACACTTGGGAGAATAAACAAATTAGTGCATTTACCACACATTGACAAGTTGATTTTTAGTGCCTGAGCACTGGATTCAGTAACAGAAACCAGGTTACCCCGAAAAGAAATCCAATCTGTATTGGTCACCGACAACTGTTCAGGCACTTATCGCTTTTTGTAGGGGTTAGTGCCTGAGCGCTGACATTTAGTAACATAAACGCTAGGACACCCACAAAAAAATTCAATCTGTATGGGTAACCGACTACTGTTCAGGCACTTATCCCTTTTTGTAGGGGTTAGTGCCTGAACACTGGATTCAGTAACAGAAAACAGGTTACCCTCGAAAAAAAATCCAATCTGTATTAGTGACCGACCACTGATCAGGCACTTATCCACTTTTGTGGGGGTTGGTACCTTAGGAGGAGTTTCATTGCTTTTTTTAACAGAGATAACAAAGAAGATAAACCATATCAAAGTTACAAATTCCTGTTAAGCCCCTTACACCCCTCAGTTAAGCGATAGACTCCGAGGAGGTACTGTACAGAGTCCCTTCTCACGAACGGGGGTTATTACCATATTCTCAGGGCTTCTTTGTAAACTTTCGCTTTTGCAACGCCAATATCTTTAGATATTTTTTTCACAGAATCAGAAAGAGAAATATCACCTTGATCCCTATACCATTCAATAAGTTGATGAAGGTCTGCACCCTCAGGAGCATTGCTTTTCAGCCCTCCTTCCAGAACAACGACAAATTCGCCTTTGACCGTAGTTTTTGCCGACAATTTCTCCAGAACTGTGGATATTGAACCGGAAAAATATTCTTCATAAATTTTTGTCAATTCTCTAACGACAAAAACCCGTCTGTCACCCAAAAGATCATATAGGTCTTTTAGACACCCGATAATTCTTTTTGGTGATTCATAAAAGGCCAAGAGATGTGTCTCGTCCTTAAGAGATACTAAATATTTCCGACGCGCCGATTTCCCATTTGGCAGAAAGCCCAAGAAAAGAATAGTATCTGCGGGCAGACCAGACAAACTAAGGCCTGCGGTCAAAGCAGATGCTCCCGGAATAGGAGAGACACGAATGCCATGACTATGCGCTTTAGCGATAAGTATCGTTCCTGGATCGGAAATACATGGTGTCCCAGCATCAGATACTAAAGCTATATTTTTTCCTTGTCCCAAAAGTTCAATGATCTGTTCTGACTTACTTGCCTCTTTTTCTCGATAATAACTTATCAGTTGTGTTGATATCCCGAGGTGATTTAGCAGAATTTTTGTCCTGCGTGTATCTTCAGAAGCAATACAATCAACTTCTTTAAGTATACGTATAGCTCGCAAGGTAATATCTTCCAGATTACCAATGGGGGTCGCTACAATATAAAGAGTGCCTTTGTCAGCAGAGAAGGAATCATTCATGTGAGCACCACATTTATTTTTAAAAGAGAAGTTGATTGGGAAAGCATGTGCTTTAAGATCTATGCGAATGATTGATACTTAAGCTTAATTAGATCAGAAGGTAGTCAACTCCAAAATACCCAAAAGCTTAGTGAAGTGCAATAAAGATACTAGATTCCAACCTCTGTAATTAAGTATAAAAAAGGCAAAAAAAAAGGGTGATTATCGACATATAGTCAACAATCACCCTTAAAGATAAAATCCGGCAACGACCTACTCTCCCACCTAGTCGCCCAGGCAGTACCATCGGCGCTGAAGAGCTTAACTTCCGTGTTCGGAATGG
>JAQYVV010000011.1 GCA_030145275.1 Desulfurivibrionaceae bacterium | reverse complement strand
CATGGAGCCATAACAACTGACCTGGACGAAAAAGCGCTTCGCAACCGCCTGGATGCTATTTTCGCCCCAAAAGAACAGCATATTCATCTATGGAGAAACTGGTTAAACAAATCTTGACCATACCAAAGCCACCCAAATGGTCATGGCCCAAAGACTGGTTAGCAAAAGCAATATCCCTGCTTTTCGCCGCCATTTTGTGGTATTTCGTTTCCGGTGTAGACCGGGTGGACATGAATGTTCAGATTCCTGTGGAAATCGTCAATCTGCCGAGGGATCTGGTCATTTCAAACCAATTCAAGGGTCAACTGGATGTATCGGTCAGTGGTCCGCGCGGTCTTATCAGGGGAATTGACCGTCAGCATGTAACACGATCCATAGACCTTTCTTCTGCCAGGCCCGGGAATATGGTGGTGCGAAATGATCTTGACTCTATTTCCTTCCCTCGGGGTATAAAAACTCTGCGAATCCAGCCAAGCAATATTACGTTTTCACTAGACCAGCTTATTCAAAAAGACATTCCCATTAGACACATGCTGTCAGGGAAACTTCCAGGCAGTTTTGAGCTTATCTCCATCTCCTTGGAGCCTGCTTCATTGTCCGTTTCTGGCCCCAGTAGCATTTTAAGTGAGATTAGACATCTCAAGACAAAACCTATCGACATAAGCGTTTTAACTAAATCTGGTCCCCAACAAGCACAACTGGACATTAGCGAAGAGCTTGCCGAGCTCACAGGCGACCCAATAGTTACCGCCACTTTCAAGCTCAAGGAAAAGATTATTGAAAAAGAGCTCAGCAATATCCCTATCCGGGTGACTGGAAGCCAAGAGGGCTTTTACGCCCATCCTACCCCTGGGAGTGTAACTATCAATATTGCCCTTCCATCGACTCTTGACAAGAATACAAAGAACCTCCACTCCCTTTTGACGGCGGCCATTGACATCACGAACCTGGGCATTGGCACACACAACCTGAATATTAAAGTCACCCCTAAGACAAAAGTTAAGGTCTTAAGCCTTTCTCCTAAATCCGTTAAAGTTGAAATATGGGAGAAAAAAAGCAAAAAGAAATTCAACTAACACACGCAAATAACCTGTTTAAGCATAAACCCTAAAGGCTAGCCGCAAAAATGCTGTGAAGCGCCACGGTTTTAACTGTGGCACACAGCCACTTTACCTCCAAACAATCCCAAGAAAACTTAAATAAAAACTAACAAATATGCGTAAATTATTTGGAACAGACGGTGTACGAGGTGTAGCAAATATATATCCGATGACCAGCGAGATTGCCATGCAGATAGGCCGAGCTGCAGCATTCATGGTAAAAGACATGAAGCAAGGACACAGGATTGTGATTGGAAAGGATACCAGGCTTTCAGGGTATATGATTGAGAACGCTCTTGCCTCAGGCATATGCTCCATGGGTGTGGATGTGCTCCTGGTTGGCCCTTTGCCCACTCCAGCCATTGCCTTTATTACCACCTCAATGCGGGCTGATGCTGGAATCGTTATATCCGCCTCCCACAACCCTTTCCAGGATAACGGCATAAAAATATTTTCACGAGATGGCTTTAAACTTCCCGATGAAAAAGAGGCGTATATTGAAGATCTTATTTTTTCTCAAAAGATTGAGGCCCTGCGCCCAGTGGCCGAAGAGGTTGGCCGCGCCAAAAGAATTGACGATGCCAAGGGGCGCTACACTGTTTTCCTGAAAAACACCTTCCCTGCCGAGTACGCCTTAGATGGTTTTCATATCGCCCTAGATTGCGCCCATGGCGCAACTTACGGAGTTGCCCCCCAAGTTTTCGAGGAACTTGGGGCCACCGTAAGTGCTTTCGGGGTTTCCCCGGATGGAAAGAACATCAACGATCAATGCGGCGCCCTCTACCCGCAAATGATCGCAGAAAAAGTTAAATCTCTGGGAGCAGATATTGGCATCGCCCTGGATGGTGATGGGGACCGCCTGATTATCGTTGATGAAAAAGGAAATGTTGTGGACGGAGACCAGATCATGGCCATCTGCGCAGCTGATCTTATGGCCAGAAAAAAACTGCACAAGGACACACTGGTGGCAACGGTAATGAGCAATATGGGCCTTGAAGCCGCCATGCAGCGCCTCGGCGGCCAACTCGTCCGAACCCAGGTGGGAGACCGTTATGTGGTCGAAGAAATGCGGCGGCATAATTACTCTTTTGGAGGCGAGCAATCAGGACATCTTGTCTTTCTGGAGCATTCAACCAGTGGAGATGGAATTTTAGCGGCACTGCAGGTAATGTCTGTCATGATCAAACAGGGCAAGACCATTTCAGAACTGGCAACAATAATGGAATCATTCCCCCAGGTTCTTAAAAATGTCCGTACAGCAAAAAAATTAGAGATTAGCTCCATTCCGGGCTTCACAAAACAAGTGCAAAAGATTGAAGAAAAACTGGGAAATGATGGGCGGGTACTTGTCCGACTTTCAGGAACGGAACCGGTGGTCAGGGTCATGCTGGAAGGTAAAGACCACTCTACCATAGACATGATGGCCGACGAACTCTGCGACCTGATCAGACAAGCTGATAATCCATGAAAGTTAGGCTGGACAAATTACTGACAGATCAGGGGCATGTAGAAAGTCTTCAAAAGGCCCAGGCTCTTATCATAGCTGGAAAGGTTGAGGTCAACGGCCAAAAAGCAGACAAAGCAGGCATGATATTTGCCGATGATTGCCGGATTACCGTGAAGCAATCCACCTGCCCCTATGTCAGTCGTGGAGGTTTGAAACTGGCCCAAGGTCTCGATTTTTTCAACATCGAGCCTGCCGGATTAATCTGTGCCGATATCGGCGCCTCAACCGGCGGATTTACAGATTGTCTTCTCCAAAAAGGGGCCGCCCTTGTATATGCAGTAGACGTGGGGTACGGACAACTGGACTGGACCCTTAGACAGGATCAGCGAGTCGTTGTTATGGAGAGAACCAACGCCCGCAAGCTGACCCCCGCCGATATCCCCCAAAAATTGGATTTGGCCGTCATCGATGCAGCATTCATCAGTCTCAAAATTTTGCTGCCGCCACTACTGCCCCTCTTTGGTAAAGATATATCCATCCTGGCCTTGATCAAACCTCAATTCGAGGTGCGCAAAGAAAAAGTTGGGAAAGGAGGGGTTGTTCGCGATACCGCCTTACACGAAGAAGTTATAGAAGAAATACGAACATTCGCCCAATCCATCGGTCTTCACTGGCAAGGTGTCACCCCATCCCCCATTCTTGGCCCCAAAGGAAACAAAGAATTCCTAACCTATCTCTGCTCCAATCAGACCTAAACATACCAGCAAACCACCAGCCCCTGGCTTTCCGAAATACCGAACATATTTTCCGTTTCTTCAAACCAGAACAGGCCTTTTATTCACACGAACCTGGCAACAAACTGATTTTACTAGACAATCTTTTTAAGATAATTGGGTACGATATTTGCTAGATATATAGAGTGAGAGCAATGGTATGCAATGAAAAGATTCATCGGGTGAGCGTAGACTCAGGGTAAATGTAGATTCCGGGTAGCGTGGCTCAGCAAATGTGCAGAGCTGCAGCAATGCTCTAGTTAGTTTTCAACCAACATATTGAATCTAAAAAGGCGCACACAATGAACAAGCATCAGACAAACGACCGACGTGACCACCAAAGGTACTTCACAAAAGACGGCACATTTGTGAATGCTGCCAGAAGTTTCGGTAGAATCGTAGACATCAGCCTTGGCGGGATGAAATTTCATTATCTAAACTGGGACAAAAGTACCGAAATGGAAGGGGAACTTGATATATATCTTAACGGAGAAGATATTATGACCAAGGTTCCTTTCAAGGTATTGCCAGACGACCAAGAAGGGGCTACAAAATCAGCTCAAAATGTTATACTGAAACAATGCCGCATCCAGTTCAAAAAACTCAACAGCACCCAACAGACAGAACTCCAACATTTTATTCTCCATCAGACCGCAGGATCAGCGTGAGATAACACGACGGTGGTTTAAACTCTTTTTCGCTAACAAGCCGAAATTCACCTTAGGTCCTGTAAGAAAATAACCTGACCAATCTTAAATCTTATCTTCGGGCCATCTTTGAATGTGGCTCAATCACAAAATCCTCAACGTAGCCCTGCTAAGCCTGCGGTTTTATTCAATCGCCGCATTCAAACCTGGCCCAAATCTAAGCGTAATATCAGCCAGATTATTTCCTTACAAGCCCTTACTGTTTCCCAAAATCTTGATAGCATCGCAGATAAGCGAAGACTTCGGATAAGCGAAGACTTCGGATAAGCGAAAACTTCGGATAGTGTAGACTTCGCCCCCCTCATCCCAGCCAAGAACATCATGCTGTGATTCATAGGCATACCTACCCAAAAAGTACCTTTCTTGGTATGATCATTTTTAAAATGTCATAATTTTCAATCCATCGGTGCTTTCAACATGATAAAAAAAACGTTTGCCTTCACAATACTTATCCTCTTATGCGGATTAACCACTGCAACCAGTACTGTAAAAGAGATAATTCTGGACGAGTTCAAAAATGGTTTATCCGATCTCTGGAAAACAAAATCTTTCCAGGGAGAGACCAAATATCAAGTGGACAATGAGGGAGAATCCTACTTTTTAACCGCTACCAGCCAGAGCTCCGCCTCAGGGCTATATTATAAAATTGACTACTCCCCAGAAGAGTACCCTATTTTATCTTGGTCCTGGAAAATTGAGCAAACCATCAAAAAAGGTGATGCTCGTACAAAAGAGGGAGATGACTACGCAGCACGTATATATGTAGTCTTTCCAAACTTCCTCTTCTGGAAGACCAAGGCTCTCAATTACGTCTGGGCCAACAAAATAGAGAAAGAACAGTTTATCCCAAATGCGTTTACGGGAAATGCCATGATGATCGCAGTTGAAAGTGGCAGTACGAATGTAGGTTCCTGGGTCAGTGAACGGCGCAACATTGTCGAGGACTACAAAAAAGCCTTTGGCTCCCTTCCTCCTGACGTAGGCAGTATTGCCATAATGACAGACACTGACAACACGAAAGAGTCTGCAAGAGCATATTACGGCCCAATTAAGATTCTCAGCGAGTAAGGTAGGAGAATGCAGCTTCTCTCCTACCTGCCCAAAGCAACCATAAACACCAGGAATAAAAGGAAATAAGCCAAAACAGCTTACTTTTATAGAGTAATTCTCTTGATTTTTACGATAAAGAAATTAGAATCACAAAATATTTTCCAGTTATTACAAAGCTTCTTCCAGACAAAAGCTCACCCGATGAATTGAACGGAGTATTTTGATGCCTTACCCAAAAACAAAAAGTTGGATTGTTTGCTCTATCACCCTTCTAAGCCTGTTGTCTTTAGGCTTGCCATGCCTGGCGGCTGAATATGTCAGTGTCAACAAAGACGGCGTCAATATTCGCTCAGGACCAGACACAAAAAAAGAGATCCTCTGGGAGGTATTCAAAGACTTTCCTCTACAGATCCTAAAAAGAGATGGAAAATGGGCCCAAACGAAAGATTTCGAGGGTGATACTGGATGGATTTACTCTCCGCTTCTATCAAAGCAAAAAAAGGTTATTGTTAAAGTTGAGATCGCAAACATACGGACGGGTCCCGGGAAAAATTACGAACAGGTTGCAACTGCTAAATACGGCGTTGTCTTTACTCCGACTGAGACCGAAGGAGACTGGACCAAGGTTTCCCACGAAGACGGCACCAGGGGATGGATATATAAGAAACTCATCTGGCCTAACTAATTTTATAACTATTCAGGAATGCTTTTTCAGGGCCCGACCTGACCAACTACAAAGAGTATTTGTAAAAGCCTGCTGAAGGAAATTCAGCAGGCTTTTTTTATCGCTATGCAGGTATAAAGGAACAGCAGTAATCAATCAGCACCTTTACCTTTAATTTAAATTTTGCCTGAGCTGGAACCTCAAAAGATTGCCCGCCGGTGATTTTCAACCACCCCTCAACCTCGGGCAGCAGTACCTCCACCTCTCCGGAATAAATCTCCATCACCTCTTTTTCGGCAGTATTAAATTCATACTCCCCGGGGAGCATCACTCCCAAAGTCTTTTTGGACCCATCAGCAAACAGCAGAGTCCGGCTCGTCACCTTGCCATCAAAGTATACATTGGCCCCTTTAACCACAGTTACGTTTACAAATTCAGGCATGTTTTCCTCCAAATTATTTTTTGAATATTTTGTTTATTAACGTTTTCTTAACGATACTTATCCCAAATGGACACCGTACTTTATGGCCCGCCTTATTCTGAAAAATCAGGTACCCATTTTCAATCCCGAATAAAAAGAGATCTCTGGTTATCTCAACATCTTTTTGACAATACTGCACAATTTCATCCATCCGTCCCTCTTTATACCACTTGAGGGCCTGCAAGCCATCGGCTGTTTTGGTAACCCCCAAGGTATGCTCGGCAAGACGATCCAGGCTGAGACGATACCCCAACCTCCCCTTAACTTCTTCTAAAATATCAAAAGTGGGCAGAGAATTCAGATCAAAACGAGTGTAAGCTGAAAGGACCCTATTATCAAACCGTTTGTTATTAAAGCCAACCACCAATTGTACTTTTTGCAGATGACATACCAGTTTGTCTATTTCGTCCTCATAAAAAGTTAGATAGCCGTCAATTTGCGAATCGTATAAAACAACCACACTCACCCCCATGCGCTCGGCTCTATGCCAACCTCCCACCTCTGCTGCTGATTTTTTTGTCTCCACATCAAAGACGGCAAAATGGCCAGGAAGTTCAGATTGTTTAAGGCCGGGATCTATCGCTAATAAAATGGCAGAGCGGTCCTTTTTCCCCGCAAACTGGGCGTTTCCTTTCGGCGGACTAGTCAACAGACCTTTGAGCAGGAAAAGAGCCGCCTTTTTATCTATGGGTCGGTTTCCTGAACCGCATTTAGGTGAATGAACACAAGAGGGACAACCAACTTCACAATCACAAGATTCGACAATTCGTAAAGCCCCCTCCAAGAGTTCTGCCACCTGAGCAAAAGCCTCTCTGCTGAGACCAATACCACCGGAATAACCATCATAAATAAAAACTGCAGCGGATAGCACCTGATGATGAAAAGGAGTGGAGAGACCGCCAACGTCATTGCGATCACAGAGAACCAGTAGCGGAAAAACTCCTATTGCCGCATGTTCCAAGGCATGAATGCCTCCCATGAAATGGATATGTTGGCGCACCGCCTCTTTTTCCAAGGTGGGCGGAAGATGAATCCACAAACCCTCCGTTTCAAAGATATGGGGTGGAAGATCCAATTTTTCGGTTGCAAGAAGCCTCTGCCCTTTTACAGAACGGCGCTGAAAAGCACTCACCTGCTCCGTAACCCGCAAGCGCCCAAAAGAAACCCTGAAATTAAACATCTCCTTTGTCTCTAATATTTGCAGAATTTCCGTCTCTTTTTGACTGAGAGGCCGGGTAAAATACGATACTTTTTGAGCATGGGCTTTTACTTCATGGCCGTCAAGATCAAGCGTGTCAACCACGAGGGTCTCACCTCTCTGTAAATAAACAGCGCCGGGGTGACACTCTTTTAAGCAGCGCAACCCGTCAATTTCACCTAAGAGCGTATTATCAAAAGAATTTCTTATTGCAAAGGCGCGTCCAGAACCGCGCAAATCCACCTCCATATGTGGGTACTTTCGTATGGTAAACCAGTCCTTTCCATCCGCGCCGAGCAGCAATTGACCATTTGCGTTCAACTCTTCAAGGGCCTCTGCAGCACCTGGCTCACTCACAATAGGGTCACCTACACCTATCGGAGCTTCTGCGGCGGCACAAACCAGGTGTTTCTTTATTATTTCTCGGTTCGCCGGATTCAGAACCGCGGCCTCAACCTCCCTCCGAAAAAAATCGGCCGGATTTCGCATAAAATGTTTATCAAGCGCGTCTTCCTGGGCAATCAGAACTATTGCCGACTCATGTTGACGGCGCCCAACCCGTCCGCCTCTCTGCCATGTCGCCATTATGGAACCGGGGTATCCTACCAAAATACAGAGCTCCAACTCGCCAATATCGATGCCAAGCTCCAAGGCGCTGGTTGAGACAACGCCCAACAGTTCTCCGCTTGCAAGTTTTCCTTCTATTTCACGGCGTTCCTCCGGCAAAAAACCTGCCCGATAGGCGGTAAGCTTGTCCCGTAAATCCCCAAGCTTTGCCGCAGTCCACATGGAAACAAGTTCTGTGATCTTGCGAGATTGAGTATAGACGATGGTTCTAAGTCCTCTCTTAAGGGCGGCCTCCAAAAGCTGGCTGGCCGCATAGGCCGGACTGTCATAAGGATCAAGGAAAACAAAACTTCGCTTGCCCTGGGGCGCACCTGATTCTGTCAGCACCCGTGCAGGTTGTCCTAATAAATTCTCAGCAAGCTCCCCCGGGTTGCCAACGGTGGCCGAGGAGAGCACGAAAACTGGATCACTCCCATACAGCTTACAAATCCGCCTAAGCCTGCGCAACACCCAGGCCATATGAGAGCCGAAAACACCACGATAGGTGTGTACCTCATCAATAATCACATGGGTCAGGCCGCTCCAGAAACCACTCCATTGTCCATGATAACCAAGCATGGAGAGATGCAGCATATCAGGGTTGCTAATGAGAATTTGAGGTGGATAATCCCGCAATTTTTTCCTGAAATAGGCCGAGGTATCACCATCATAAATGGCCGCCCGGGGGCGGATATTTTCAGGCAGCAGAGATGAAATTTTTTCAATGGCCTGGAGCTGATCCTGGGCCAGTGCCTTAAGCGGAAAAAGGTATAAAGCGTGTTTATCGGGATGCGCCAGCAGATGCTCAAAAACCGGCAAGTTATAGATAAAACTCTTGCCACTAGCCGTGGGAGTGGCCACTATCACGTTGGCGCCGGCGCGAATTTTGTTCACTGCCTCAGCCTGGTGTTTATACAAACCATTTTCCAGGCCCATACCGACAAGCACCTTCTGAAGCTTTGCTGCCCAAGGTTTTTCAGGCTCAGAATACCCAGCACTCCTCCCCGCAATTTTTTCAAGCCAGACCACTTGCGGGCCAAATTTTACCGACCCTTGCAATGCGGCAAGATACTCTTCAATACTGCCTTTTTTCACTTTTCCCCTTGGTCTTTAGTAAAGAAGCTGAAACACTAACCACATTTATGCCCCTTGGGTGCGAAAGTTTAATTACTGCAAACTCGTAGCACATTTATTCGTGATAAAATCTCTAAGTTCATGTATAAATGAGCCGAAACAAATTAGCCAGCCACTCTTTCAAAAAATTCAATTTCAAATCCGGAACAAAACCGATGGCAACAATAGCGACTCTGGGACCAGAACTATCCCACGCAAGTCAGGCAGCCAGGCAATACCACCCAGATGCTGATCTTTTACTGTTTTCCGACCCTTCAAGCGCAATTCACGCCTTTGAAGACAATGAGGCCGATTTCGCAATCATCCCCATATATAACACCCGCGAGGGCGAAAGTAAAAATGTCAGGCTACTAGACCACATAAAAAAGGGTTTTTGGATAGATAACATTATCCAGCCTATACACCTCTCTTTTGGTTCCCTGGACGATCAACATCCAATTGAGGTAATTTGCGGCACATCCACCCTGCTGAAACAGTGTGAAGAATTTATCTCTGCCAATTTCCCAGATGCCGTCCTTTTGACAGTAAACAGCAGCAAACAGGCCATTAGCAGAGTCAAAGAACATAATTTAAGGGATCACGGTGTAATCGAGGCTGAAACAATCCTAAAATCACAAGGCCTTGTGGTCCGCCAGCGTGAGGTTGCCGCCCACAACCGGACACGATACGCCGTCCTCGGTCCTGAAATGACGGTACCCACCGGATACGATGCCACCGCCTTTTTCACCAATCCTCTGCCGGACAGAGTCGGATTGTTGTACGATATGCTGGGTGAATTTTCCAGACGCGGCATAAACATCATGGACATGCAGACAGCAACCGACATCAAGACCCAGAAACTGCAATTTTATTTTGAAGTGGAAGGGCATATCGACGATCAGGAAATGGCTAAAATTGTCCCCGTCCTTGAAAAACGAATTATCCAAGAACCAAATGCCCTTCGAGTTCTGGGAAGTTATCCCAGGATCGATATGCGGACTAAATATATCAAAAATTTTGGTTTTATCGGCAGCGGTGACATGAGTACCTGGTTTGCCCGCAAACTGGAAAATGAAGGGTACAAGACCATGATCTCCGGCAGGTCAACAAAACTTCGACCAGAAACCATGGTAGACATGGTGGACGTTGTGGTCATCTGTGTGCCAATATCAGCTACGACCCCAACGATCAGGGAATATGGCCCTCTGCTCAAGGAAGGACAGGCCCTGATTCTTCTGGCTGGAGAAGCAGAAGAGACCATAAACGCTGCCCTGGAATCAACCTTGGATTCGGTGGAAGTCATGCTGGTCCACAACCTCTGGGGGCCAAAGGCCGCCAATATGAAGGACAAAAACGCAGCTTTAGTCAGGACCAATCGGTCAGGCTCTCTTTGCAGTGAATTTGAGGCCTTTTTGTATAAACACGGCGCCGATATATATCATGATTCTGCGGCCCAGCATGACCTGCTCATGGGGGTTAGCCAGAAATTGCCAACAGCCATATCTGTGGCCATGGCTATGGCATTGAAAGACAATAGAATAACTCCGAAAGAGATTGGCGGTCACTCTACCCTGACCTCCCTTTACGGAATACTTGCCATGTCACGATTACATGTGCAAAACCCTAGAACCTACGCTGAAATTATGGCAGCCCAAGGTGCGGGACGACAAATTGTTGACACTTTCTCTGAAAGCCTGAAAAAGGTGCTAGAATTGGCCCAAAATGGTGAAATAGACAAACTCTGTTCACTAATCGAAGAGAGCAGGGAGTATTTAACTGATGATTTCCTCTCTGCCCGCATGGAACAGTCTCTTGCCGTTGATGAAACCTTAGGCAAAATCCTACAAAAGTAATAGCGTAACTGTCCAGTTAAGGGCAGTTTACAGCCCCTAACTGAAGTTACGCAACCAACTAAAAGACCAATAATGGAACAATATCTGATTTATCTCGCTCCGCCGTGCCTAGGCGCCTTCATTGGCTACATGACTAATTATGTGGCTATCCGCATGCTTTTCCGTCCCCTCAAGGCCTGGCGCTTCCTGGGGATTAGAGTCCCCATGACCCCGGGTGTCATTCCCTCAAAAAGAGAAGATCTTGCTGAAAACATCGGGGAGATGGTCGGCAGCCATCTTTTGACCAGCACCGATGTCAGTACAGCTCTTGAAGAAACAAGGTTTAAGAATGAGCTCAATCTCCTGGTAACCGGCAGGGTCACAGATATCATGGAAAAGGACCTTGGCCCCATTGCAACAATAATCCCAAACAGGTTCCAGTCCTATTTTCATGTGGGAATCAAGGTGCTTCAAGGCCGCACTTTAAAATATATTCATAACCATATAGACAGCGACAAATTTGCCCAAAGCCTTGCGGATACAGTCTCAGGCCATATTCATGAGTTCCTTGCCAAAGACCTCAACTCAACAATCCCAAAAACAAACATTGAGCACCTCCACTCTTGCCTGAACGACACTGTCCATAAGCTTCTGACCAACCCTGAAACAGGAAAATGGATCAACGCCTATATTGACAACAAGCTCAACACCGCCCTTATAGAAAGAAAAACTCTGCAAGACCTGCTCCCCCAAGAACTCATCGATCTTTTGGTTCTGAAAATTGAAGAAGAGGCCCCAAGCATTCTGGCCAAAGCCTCTAGCATCATCGCAGAGCCGAAAATGCAGGATAAGATCCTAAAAGGTATCTGCGGAGCCATTGACACCTTCATCAGCTCCCTTGGCCCCATGGCAGCCCTTGTCGGAGGTTTTTTAAACCCAGAACTAATTGAGCAAAAGGTCAAAGAATATCTCGATAATAAAGGGGAAGATATTGCAGAGTGGATGCAAGACGAGGCTGTTCAGGAAAGAATAAGCTCTGCTTTACAGGGAAAGATACGAGAAATATCCTCCACCCCAATTGCAGACCTGCTCAAAAATGTTCCCCCTGAAAAAATTGTTGAAATAAAGGCATTAGTTATCGCCCAGGTTACGGCCCTGATCCAAAACCCCAGCGTAGCAGACTCGTTGACTGCAATTATCAGGGACGCAATGGACAGTCAGGCTGAACGCCCCATGGGTGATATATTAGCAGATCTTTTTTCCCAGGAGGGAGTCGCACGGGGCCAAGAATGGACCGCTCAGCAGACCATTCACATGCTGCGTTCCCTCAAAGTGCGGCGAATCCTTGACACAATAGTCATAAACCTGATTGAAAACAATCTCATCAAACGCTCCATTGGCCCCCTAACCCATTTCCTGCCTAAAAAAGTACAAGCCGCATTTTGCGAATATCTGATGCAGGCAACCAGCGCCCTACTCATTCGTGAGGTGCCAAGCCTGGTCGACTCTCTCAATATTAAACAAATAGTCACCCAAAAGGTTAACTCCTTAGACCTCCTCCGTTTAGAAAACCTGCTCCTGAGTATTATGCAGGAACAGTTTAAATATATAAACCTCTTCGGCGGCCTCCTGGGTTTTCTGATTGGGCTGTGCAACCTGGTTTTTTTACTATAGCCTGAAATTACGCCATACGGGATAGCAAAAATTTACCAACACAGCATACTTCATTGATATAATTAACTTATTCCACCAATAATTTTACCGATTGGTAATTTACCAATTCGGTGGTTATGCTCGTTTTTAGGCCCTACCTGAATAGTTATAAAAATTCTAACCTTTAATTACTGCCAAAGGGCGCAGCTCCACCAATACCTCGACCAGATCAAGCTGATTGTCAATCACCTCATCGATGTTTTTATAGGCTCCAGCCGCCTCATCCAGGTCGCCTTTATGGCGGATTGCATGGATGATCCCCTGATCCTCCATGTGTTTAATTTCTTGCCCCAGGTCAAGTTGACGCTGGGCCTGTTTGCGTCCCATCTTGCGGCCGGCGCCATGGGCGCAGGAGGAAAAGCTATCAGGGTTGCCCCTACCCTTAACCAGATAGCTCGGGGATCCTTGGGAACCGGGGATTATGCCAATCTCCCCAGCCTGGGCCCGTGTTGCCCCTTTGCGATGCACCAAGACCCGACGATTAAAGTGAATCTCCTCCGCCGCATAATTATGGGCTATGTTGACCAGGGGCTCAAAGGAGACCGGCGTGATCACCGCCATCAGAGCCTCTTTAACCCTTTCCATCATCAATTTGCGGTTGGCAAAGGCAAAATCGACGCAATAGCGCATTTCCTGCAGATAACTCTGACCACTCTCACTCTCTATGGGTAAAAAGGCGAGCTGCCAGTTTGGCGGAATTTTTGAGTTCCATTTCCGGTTGAGATCAGAGGCCAACCTGTTGTGGTAATTGGCCACCTTATAACCTAAGTTGCGGCTGCCGGAGTGAATCATCAACCAGATATGGCCATCGTTGCCCTTCTGGACTTCGATAAAGTGATTGCCGCCGCCAAGGGTGCCAAGTTGGGTCAAGGCGTTCTCGTATTCTCGGGAAACGATAAAAAGGTCTTCGAGTTGGCCTTCCCCGACCTTAGGCATGAGGGAATGGTCTTGCCTCTTTTTGTGATGTTTAAAGCCTAAAGGCACCTTGTTTCTGATCTGGCTGAGGACCGCCTTAAGCTTTTCGGTGGAGATGTTTGTCAGGGATGTTTTGACCGCGCACATACCGCAGCCGATGTCAACACCCACGGCATTGGGGATAACCATCTCCTCGGATGCCATAACACCGCCAATGGGCATGCCGTAACCTAGATGGGCATCTGGCATCACCGCTATATGCTTATAGACAAAGGGAAGATTGGCCAAGTTTTTGGCCTGTTCAAAAGCCCCGGCCTCAATATCATCAAGCCAGAGTTTTATAGGCTTTTTTTCTGTTTTGATTGTTTTTTTCATAACTCTTCATTCTTGAAATGTTGTCCGGAACGACTTTTGTCTCATTTTGCGGCATAGTTCCGGAGGAGAGGTTGCCAATCATGCTTCCCGGATATAGGTATCTTTTCCGCTGCCAGGCACTTCGCGGGTACATAATGCGCCAATATTCTTAAGTCCCTCCCATCTGCTTTTGAGTTTCCGCGCCTCAATCATCAACCAGGTATAGAGAATCACTGCACTGTTTCCCCGCCAACATGGTCATGGCCACCGGTCAAGGGAACAAAAGCAACGGGCAGGACATCCTGCTGTGTTATGGTGCCGTTCTCCTCTTTGCTGACGACAATAAGGTCTTGCCGCGCATACGGATAACCGATCGGAAGAACCATTTTACCTCCGACTTTGAGCTGCTCGATGAGTTCTCCTGGAATATGCGGGGTTGCGGCCGTAACAATAATCCCGTCAAAAGGGGCAAACTCCCGCCAGCCGTAGTACCCATCCCCCTCCCGGACCTCAACATTGTCGTACCCGAGTCGGTACAGTCGTTCTTTTGCATCCAGTGCCAGTGAGGGGACTATTTCAATGCTGTAGACTTTTTTCACCAGCCGGGCCAGAACAGCGGACTGGTAGCCGCATCCGGTGCCGATTTCGAGGATGACATGGCTTTCGCTGGTGCGAAGCAAATCGGTCATGAGAGCAACGATGTATGGTTGAGAAATAGTCTGCCCATGGCCGATGGGCAGCGGGCAGTTCAGGTAGGCAGGGTCTTGCATGTCTCGAGGCACAAATTCGTGGCGCGGCACCTGTTGCATGGCGGCCTTTACCCGTTGTGCCAGTGCATATTTGCCGGTCATGGAGCAGGTTAATTTATATTCCGCCTCAATTTCCCTGATCATTGCCGCGCATCTCTCATTATTCCGCATCTGTCTGTGCCCCCAGCACTGTCATCCTATCCTTGCGACACTGAATTTATTTTCTCGCCAGGCGATGCCCATCGGTTCATCATTACGGTGGCCTGAATTCGATAAGGTAACCAGGGTGGTCGGAAACCTTTTTGTAGTCTTGTCCAGAGAAAAGAACTCTTGCAGCTATCGGCTTCACCCTGCTGTTCTTCCTGGCAAAAATAAAGTCAATCCGATCATCGTCAGTCAGGCACTTCTCTCGCCCTGGCAAGGTGTCCCGGAATATTTGGGCAAATGATACTGGCGAGGTCGCTCGCAAAAACTGATCTTCATAGCCGCTGCTGCTGGCGACCAGCATATAGCCATGGGAGCCGGCCCTGTTGTTGAAATCGCCGCACAGCAATGTTGCCGCCACCTGCTCAGACTCTGCCTCATTGGCCCATTGCGATAATTCCTGAAACTGCAGCCAGAAGCCGTCCTTCCACCAACTCAGATGGACGGAATAGACATTGACCAGACCGATGCAGGGAATGTCAACTTGAGCCATAACCACTTTTCTGGAATGGATATTGTGGATATTGCAGTCAGTGGAGACATAAGCGGCCTCTCGTTTCAAAAACCTGTATTTGCTCAAAATAGCGCTTCCTTCCCGGAAGCGGTCGAAACCGATGTGCGACCAGTCCGTATAAAGGTGATAGGAACGACCAAACCCCAGTAAGCGGTCCTGAATGATCTGAGCGGCATTGGATTGCCAATTTCCCTCCCCGTTATTCCACTCTTCTCCGACCTCTTGCAGACAGATGATGTCAACATCAAGCTCGTGAATTGCCCTGGCTATTTCGCTGAATTTTTTCTCCTGGTCGGCCTCCTGATAGCAGTGCAGGTTGAGGGTGAGGACCTTGAACCCGGACCTCCTGAAAGCATAATTAAGATCAAAATTATTGTCCCAAATCTCCCCCTGTGCCGTCTCACAACAAATGGCATACTCTATCCTGGCTGCACTTCCTGTTGTGAGCCGACCGGTCCAGACAGCAGGGTTATTTTCATCGGGACAGGCGGTGCGACCTTGTCGTGCCTTGGGACAATACTCTCGCCGTAAAAAACAGGGGGTCTGATGATACGTTTTCCAGTTATCGGCCGTCCAGCGCACGAAGACCCGCTTCGCTCGCAGGCCGGGATGAACCGCCACCGCCACCGGCTGCACCGTTCCGTCCAAGGGCAGCAATGGCCGGTAGTTGAGGTGGGCAAGCGGGAACTTCGCCCCCACCAACACACCACCGTCTGACTTCAGGAGATAGTTAGCGTTGTTATTGTTATCCCAATGTTCCCTGTCGGCGACCAGGCATTGCAGCGCAAATCGGATAGTCCCGGGCAGACTATGTTTCGAAGAGCAGCGCCAGTTTGTCCTGGCAAGCCAGCGCTCCCGGCCCTGGCCGGTTTTAAAATGATACCGGGCTGGCAGGACATGCCATACATTGTCGTCCCCGGCCCAATGGACCGTAATTTGTTTGGGGGATAAAAAGTTCTCCGCCAGAACGGCAAACTCGAGCTCCTGGATGGAATCTCCCCCTTCAGCTGCAATGATGCTTTGGGAATATACAAGTTGGATCGCCTTCATCTCATATCAACGGACAGTCCTTAAAAAGGTTATTGGATTACAAATGGAGTACCGAAAGAGATCGTACGGTTATAATAGCATATTCTTTTTCGATAAAACACTCTTTATCACCACAGGATATCAACAGGTGGGGTCTGAATAACAGGCCGACGAAAGGTTGACCCTGACCACAAAAGGAGAACCTTTAATATACGGCGTGGGTTTAATCCGGCTGCGCCGGAAATTTGCATGATGTCATCCAAGTACTCTGTTCAGTCCCCCCTTGAGGGAAAATCCTATGGCGTTGGATCTCTGTTGGCAACTCGTGTGCGCAAATAGGATCTAACTCCAATAAACGCGCAGGGTGTTGAGAGCTTCAGATAACTCTTGTAAATATATTTTGGCGGTCTGTCTGTTTGAGAGCACCGTCAAATGATCATGTGAAAACACGGAGGTATTGTACCAGTTAAAACTGCCATCCAAAATGGTACAATCATCAATGATACAGTACTTCGAATGTAGGGGGGAATATGGAATGGCTTGGTCATTAACACCGTATGCCAAGGCAATGGGGACTCCGGCCCGCTGCAATCTCGCAATTGCCGGTAGCAGCGGCCTTTTCAGCTCTTCAGCCATGGTGTATTCCCGTGCTGCATCGCCAATTCGTGCCGTATGCCCGTTGAAGAGCAGTGTCAGCTCCACACCCCGATCCTTCGCCTTAATCAGGGCATCCACAACGCTGTCGCCGTAATCGCCCTGCAGTTCTCCCAGGAGAAACAGACAGGCCATGATGGAGCGGTCGGCACGGTGGATGGCGGATATTATTGCCTGATGGGGCCGATAATTGTTACCGTTCATCATCTTATGGCGGCCGAAAGTGTAAAGCAGATTAAAGTGACTCAAGGGATCGACCCCGTACTGCTGGATCACCCCGCCGCGAATGCTTTGAAAGATGTTGTCGAGCAGTCGGCACACCCCTTTTGAGTGAAAGGTCGCACCGGATTCCCAATTTGCCCCCCAGGTTCCAAAAGTAATATTAAATGACCCGGTAATACAGTCTTCCTCCCCGAAGATGATGAATTTGGTATGCATATCGGGAGCGACTTCGACGAGGCGATCATTGGAGGAGCAAAACACGCCCAGTAATTCGATACCGGAATGTTTCAGGCGAGCATAGTTATCACTATTGGTCAAGGTCATCTTCCGCCAGTCGACAATGCACTGGACCTTGATGCCGCAACTGCAGGCGTATATCAGGTGGCTGATGAAGTCGGTATCATCAATACAATCGACGCACACTTTTATGGTGCTTTCCTTCTCCGACCTTGTCTGTTTTTTCCAGATTAGCTGATCGATCTGATCATGAATGAAACACTTAGGGTGATATGGGTGATGACGCATGCCCCTGGTGAACTTAGGCGTCATATTGAGCGCCTCAAAGTTGTGGTTATACCAGTCAACATCTCTTTGCAGGATGGCCGAATCAAGCTCCGCAGTTTGGTAAGTATTCGGGGTAGCCCACTGTCTGGTTATTTTCCGACTATGGATTCGGTCCTCATCAAAGTTGGCTCGGTCCATGAAGATGTAGTCGTCTTGTGAACAGATGGACTGCTCGCCCAGGTGAAAAACGTATGAAAACTTGATACAGGTTATTCGCCCGAGCTTTCTTGGAAACGGATGTACAAAGAAATCCCTGGTGACCCGTTTGTGCTGCCCCATTTCAACATCGTAATAATCGGTGTCCAGAATGAAACATTCACAAGAGCCATCGCTGCGATAGAGCTTCAGGATCACCTTCAGGTTGGTAAAGGTGTCGGCCCAGACCTGGAAACGAATCCTGCCGGCGCGAACAAAAAAATGTTCCGTGTAGACATTCAGCCTCTTCACGCTGGGATACAGTGTGCCACCCAGCGGCACGGCGTATTTTTCGGCACAATGCATAGGTTTTTTCCCTTGCTAATTCCCCCTGTGCTCTGTCCTTGAGTCTTGAGCACCGTTTTGATTTGTATCCTGCGGAATACGCCCGGAATCCAGCAGTGATCCCTCGTAGTAAGCTGGCCGAATGATCGCGAAACCTTGCCATCCCTTGCTCTACCAGTTTTGACCGTGAGAATACGGGCAATCGACAAGGGTAATGTTACTTTCAAGACAACTTTGCTATACACTTGGCATCTCTACGAGACATGAGGATGCACAGGCTTTCCCAGACAACAAACTCTGCAGAAAAGATTAATGCTGCCACGCATTATCAGTAATCGTGTCAAGGCCTCACTGCCCCAGACTCACCTGCCCAAGACCTTCACACTACTGGCCTGGGGACCTTCATCCCCTTCCTGCTCGACAAAACTGACGTTGGTGCCAACCTCTAATGAATCGAAATCTGCGTTCAAAATGCTATTCCTGTGGAAATAAATATCATCACCTCCAATTGTTACAATCCTGCCGTAATCTTCTTCTGGGAAAAGTACCGAAATCCTGCCTTGCGGTACTGGTTCGTGTTTTTTCACTTGGCCTTTTTGGCGTCTCACATATTCTTGCAGTTTCCGCCGGGCCGAGTCAAAGGCATCCCGGATGGAAACGTTGACATCGACATAGGAGTGATGCAGATCAGGATTACGGTTGACCACGATAGTTTCACCCGGAAGTGTGATGTCTATCCTGGTTCGGAAGCGACCACCTTTTCGATGACGTTCATGTGGTGCTTCTATTATGACCTGACATCCCAGAAGGTTTTTACAACTACCATCCAGTTTTTCAGCTTTCTCCCGGATATGCGCCTCCAGTTGTTCCGATGGCTCCATATTGCGAAAGGTGATTTGTAAAGGTATCTGCATAGCTTTCCTCCTTAATAATTTACCTACAGAAAAAATAAACACGGCTGCCTCGCCAACACCATAATCACTTTTTTAGCGGCCCCAGGTGACTCGAATGTACTTTTCCGCATCACCGTGAGGTGAAATCAAGATTCCCCTGATAAGCGTGGCCCAGGCCTTCCCCAATCCGGTGAACCAGGCGTAAGCCTGTGGTTGTTATCAAAGTGTGCTCCTCTTCATCAAGAATAGCTTGAGCCTCTCCAGGGGGGCTCCCCCTTTTCCGGTTTTTCTGTGTTGCGGATCAGGTTAAATAATGGATCGATTTTGCATACCCTCTTAGATGAAAATTACAGATAGCCTAGTTGTTGACAACCGCCATGATTCCTGCGATATCGTAAGTAAAAATTCCGTACTAAGCTCAGAAGCTACCTTCAAAAAGGGTATCACAAAAAATGATGGTTGTGAAATAGAAATTCAGGCAGATGGTCCCGGGGGTAAGAAGCAGGTCAAGGGATAAAGATATTGACTTAACGGAGTGTCCACTATTTCATGGCAGGAAAAAGCCGCTTAACAAAAGTGTCCACTATTGACGACCGACCTCAGTTGGTCCTGGGTTGGCCCGGGCGTACTTGGTTTTTTGGCGGCCAATCAGGCCAAAGAAGTAAATGCGGAGCAAGACGCGGAACCGGGCAAGATTCTCCATGAAACCCGAAAAGGTGAGATGGCAGCTCTTGGAGAAATTCCATTCAAATACTATTATGGTAGTGTTGATGCGACACCGCTGTTTTTCGTTTCAGAAGATGTAATCTTGAAGAGCTCCATTAAGATGGTTACTCACGTTGCAGGGTCGTCTTTTCTCTTATGTGGCTGAAAATCATGGGCAATATGTTTTTCCAGGTTTTCGTAGGTAATAATTTCGCCCCCGTATCGGCTCTGGAATTTAGCTGCGTTGTCCGCGCTTATGAAACCTTGAACAAGACGGTTACTGCAACTGGGCGGAGTGGCGGCATGCACATAAAAGCCTTTTTTCGCGTTGAACAACTGTCCTGTGCTAAAATCTTTGCTTACCACATATTTTTCTTCCCCTTCAAGTCTGTGTGCACCGAAGATGCCACACTTGACGTTGCAGAATACGAAACGGCGGTGTTTGCCAGTCATGATTGAAAAATAGGTCTTTTCATTATCCTTTAAGGGAGCCCCGCATAAGGCACAGTATGTGTATGATACTACCCGTTTTTTGAGTTTGGCAAATGTATCAGGAACGGTTTTTAACATTTCTTCCGTTGCCCAGTCGTGATTCTTTAAAAAGGTCCGGCTATTTCCCTTATTTACAAAAATTTTGTTTTTCATGCAGATTCCACCCATAATAATAACAGTATCTGGCGGGGTGATTCGTTCAAGCGCACCATTTTTAATAGAGATGCTGATTTTTGTGTCATCAAGGTCGTCAAAAGCGGTGATCATGCCGGATTTGTCGTCCGCAAGTTCCAGGATATCCATGATAGCGCATGGAACACAACATTCTGGCAATAGCCCTTCGCTTACTCCATAGGCGGTGATGGTATGCTCACTGTTTTGAATCTCCATCCCGCAACGGTGGCAAGCTGTCAAAGGTTCATGTTTGTCCTGCTGGAGTGCAACTGTGCAAGAGGATGTGCAGATGATTCCAGCTAAAACAAGCATAAGTAAAAGGCTGGAAAAAGTGCGGGATTTGGGAGTACGCCTATCGAACGTTTTTTGCAAAGCATGGACCGAGATGAATCTAGCAAGCGAAGTCATGCTTTTTTTCAATAATGTCAACTCAGACAACTTGTGGAAGTTAATATTAAACTTAGACATAACAGTGCCCCTTTTTACCCTCTCATTTCTAAATGCAATATTTAAAATTACATCAACGAATTTTTTTATCAATATGGTTTGTTTTCTACCGTCTTTTCGAAATCAAAGCCACCAAAAAAATTGACCAGAAACTGACTGTTTTTCGAGTAGGCTCTACAGGCAACCTGGCCTTTTAGTTCTTCCTGGCCAATGTGTACCTTCTTGGATAGACTGAAAAATAGGATCCATTATAAACTCTTTTCTTCCAACACTCTCCTGATAGCCTCAGCCAGGCCCCTCTTGACAACAAGTTTCATGATAAATTCACGGATACCTAAAGCTGGACATACAATCCTGCCTTAAGGTCCATCTTAGTTGTCAAGTCATCTGGACCTAGTTCAACTAGGAGTAATGCCACACTCAACACCCCACCCTTTTCCTGCGTGGCATGGTAGGCATTGGTGAGAGATTCATGATAACCTGATGTATCTGGAGGGGAGATGAGATTAATAAGCCCAAACAGAATAATTGCAAAGAATAAGCGGGTTATCGTTTTTGGGACAAAGCAAATGCATATTGCATATGGTTCATAGATGCCATTATGGAGCGATATAGAGGAGAAAAGTTTTTATGTCAAAGAATATGGCAAAGGTTACGATTTTCAATTCAAACTCAGAAAGTTACCCGGCTGGCGGCACTGGAACCATGAAAATGGCATTCGGTGCAAACTTTCTTGTTTTTACCGGAGCCGCAACCACTACCGGGGCTGGCGGAATGGCAAGCAGCGCATGATGTTGGACTATAAGGCCGCTCGTCATTACAGCCCGTGCTTACGTGATGAATTTGATAATAGTGGTCTTCCTGACAACCGCCATTAATTTCTTTATCATCCTGGTGACAACGATCACAAAGATAATGCCAATCCGTTGTGGCAAAGGAGTCGATACTTCCACCCAGGACCCCGCCATTAACCTCTTTTCTGATTAAAAATGCATTGGCCGAGCCGTGGGGTTCATGACAGTCAAGACAGGAAAGAACCTTTCCCAAGCCCGTGGCACCGGCAGGGTAGGGATTGTCACCGCAGAGCGAACTGTCGGCGTCGCCCTTGCCATGTTTTTCATTGTCCCAATCAATCGTTCTTAAAGGTCTGCCCAGGTTTGTGCTCTCAATCACGTTGGTGGCGTTATGGCAATCGGTACACAATGAGTTGAAGTCGGTGAGGTTAGAACCATCCGTGGTGGTGGTGCCATCTGGCTCATAAGCATCTGGGGAGCCTTCAAAGCGGTACGGGGCCTGGTAATTGCTGGTGTAATTATTCATCCGCTCGCCATTACCGGACCCGGGTGCGGTATAATCATCACCCCAGAGATTCCAAGGAGAAACTGAATGTTCACTTGGCCGTGAAACAGGCCAGCCCCGCGCCCCTGAACTCTTTACGGCGCTGGAGTTTGCAGGATCCCCCTGAGCAGCGTGCGGGTCATGGCAGGCAACACAGGGATTGGATGCAGCAGTATAGCCCCATTTACCATCAATAAAGGTTACTATATCACTTAGATTATGCGAAGAGGACGGCGCTGTAAAACTGAAAGCCTCCAACACATCATCTACAGGATCAGAGGTCCAGCCACCGGCACGGTAACTGTAGCTGTAGTTGTTCAGACCGACCCCTTCCTGGAAAGAGCCGGTATCGACATGACATTTAAAACAGGCACCTTCTGTCTGGTGTTGCATATTGGGACAAAAAAGAAGGAATGGCTTTGCTCCGCCTGCGGGCGCCGGCTCCGAGCCAGCAATGCTTGCATGCTGTTCGTGGCAATGGGCGCAATTTCCCTGGGCATAGCCAAGTGCATCGGTACTGCTACGATCAACCCCGAAGGAACTACTGCCATGGGCGGAGTCTAAGTAAGCGCCACAAGAGGCGTATCGTGGAGAGAACAGAAGGTAAACAGCTATCGACCAAAACATCAACCAATAAAAGCCACAGCTTAAGGGCCCGAAGAAGAGCGGTTTTGATAACTCAACAAGAGGTCTACTAAGCGTGGATTTTTTTGGCAAGTAATTAGTTTTGTTATAGAACATGGATATATATGTTTGGGTGTTCAAGAGTAATTTGCCAATCAGTCAATCAACGATGACGAGCTTATTTTCATGTGCACCGCTGATGCCATGATCTCATATTGTCACGATCATACCACATAGTGTGGTAAATAATCAAAAGTTATTTACTTGTTCTAAGGACGTTGCTCTTATACAACCCAGAACACTTGGCCATCATAAAATGATGAGCTCAAGCTTCCCCATGCGTGTATCCTTAGTCAAATAGAAAAAATGCCAGCTCCTAGCATGAAAAAAATTTGAGAAGACAAGCAGGATTAAAATGTGATGATCTTATGCAGACGAAGAAGCAATAAAGGAATCTGACCTGAGTGCTCAGAATCAATAGGACCAGAAGCAAGTAACTGTCAGATAGGGTTTGAGATTCTACAGCGTGTAAAGATTTAACCTTTCCTGGCTGAGTATGACAGATACGAGTACTCCTTGACTGATAACAATAAATTTTATGAAAGAGCACTTTCAGGTGCAGTAATGCTTAAAAGGGAACCCTGTGTAATCCAGGGACGGGCCCGCCGCTGGAACCGGGGACGAAAATCGTAGATGTCACTGTACGAAGCAGATGTACGGGAAGGCACGATGAGTAGAACGAGCCTGGAGTCAAAAGACCTACCTGAAAATAGTTTGTCAATCAGCGTTCAAAATTGCCCCCCCCAAAAACAAAAAAATATTACTTCCTTTTCTTGAGTCTCCAACTATCATTTCCTGTTTCTATAATGTCGCAGTGATGGGTCAATCGATCCAGCAACGCGGTTGTCATTTTTGCATCACCAAAGACTTGAGACCATTCACCAAAGTTTAAATTTGTGGTTACGATGAGTGAGGTTCTTTCGTACAATGTGCTGATCAGGTGAAACAGCAATGCACCTCCAGCTTGCGAGAAAGGCAGGTATCCAAGCTCATCAAGGACAACAAAGTCCATATTAGCAAGTCGGCTTGTGAGAGATCCAGTTTTCCCGGCAAGCTTTTCCTGCTTGAGTTTATTGACAAGGTCTATAACGCTAAAAAATCTTCCCTTTTCCCCCAACCGTATACATTGAATGGCAATGGCTGTGGAAAGATGTGTTTTTCCAGTGCCTGTTCCTCCAATCAATATCAAATTACGAGGCTCTTCTAGAAAGTTGCCAGAGTAGATATCTTTTATCAGTTCCTCATTTACCTGAGCTTCTGAGAAGGAGAAAGTGTCAAGATTCTTATGTACAGGGAACTTGGCAATTCTCATTTGGTAGCTTATTGATCGAGCTTTTCGCTCCGCACTCTCTGCCAAACAGAGAGACAATAGAATTTCTTGTACCGTATTCTTACGTCTAATGCCTTGGGTGACCGCTTCGTCAAAAACATCTACCATGCCATGTAGTTTTAATTTACGAAGAGTATCGATGAGATTATGGCGCTCCATGTAGCACCTCCTCTCGCAGAAAATCGTATCGTGAACAGTCCGCTGTTGGTTCAATAGTAAGAATCAAAGAAATTGGAACTGTCGCTGAGTCGATAGGTTGTGGGTCGAGATCTCGGGCAATAATGTTGAGAATTATCTCTCCCCGAATTGTCCCCTCGGCTAATGCTTTTGCGCAAGCTTTTTCAGCTAACTCCAAGCCATGTCTCTGGGCTGCGCAAAGGATATCTACAAATTCTTTGTTCCCGCCAGGCCGATTGGAAAGATATGATCTAACCCGGCGCAGACTTACAGGTAACTCCCATCCTTGAAAGGGCGTTCCATTACGAAGCGCGCCTGGTTTACGTTTGAGCACGTTGAGATAGTGCCATGGATCGTAGATAACTTTGTCTCGGCCAAATTCCCTTGGGTGGTCAGCAACAATTTCTCCATTGCTGATTACTTTGATTCGATCCGCGCTGGCTCGAACCGTTGCGGTGTTCCCGGCGAGCTTACTGTCTACGCTATAGTGGTTGCGGTCATATCGTATTAGACAGGTGCTCGATATTCGACTCTCTGTATCAATATAGCCTTGGAATGCTGTGATGTTTGGAATCAGGCTGCTTTTTTCTTCTATAAAGGGGTCATTATTGCACGCTGAACGACAGCCAGATGGCACGGGCTCTAGTTGCTCTAATTCCAAGTCCGTCGGCAAACTCTTTTTTGCTATCCCTTTTTTGCGAAGCCGGGACTTGCTTGCAAATCTCATACTGGTGTTGTTCTCTTTGTATTGCTCCTCTGGTTTTCTTCTTTGATTTTTTAGAAAAAACTTGCTTATAAAATAAATTTCATAATAAGCTAAATGAGAAGACGCTCATTTGCCATTTTCCCATACCAAATATCGTGAGGCATTATGATTATTGAAAAATTTTCAGTAAAGGCTCAGGATGTCATTGAAAACGCTTGTAGATTGGCGGTAAAAAAGGACCACGAGTGCGTTACGCCCTGGCATATGCTTGCAATTATGCTGGATTCCAAAAGCAGTTTGCGGCGAAACTATCTCTCCCAGAGCAAAATTGATATTGAGACTCTTGGGGTGCGAGTGGACAGCAAATTGTTAACCCAGCCAAAAGCCAAGACAGGCAGCCAGCAGACCCCTATTAATCGTGATCTGGAAAGGATATTTATCCTTGCAGAAGACGCCTCCACCCTCAGCGGCGATAAATATATCGGTATTCATCATATCTTACTGGGCATGCTTGCCGGTGAAGAAATCCAGAAGGCCTTTTCAGATGCAGGGGCGGACAAAAAGGAACTTGAGACCCTGCTCAAAGAAAGGCCCAAAGGGCGTTTTTCTGATGCCGCAGAGGGGGGCAGTGATTTTGAGTATCTTGTCAAGTATGCCCGAGATCTAACCGAGCAAGCCCGGAAGGGTGAGCTTGACCCCATAATAGGTCGGGAACAGGAGGTTCGGCTCACCATCCAGGTATTGAGCCGTCGATTAAAAAATAACCCGATTATTATTGGCGAACCCGGAGTCGGAAAAACGGCTATTGTCGAGGGATTGGCGCAACGCATAATCAAGGGGGAAGTTCCCGATGACTTAAAATCGGCAGCCATTCTTTCCCTTGATATGGGACAGTTGATTGCCGGAGCTAAATTCCGCGGTGAGTTTGAAGAGCGTTTTAAGCGGGTGCTGCAGGAGGTTGCCGATGCCGGGAACGTTATCCTTTTTATCGATGAAATTCATATGCTTATTGGCGCCGGTGGCTCCGAAGGGGCTATGGATGCTGCCAATCTGATCAAACCCGCGCTTTCCCGAGGGGAAATTCGTTGTGTCGGAGCCACGACCCTTGAGGAGTACCGCAAACATATCGAAAAGGACTCCGCCTTGATGCGCCGTTTTCAGGTGGTCATGGTCGAGGAACCGAGCATTGAAGAGACTGTTTCCATTTTAAGGGGGGTTAAGGAAAAATATGAAGTCCATCATGGCGTGCAGCTGTTGGATGCAGCACTGGTGGAATCGGTCAAGCTTGCTAAGCGTTATATTATGGACAGATTTCTTCCTGATAAGGCCATAGATCTGATTGACCAGACTTCGGCCTCGGTGCGGATAGGATTTTCCTCCAAGCCTGAAGAAATCGATAGCATCGATCAACGAATTGTCGAGTTGGAAATAGAAATTAGGGCCCTGAAGAACGAGACCGACGATCAGACCTTAGAACGTCTCAATCTTCTCGATAAAGAAAAAGAGGAGCTCAAACAAAAAACCAGTCTGCTCACGGAGAAATGGGAGAAAGAAAAAAATGCCCTGGCCGAGGTGCAGAGCGCCAAGAAAAAACTTGAAGAAGCACGGCGGGAAATGGAACAGAGGGTGCGTGAGGAGAATTTTTCCCGGGTCGCCGAGTTGCAGTATAAAGTAATACCGGATTGCGAAAAAACCCTAGAGGAATACGCCGACATTGAGCTTTCTGATAAAAATTTTGTGCAACAGGCAATTAATGCAGATGATATTGCCGATACGGTTTCCCGGCTCACCGGTATACCGGTTTCAAAAATGATGGGCTCGGAAAAAGATAAGCTACTGCACCTTGAGTCTCATTTGCGGCAGCGGGTCATCGGTCAGGAGGATGTTCTTTCCACCATCGCTAAAGCTATAAGGCGCTCGCGAGCTGGAGTACAGAATCCGAATCGTCCCATTGCCTCTTTTCTCATGCTTGGTCCTACCGGGGTCGGCAAGACCGAAGTATCAAAAGCGCTTGCCGAGTTCATGTTTGATGATGAAGGCGCCCTTACCCGGATCGATATGAGCGAATTTATGGAAAAACACTCCGTCGCCCGTCTGGTCGGAGCTCCCCCGGGATATGTCGGTTATGAAGAGGGCGGCGTGCTGACAAACAGTGTGCGTCGAAAGCCCTACAGTGTCATCCTTTTCGATGAAGTGGAAAAAGGACATGCGGACGTATATAACCTGTTCCTGCAACTGCTTGACGATGGGCGGTTAACCGACAGTCATGGGCAGACGGTCAACTTCTCAAACACCGTTGTGCTGATGACCTCTAATCTGGGAGCCGAAAACATCCAGCCAGCTGAAACAGAGGAGGAAATTCAGCAGATGAACGGGGTTATCATGGAGGCGGTTCGGTCACATTTCCGGCCAGAATTCCTTAACCGCCTTGATGATATTCTTATCTTTAAGCAATTGACTCTTGAAGGAATGAAACCGATAGCCAAGATCCAGCTCCAACGGCTGGCCAAGCTTCTGCAGGACAAAGATATCCAGCTGCAGGTGACAGATGACGCCGAAACTCTGCTGGCTCGTCTCGGCTTTAACCCGCTCATGGGGGCAAGGCCCTTAAACCGAGTCATTCAAAGCCGTTTACAGGATCCATTGGCCGAAGACATTATTTCCGGCAAAATTCAACCTGGCGATACCGTCTATGTATCAGCTTCAGAGGATGAGATAGTCATGGGATCTGAAGATATCCCTGATGAGGCACCTGTAGAGGACCTGGAGGAAGAAGACAATAATTTAAAATAAGAGCTGGGAATCCGAATGAAACTTCTAAACACAGTAAAGTCATCGACGAGCAATGCGGCCAACGCCCAACCCCAAGGCTTTTTCTTCGAACAATGGCCATATCTGCTTGCCAGTCTGATTGTTTTTCTTTTGCTTCTGCTGCTTTGGTTTCTTGTGAAGAAGCGGTGGACTCGTGGAAATAAGAGTGCCGCTGCTAAGATTGACACCTCTGCTCCGGCCCTGCCGGTGTCCAGTCTGGTACAAATCTGGAAGGGGTTTCTGCGTGAGATTCCATGGGATTTGCGCCGGGCTCTGAAAATTTATCAACACTTTATTGTCTTGGGGGAGTTTGGCTCCGGCAAAAGTTACCTGATTAATAACCATACCGACTGGCAGGGTCATGCTCGCCAGTTTTATCCAAGCTACACGCGAAATCCTCTTTTGCGGATTTATCTGGGTTCAAAGATACTGGTACAGGAAATTCCGGCATCTCTGTTGAATGATACTTCCAAAAATGCCCGTTTAGCTCTGCTGAAACTCTGGGAACCTCTCTACCGCCGCAAGGACCCGACGGTGGTGGCCGTACTCAACGGCTTAACACTCAAAAATGATGATCCGGAATATCTCAAGAAAGAGGCCCAGGTTATCAGGGGCAAAATTAACCTGCTGGCTCGAATCCGACGGAAACCGATAACGGTGCGTCTGGCCCTCAGCCATATGGACCAGGTTGAAGGTTTTTCTGAATTTGCCCAATTTCTCAGCGAAAACAATATTCCTTTAAAGTTGGAATTCAACTCAAAAGACGATCTTAAAAATTTAGCCCATTGTCTTGAGCCCTATGAAGATTATCTCGAGCGTGCCCTGACCGCACTTCCCGCCGACAAATACCTGAAGGTTATCACCTTCATGCGTATGGCACCGAAGTTTTTCAAGGATTTAGCTGTCTTTGTGACAATTTTACAAAACCCGGATCCTTTATCTCCGAAACCGAAAGTTGCCGCTCTCTGTCTTGCTTCGCTCGTAGGGGGGCATTTGACGGTTGCCAATCCATTTGCAACCACTCTCACAGCGGCAGAACTCCAAAAATTCAACCCTCTTTTCCGGCACCGGGTAGCCGCAGTTGCTTTGGGACTTGTGGGAATCATCTTTCTCGGCAACGCTTTTTTCTATGAAAAGAATTTGATTGAAGAAAAATTTGAAGAGATAGTCATGCTGGAGGCATCGCCGCCGGCCCAGTACGACCAAAAGATGCATTATCTTTTTGTAGATCCGCTCACAAGCATGCAGAAGCATACCCTGATGGCGGTACTGCCTGATTTCTTCCCGCATATCAACGATTATCTTGATCGACGCGGCATAGAAAACATCCGTAAATTTTACCTGCTACCCGAGTTGAATCGTTTCTACGTTGATGAGACGGAGATGGCACTGACTGCCCCCTTGAGGGGGAGCTTTGCACTGAAACAGTTGAATATTGAGGAAATCAGATCTGCCCAGCAAAAGGTCCTGTATCTTCTTGGTCTCATCTATGCCACCCGCAAAAATGAACTCGGCAAGCTCGTTCTCAAGAATCCCGTGCCATGGTCGGAAACTCTCGGTCTGTCCCAATTGCTGATTGAGGACTATGTAAACAATAATCAGTCTTCCTGGCCCGTTACTCTGGATATTGAAAGAGTCACCTATCGCCAGGCCAAGAGTCTAGAGGCCGATCTTCATCCCTGGATGCTTTATTTTACCAAGATAACCCGACTCTATCAGCAACCCGTCATTACGAAAGAGGACTTCCGCAAATTACAAAAAGAAACCGACTTCTTTCTGGGTGTGATCAGGGATCTCGACCGCTTTGATCTTTCGGCACGGGTTGCTGAACTGTTGAAAAAGGAGTCAATCCATGGGGTACGCTTGGAAGTAATCGACCAAGAAACTTCTCAATTAAGGCAGGAGGCCATCAAAACCTTTCTGGACCTCATACAAGGGAGCAGCATACAATATCCGGAGGTGAGCGATGATCTAAACCTTCTCGGACTATATGAGAATCTCAAGGTCATGTTGCATTTTAAAAAAAAGGGTGAGGAGGCGGAACCGCTCTATCACTTTCTCCTGGGAGAACACGAATTCAAGTTCAACGCCCGACTTTGGAATGACTTGATAAATCGCAGTAAAATCACTTTCTTTTTACGTGACTTCATCAGTCATAACAAGCGACATGATGGGTTGCTCTTTTTCGCGGCAGGGAAAGAATTTGACGCTTTGGCGCTAAATCCGTTCAACGATGGAAGCTTTTTGTTCACTGGGCATTCGATTGTTGACGGCAGATTTACCAGGGATGCTTTTGAAAAACGGGTACAACCGGTTTTAACTCAACTCCCTGCCTTTATCGAACAATTGCCGATTCCTGAAAACGATAAGGTGCACTTTGCCAACTTCCTTTTTAAGGAAATGGAGGTGTATGCAAACGCATACGCAGAAGCCTACCGGGAATATTACCTGGATTTTGACGTTACGGCCAAATCATCGGGAGCTCTCCGTTATGTATTGACCCACCTGACCCTGCCCGCCTCTCAGTTCATGGATCTTCTGCTGAGTATCAGGGAGAATACGGCCCTTAATCTCGATCAAAACGAATATCTGCGACCTATGGCATTGAGGCTTGGGGAATTTGAATTCTTTCAAAGGCTCATGATGGAGCAAAAGGGCGCTTTCCCCGAGCTCGACAAGTACAAGGCCTTGTTGGAGCAGATGCAGAGGGAAATTGAGCAGCAGGACACCACCGCTGCAGGTGAAGGCAGCCAGGAAAGAAAAGAGAGCTTTCCAAACTTCCGCAGTAGCCTAACACCACTTGGTAGGATCAGCTTCTCAATCTATCAGGACGAAGAGAATTCGTATCTCAACTTAATCAGGCTTTGGCTGAAGAGTGTCGGCATTTCGGCACAATGGCAGGATATCTTTCTGGCGCCGGTTTACCAGGCGTTTGCCTTGGGAAAACCAGAAGTGGAAAGCGTCCTGGAAAACATGTGGAGCGATCTCTGGCAAGCTGATGTGGCACCGCTATACAACCAGTTTCCCTTTAAGGTAAGCTCCGAGCAGGATGTCTTACCCCAAACGCTTAAAAATACAACCCATCCATACGGCCACTTTTGGAAAACCTTTAATGAATTTATGGCACCGATTTGCCTGAAAGAAGGTGGTG
Source organism: Desulfurivibrionaceae bacterium (assembly GCA_030145275.1). Lineage (GTDB taxonomy): Bacteria > Desulfobacterota > Desulfobulbia > Desulfobulbales > VMSU01 > JAQYVV01. The sequence continues at coordinate 41,408 of JAQYVV010000011.1, read as the reverse complement.
AATGGAAGGCCCGCCCCGGAGCGCTGGGGGAGGTGAAACTGCCTGGGAATATGTTGCAAACCGTTAATGCCATTGAAAGGCTCTCTACTACTCTTTGGAGCAAAGATGGGGAAGCACAACCCCTGGACTTTATGCTTCGACCATTGCCTCTGCCAGCTGCTGCTGCCGATAAGATTATCCCCTCCCTTTCTTACATTCATGCAGGCGGTGCCTCGCTTTTTGGTTTTAACCAGCAGCCCTCTTGGAAACGTTTCAGCTTTCAGTGGGAGATCGAGAGCACGGCCACTGTTGGACTCGAATATACCACGAAGAATAAAAAAGAAAGAATACAACGTGCAGTGGCAGTACCTAAGGCATACTGGAGTTTTTATCATCTTTTGCAGGAAACAGAAGAGCTTGCCGCTGTTAATCAATTTTATGATGCAGCTCGTGGGGCGGAATCTGCCTGGAGTTTCCAGAGTACGGACGGCAGGATAAACCAGGGTAGTTCCCAAACAATGACCTGGTTAATTGCCTCTTCGCCATCGAAAAAATATCCAGTTGATGAACTGCCGGTTCCCGGACGTCTGGCGGAACGTAAAGATTTAGCAGTGAAATTTTCCATACAGGAGGATCCTTGGGCTCCATTCAGGCTGCCTCCCAGGGATTGATTTTTGAGCGAGGCATGATCCGGGTTTATTATTTATTGATACTAACTACTACTAGGTAGTGTGATTGTTTGCTAGGAAAAGGTGTTACCCTCATGGCTATTATTCAGAAAAAAATCATTTCCCCCAAATTACCCGATTGTTTGCTGACCATCGTCTTGTTTCTGACATTAATAGGTTTGCTCAACGGTTGCGCTAGTATAAAAAAATTCCTGGCGCCCAAGAAAGAAACGGTTGCCTTTGCTTTTGAGACCGGAGCGGAAACCAATAACGGCAAACCGGTTTATGTGGTCATTCGTACCGTCAACAAAAAGAAATTTCTGACTCAAAGTTACGATCAGATTGCGGACATGGTTTATGCAGATCCACCAGTTCCAAGTCTTCTCGCCTGGCACATGCTTCTGCCCGGAAAAAAGGAGAAAATACAGGTGGAAAAACCTGAGGAGGCTGCGATTGGGGTGTATGTCCTGTTTACCCAACCAGGTATGAAATGGAAGATCATGCTAAAGGAACCGTTTGAGAAAAAATATGACATTGTCCTGCTCAAAAACTCCTTGCAGTGAAATGTCTGATTGCAAGACAAGGATCGTCTTTTTGTCACATGTTTTGCGCTTTTGCAGGTAGCTGGCCAGATAGAAGAGTGAATTTATTATGCCACATGAATTGAATACAGCCTCAATTGTCCAGAGTTTACGTCTAGATGGTCTGGAATCGTTTGGCACATTGTCGTGGCTTGCGCAAAGCTTCGACAATACAGAGGATTTCTGGCGTTCTCTGAAAAATACTGCTGACCGGAGCTTTTCTGTTGGAGGCGCCAGCCGTCTTTTTGAGAGCTATAATTTTTATTACGATATTGTGCATCGAAACCGTGGCAATAGTACACCGGCCCTGCGCTGCTATGATCAGACTGCCGGATTTTATGAAATATCGTATGACAAACTCGGTTTGTTGGCAGCTGAAAAATCGGCCACCTGGTCACGCATGGGCGTGGCGCCTGGTAAAACTCTCTGCCTTGTCGGATCCGTGGGGCTTGAAATGGCCGTTGGCTTATTGGCTGCTTTGAAGAACGGCTATCGAATATCCTTGTTACCACCCCTGGGAAAGTCTTTTCTGAAAAAACGGCTTGCGGCACTGGAGCCGGATTATATTGTCACCGCAAAGGAAAATTTTACTTTACTGTCTGACTGGCAGCAGCGCATTCTGCCGGAAGGTGAGAGCGATGATAATAGCCGCTTTGAGGCTGAGAAATTTTTCGCTTATCCGACGGGAAGTACGGTTTTCTGCTGCTTTGATCCCTGCAGCGCCACTCCATGGCAGCCGATGGAAATAAGCAGTGATGCCGCCTACCTTTTGGCATTAAGAGACGGATTGATCAGCTTGGGACTGGGACCAGGACAGATGTACGCCGCCCCGGGGTTCCACCTTCTGGAAACTCAACCAGGCCTTCTTTTAGCTGGCTTTCTGTGCGGCGCCACGTACCTCCATCTGCTGCCAGAAGATATTGCGGCTACCCCTCGCCTCGTAACCGAGCAACCAGTAAAGGCGTTTGGGGTGTGTAAAAAGGTGCGGAATATACTCATGGAAAGTCAGGTAGAGGTGGGGGGCTCATGGGAATGCTGGTTTCGCAATCCGGTGGAATCTTCCGACTTGCAACAGTGGCAGCATTTTATCGGTTCTCTTGGGCTTGAAAACGCCCATGCCTATAACCTGAAATGGGAGGCGGCCCTGGGGGGGTGCTCCTTGATCTCCAAGGGGCGTAAGGGCATGGCCCACATGAGTACCTTACCTGGGCCGGGTCTTAATTGGGGACTCGCAGGCCTGACGGACGGAGAGTCTGAGGCGACGGGAGATTATGGTGTTTTTTGCGCCTCGTTTCCCGGAGGGGACAAAGAGGAGATGATTGCAACGGTGACCATGATGGTTAAGGATCAGCAAGAATTGATCTGTGTTGGAACTCATATCACTGATCGAGAGGGACGATTCGTCCCGGTCGATGAAATACTGGACTGTTTTCAGGCTCTTGAGGAGCGTTATGGGGTTTTCTTTTCCATGGTCGATGTGCCGCTTGTTGATCCGGCCAAAGGCTCTTGTTTTACCCTGCTGGTTTTTGCCGGGGTGAAAACAGATCTCGATGAAGCAAGATTGAGACAAGAAATCCACACCGTTCTTTGCGAAGAAATGGGGGAGGAGTTTCAGCCTGACAGGATTGATTTTTTTCATCTTTACCCCAGATTTCTGGTCGGTAAAGAAATTGACCACGACTGGTGTTGCAGACAATACCTGAGTGGGGCGTTTTTCCGAAGATCGCATGGAGATATTTTTCAGCAACTTACCCGTCTGAGGGCTTGCAGCTTCAATGTCGGGTTAGAAATGTAAAGGAATCAGGCTTAAAAGATTTTTTCAACCTCAAGCCAAAGGAGAAAAAAGGTATGGCAATTCAGGATGAAATCCCAAAATCGAGGCTCACCCTCAGGTATAAAACAGAGATCAACGGGCAACCGGAAGATGTTTCCTTACCCTTACGGATGATTGTCGAAGGTAATTTTTCTCAAGGAACTTCAAAGGATCGGGAGGTGGACCTGGAGGAAAGGCGACTGCGTAGTCTGGACGGGACGAATACCAATGCGGTTATGAAGGATATGGACATGTCTCTGAAGTTTGCCGTACCTAACCAAATTGATCCGGAAGTGGCTGAAGATATGGATGTGCACATTCCCATTGACGGCATGAACTCTTTTTCTCCTGATCATGTGGCAAAACATGTCCCTAAACTTCGAGGGCTTCTGCAAATGAAAAATCTTTTGGAAGAGGTCATCTCCAATGTTGATAATAGAAAGGATTTCCGCAAACTTCTGAATGAATTAATGAGTAATGAGGAGGCATTGGACAAGATGCTTGACCAGCTGAAGGGATACGAAAGTCTCAAATTGCCGGCAAGTGAGAAGTGAGGGAATCAATGGTTATACCCATTTGAATACAAACTCTTTTAGGGAGGCACGATATTTATGGCTGAAGAAACCAAACAAGCGGTGACAACCGAAGAAAAGACAGAAGAGATTGATCTGCAGCGTTTTCTTTCAAGCATGCGGCTTAGCACGGAAGTTGGCGAGGCGACCCCCATGATTCAGGACAATCTGCAGGTTGTCAAAGACGATGTAAGCGACGAAGATCGTTTTCTCTCGGGAATGGCTGCTTTGCTGCTGAACGTTGATAAATCCTCAGGACGACTGGACAAAGGAAGTATTTATGAGTTGATCGCCGGCATTGATCAGATGGTCAATAATCAGATTAACGAGATCATTCATAATGAAAATTTTAAAAAGATGGAGTCATCCTGGCGCTCGCTTAATGATCTTATTTTAAATACGAATTTCAAAGCCGATATCATGATAGATATCCTCGATGTGGATAAGGAGGAACTCTTTGATGATTTTGAGGCCAATGCCGTTGATATAACCGGTAGCGCCTTGTTTAAGAAAGTTTATATCAGTGAATACGACCAGTATGGTGGCAGACCCTTTGGCGCCATCGTCGGGCTCCACGAATTTGAACATACTCCCCATGATATATTCTGGCTGAAAACCATGGGGAAAATCGCTGCGGCCAGCCACTCCCCCTTTATCGGCTCGGTATCGCCGAAATTTTTCGGCTGCGACTCCATCGAAGAGTTGTCCGCCATCAAAGACCTCGAGGGCTTGATGAACCATCCGAAATACGGGGCTTGGAATACTCTACGCGAGTCTGAGCAAGCCGCCTATCTTGGCTTGACCTTGCCAAGATATGTGGCTCGGCTTCCTTATGACCCCGAAACAAACCCCTGCCGGGAAATTTCCTTTCAGGAAAAGGTCGAGGGAGATAATGACAAGGATTACCTCTGGGGCAGCGCTGCCGGCCTTTTCGCCCAGAACATGGTGCGCTCCTTTGCCCAGTCCGGTTGGTGCCAGTATCTGCGTGGGCCGAAGGGAGGTGGCCTGGTAAGCGGCCTGCCGGTCCATACCTTTAATGTCCGAGGTGAGGATGAGATAAAGATTCCGGTTGAAATGGCTATCCCTGATTACCGTGAACTGGAGTTTGCCAACTGTGGCTTCATGCCCCTGGTGTATCGCAAGGGCACGGCTGACGCCTGTTTTTTCAGCTGCCAGTCCCTTAAAAAGGCTAAGAAATTCAAAGATCCCAAAGACAGCGAAAATGCCCAGTTGGTGACTAATCTCTCTTATACCTTTTCGGTCACCCGGGTGGCTCATTATGTTAAATCGATCATGCGTGACAATATAGGCAGCAGCGCTGATGCGCAATACATCAAAAACAGCCTTAAAAACTGGATATTCCAGTATGTTACTACGGTGGTAGATCCTGATGACCTTACCTTGCGTTTTTATCCTTTTAAAGCGGCATCGGTTGAGGTAGAGGAACGAGAGGGCATGATCGGCTGGTATGACTGCCAGATAGGCATCCTGCCCCATATCCAGTTTGAAGGCATGGATGTCGAACTCAGGCTTGATACTCGACTCTAAACAAGATGAAAAATTTCAAAAGGAGAAAATGAAATGGCGGAATCAAGTTTTAGTTGCAGCGTTGAACAGGGGTTTAATTTTCAGAAGGACGAGCAGATTTTGGTCGGTCATATCGTTGCCTGTAAGGTTGGCGACACCCAGTTTGACGCCGACCTGAATGTCAGTGACCCGGAAGACTCGGCAAGTTTAATCAAGGTCTTCGGCATTGCATCGGGCATTTTCTGGAACGGCGGTTATGCCGACCCTGTCCAGTTCAGCTGCCAGGTCTCCAATGCAAACAAAGTGCAGATTGCCACTTTGACCCATAAAAGCCTTTCCAACACCGAGGTTATTTTCAAATTCAACATCTATGACTATGACCCAAAGGAAAAGAAATACTATAAGGCCTTTCATGCAAACGACACGGACCTGAAAGGGCTTATTGAGAAAAGCGGTGGAGCACTGAACTTGTCCATCGACATGGACCAGTCCATGGAAGTTGTATCGCCGAAAAACTTTAACTTCAACCTCAGTATCATGCCCCAGGATTTGAATATGGAGATTCACCTGGCCACTTCTTTGTCCGATAAATTCGTCAAGAAATGGGGGGTTGAAGTGGCAGCCTGATGCCCATCATTTTTTATGACGAGGGACTACCTTCCATTATTGGACGGATATTTGACGGGCAGACAGGGAATGGATCAGCGATCGAGGCGTGAAGAATAGATCTCTTCTTTCATTATGTCCGTTTAGGAATAGTATATTTAAAAGGTCGGGAGAAAAATGGATGATACATTAGCAGGCGTTCGCTGGGAAATGGGCCAGACTCTTCTGCCGGAGCACCTCCGAGCCCAGGCAGATTCTCTCCTGGCCAATACGGTGTTACGTTTTCGGATGCAGGGGTTGCCGTCCCATGGGATTGGCAGGCTGAAGCTGAACGAGACTCTTCTTGATGAGGGAATATTATCCATTCAGGAAATGAATCTGGTGATGGGATCCGGACTGCTCCTGGACCTGCCGGGCAACGCCGAGCTTTCCCCCTTTAACCTGAATGTTCCGGGAACCACAACCGTTTCCGTCTACCTCCATGTCTTGAAAGATATCCCGCCCGTTGATCAAACCTCAAAGGGCTGGCAGGAGGAAACCGAGGTGCAGATTCCCAAGGTTGTTTATCGTCTCGTGTTGTCCTCGGAACAGGGGTATCCGGATGCAGTGGAGTCATTAAAGTTGGCCGAATTCCTGAAAAGACCGGAGGCTACCTGGCAGTTGTCCCCGGACTTTATTCCCCCCTTGTTGCATGTGGGGAGATCGCCGTTTCTAAAAAAACACCTGGGAGAACTTACCGAAGCCCTGGAACTGTTTCAATACAATCTCTCCATGGACGCTGCCAGTGCCTTAAGCGGCGATAGTTTATTTAGCGTCAAACAGTGCTTGAAAAGCGTCTATAGTGCCCGGAGATTTCTAGCAAATCTCACCTCCCAGGTGCATCTGCACCCGTATTTTCTCTATGAGATGTTATTTTCCTTATATGTAGAGGTCTGCTTTTACAGAAACGCCACACCGGAGGATTTTCTCGTTTCCTACGATCATGGTCAGCTTGCCTCTCTGAAAAATCTTATGGAAATACTTAATAAGCAGATGCATTTAGTTCGTAGCCGGCCTCCCTATGTGCCTTTCGAACTGCGGGATAATATCTATCGGCTCAAACTCCCGGAAGATATAAGGCAGGCTGCATATGTCTATTTTCTTGTCCAGAAAGATCAGGTTATGACTACCCTTTCCATGGAAAACTTGAAATTAGCGGGTTTGTCGCGTTTGTCGTTGATCCATAAAATGGCCCTCCAAGGAATCCCGCTTAAAAAGGTTGAGCGTCCTCCTTTCCAGCATTCTTTCGGGGCGGAAGTGGAGTTTTATCTGATCAAGGAGGGGGAAGAGTGGGATCATGCCTTAAATGAGATGAGGGTGGCCTTTTATGAAAGGCCGGATTTGAAGAACTCAAATTTTCATCTTTATTGGCGCATGGGATAGTCCATGGCCGGTCTATAATAATGGTTAGCGTCGAGACACAGGAAAATGACTTTTTTTAATAAATTTGGCGATCGGGCAAACATTGATGCCAAGAACCAGGACCTTTTGAGCATTGTTGAAAATCTCAACCATGTGCTCAACACCAAGAAAGGTTACGGCAGTTTTTTGAAGGGCTACGGCATTCGTGACATGAACGAACACAGCTCTTATGATCAGCTGGCTGTGGCAATTATGGAAGAGGTTGAATACAATATTGAACATTACGAACCCAGGTTGTTGCTTGAAGAAATAAGTCTGGAGGACAACAACGATCCGTTCCGCATATCGTTTAAGATTCAATGTAGCATTAAAGGTACGGCCAAGTCTTTGGTTATGGAGTTTGATTCGGTGTACAATGATTTTTACGTTAGAGATTCTTCTTAGAGCGTTTGAGGTAATACATGTTTAATGACGCGTTAGAGATGGCGCTGGAGTTGACCATTAAAGGGGAATCCTTCAAGGTCCCCGGCGCCAATATAAAAAACCTAAAGGTCAACCTCCGGCCTTATGGATTTTACGCCAGAATCAGTTTCTGGGTGTCATTGGAAACTGATGAAGACAAGCTTTTTTCGAATTTTATCCTAGACGATTTGATTGAGGTACAGCTCAATATCGAACCCCATTTCAAGCAGGATGGAAAGCCAAAGGAAGTCGAAATAGAATCAATGGATCTGCAGGGCCTGGTCAGCGACAAGGCGATCCTCAATGAGCTTACCATTGAAAATGTCCATCTCCAGGGTGACCGTATTCTCTACCGCCACTACCAGATAGATGTTGCCGACCCGGCCCGGGTTCTCTGGGGGCAGCATTTCCCCTGCGATCTTTTGGTGGATAAAAGCGTCAAAGATCTCATTGAAGCCAATAAGGCAACCGGGGTGGACTTGCAGTATGACTGGCCGGAACTGGACGAAAAATTTGCCATAAACACCCTTCCTATGGGAGCAGGCGACAGTAAAGCCAGTTTTTATGATTTTCTTCTCTGGTACACGGCCTCTCGAAACGGCGTTTTTACCTACAGCTCAAAAGAGAATAAATATACCCTGGCCGAAGGCAAAGACCAGAGTGGTGAAGCGGTAGCCATGGGTGAGCTGGAAATTGCCGCCTATCAGATACAGTTTCCAACCACCATCCGCTATAACGACAGACTGTTGAATTGTTTTTCTGAAGAACCAGATAAAAAGGAGACCAATAGGCCGCAGGCCAAGGAGGGTATCCGTCAGGACACCCTTTTGCGTCAGGCGATCACCGCCGATTTTGAAAAATCATTCAAACTTGAATCGGATACCCAAAAAATACGCGGTCACGAAATTCATCTGACCCACGCTCGCTTTCCTCTGCTCACCTACCGGCCCGGTATTTTCGTGAAACTTGAGGGCGGTCTTTGGAGCGATAAGATTTATTTGCACGGCCAAAAATATCGGGTGCGGGATATTTATATTCAGGCCGAGGCTGTCAGCCAGGGACCTGACAGCGATCACAATATGCCATATTCCCGTTACAGTATCGACATGCGGTCACGTCTGGAATTGAAAGATGAAGAGGTTCGCAACCTACCGACATTCAAATCCCCTTTCTATCCCATCTATGTAGAAGGAAAAATTGTCAGCGAGCAGGGCCAGGAAGATGAAGAGACCTATCAGGTTTACCAGCATCCCCAGACCGCATTGGACCAGTACCGGGTAAAGATACCCCTTTTTGATGACCAACAAGTAGTGGCTCCCTTTGAACCTCTTTTTGCGCCGGGACATTTTTACTTCCCTGCCTACAAGGATGAACGGGTGCTGGTGGCGCTCGATTTTCATACGGCTCGGGTTGTTAGTTTCCTAGACTGGCGCCCCGATTGCCGGCTGCCCATGGATAGTCAGGGAAATCATTTACTGCTGGGCAAGAATGGAGACAGCAACACCTCCATTAACCACATCTATGTTGATAATAAGCCACAGATGAATATGAAGCGCACCTCAGCTGAGGACACCCAGAAGATTCAATTCCACGAAGGGACGATCATTCTGGAAACCAAAGAGGAGAGTTGATGCCACCGCAAAAAATAAACTGGTCTTGAGCCATGGGAACACTTGTCTGTCGCGTAGAGCTTGATAAGGAAAAGGGTATCATCCTGACCGTTGAAAACGGCGATGATTCGATCACCCAAACTGTTGTCATGGACGGCACCAGCATAACAACAACTGTTCAAGGTTCCGCTGACACCAGTTCAATTACCCAGAAGCAGGAGAGCATCGCCATGAATTGCAAAACCTTTACCCTGGACGCGGAAACAATAACCTGTAAATCAACCATGGAGACTTCTCACGAGAGCGGCCAGGATTTTGAGTTACAGAGCGGTGCCAACCTAAATGTTGCCAGTGTACAGGATGCCACTTATAAGGCCTTAAATACCGCTATTGAGAGCACCGTGAAAACCGAGGTGAAGGGGGTCACCCTGAAACTTGAAGGGAGCGCGAGCGCCGAGTTGGTCGGGGCCAGTGTCAAGCTCGACTCCAAGGGTATGCTGGATCTGCTCTCCGCTGGAATTGCCACATTGAAAGGCAGTGTGGTCAATATCAAGGGGATACTCAACCTTAATTAATGGACGGTTGTCGTAAGGAATAGTGTCTGCTTGGGTCCATGAGCGGTCGATGCAAATATTATAATCTATAGGGTCTCTGCTAATTGCTATGAAAATTGATGAAAGTCTCTACAAAATCTTTCTGGAAGAGATAAACGCCTTGGACAATTTCCGCATGTCTTATGCCTCTCTGCATCCGGGGGTTCCCTTGGACCATGAAGACCCCGATGTCAAACGGTTGATTGAGGCCATGGCCCTTTTTTCCGCCCGCACCAAGCTGGCTGGATCCCGTAATATCAGTATGACCAGACGGCGCATTTTTCAGCAGTTTTTCCCCTATCTTCTGACACCTCTGCCCGCTATGGCTCTGTTGCAGGCCCAGCCAACAAGACATCTTGCCGAAACCACCAGCCTGCCTAAGGGTTCGGAAATTACTATTGCTCCCGAATCAGGAGGGGCGGCCGTTTTTAAAACCATGAGCGCACTGCGGATTCTGCCCATAACACTTGTGGACTATAAACTTCTACTCTTGCCCAACAGGGGCTTCCGTCTGGCCCTGCGTATCAAGGCATCTTTTGCGCGTAGCGAAGAGATCGGCAGCCTCAGTTTTCAGATTAATCATTTGAATAACTATGAGGCGTCTCAGTTGGTTATTTTCAGCTTGAAGCACCATATGAAAAGGGCCTCGGTTGTTTTTGACGAAAAGGCCAGCGAAAGAACGACCGGGGCCTCCTGCCCAGTGTCCTTCGGGCTGCCGCCTGACGAGGATGAAAATGACCTAGCACATCCTCTTCAAAAAGAAAGGCTTTTTTTTCACTTTCCTTGGCAGGAACTTTTTTTTAATGTTGAAGTTCCTAAACCACCCCGCAATTGGACCGATTTTACTATCTGTCTTGATCTTAACTCGAGCTGGCCGCGCAATCTTGTGCTCAACCAGGATGTGTTCCGCCTATTTGTCACACCGGTGATTAATCTTTGCAATGGGGCGGCCCAACCAATTATCTGCAATGGCACCCAGGAATCATATGCCATTCGTCATCCTGACCTGGAACTCGGCTATGACCTTCATTCCGTCGTGGGTGTGTACGAGGTTGCCAAAGAGGGCATGACCCCCGTTAAGCCGGGTATTTTTTCCGGGGTGGCGCCTTCCTATGAAATCAATGAGGCTACCGACAGTCAAGGTTCTAAGCGAAGTTACCTTAATCTTAATTTTCCCAATGCCTTTCAAGATCCGAAGACAATATTGACCGAGGCCCTTTGGCTGCAGAGCTGGTTTTCTGAAACCATTTCCCAAAGGCTTACGATTACACCATTCAGTCGTAGCATGATAGGCCTTAAGTGGGAATTGCCGGTCGGTATTGTTCCCCATGCCGAAAATCTTTTCCAGGACAATATAGACGGATTCCTGCAGTTCCTCGCCCTTACTAATAAGGCGATCCTCAACCGAGATGATTTAATGGATATCCTCTTGGCCATGGGTGGCATGCAGCAGGCCCAGTTTCGTCAAATCACCAGCCTGCTGGTTGATCTGCGGATTGAGAAGGCCCTGCAGCAGGGCAGTGTTTTTTCGAACCTTACCAAGCATCGCTACCTCCTGTTTTTTAGAGAATATGATCCTAGTCTGGACCCCCTGATGGAAACATTTTTGAGCCATGTGGAAAATATTCTGGATGCCTGGATTTCAGGGGCCAAAATAGAAGTCCGCAAGGTAATCCCGGAAAGTACCATACGACCATCTACAGAAAAGGGAGCACAATGAAAAATAAATATTGGGAAGCAGTACATCAGGTTTATACCAAAATGGAACATCTCTGCGGTGCCAATCTTCGCACTCCTGAAAATCCGCTCTTTGCTGACAACGGGGAGAATAAAGGAGAAGTTGAAAGCCTACCGCTGGATGAAGCCAAGGACTCCTGGACTACTGAGGATATCGTGCGGATTCGAGCCGAACTCCGAACTCAGTTGGATTTTCTGCGAGCGACTCTTTCCGAACAATATTCGGAGCGTGATGTTTATTTGGTCCTCTTTCCGGTTGTTTCCCAGATTGATGAATTGATTCAGACCAATTTTTTACGGGTAATGCAGACAGGCTGGCCGCTTTTGCAAAAGGAACTTTTTCAGATAGATAACGCTGGAGAGGTTTTTTATGAAATTATTGATGATATTCTCCTGAAACCTCAGACACCGATTTTTATTTATGAAGTGTATTATTTTTGTCTGAGCTACGGTTTTCGCGGTCGTTATGAAGGCAACCAGGTCAAAGTCTCGGAGTATTTGAAAAAATTACAGACAAGGCTGCAGCAGGATACAATTGAGGTAGTGCAGGAAGAGGCCGAAGTGATGGGCCGCATTGGGAGTTTCGGGTCTCCTTACTGGAACTATGTAGTAGCAGGCGGTGTTCTTGTCGGGGTGTATTGTTTTTTTCATATTTGGGGGAGATATGTATTTTAGTGCCTTAGCGCTGGAATTATGCGACCCCAAATAGGTAAGCGAGATAAACGTAAGGCTTCGGGACTTCGAGAAAGTTCAATAAAGTCTATGTTGCAGGTAGGTTGTCGGCTGCTGCTATGGCACTTATTCCAGGTTTATCCAGATTAGTTGGCTGAGAAGGGAAGAAGAGGGTTGAGGTCGCTCTTGAGCTGATCATTGGCTCTGTGAGCCGCTTTATCGTCTCAGTTGAAACAGATAGCCGCAAATGGGGTGAGATTTGACAGATATAATAGATGAATTATTTTCCCCCGAAAGGTTGCGCCGCAACTGGCAGCGATCGGCAAAGACGGTTCGCCAAGAAGGAGCGACAGAGGAAGTTTTCTCCGCTCCGCGGCAAATTTTGCGCCAGATCCGAATTCTTATCGAACAGCAATTTAACGGGGATGATCTTGTGGTGTTGAATCTCATGCTTGAAGAGTTGCAAGGCCTATTTGGATTGAGAGGTGAGGCGACAACAGCCGAGGAAGTCGCTGAGCTGGATGCCGCGATACATGAAATCATAAACAAGGTAGAAGATCTGCTGGAGGCTTTTGAGATAGGGGGGCGAGGTCGATGAAATATCTGCACCACCGGCTGCATTCGAGGCCCAGCTAAAATCATGAATGACCTGGAAAACAATATTTCAAAACGCATCCATGAGTTCGATATTATTTCGTTGTTCCGCCTTTTGGCCTCAATGGATTACAGGCCCGATGAGATCCGTTTCAGGAGCAATAACAGTATCTGTTCCCAAGCCGCTCTTATCCATGCCATCAGTTTTCGGCGGGAACCGGTTCGGGAGGTCCTGGTTACCATGAACATGGGACTTTTAAGCAGTCAGTCACCCCTGCCAAATTATTTTCGGGAGAAGATGGATACGGAAGTCAACAATTCTCTGGTCGATTTTATCTGGTATTTCGATCACCATCTGATTCAGGATTATATCTTCAATATTTATCCGGAGATAAATGCGTCATTTTTTCCGTCGTGGGAGTTGACAAAACGTCGTTATCTGCAGGTTCTTGATCTGACCTCCTGCAGCACACTGCATTGGCTTTTTCAAACGGTTTTTCCTGAAGTCGGCGTTACGGTTGAAAAGGTGCTGCTCAGTGACGAACTCCCCTCCAGGGAGCTTCACCTGGGAAAAACAAAAATTGGCGGTGCCGCAGTGTTCGGCAGCAAGGCTAGGGTGCCGATTCACGGTAGGATGGTTACCCTCAATACGGAGGAGGAAACCTCCAATACACAGACGCCATGGCCCCAGGAAATTAAGGGGCGCCTGGAAAGTCTACTTTTTCCCATCCTGCGGCCAGCTGGCATTGATCTGGAGATCAATCTCGTTTTAAAATCCCAGAAAAGATGGGCCCGTCTGCATCGGGAAACCTATCTGGGCTATGACCGAATCAAAAACGGTCATGAATCATACCGGCGCATTCGGATCTTCAGGGGGCATGTCGGGGAATTCCATGGTTCAGGTGAGGCTGGGGTAGAGTGAAGGCATAACCCCCTCTCGTTGCACTCGCTCAAGGTACAGAGGACACTGAAAACAACAAGAAAATGTTTTTTTATGTCTTTGCTTTCTGTGCATCGAGCGCAGGGGAAGGTGTAAAAAGGAAAAGGTATGGATTGTAAAAAATGCAGTAAAGATCTGAGTGCCTGTGAATATAAAGAAGTCGCCCAATGGGCCTTTTGTTTAGACTGTTTCCAGGGCCTGATGGACAAGACCGAAGCCGCCCCTCTGCCGGAGACCGCAGTGGCCGAATCGACCACCGATCGACCACGGTGCCAGATCTGCGAAAAGGAGACGACAAAAGACAGCGGCCATGACATGCTGGGTCTTGTATTTTGTCAGGAGTGTTATGGAAACCTTGTAAAGAGACCGACCGTCAAACCGCGCCAGGTAAACGAGGCGGAAATGGAAAGCAAACCGGCGGTGGCCCAGGTCCGGGTGAATCTCAGAAAGCCGGTCCAGTGCCACGGTTGCAATCGCCAGATTCCTGTTTTAGGCAGCAAAGAATTTGCCGGGAATTCTTATTGCCCGGATTGCTATCGGGCCCTGCCGGAGATCAAGGCACAAAGGCCAAGGCCATTCCCGAAAGCTGATGCTGAACAAACAGCTGCAGATACAAGCCCCGAAACAGGCCTGCATTGCCAGGCCTGTCAACGTGAAGTCCTCCCTGAAAATCTTGAAACGCTGGAAGGGTTTGAAATATGTCGAGCCTGTTTGGCAACTGATTCTGTTACTGCCCTGGATATTGCCCGATCTCGGCATAGAAAGCGATTGGCGCAGATGCAAAGGGAGATTCGAGCGTAGCGGGTGGTGAACAATAATTTTACAACAAAAAGCTCTGAGCCCTCTGTGCCTTGAGCGAAGCTGGTGGTGAATACATGAATATCGAACTACTGCAGGGAACACTTTCCGTAAGCCCTAACCCTGGTCTTGATACCTTTGATGAGCGCCTCAGTGATATTGCCACCCTGGTGCAGGAAGGAAAATATGAGGAAGCAGCAGCCCAGGTGGAAGCAATCCTTACTGAGAAGATTTATGACATCCGGATCATCGGATATTTCCTCTACGGTCATTTCCTCGAAAAAGGTGTCGGGGCAATGGCCGACATTTACCAGGGCCTGACCGATCTGCTGCGTGAGAACCTGGAAGCGCTAGGTCCCACCAAGAATCGCGAGAAGCATATCCAGACCATCTTGAGCTGGCTGATGAAACAGCTGCTTAAAAAGATGCAGTATGAGGAGGGCAAGAAAAGCGACAGCTATGAGGCTTGGACTGCAGAAGTAAGCAGCGATCAGGTTCAGGAGGCCCTTGATGCCGGTGATGAACTTCACCGCATCTTGGGGCCTCTCTTAGAGGATTCTGCCGGGCCAGTGCTGGATGGTCTGATGAAGGTCAATGACTGGTTGACTACCTTTCAGCGCCTTGTGTATCGAGAACCGGAACCAGAAGCGGAACCAGAACCGGAAGAAGTGGAGGCAGAGGAGTGGGAAGATGATGAGGCTGATGAAATTGAAGAAGAAGTGGAGGGCTGGGAAAGCAAAAAAGATTCTGTAATCTCTGCGACAGAGGATGAAGATTTAGTCAGTGTTGAAGGCTCATATCATTTAAAACTTCTTGATAGAAAACTTGAGGCATTTGATTACTTGATCTCCGAAAAAAAATATCCAAGCGCAGCCCTACTCGCTGACGATATCAAAGATATTATTGCCAATTTCGATCCGACTTTATATTTCCCCAAATTATTTGCCAGGTTCTTTCTTCAACTTGCCGCAAATATAGATGAACTAATTGTCTTTGAGGAACATAAAAATACCACAGAATGGCAGGTTATGCAGGAGCTCTTGAAGGTAGACATAGACAGTTTCGTCAATTTTAAATCTGAAAGAGGCGGCCACGAAAATGTAGAGGAAGAGGGAATCTACAACGAGGAGGATGAAGATGAAGACGATGAGTTATTGACAGATCAATAAAATGTAAACAGTGAGAGGAGGGAAAATTTAATTATTTTTTCTGAAAGGAGATTGATATGGCTTTATTCGGACGAAAAAATCGCAACATAGGGAAGCACCTTAAGTCCAAGGCCAGTGAAGTTAGCGGTAAAAAGGTACTCAAGCAGAGCAAAAAAAATAGAAGGGGTGCCGTCAATTTCAGCACAATTTTGACGAACAAGGACATCTGTGCGTATTTTATGCAGGTCGGCATCGACAATAAGGGTGATTTTCAGTCCTATATGTATGCTAAAGGGAGTAGCAAGTCGGTCTCTCTTAAGATCGATGTTGTTGCTTTGGCGGCTGCCTGCGCCGGTGTGCCTGTCCCTGAAACCCCGGTTTTTGCAGAAGTTGGGGGATCTGTTTCGGTAAAAAATACCAAAAATAACCTTGTCGCAGCATACGTCGCGCCAAAATCGCTGACAGAGGGCAAGCGTAGGCTCGATACTACAAGCTGCGGCCAGGTCGTGTTTCTAGCCATGACCGGCTACAAATGGGAAAGCGGCATTGCTTTTAGCGCCGAGGTGGGTGTTAAAGCTGAAGTCCCAGGTTTGCCCAAATACAGTTCCTCCTCAGGTGAGTATGAAGATAGTAAAAAGAAACAGTTGCATTCAGGAACTTATGCGGAATTGGCCTCATTTTCAATGAATGTAGAGGCAAAGGCAAGCGTCCAGGCAAGGGCGGGTATCTCAGGTGAGCGACTATATCTCAGCGATACGGTTCCTACTTATATAAAGAAAGGGGGAGTTGGTTCCACCAATGATGTAATTGAAAAAAATCTTATGTCGGTGCTTGAGCATGGAAGCAAGAAGGCCTATATAAAGGAAGATGTCAAAAAATTTCTTAGTGACCATGGGCGTAAACAGAAGAGAAACCTTTTCAAGGTACTCTTCACAGGTGGAAATATCCCCACCAGTAAGCTGATCAAAGCACTTGAGGGTCTCCAGGAGACAACGGATGACAATGCTGCAAAGCAGATGATTCAGCATCACATACGGGCGCTTACTGATTTTAAAAGCCAAAATCTGCTTGGCCCCTATAATTTTATGTCACTTTGGGGGATGAAGCCGGAAGCTGAAGCCGGGGTTAGTGCTGTTGCGGAGGCTTCAGTTAAGGCTGGCGGGGGGGGGATTGTCAGTGCGGGAGCAGAGGTTGGAGTAGAATTGAAGGGTCCTACCCTGGCAACCTCTCTCAAATTCACCCGCTTTCGTTTTCAGGTTGCAGCACTAGCAGAGGAGAGGTCATCGGGATCTGGATATAAGTCCCACCCTCTTTTTAGCAAAGAGTCCAAGCTCATTGGAGCGCGTGTTGGAACAAAAGTACGAACCCGACATCGAGAACTCGTCGAAAGTTTGAAAATCAAGCGAGAGTCTCCTTCTAATTCTTATGTTATCCTGACTCAGGATACCAATATTACTTATGGCCAGATCGACTTGACCCTCTTTGAGCTGTCTGGTAAAGCCAATGTTGGTGCAGAACAGACCCTTTTTTCTGCGGCTAAGCTCCAAACCGGTGCGGATGGCGAAAAAAAGCTTGGGGGCAAGGTCAAGGGGGTCGAGCTGGAAGTCGTCAGTATGGGGGGAGAGGCAAAAATAGGGCTGGAGGAAACCAGACTGAAAGGACAGGCCTCTGTTGGCCTTAAGGCTGCCCTCAACTTTATGCGCTATGAATCTGCAGTGGCCTTCTGGATGCCTCCAGTCCATGAAGGGCGAAAAAACAATGAAAAAATAAATATAAAACTTGCCCAAGGAACTGGCTTTGCTCTTGGTCAATCAGTGGATGTCAATGAGTTTAATAAGCATCTTAACAATTTTCTAGCTGCCCCGCAGGAGAAATGTGGTTACATGCAAGCCCTGGCTGGACGACTAGGAGTGACATACTCTCAGTTTACCGAGTTTTTAATGGAACATGGTTCTACAGGCCTGATCAATGATATCGCTCGGTGCACGAAAATGAACAAAAGGGAGCGCGAGAAATATGAAGCTTACATGCCTGTGCCCACTGCGTTCCTCATTGAATCGACCTTTGAATCGCTGACGTTACCCTCTGTTGAGGCATCTTGGTCCAAAAAGGGGCGTTGGGTACTGGGGCCAGGTGGCCTTGGCAAGACCCTTCGAGGGGTGCTCTTTCCTAAAAAAATTCATCCCAAACAGCTCCAGGCCATTCGTTTGCGCTATCGTCATGCTGATGCAATGTCGAACGAGAAGACGAGATTCTCTTTGGGGATTAAATTTATCGTTGAGTTGGGGATTGAATATAAAACTATAGAAGAGGCCGGCTCCGAGGGTATAAAAAACATAGCAACCACTTGGTTTAATAATTTTAAAAAATACCAAGATGGAGACCAGACAAAAGCCTACGAACAAGGGGTCCCTCAAGTTGCACTCCTGCATCAGTGATGGAAAAAAATGATAATCTTGTAGCTTGTTGGTATGGATATAAGACTGCCATTGTAATATCTAACTGGAAAACTTCCTCACGCCACCCACTATAAGGAATTTGCAAAGCCAGATATTTCCTCTATGCTTATATCAGCAATTTTGTACCCTGCATCAAACAAGGTGAGACAGGCGGTCACCGCCTTTGGCTCGTACCACTGGGGTGTGTTATTGACTAAAAGCTGGAGGGCGCTTCCTAAAGGATAGGCTGGACGATATGGACGATGGGCGGTCAATGCCTCCACAACATCTGCAACGCAGACTATGCGGGCCTCGAGAAAGATTTTTTGGGATCGAAGTCCCTGGGGGTAACCGGAACCGTCCAGATGTTCGTGGTGCTGCAGAGCTATTTTTGCTATCGGCCAGGGAAAATCAACCGCTTTAAGGATTTCATAACCTCGATGACAGTGAATATGAATATACTCACAGTCTTCGTGCTGAAGTTTTCCCGGTCGAGATAATATTTCTGCCGGGACCGCTATTTTACCGATATCGTGAATTAATGCCCCTAAAAATATGCCTTCTGTCTGTTTGTCGGAAAGCCCCATCTCTTTGGCAATGGAAGCCGCTAAATGGGCTACTCTTTGCTGGTGACCTGACGTGTAAGGGTCTCGAATCTCAACACTTTTTGAAAAGGCCAGAATTGTTTGCAAAAGTATTTTATTGGTGCGCTTTATATTCTGTTGCCGCTCCTCGGCAAATTGCTCCTGTTCTGATATGTCTCTTATATAGGCACAAAAAACTGGGGTTCGTTCTGGATTCATGGAGACGATATCAATCTCAGCGGGAAAAGTGCTGCCATCTGCCCGCATGGCGACCACTTTAACCCGTTGGCCGAGCATTTTTTTTTCGCCGCCGGATAAAAGCCTTGCAAGACCTTTTTCATGCGCCTGACGCAGGTTTGGAGGGATGAGCATATCAGAAACCATGCGACCGATAATCCCCTCTTTTTTGTATCCGAATATTTTTTCTGCTGCCGGGTTGAATGCGATAATCCGTCCTACTGCATCCATGCTTACTATTCCGTCAAGGGCTGAATCAAACAGTAACTGCAGCCATTCAGACGAAATGTCTCTATCTTTTATTGGGGTCTCGGGTTTAACCATCATGTAGGTTTATAATTCCATGAACCAATATTGTTATCCCTGAATCGGCCGAAGCCCCGATGGCCAGGAGGAGTTCCCTAAAGGGATTGATCCGTACATATCATAAAAAGTAGCCAATAACCCGTAGAGCAGTTTGTTGGGGAATTGAGCTCCACGCACCGAATACCATGCCACCGTAGCGCCAAAGGAGGCGCCGTATTGATAACGGGGCCACCATGTTTGCTCTCCCCTATCTTTTTGGGCTGAAAGAATCAATCTCCGGTGTTCCGCAAACTTTTTTCTCAAATCTCTGGATTCCCCGATAAAAAAAACAGGTGAATTGCCCCAAGGGTAGGTCAGCATTGTTCGCTGTTTGGTGCCAAGAACGTAGGCGCCTGCGGTATTCGGCGCCCATAAAAAATCTTGGTCTTCTATGTCAAGCAGCTCTTCAATCCCATCGGGGTAAGGCCGGTCAACAAAAAAACGCAAATGAAAGTCTCTCATATACTTGTTCTCACTTTTGCTATATCCTGTGATATGTAGGAGGAATACAACAGCATCCATTGAAAGCTGTCCATCCCCTAAATCCTTCTACGCGGAAAAGAGGTCTCTGTCAAAGCTGAGCATATTAGGACTCATTTAAAACCACCCCTTGCATATTTATACAAAATTATATCAAATAAGTATAAGTTTCAGTGAAAAAAATTGATTTGTCACTAGGAGAATAGGATGAGAGCGATTTCCATGCTGGTGCTGGTACTGTTAGGCGTTTTGCTGATGAGCGGTTGTTTGTTCACAAAAGGCGTGGACGAGTCGGGACGTACTAGTGATGAGATCATGGTCAAGTTGATGGACCAAACGATAGTTGCAACATTAGGGAGAGAAGCAGCATCGGTTGTGTGCAAATATATTCTGTACAATGAGGGGGAAACAGTAACCGCACAACTTGGATTTCCTAATTTTTATAACAATGAGCAATGGGGTGAAAAACCATTCTATAATTTCACAGTGAAAGTCAACGGGGAGGAAAAGTTCAACTCTGCAAGCACGGAGACCACTCAGAATCAAGCCGAAAAAGTTCTAGCCTCGGTGACCAACAGAAACTGGCATGTCTGGCAGGTATTTTTTCCCTCCAAGGCTGCTACTGTAATAGAGATAAGCTATGAATGTTCCTATATTGATAACCAGGGAGTACTTTCCCTGGCCTATCCCTTCGGCACCGGTGGCAGTTGGCATGGGCCGATAAAGACAGGAAAAATCGTCATTGATCACGGTGGCTACATATCACGGGATTGGATTTTGACAACAGAAGATGGTGCTGAGGTGCCTGATTATTTTAAGGTAACGAAAGAATATGATCAGGCAATCTATGCCTTTGAAAATGTTGAACCGGCACCGGAGGACGAATTTGTTTTCAAATTTATCAGCCCATGGATGGATGATCGTGTCAAATTATATGAAGCCGTAAGCGGCATCAAAGATAGAAAGCGCTTGGCCAGGATGCGTAACGAAATATTCGCCAGGCACGGATATGTTTTTAAAAGTACATCGTACAGGGATTTATTTAATTCACAACCCTGGTACAAGAAAAATCCCCGTTTTTCTCCTAAAAGTCTCACTCTTGAAGAAACGTCCTTGGTGAATAAACTGGTGGGGCTGGAAAAATCAACTCAACAATAAGTAACTGTCGGGGCGGACTTTTGTCTGACGCTATCAAAGTTTTACGGTGGCAACAAAACTGCGTAGTTCCATCCATCCTTTTTCGACGCCGGATTCCGTGACCGTCATGGTAGCTGTAATAAGTTCTTGCTTGAGGAGCCAGCAAAAATTTAGCAGGAAAATGTTGAAAGTGGTTCGGAATGAATATTGGGAGCAGGCTGCGGAGTATTTGCCGAACTGTTCCCCTCTGCAAAAATGAACCTGAAGATCATGCAGGTGTGCTTGAAAGGCCTTGCTACCTTCCTCTAAATACGCCAAGGGGGAGTTGCCCGCCGCCGGTAGAATCGTGAGGGTGATGCTGACGGGATAGGCCTCCAGTTTCAAGTCCTCTGGTCGCCTGGAATATGGTGGAAAAGCAACATTGATTGCTCTCTTGGTCAGGCTTAACGCCAAAGGCGTCTGCTGGCGGGACAGGTTGTGGTGGCAGCCGGCAGAAGCTAAGCCTTGGGATGAGGCGCCTTTCACTAAAGCAAATCCTTTGGGAGGAACAAAAGAACACCTGCCATATTGAAGGCGTCGACAAGTCATAGTGCAATCAGATCCCGGCATGTTTTTGAACGATAAGCATCTGCACCAGATATTTCATATGGCTCCGGTCATGAAGCCTTAAGTTCCAAGGAATTTCATGTTCTGATATGACTGCCAGTTCGGACAAGGCCTTGGGGTGATTGCCGCCAGCCAGCAGAGATCGTAGAACCGCATCGCTGTCCCCCTTATGTGGTGATCTCTGGGAGTGGCCGCCGAGCCACGACCCAACCGGGGTGGCGTTGGCCGACCAATCATATGGTGTCGCAATAATGCCGCTGCTGCCCGGGGTGAGAACCCTGGCAAATTCTTTCAAATGGTCATACGGAGAGTTGACACAGTCCAAAACATTGAGGCTTGTCGCCAAGACAAATAGTTCATCGGTAAATGGCAAAGCGGTGGCATCGCATACCCAGAAATCCAGATT
The DNA here is from genome assembly GCA_030145275.1 of Desulfurivibrionaceae bacterium. Classification (GTDB taxonomy): domain Bacteria; phylum Desulfobacterota; class Desulfobulbia; order Desulfobulbales; family VMSU01; genus JAQYVV01. The sequence continues at coordinate 19,474 of JAQYVV010000011.1, read as the reverse complement.
TGGCATGTTTCTGAAAGGAAGCTGGAATGTTTTGCGATCAAAGCTGATTCCCACCCTTCGTTTGGGATAGGTTATGTGGCCTGTCCGCAGGGTTGAAGCCGCAACTTTGAGCATATTGAAGTTTAAATCCACCCCCAGGACAATATCATCATTTTGTTGAGCGAGTTCAAAGCTGGTGCGGCCGAGCGCACATCCTATATCGATAACGGGCCCATGATCTTTGCGGGGCAGTGACCTGAGGCCCTGCTCAAGCAGTCTAGCGATGGAACCGGGCTCTATCGGAGGATGTATTGTTTGTTCGGGGTCAAGATCACCGTAATGGTCAAAGGCGTAGGTGCTGAGATGTTGGCGTTGACTGTCGAAGGCCGATCCAGGGCCAAAGCAGTCGCCAAGCAGGCTTTCCATTGTATCTGTAAGATCCTGTCTGCCAAGTACCGGCAAGATGTTCTGGGAAACATATGCCCTGAGGTCAATTATTATCAGGGGGATTCCGTCAATAATCGGGTATTCGCTCTGGCATTGCGGGTTTGAGCAGAGAAGAATTCCTTCTATCACCGAATGGTCGTCTTCTTTGAGGATAGAGGCAATCTTGAGCGAAGACTGGCTTCCGGCAGAACGACAGACGGGGCATAAGGGTTTTAGTTTTTCAAAGTGGAGAAGTTTTATGAATTCTATCCCCCAATCATGACCGTTGGGCAGCCGGGCGGTAGGATTTTGCCGACCGGGGCTGGAATAGGAGCCACGCAGCTGGTATGGGCGGTGATGTCATTGATCCGTGCGGCTGGCATGCCGCCGATGATGACACTTGTCGACCCCATAACTACATTGCCGGGACCACCCGGAACGCAACCGGGTAGAGTGCACGGCGTTGTTGTGCTGCCAAGCTGGGCGGCAGGCTGGTTGCCGATCAACACTGTGAAAGCTCCGGTTATGATTGCCATGGGCAGGGCCGGGTGGGCAGATGGGGTCGGAACTGGTGCCGGTGGATGAATCGGGGCGTGACAGTGGGGTGTATCCTGTCTTACCATATCACCAATACGGGCAGCGGGGGGCATTGTTTGTTCTCCTAAGAGTATTTTGTGTAACTATTCACCACTAGTTCGCTGGTCTCACTAGATACACAGAGAGCATTATGTAGTTTTTGCGCACACAGATCTGATGCAATCCGACGCTCAGTTGAGAAAAATCATCTTGCCGGCGGCGCGAATGTCGTCTTCGGAATGGATGTTTATTTTTTGGGAGGCGTCTATTTCCAGGGAACCTTTGCTTTGTATCGCAGCTTTTTCAGTTGCTTGAATGGTTACCTTCTTTGCCTCCAGGGCGATGCTTTCCGTTGCCTGTAGTACAAGGTGAGCACCCTTAAAGGAAAGCAACGGACCATTTTCGGTCATTTGAACCCTGAGTACTATTTCTCCCTTCGGTTCGACAATTTCTATGAACTCCCCATTCTCGTTTGAGTGGGTCAGAACCTGCCGACCAGAGTCCAGCTGCAGCCGCATTATTTTGTTACAACCTGGGTCTGACCGTTTTAGACTGATAGCTCCCGCCTTTTTAGTCATGTTCTCCAATCCTCCTGTTTATAATAGGTGATAGGTGATAGGTGATAGGTGATAATGTTGGTGCGAGCTTAATAACCAGTAAGTAATAGGTTACAACAAGAGCATCAATCAAGCCAGAAGAATATGCCTATTTTTGTTGGTAACTTTTTCTTGGCTGAATTTGAGGGTGTAAAAATGAAAGACTTCCCCAACATGTTTATCCTGGGAGAATTATAGATCAGACGACAAGTGACTATTTCTTTTTGATTCCTCACTCCCAATTTTGTAAAGATTACAATTTCAGTTGATGTGTTCGGCAGAGATTACAGGTAGAAAGTCTATTTTTTTAAAAATCCAGAAACAGCTATAAGACCCCATCCTCCTATAAATGCTACTCCACCAGCAGGTGTCATATAACCAAAATCAATCCCCGTAAATATCATTACGTACATACTACCTGAAAAAAAGATAATACCCAGCAAGAAGAGAGCCGGTAGGACAAATTCGGACAGTCCTTTAAGTGAAAATATCGTTCCAATCTGTTAAATTAAACCAAAACAGAAAGGAGCAAAGCATGGTAAAAAGACCACGAAGAAATCACTCATCGGTATTTAAGGCTAAAGTCGCAATTGAGGCGATAAGGTGTGAGCAGACACTTGCTGACTGAGTTAGCTCAGCGTTTTGATATTCACCCGAACCAGATCACCGACTGGAAAAAACAACTTCTAGAAAATGCAGATGATGTTTTTGAGAAAAATAAAAAAGAAAAGCAAGGAGCGGGTGAATACGAGTTGCATACCAAAATTGGCCAACTCACCATGGAAAAAGATTTTTTATCCAAAGCGCTCGGGCGTATGAACGTTCCCAGCGCAAAACGATGATTAACAATAAGCACGCTTTGCCGCTAACCCAACAGTGCAAGATTCTTGATTTGTCTAGATCAAATATGTATTACCAGCCGGTTGAGATCTGTGAATACGACTTGAACGTGATGTCGCTCATGGATGAAATTCATCTGCGCTATCCATTCTATGGTAGCCGCCGGATTCGCGACGAGCTGCTAGATAACGGCTTTAATCCAAGTCGTGGCCGAGTCATCAATCTTATGAAAAAGATGGGTATCGAGGCACTATATCAAAAGCCACGACTTTCCAAACCTCACCCGGGCCACAGGGTGTACCCGTATCTTCTGCGTGGGCTCAAGATAGATCGTGCCAACCAGGTATGGGCTACCGATATAACCTATATCCCATTAGCTAAGGGGTATGTTTATCTTGTGGCAATTATTGATTGGGCAAGCCGAAAGCTTCTTACCTGGCGGTTATCGAATACCTTAGACACATCATTCTGTCTTGATGCGTTGGATGAAGCGATCGAGCTGTTTGGCTGTCCTGAGATTTTCAACTCTGACCAAGGTAGCCAATTTACATCAGAAGCCTTCACTGCCTGGCTCAAAGAGCACGGTATTCGGATTAGTATGGACGGGCGAGGACGTTGGTTAGATAATGTTTTTATAGAACGGCTGTGGAGGAGTGTTAAATATGAAGATGTTTACTTAAAAGCCTATGACTCGATAGCAGTGGCAAGAAAAGAACTAAGAGAGTATTTTGATTTTTATAATAAACGACGTCGGCACCGGGGAATTAACAAAAGATTCCCTGATGAATTTTACTGGAAAACCCTGCCGCTCAAAATCGCGGCATAAACAGGAACGGTATTCCACTTAAAAACGAAAAGATGCTGTCCTAACAAACCCGACCACCTCTTAGTACCTCTTGACTGATAAGCATAAATTTTGTAAAAGAACACTTTCAGGTGCAGTAATGCTTAAAAGGGAACCCTGTGTAATCCAGGGACGGGCCCGCCGCTGTAACCGGGGACGAAAGTCGCAGATGTCACTGTACACCATCTTTGTACGGGAAGACGCGACGAGTAGGACGATCCGGGAGTCAGAAGACCTACCTGAGAATAGTTGATCTCACCCCGTGGACAAGGGAGTGGTCAGGTCTCGTGGATAAACTTGGGAAATCCCCGGATCGATATTAATCGGTCCGGGGATTTTTTTTTGCCTCGGACAACCCCAAGATTAGAAGGAGACAAAATGAACTACAAAATGCAATTTACCTTCGCGGCATTAGGCTTGCTGCTCCCAGCAACGGCCCAGGCCAACGATTCGGTTTCGGTTATGGACGAGGTGGTAGTCACCGCCGCCAAAACAGAGACCCAGAGGCGTGATGTTGTCAATTCAATCATCACCATTGACTCTTTGGATATCGAAGAATCGACAGCCGTGAGCTTCGGTGAACTCTTGGCCAATGAGACAGGTATTGACTGGCGCACCTACGGCGACTACGGCGGTGCTTCTTCCACCCTGCAGATGCGAGGTATGGCCAGTGACGAAACCATGGTCTTGATTAACGGCGTGCCTTTAAACTCTCCCTCTCTTGGATCTGCCGATGTTTCCAATATTCCACTAAACAATATTGAACGGATTGAGATTGTAAAAGGATCAGGGTCCCTACTTTATGGATCAGGTGCCATGGCCGGAGTCATCAACATCATTACCAAGAACCCTGAGCAGGAAGCGCCAACGATGAAGCTTGCCAGTAGTTACGGCACAAACGACACATATACCCTTTCTTTACAGCACAGCATGTTTATTTGGCAAGATTTTGGCTATTTCCTGAGCGCTAATCACAAGGCCGGCGATGGCGCAAGGGACAACAGCCAGCTCAACCATAACGACGCTTCGCTCAAATTACTTCTCGATAAGGGAAAAAATTTCAAGGCAAGCCTATATGGGCAGTACCTTGACCGTGATTTCGGCATCCCTGGCTTTGACCCTCCAGACGGCGCAGCCGCACCGAACGTCAATTACCCTTTCTACAATAACGAGGTCACTTCCCTGCTCGACCACGGCGGCGATAATAACGGCCAGCTTATTTTTGAAATTGACTCAAACCCGCTTGAATGGTTGGAGGTGAACATACAGGCAGATTTGACCGACATGAAAGCGTACACTTACCAGCGCTATAACTATAACGGACAGGGGATTAAGAGCTGGATCAACAATGAGGTATGGGGGGTTGAGGCCAATATCGACCTCAAGCCGCTTGAAGGCCTCAATGTACTTATGGGTTCAAGCTATAAACATCATGACTGGCGGACACTGAGTGTTGATCTGGACAATAGCGGCAACGAGACGACCGAAAGCAGTAATAAGGCCAAAATCAATACGAAGGGTACATACCTTGAAGCCCGCTACAACTTCCTTAAAAAAGTCAGCTTTCTTGCGGGTATCCGCCATGAGTCCCATTCCACCTTCGGCAACATCAACCTGCCCCATTACGGTGTTGTTCTCAGCCCCAATGAAACTACAAATATTAAAATCAATAACGGCAAGCATTTCATGGCCCCGACCCCTAATGATCTCTTCTGGCCGGAAACCGCCTGGGCTCGAGGCAACCCGGATTTGTCGCCGCAGACTGGCTGGCATAGTGACATAACTATCGAAAAGGCCATGCTTGATAATTCACTCTTTCTAAACCTCTCCTATTTTGATTGGAACACCAAGGGTAAAATTACCTGGGCACCAAATCCGGCCTTCAACAATAAATGGACCCCAACCAACATGAATTCCAGCGAAGGCAGAGGGTATGAAGCAGGAATCACATATGACCCCAGCGAAAAGCTGACAATTGGGATCGATTATACCTATACCGATGCCCATGACACCCTTGCGACCGGTACCCGCAAGGCCCAAAACCAGGCCGCCCACCGAGCAAAACTGCATCTTATTTACCGCTGGGATTCAGGTCTTCAAGCGACCACGACATTCCGCTATACAGGTGAAAGGCATTTTTTCCGATCCAACGGCGACTTGACTCCGACGGATACCATTGAAGATTTCATAAGCACAGACCTAAAATTGGAGAAGCAGGTCAAGGAAAACTGGAAAGTGAGTCTGCTTGCGGAAAACCTGTTCGATGTCAAGTACGACACCTACGTGTCAAACTTCTACGCCAGCGACTATCTCGCTACCTTTACTCCGGTATGGGGCAGATATCCCGGTTCTGGCCTGTCCCTGTCGTTTAAGATTGCTTACGAATACTAACCCGGATAAACCGGAAATAAGTGCCTTAACAGTAGTCTTCAACATATTGGGAGCATTATGCTTTTTGAAATTCTCGAAGTCTTCGCTTATCTGTTTTTTGTGACAGGATTCCAGTTATAAGGCACTAAATTTAAGCTACTATTATGAAAACGAAAATCCTATCATCTCTTCTATTGGCCTTGTTTTTCCTGCCGGCGCAATTATTGGCCGGCAGCTATCCTATCACCTTTATGGATTCGGCAGGCAAACAAATAACCATCACTACAGAACCGAAACGGGTGGTTTCCCTTGTACCCTCCATTACCGAAATGCTGCTACGAATCGGTGTAGAGGATGCAGTTTCAGGTATCACCTATCATTCAGTTATGCCAGCGGCTACAGACAAAAAAATTATCGGCGGCTTTTTTGCCCCCGATTCTGAGCGGATAGCCCTGCTTAATCCGGATCTTATCTTTTACAGTAGCCTGCAGACAGAGGTGGTAAAACGATTTCAGGATAAGGCTGTTCTGGTCAACCTCTCCGCCAAGTCCATAGAAGAGAGCTTCAGCCATATCAAGCTTTTGGGCCGCATATTTCAACATCAGACAGACGCAGAAGCATTAGTCGCAGAAGAAGAAAGACAGTTAGCAGTGATCGCCGCAAAGATTCAACAGATTCCAGAGGATAAAAGACAGCGGGTCATCCGCTTCATGGGCCAGGACAAGGTAATGGTTCCCGGAGATGATTCCTTTCAAAACGATTTTATCCTGGCTGCCGGCGGTATTGCACCTGAGCTTGACAGAAAGGGCAATGTTATTGAGTTAAGTCTCCAGGAGTGGCAAGACTTTAATCCACAGGTCATCTATGGCTGCGGCAAGGACAAGAAACTTTTCTCTATTCTGGAGCAGCCAGGCTGGAATGAGGTGGAGGCCATACAAAACAAGCAGACCATGACTTTTGCATGCGAGCTTACCTGCCGGGCCTCAACCCGCAGCGGCTACTTTGTTTCCTGGCTTGCGGCCCGCATCTACGGCGATGAGTTTAGCGATCTTTCAAAAAACGTTTTGCCGGAAAGGATTGTCAGGCGACAAGATATTGCTGTTGAGCTTGAGTACCTGAATAAAGCGGAGGTCATCGAAAGTGACATTCGCGATTTTCGCAATAAGACCGTGGCTATCTCTTTGACGCAACCCATGAGCATCCTCTCCACTCTGGAGGGCTGGAGATCTAATATTACCACAATTGCAAACCATTATTTCCCGCCGCCATCCTGGGGCTTAGGTCATAGGCAGGGAGTCGATGCTCTACGCCAACATACCCTGGAGGTTTTAGGGTTTGACTCCGACACCACAAGCATTATTTTTACAGGGGCAGACATGGACAACCTGGCTGTGGCGAAAAAATCATTCCGCGACTTGACAGTTTATGCCATAGTGACTGCCGGCGTGGAAAGCAATGCAGTACGTATGGCAAAAGATTCTGGTTCTTTTTACGAACCGGACACAATTGCTGAAGCAGAAAAACCGGGCACCATCAACGTTTTGCTCCTGACAAACGTAAAGCTTTCGCCCCGGGCCATGACCAGGGCCATGATCAGCGCCACTGAGGCCAAGAGCGCCGCGCTGGCAGATCTTGACATCCGCTCCTCTTATACTTCGCAAACCAACCCGGCCACCGGCACCGGTACCGATAATGTGCTGGTTGTAGAGGGCAGCGGTTTGGCAATTGACAACAGCGGCGGTCACACCAAGATGGGAGAACTCATTGCCCGAGCCGTTTACGAAGGAGTACATAAAGCCATCCGCAAGCAAAACGGTTTGACTGCGGGGCGTAGCGTCTTTAAGCGACTTAAGGAGCGGGGGATCTCTATTTGGGAACTTGCAGAAAATGCCGCCCCTGAGGGCAAGGCTACAGCAATCCGGCAGCAGCTGGGAAAAACCATTATGCAGCCGGAATATGCCTCCTTTTTAGAAGCAGCCTTTACGCTCAGTGACGATTATGAGCGGGGTCTGATCAAAGATTTAAGCAGTTTCGATCTTTGGTGCCAAAGCATGGCAGATGCAATTGCAGCCAAAAAAGTTGCTTTGAACACTAAAAAAACAGGGACCGACACACCTCTAGTTCTACGCAAGGCGTTTAACGCCTTACTCCGCGGGGTTATGGCCAAATTCGATACCGACTATTCTGGTCCAACTCGCAGTCATTCCGAGGCCGCAAAACCATGAAGCTTTTATTGTTAATGTTATGCAGTTTGCCTTGTTTTTCTCTGGTCGTGCCATTAATGGCCAAGGCCCAATCAGCGCCCCAACGGATTGTTTCTCTTGGCCCGATCAACACCGAGAATATATATCTCCTAGGGGCGGAAGATCGGCTTGTTGGAAATACCAGATATTGTGTCAGACCTGCTGCGGCCGTTGAAAAGGAAAAGATTGGTTCAGTCATGCTGGTGGACATTGAAAAAATTATCAGTCTGCATCCCGATTTGGTGCTGGCCACTCCTTTGACTCGTCCAGGGCAAGTTCAACAATTAAAAAAACTGGGGTTTCAGGTTGTCCAAATCAAACAGCCCGATTCTTTTTTGGAAATTTGTGCACAATTTATCAGGCTTGGTAATCTGCTTGGCTTAGAAGAGCGGGCAAAGTTAATCGTCCAACAGACATGGGATGAGGTCGAGGCCGTGAAAAAGAAGGTTGGCCCTCTTCCCAAACAGCAGGTATTTCTTCAGGTTGGGGCTCAAAAGCTTTTTGCTTCAGTAAAAAGTTCTTTTACCCATGACTATATAGTCTTGGGTGGCGGCATCAATATAGTTGAGGATCAAAAACACGGTGCAACCAGCTACGAAAAGGTGATTGCCAAGAATCCGGATATCATCATTATCGCTATTATGGGCTCTGAAACTGGTATTGCCGCCCAGGAGAAAAAAAACTGGCAGCGTTTCTACTCCATTAAGGCGGTGCAGGAGGACCGGGTTCATATGCTCGACCCTGACTTGGTTTGTAGCCCTTCTCCCGCTACCTTTGCCCAAACTCTTCGAGTCATTGCCGGATTGATCCATCCTGAAATTGTCATGGAGGAAGATGAATGAGAATATATGAAATACTCCATAGCGGTGGCCCGGTGATATGGCCGCTGCTGCTCTGTTCCTTTGTCGTCGTGACCATTATTATTGAACGGCTTTTATTTTGGACCCAAATTGAAAGAAAGCGTAACCACAAACTCCTGGATAGGGTCCTGCATTTGGCCGAAAGTGGCGACTGGCCTAAAATAAAGAAAAAGACACAGGGTTGCGCCGACCACGTGCTTCGGATACTTAATGTCGGCATATTGCACCGTGACTACGACATGGCCAAGGCCATGGAAGCCGAGGCCCAGGACATGGTGAAAAAGATGTCACGGTTCATGACTGTGCTCGACACCATGATTACAGTGGCCCCACTGCTAGGCATCTTCGGCACCGTACTTGGGATTATTTCCTCATTCGAGATGCTGGACGCAAGCGGCATAGCCGATCCAAAGCTTGTAACTGGAGGTATTGCCCAGGCCTTAATTACCACGGCGGCTGGGCTTGCCATCTCCATCACTACCGTATTCCCATACAATTATTTTAAAAGCCGTATCGAAGACTCCATCCATGTTATGGAAAAGTACACCACAAGCTTAGAGGTCGTGTATCAAAAACAGCAGTCAAGGACGGACAATGAAGCTTCATCGTAAGATTCTCGCACCTCCGCGTATCGAGATGCTGCCGCTTATTGATATTGTCTTTCTCTTACTGGTTTTTTTCATATACGCCATGCTGTCAATGGCAGTTCATCATGGCCAATCCGTTGACTTGCCAAATTCCGGCAGCGCCTCCCTGGAAGTGCATGACGCAATCAGCATAACAATTCAGACAACCAATCAAAAAAATATGGCTATCTTTCTTAACGAAGAACCGGTCAGCCTGGAACTTCTGGAAAAAAAATTGCAGCAAAAACAGGTGAAAAAAGAGAGCGTTCAAGAGTGCGAAGTGCAAATTTTCGCCGACAAGTTGGTGCCCTACCAAAGGCTTTTCCAAGTACTGGACCGTATAAAACAGGCCGGTATTACCCGCATCTCCCTCCAGGCGGAACCGGAGGCTAGAGTGCCATGACAGGTGCGGCGAGGCACCTGCTTCCAGCCGGGCTCGTTGCCCTGATTCTGCACACGATTCTACTCTCCTGGCCACTGAACCCGGATAAAGAAATATTGCCTCTGCCCTTGCCGGCGCAAAGGATCGCCGTATCCCTGGGAGTAAAAAAGATTACCAAAAAAAAACCTCAGGAACCTCAGCAGCAGCGATCTGTTACGAAAAATACTCCTGTTGCCAAGGCCGCAAATGTTGCTCCCTCCCCACCAGAAGCAGATGCAGTTCAACCACCTATTAAGAATAAAGTCGTAATATTAGAAAAAAATAAACAGAAGATACAAAAAATTGCGCCAATAAATGAAGAAGTTGTTCGGCAAAAAGATAAAGTACCCAAGAAAAAAGCTAGGCCTCAGGTAGCAAGAAAAGCTGATAACGTAATTGACGGCAAGGCAAAGAAAGGAGATGTTTTGCCGTTAAAAGCCAACCCTTCCCCCGATTCCGGTCACAACCCCTCCCCGCACCCAGAAATGATTTCAATGAACAATGCCCCCCCAACTCTCCGACAGACCTCTTACTTGCCTGAGCAAAATGCGCCTCAAACCACACATTCGCCAAGGAAAACCAGGGGGATCGTAGAGGCAAAACCGTTGTATCGCCAGAACGCAAAACCAAGGTATCCCACCCGGGCACGTCGTTTCCGTTGGCAGGGGCTCGTGCTTCTAGAAGTCGAAGTTTTGGTAGATGGATCGGCTGGACAGGTGATGCTACATAAAAGCAGCGGTTATAAGCTGCTGGATAAAGCCGCTATAGCCGCTGTGAAAAAATGGCTTTTTGTCCCTGGTATGGTAAAAGGAGAGCTCAAGAAAATGAAGGTTATAGTGCCCCTGAATTTCAAACTAAAGTAAGGCTAAAAAATCTGGCTATTTCATAATATAAGAGTAGCCCTAACTTGTGTAGTTGAAATTTTGTAGGCTCAATTTTTAATTTGCATTAGGCATCTCGCTACGTTCCTTCCCCCATTATCTCGCCAGATCTTATCTCGAATATCCGGGACTACATGAGTACCCCTTGACTGATAACAATAAATTTTGTAAAAGAGCACTTTCAGGTGCATTTTATGCTAAAAAGGGAACCCTGTGTAATTCAGGGACGGGCCCGCCGCTGTAACCGGGGACGAAAATCGTAGATGTCACTGTACGCCAGAAGCGTATGGGAAGACACGATGAGTAGACCGATCCGGGAGTCAGAAGACCTGCCTGAAAACAGTTGATCTCGCCCCGTGGACAAGGGAGTGGTCTGATCTCGTGGGTAAAATTGGGAAATCCCCGGGTCGATATTAATCGGTCCGGGGATTTTTTTTTGCCTCGGGTCACCTGGGTGTTTATTCTAAATAAACGCGCGGGAACGATGCTTTGCCTTCAAAGCATGTGGAGATAACCATGAAAATTAAATGTTTGCTCGTAGCCCTGCTTATTGTCTTGCAAGCCAACAGCCAATCTTTTGGCGCAACCGTAAATGTTCCTTCAGAGAAACCGGCCATTGTTCTGGCCGTCTTTGGCACCAGCCATGTGGCTGGCCTACCGGGGATTTTGGACATTTTCCATGCAGTAGAAAAAGCATACCCTGAAGTAGAAGTACGACTGTCTTTTACCTCCAGCATCATTCGTCGAATATGGCGTGAGCGCCGAGACGACCAGGTATTTCTATCCTCCAACCCAAGTGTCCCCACAGAAGTCCTGATGGTAAAAGGCCCCCTGGCCACCATCGCCGATCTACAGGATGAAGGCTATGGCTATATAATTCTCCAGCCTACCCATATTGCCGCCGCAGAGGAGTATGCCGACCTTTCATCTTATGCTGATGCCTTTAACAGCATCAAGACCATAAAAAAACGGAACATGCCGCTACAAAAGGTAGTTCTGGGACGACCTGCTTTTGGGGTGCCGGGTATTGAGCATGAGTACCATCATGATATAGAACGCGCCGCACGGGCTCTGGCGGATGATGTGAGCCAAGCCCGAAAAAATGGAGCAGCCCTGGTCTATATGGGACATGGCAACGATCATTTTTCCACCGGGGGTTATGTCGAATTTGCCGAGGTCATGCGGCACATGTATCCAGAGGTTCACACCTACGTGAGCATGGTTGAGGGTTTTCCCTCCACTGAGTTATTGTTTAGAGAAATGGCTCGGGAAAAGATCGAAAAAGTCTACCTGAAGCCCCTGATGACCGTAGCCGGAGTTCATGCTAAAGATGATATGGCCGGTGACGAGGCTGACTCCTTGAAAAGCATGCTTCTCGCCAAAGGAATTGAGGTGGAGGTTGATCTGCATGGTCTGGGTGAAAATGAAAATTTTGCGGCCATCTTTATTGCCAATATCAAAGATGCAGCTCAAGACAATGGTCTCGGACTGTAAGGACGAAGTATGCGTGCAAAGCGAGGTTCGGAGCGTTCTTTTATTTTAATAAGCATTGTATTGCTGCTAGCTGTCATTGGAGCTGTTGTTGCCTCCACCGGTATGGGTTATATCAAAATCCAGCCGCTGGAGGTATTGCAGATTATTATGGCCAGATTGAGCGGTGATGCCTCGTTTCTAAGCGGCCTTGATCCTGTATGGTCGGTGGTGGTTATGGATGTGCGCCTGCCCAGGATTTTGACTGCAGTGGTGGTTGGCGCGGGTCTTGCCGTATCCGGCACTCTTTTCCAGGGCATTTTATTGAACCCCTTGGCCGACCCCTATACCCTTGGTATCTCTGCCGGAGCAGCCTTTGGCGCCGCCCTGGCATTGTTGGCAAATATCGCCATTCTGGGACCCTACTCGGTGCCTCTTTTTGCCTTTATTGGCGCGGTCGCCACTTTGATCGTGGTTCTACATCTTTCTTCCTTTGACGGTCAGATGTCTGCCAACACCTTGATCCTCTCCGGTGTTATTGTCGGAGCCATTCTCTCTGCGGGTTTGAGTTTTATTAAATACATGGCCGATGAGCAAGTGGCAGTCATCATCTTTTGGCTTATGGGCAGCTTTGCCTCCAAAACCTGGCCTGAGGTATGGCTGGTTTTATGGTGTGTTCTGGCCGGAGTGGTGGTGGCTATTTTTTATGGACGTGATCTCAACATCATGTCCCTTGGCCAGCGCAGTTCTGACTCTTTGGGGGTAGATACCGCACGGGTACGAAAAATATTACTGGTTACCGCCTCGCTTTTGGCCGCGGCCTGCGTCTCGGTCTCTGGGATCATCGGCTTTATCGGTCTTATAGTCCCGCATCTGATGCGCTCCTTAGTGGGCCCGGACAACCGTAAATTGCTGCTGGTCTCGATGCTGGCAGGAGCTATTTTACTCCTGGCAGCCGACACTTTAAGTCGTGCCGTTTTGCCAGCTGAGGTACCTGTCGGGGTATTGACCGCGCTAATTGGCGGCCCGTTTTTCTGTTATATATTTCGCAAACGGCAGATGGGGATAGGTCATGACTGATGGTTTTACCCTTACAAATGCCACCTTTGCCTATGATACAAAACCCGCAGTTCGCAGTGTCTCCCTGCAGCTGCCCCCAGGGAAACTATATGGACTGGTCGGTCCCAACGGCTGCGGCAAATCGACCCTGCTTGATCTGTTAATCGCCAACCGAAAGCCGCAAGCAGGAGAAGTGGAATACCAGGGACGATCGCTCAATGATTTTTCCAGGCGAGACCTGGCCAGAGAAGTGGCCCTGGTGCCCCAGGACTTTGGCATTAATTTCGCCTTTACGGTGATGGAAGTAGTGCTCATGGGACGACACCCCTATATCCCCAGATTTGGGATGCCGCAAAGTGATGATATGCTCAAGGCCCATAAGGCCATGGCTGAAATTGGCATTTCTGAGATGCAGGATCGCCTTGTGCCCGAGCTTTCAGGCGGTGAAAAACAACGAGTAGTTGTGGCCCGATCTCTGGCCCAGGACACCCCGGTTTTACTACTTGATGAGGCTACTTCCAACCTTGACATTCAGCATACCCTGGAGATTTTCAAGGTGAGCAGACGGCGAGTAGAAGAAGAAGGGAAAACCGTGATCGCGGTGGTTCACAACCTCAATTTAGCGGCCGCTTATTGTGATGAGTTGATCTTCATGAAAGAGGGCGCTATCCACTGCGCTGGTCCTAAAGAGGAGGTTCTCAACGCAGAAAATATCAGGGCAGTCTTCGGGGTGGAGAGCAGAGTTCAATTTGATGATTTTTGCGGGGCCTGGCAGGTTTCGTTTAGATATTAGAAGAGACGAAAGTTGAAAGTTGAAAGTTGAAAGTTGAAAGTTGAAAAAAATAACGGATGGACAATATGAGTGTAAACATAAATAAATGGTGCTTTATTGTTTTTGGATTTGCGACAATGCTTCTCTCCACTACATCCGTTTATGCCCAAACTATCACCGATGCTGGAGGACAGCTGCTAAACATAAGCAAACCTTTTTCTCGAATTATTTCCCTCTACGGCGCCCACACTGAGAATCTTTTTTCTTTGGGACTTGATGAGGAGATTATCGGTGTTACTAAAGGTGATGATTTCCCGGCTGGGGCCAATGATAAAAAAAGATTCAGCTACCGGGAGGATGCGGAAAAATTTATCGCGGCACGCCCTGATTTAGTGTTGATCCGCCCCATGATTGCCCAGGCTTACCCGCAACTGATCGCCAAGCTTCAACTGACCGGCATCACGGTGGTCTCCTTACAGCCGACCAATATGGAGGATACCTATCTCTACTGGCAACAACTGGGCCTCCTAACAGGGCGAGAGTCGCAAGCGACAGAGATGGTGTACAACTTTCAGCAGGAACTGGAAGCTATCAAAGAAAAGGTGGCACTCATCCCGGCAGAGAAACGACGCCGGGTGTACTTTGAGGCAATCCACCGAAAAATGAAAACCTTTGCCCCATCCAGTATGACCATGTTTGTTTTGAGCAGCGCAGGAGGCATAAATGTAGCTATTGATGCCAATCAAGTGCGAAATACCAATATCGCAAACTACGGCAAGGAACGCATCCTCTCCCACGCCCATGAGATTGATGTTTTTTTGGCCCAGGTTGGAGTTATGAATAAAATAGACCGGCAACAATTACTCTCTGAACCCGGTTTTTCAGCCATCAAGGCAGTTCGCGAAGACCAGGTGTATATTGTTGACGAAAAACTGGTAAGTCGCCCTACATTGCGTCTGCTTGAAGGAATAGGCGGGATTGCTGAAATATTGTACCCGAAACTGTTTTGATTATCCGAGGTGTGATATTTTACTGCTTCTCCCATAAAGAGATAAAAGACTATGCAACAATCATTTCTTATTGCCGGCACCCACAGCGGTTGCGGCAAGACCACCCTTACCTTGGGGATTATGGCAGCCCTGCGGAAAAAGGGGCTAAAGGTCCAGCCGTTTAAGTGCGGCCCGGATTTTATTGACCCAACCCTGCACAAACTGGTTACCGGCCAAGTGTCGAGAAACTTAGATCTTTGGATGTGCGGTCAAGATTTTGTAAAGTCCTCTTTTGGCAAACATGGCCTAAACGCAGATGTCTCTGTGGTGGAGGGAGTTATGGGCCTTTTTGACGGCAGTGAATCTTCAAGTGCGGCCCTGGCCAAGGTCCTTGACCTGCCGGTGCTGCTGGTGGTGGACGCCCGCTCCACAGCAGAAAGTATGGCCGCAGTGGTCAAGGGTTTTGAAACGCTGGACCCACAGGTGCAGCTTGCTGGAGTTATCTTTAATCGAGTGGGCAGCCCCAGGCATCTTGAACTTCTTTCTGCAGCTGTCAGGCAGCATTGCCAGACTGAAATCCTTGGATATCTGCCCAGGGAAGTAAATTTTACTATTCCAGACCGACATCTTGGTCTCCACATGGGTGACGAAGACCCAATAAGCAGAACGTCGATTGATCACCTGGCAACAGCTGTTAGCCAGCATATTGATCTTGAGCGCTTGCTGGAATTTTCTGCTGCCCTACCCGCTCACGGTCATATGGCTGAAAGCAGCAATGCAGAAAAGAGAGAAAATAGAACCAAGAAAGTCAGGATCGGAATTGCCCGTGACCGGGCCTTTTGTTTTTATTATGAGGACAACTTGGACCTCTTGCGTAATGCTGGGGCAGAAATTGTGCAGTTCAGCCCTTTGGCGGACAGAAACCTGCCCTCTCATCTGGACGCGATCTACCTTGGCGGCGGTTATCCAGAAATGTATGCCGAAAAATTGTCAGAAAACACCACGATGCTCGATGAAATTCAAACCTGGTCTGCCGCCGGAAAACCACTGTATGCTGAATGTGGCGGTTTTATGTACCTGACCGAAGGGATCACCAATACCGAAAATAGATTTTTCCCCATGGCCGCTGTGTATCCGGTTCGGGCCAGAATGAAAAAGGGCCGTGTAGCCTTAGGATATCGAGAGGCTCACTTCGCTACGACCTCCATGTTCGGAGCTAAAGCTCAGACAGTAAGGGGACATGAATTTCATTATTCAGAAATAGATGAGATGCCCGGCCCGGTAGCTCGGCTATACAATCTTGCCGATGACCGACAAGAGGGCTATCTGCTTAAAAATACACTTGGCAGTTATTTACATCTACATTTTGCTTTCAGCCCGGAAATCGCCGATAATTTTGTTAGATTTTGTGAGAATAAAGAGTAGGAGTAACTATTCAGCTAGGACCCCAAAACGGGCATAACCACCGAATTGTAACTTTTTAGATGTGCCCCAGGTCTGTCTGAACAAGCCTTTCAGCAGATAAGCGAACAAAGTGAGACTTCGACACATCGGTATGCTGGAAGTCCTGTTCGCGCGCAGATGGGGTGCAGCTGAACAGTTACGAGTAGGAGATGATTATAATGCTGGCAAACATTGGTGAGATAGTATGGATGTAAAAATACAAAAGATAAAACCAGCAGAAATCGAAGCGGAAAGTTTCCGAATTATTGCCTCAGAGCTAGGGCCAACCAAGCATACGCAGGAACAATTTGCTGTGGTGCAACGGGTCATTCATGCCACCGGGGATTTTTCCTTTGCAGAGAATCTAAATTTTTCTGCAGATGCGGTCACAGCGGCTCTCAGCGCAATTAGCAGTGGTAAAAATATCCTAACTGACGTCAATATGGTGGCAGCCGGGGTAAGCAAGAATATTTTATCTCAATGGGGCGGCAAGGTGATCTGTAAAGTGGCCGATCATGAGGTTGCTTTAACGGCAAAATCTGCAGGGAAAACCAGATCAGAAGTGGCAATTGAGCAGGGGCTCCTTGAAAATATTGGCATTGTGGCCATTGGCAACGCCCCAACTGCCTTACTCAAAGTGATGGAATTGATCGAACAGGGAACAGGCCCCAAGCCGGACCTGGTGATTGGCGTTCCGGTGGGATTTGTCAATGCGGCGGAAAGCAAGGAGCTGCTCTCCCAAAAACAATATGCTCATATTACAGCCTTAGGAAGAAAGGGTGGCAGCCCCGTGGCAGCAGCAATCGTCAATGCCTTACTGAGACTGGTTCCTAGTCAAAAATAGGGTAAATGTTCGGCAACGCTTCAGATGTGTTCGATCAGGTTGGCGAAGCGTAGTAGTTCTACGTGAGTCAGCCTGATCGGGCGCATCTGAAGCGTTGCCGAACATTTACATTTTATTTGTTATTGTTGTTTTCCAGTGTTAGCCGAATATTTACAAAACAGGTCCCAGCATTACCCGAAGAAAAAGATATGGCGACAAAACGAAATAGAAAACTGCGATCCGGCTATACCACAGGCGCTTGCGCTGCCGCGGCAGCCAAGGCCGCGGTACAGCTGCTAGTGGCCGAGCATCGGGATGATAGGGTTGAAATCCCCTTTCCTGATGGCAGCCGGGTTTCTTTTTTGATACATGACCTAGGTACAGAAAATCAGGTAGTTCGAGCTTCAATAATTAAGGATGCCGGCGACGACCCGGATGTGACCAATGGCGCGGAAATTGTCGCCTATGCCCGGTTGACCAGCGGCTCTTTTGCTGATGCCGGCGGACAAATTATTATCCTGGGAGGGATTGGCGTTGGCACAGTCACCAAGCGTGGCCTTGCTGTAGAAGTAGGCGAAGCGGCCATAAATCCAGTGCCACGGCAAATGATCAGAGAGGCCATGGCTGAGGTGCTAAAAAACAGCGGCTGCCTTGAGCCAATTGAAGTAACCATCTCCGTTCCTGATGGCGAGAAACTGGCCCAAAAGACCCTAAATCACCGGCTCGGTATCGTCGGCGGTCTTTCGATCCTCGGCACCACAGGTATTGTGCGTCCAGTATCGGCAGAGGCCTGGACTGCCACCATCATGGCCTCCATGGACGTAGCTAAAGAAGCGGGCCTGACTGAGATTGTTCTCGCCACCGGGCGCACCTCAGAACGGGCCGTGCAGGAACATCTCGATCTAGCCGAGGAGGCCTATGCCATGATGGGCGATTATCTGGAATTTTCCTTGCTGGCTGCCCGTGAAAAGAAATTTAAAAAAATTCATTTATCCGGCATGTGGGCCAAGATCTTGAAAGCAGCCATGCAAACCCCCCATACCCATGTTCGACACGGTGCGCTGGGAGCAGACCAGGCAGTTGATTTCTTGAAAAATCTTGGGGCCGCCCCCGATATCCTTAAGAAACTGGCAGGGGTCAACACAGCCAGGGAAATATACCAACGGCTCGCAGCTTTAGAGGAATTCGACTTGATTAAAGAGGTCTGTTCACAGGCCAAGAATTATGCCAGAAAGGTCAGCGGCCTTCAGGTGACTGTTTATCTTGTCCACTCAAACGGCAAGGTGGTTGAAAGTGCATAAGATTTATCTGCTTGGCATAGGCGGTGATAAACTAACAACTGAGCAGGAACAGATTGTTGGCCGTTGCGGTTGTATAGTTGCTGCGGGCAGGTATGGAGACCTTATTGGCCAGGGTGACCAAAAGGTTCTCCCCATGGCGCCGGTCAAAGAAATGATCGCAGCTGTGGCTGAACAATTAGAGAAAATTGATGTGGCGATCTTGGCCAGTGGTGACCCTCTATTTTATGGGGTGGGACGAAAGTTGCTGCAGACTTTCCCCCCAAAGTCTGTTGAGATACACCCAGGCATTTCCTCCATGCAACTCGCCTTTGCCCGTTTTCAAGAACCTTGGGACGATGCGGCCTTTATCAGCCTGCACGGCCGCGAGGCTGGTAATCTGGCCCGTTTGCTTTTGCCACACGAAAAAGTCCTGGTATTGACCGATAGGGATAATTCTCCAACTAAGGTGGCAGAAACTTTGCTTACACATTTGCAAAACTGTGGAAAGACGAAATTAGCCGATTCCTATGAGATCTTTGTTGGCGAAAATTTAGGATTGGCTGACGAAAAACTAAGCCAAGGCAACCTTGGCGAGATAGCGGCACAAAGTTTTAGCGATCTAAATGTGATGATCCTCAAAAGACCGCTAAATGATGACATCCGGGACACATCTTTCTCTCTTGGACTCAGAGAAGAGGATATCACCCACAGCCGGGGATTGATCACCAAGAATGAGGTGCGGGCCGCCACCCTCCATACCTTGCAACTGCCTGCAACCGGAGTTTTTTGGGACATCGGCGCAGGAAGCGGTTCCATCTCGGTGGAGACAGCCAGGCTTTGCCCGCAACTGCATATATTTGCGCTGGAACGCAGCCCCCAGGAAGTGGAAAATATCAAGGCAAATATTAGTCATTTTAGTTTGCATAATATCACCCTGGTGGCAGGAGAAGCCCCGGCGGCACTTGCCAATCTGCCT
>JAQYVV010000064.1 GCA_030145275.1 Desulfurivibrionaceae bacterium | reverse complement strand
GGTCGGAGTTGCAGTTGAAGCCGGAGGATAGTGAGACTAGCGCCGTTGAACAGGCGGGGCAGAATATCATTGATGAGGATGATGGGGCTTCTTCTGAAAAAGGCCCTGTCGGTAGTGCAGGTGGGTATCAACGTAATCAGTACCAGAAGGTTGCCGCGGGTGTGGCTGATGCTGGAGCGCTTGGGCTTGCCATGTAAACAGAAAGTGATATGAGGTGCGTAAAAAAAAGGAGGATTTCCGATTTACGGAAATCCTCCTTTTTTTTGTTCTGGGTAATCATACTAAATCTTTATGGGGCTAAACTCAGGTTATAGGATGCCGCCACACATGAGGGCGTAATTTTCACACTCTCTTTTATTGGCAAAGGGGCAGGGGGCTTTTGAGAACCATTGTTTCTTCGGGCAATAGTAGCGATCCTTAAATGGCTCGTTGCAGCCACTGAGTGTGAGTTGTTTTCTTTGTTTTGATCCGTTCTTTACTGTTCCTTCGATAATTTGAAAACGCCATATTTTTTCCATGATATCTCTCCGTGGAAGTAACTCTCTTTTCTTTATTCATAATGATTCTCATCGGACTGTCTCTGTGAAAAGTTAAGCAATTTGTTGACGGGCTAGGGGGTGCGTGGTAGAAATTGTTGTTTTGTTGGATAGAAATTATAGACTCTGTGAAGGGTTGTTGATGATATAGAGCCACTTCCTCGGAAGGGCGGAGAGTGTAATAAGATGCGTACAGATATTGTCCACATTGGAGCTGGAGAGCTTACTTACGAAATTCGTAATATTGTTAATGTTGGTCAGAAATTACAAGAGAATGGTATTAAGGCCCACTGGGAGAATATCGGTGATCCTGTTGCCAAGGGTGAAGAGATTCCCCTATGGATGAAAGAGATCGTTGCTGAGATAGCCATGCAAGATGCGTCGTATGGTTATTGCCCAACTCGTGGGATGCTCGCTACAAGGGAATTTATCGCTGAGCAGACCAACAAGCGTGGTGGAGCCCAGATTGGCGTCGATGATATCTTGTTTTTTAATGGCCTTGGCGATGCGATTTCAAAGGTTTTTGGCTTCTTGAACCGCAATGCCAGGGTTGTTGTGCCAACTCCAAGTTATACAACGCACTCTTCAGCAGAAGCTGCCCATGCCGGAGATCGGCCGGTGACATATAAGCTTGATCCTGATAATAATTGGTACCCTGATCTTGATGACCTTGAGAAGCGGGTTAAGTATAATCCTGCGGTTGCTGGTATTCTCATTATTAATCCTGACAACCCAACCGGTGCTGTCTACCCTAAGTCTATTTTGCAGGGTATGGTTGAGATTGCCAGACGTTATGATCTCTTCATTATTTGTGATGAGGTGTATCAGAATATTATTTATAACGGCAAGACAACGGCACCCTTGTCTGACATTGTTGCCGATGTGCCGGCTATTGCCATGCGTGGGATCTCTAAAGAGATGCCTTGGCCTGGTTCTCGTTGCGGTTGGATTGAGGTTTATAACGCCGATAAAGACCCAATGTTTTGTAAGTATGTCGCCTCAATCCTCAATGCAAAAATGACAGAGGTGTGTTCCACAACATTACCGCAAATGGCTTTGCCGAAATTAATCAGCCATCCGGAATATCAGGGGTACCTGAAAGAGCGGGTTGGTCGTTATGAGCGTTATTCAAATATCGCTTATGATTGCTTGAAGAAAGTTGACGGCATCAAGGTTAATCGTACCAATGGTGCGTTCTATATGAGTATTGTGTTTGAGGAAGGTGTTCTAAGTAACAACCAAACATTGCCTATTGAAAATGAAGAGGTGCGTACTCATATCGAAAATCTTCTTTCCGGGCCTGATGTCTCATTTGATAAGAGGTTTGTTTATTACCTGCTTGGCTCAACGGGTGTTGTTGTTGTGCCGTTGACCTCTTTTGCGACAGAGCTGCAAGGATTTCGGGTTACTCTTCTAGAGCGTGATGAAAAAGAATTTACAGCCATTTTTAAGACCATTGCTGATTCTATTGAGAAGTATTTACAGTCGTAAGGGCTTCTGTTTGCGTTTTGTCTCGTCTATGAAAAGTTTATAATAAAAGGGCCTATTTTTATGGAAAATCAAGGAGAAGCAACCTAAAAGTGAAACTCCGAATGGCTACTCTTTGTCAATCAGAGGAAGGACTGCGTGCTAAACAGTCATTTTTAGTGAGATGTTTGGATGAAGTCTTTATCTGTGATATCAGATAGTCAAAAGATGTGGTGAGGATACATTATCTTTTGCTAGTAATTGCTACCTATGGTCGGAAAATAGTCGGATACTCTTTGAGTAATAATATGAAGAGTGAACGTGTCGTCACGGGCATGGGTAAGGCTCTATACAATCAAACAGTAATTTCTACCGCTACGCATTACTTGGATTGTCGCTGAAATATAAATATATTTCGAGTTGAGAGCATAGAATCTTGCCGAACGTCGGAATTAATCCATGAGTGGCAGATTGATACGGAACTGTATTCCTCGAAACGAGGAAATGGGGATATTAAAGCAAGAATTTTTTTATACCTGTAACAAATCTTTGTAATTACCTTCTTCATACGTAGGAGCCAGCTGCTCTTCGAATTCGATCATCAACGATCCATTACTGGTTTCCAGTTTCTTATCGTTATAGTCCGCCTTGTTAATGCAACTTTAACGGTGATCTTTGCGAGTTGCGCTGAGAAAGCACTCAGGTATTCTGGTGTTTAAGGGTCTTTATCCATTGTTTTTTTCTCTTGACTAGGAATTAATCAACTAGAAGTTAATATACAATTTAATTTACAGACTCTAAAAAAATGTCGACCTATTTTAGGACAACACGTCTGTTGAGCTTATTGTAACGTTATTGTCCGTCAAACGAACCAAAGATTGATGCACCTTTTAGGAGCATGAGGGCCTGCTTGAGCTGATTATCCTGTTCGATCTGCTCTTTAATTTCAGCCTCTTTTTCAATCTTTATCTCTTCTTCAGTCTTTTCTTTTGGAGCCGGTGCGTCACCATTTTTGTCATTGGCATCCTTGTTCTCAAAATGATGGAGAAGATCAGCCTCTTTAATGAACTTTGGCTTGCCGTTCTGTGCCTCCTTCTTCTTCTTCAACTCTTCCTTGGTAAGAAAGGTGGATGGAACAATA
>JAQYVV010000034.1 GCA_030145275.1 Desulfurivibrionaceae bacterium | reverse complement strand
TCCGGTCACGGCCCGATAGACACTTGATATGGATTCGATTTGCCCGATGAAGTATCTCTGTTAATAGCAGGCTAGGCGCCGTATACGGACCCGTATGTACGGTGCTGTGGGAGGGGGCCACTAGAGTGGCTCCCTATCCCGATTGGGTGATTTATGTTAATTAACGAACTGCATGGTGCTTTAAGTGTTCCTAATCGTTTGAGTATGTACCAATGTCCACAAATGCTTTTTTCTTCTTTACCCATCTCTTTTGACTGGTGGGGGACTGAATACGAGCTAAAAGTGCGGTGCATAGCTCGTGTGGAGATGTGTCATACCCAAACTCATAAAATATTCTGGAAACCATTTCCCGAGAGGCTTGCAGATTAATGGTTAAATCTTCGTTAAAAGGTCTTGTTTCTTCGAGGTCATCTGGATTGTTAAATGACCGCTCACATGAAGCAACATCCAGGGAATAATAATTACGGCATGAGAAAGGGCGAGCCTTATAAATAACACACGCTCCATCAACAAGCATTGGACATGGGATATTTTGTACTACCCGAGCATGTTTTGAAAGTTTCGCTATAGTTTGATTGTATTTTTCTAGTGAGACAACTGTTTGTTCCTTTTTGCCTTTGGAAAACTTACTATTCATATACCAGTTTATAAGGAAAACTTCGTATGGGTGAACACTGACAGGCAGGTAACAACAATAATTACATTTAGTTTTACAACTTATGTCTATATTTTTCTCTTTCACATACTTGCTAAATTCTTTGTCATTCTCTCTATGGTATACGACAAGAGCGTTTAAAATAACCAAAGAGGATTTATTGCCTTTCAGTTTGTTGTATAAAGTTTCGTTAGGATTGCTCATATTTTTGTCCCACCCAACGACCTGCATCAGCGGAGCAAAAAAGCAGCTCGGTTTTAATTTATGGCACCGTATACACGGCAGATAATTACTTGAGAAAACGTGCCTTTTTTGTTCCGCTGAATGCTTTTGTTATCTTTTTTAAATTGCCCTTTTGTATTCTCCTAAAACTGCAGAGTTTTCCACAAGGTTCCTAAAAGTATTCATTAAGCCTATGACCTCACCTGCCATTTCAGTAAAGTCACCAGCATTAACAGGTAGGTCTTCTCCATGTGCAACATGGTTACGCCTGCCAACTAGTTTCAAGTCTATTAATTTCTCTTTTGATTCAAAAAGTTCATATCCAATCCCTAAACACCAAGTAATTTCTTTCAGTACCTTTGTTGACAAGTTACTTTCCGTGTTAACAACATTTTTAAAAGGTATTTTTGATCGATTTGATTGTTTTGTTATTAGAAAATCTGTGAGCTTATCAAAAATGGAATATTTTTTTGATTTAGTTGCTTCGTCAATATCGTTTTTTAACATTAATGTTACAAAATTAGATTTTAAATCGGCCACTGGGAGCCTTTGGAAGGATACATATTCAAGAAAATAAGAGCCTGTTTTTTTGACAAAACCCTCCCAGTGGGCGTAGAGTAGAGCCACCCCTGCACGGCAAAGAACATTT
This sequence comes from Desulfurivibrionaceae bacterium, assembly GCA_030145275.1. Classification (GTDB taxonomy): domain Bacteria; phylum Desulfobacterota; class Desulfobulbia; order Desulfobulbales; family VMSU01; genus JAQYVV01. Next base: position 16,466 of record JAQYVV010000034.1, on the reverse strand, counting down.
TTTTTGGATTTAGATAAAGTGCGCGATTCAATTAGACTTTTTAATTCAGAAATTTCTTTAATTCTCCACACGTGATCTGATGCTATTTTGTCTATCAAATCTTCCTTTGTTCTAATTGCCATTAGAAAAAACCTCTCTACCAAACGGTATTAGGCGAGGCAATCTTCTCGTGGCAGTTATTCCAGAACCAGACCAGTCTGTATATTCGGGATTATTCCATATATCTGCGACTTTTTGGGTGATGTTAGTGATTGGAATGTTTCTGTCTAAATTATATGCGATACCACAAGCTACGACTTCAAATTGGGATAACAAAAATCCCCCCATGAACCTTGACTTATTGACATTATATCGCTTAAAAGAACTGTCATTCAGCTCAACAGTTAATGCATCAAATGTTTTTTTGAATAAATCACCCCATCGATTTTTATCAAACTCTTCTTGGGAGGCAATTTCAGACATTTTGTCTGTTATGAAGATACCAACATCACCAACATTATTAAGCTCTGCTTCTTCAATCAAAGAAAAAATGACAAATCTAAGTGCTAATTCTAAATCATATGATTCACTTAATGGCCTCTCGCTGAGAGCAATACATTCCTGAAATGGTTCATATGATGATAGATTTTTTAACCACAGGAAAAATTCTTTATTGAGCATTACTAAAATACAGTTGCGAACTTCCTGTGGGCTAAGGTGTGACCCTCCAGTATTTAGTCGTTGAAAAAGGTCATATTTTGCCGACTCATCACTTTCTTTTAGTATAATGCTGACACTTATTTTTGATCTCTTTATTAACAATCTAAGATCCTGAGATAATGAACTGTCCGGGTCGTCAGGATTGTTCCATTTTTTCCCTTTAAGGGCAGGTAGGTACTTAGTTTCGGTAAGAGTTAGTGGCGCAATATTGTTACCATTCTCATCTTTTAATGTGCCCATGAACTGATATATTGTTGAAAGCCTTTGAAGCCCATCAACTACATCCCATACACCATCAGCTCGTTGACTGACAAAAACAGGGGGTATGGGGATACCTAAGAGTATTGATTCAATAAGATTTGTTTTTTGTGCTTCGGACCAGCGATAAAAGCGCTGAAATTCAGGATGGATATCAATTTCTTTGTTTTCATATAAAGATGCCCATTCACCAATTGACATAGCATAACCATCAGTTCTTATTTCTCGCCTTCTTTCATTTACATCATCTATAAGGGCCATATTTCATCCTTTATTTATATTATATTTTGTGATCGTTTGTTGAAGATAACATTGTTAATAAGTGGAATTTTTCCATCATATTAAGAGTAATAGATACCGGTTTTTTCCACTTATTCCGATATTGGACTGACTAAAGTGGAAAATAGTTTCCACATATTACTTTTCTTGTTGTTTTTTCCATGTATCCTGATATTAAGCTGGCTAACATGGAAAATAAACCTAAGTTCCACCCTAATCCGAAACTTAAGCTAATGGAGCAGGTATGCGAGGTGCTGCGCTATCACCATTATGCCAACCGCACCGAACAAACGTACTCCCAGTGGATACTGCGTTTTATCCATTTCTTTGGTGGGAAGACCCATCCCCGGGATCTTGGCGTCAGAGATGTGGAGCGTTTCCTTTCCGACCTAGCAGTGAAACAAAAAGTTTCATCTTCCACACAGAGGCAGGCCCTTAATGCCATCGTCTTTCTTTATCGTGAGGTGCTTGATAAACCCTTAGATGGAAAAATAGCACACATCCGGGCCAAGAAAAAACATAAGACTGTAACCGTGCTCAGCACCGAAGAGGTTTCACGTTTTTTCCGTTATATCGATGGTACTCATGCACTTATGGCCAAACTCCTCTACGGCTCCGGGCTCCGGCTCATGGAGTGTGTCAGGTTACGGATCAAGGATATTGATTTTGATCGTAAACGGATCACAGTACTCGGGAAGGGCGATAAGTGGCGGAGTACTATTCTCGCCCCGCCGGTTATCCCTCTACTACATGCCCATATGGAGCGTGTAAAAGCATTACATCATGCTGACCTGGAGGAAGGTTTCGGAGAGGTTTATCTCCCTCCTGCCTTGTCTCGCAAGTACACTCATGCTGCCAGGGAGTCAATTTGGCAATACCTCTTTCCTTCAAGAAAAAGATCAATTGATCCCAGGTCGAAAAAAGAACGACGCCATCATGTCATGGAATCTGGCCTGCAAAAAGCTGTAAAACTTGCAGCATAACGGGCTGGCATTGATAAACAGGCCACCTGCCATACCCTGCGCCACAGCTTTGCGACTACCATGTTGGAGAATGGTGTCAACATTCGTGTACTTCAGGAACTTCTGGGACATGCCGATGTTAAAACTACAGAAATGTACACCCATGTGATGGACAAGGATATTTCCCGTCTCACCAGCCCTCTTGAGGGCCTGGACCTGTAAGCATTGGGCACATTCTCTAGCTCAAACATTTCTCAAGGCAATAATTTTCCGTCTCTGACCACACTTTCTGAAACTGAAAGACCACCACAGTTGGATGTGTTTCCCTTTGTTAAGGAACAAACTATCCCATTCAAGATGAATTAGATCCGCAAAGCATAATCAATTAAATATATAAAGTAAATACAGGGGAAACCCCTATAGCTTTTTGGGGTTTTCCCTATGAGTACCGGGTGATTCCCCTGGTGAGCCATAATTAAGATCTGGCGTGAGGAGAGGTGCTTGAAAATATTGAGATTTTCCTGCTGAGTAAGATTGAAGTAAGGAACAACTTCAGATATAGGTTGAAACATCTCTTAGTTTGAATAAGGAAAAAGAGACAGGGGGAGTTTACAGACCCAGTTTTTGTCTGATCATTTGCAGGTCTTGCATGGCCGCTTTTTTCATTTCCGGATTTTTTATGAGATAAGAGGGGTGGAAGGTAGGCATGAGAGGGGTGCCATTTACTTCATGAAAATGTCCCCGAAGCCGGATTAGAGGTTTATTTGTTTTGAGTAGAGTTTGGGCCGCCAGAGGTCCCATGGCGCAGATAATCTCAGGTTTAACAACGGCAAGTTGATTGAGAAGGAAAGGGGTGCAGGAGCGGATCTGTTGGGAGTCTGGATGGGCATCGTCTGGCACCCGGCATTTAATAATAGATGAGAGGTAGACCTCATCCCTGCTCATGTTCAACACATGGGTGAGCATTTTGTCCAACATCTCACCCTCTTCTCCACTGAATATTTCACCCGACTGGTCGTCAAGGCGATTGGGCCACTCCCCGACAATAAACAGTTTTGCCTTGACGCTGCCACGGCCAAATAAAATAGATGTCCGGCCCTGGTGCAGGGAGCAACGGGTACAGTCGCCAATCTCGGCCCGGATCTCACTTATCGTTCCTGTGCTCTTAGGTAAGGTTGGTTCTGGGTCTGGTAGTTCAACTTTTTGAGGTTTTTTTTGAACAGGCACCGGCTGAGGGCTTTTGATTGGCAGTGCCAGGAAATCACGTAACCCTTGGGTCAAGGGAATCTTTTCAATGCCAATGGAGCGATGAAAAGAGAGAATTTTTTTGGTGTCAGCAAGGATTTTTTTATAAGAATTCACAATAGTTATCCTGCATTAATTACAGTTCAATCTCAAAGGTGAGCATCTCGTCGGAGAATAAGGCGCGCGGTCGTTGTATTCCTATCTTTAGAGTGTCACCTTTCTGCTTAAATAACATGATAATTTTGACATCCGCAATCGTTGAAATTTGTTCATCGTCAAGACTTATAAAGATATCGTCTTTCTTGATACCAGCTTTTTCGGCGCTGCCCTTGGGGGCAAGGCCAGCAATTATGACCAGCTTTTTCTCCTCATCTTCCTGCATCATAATTCCCATAAGCACTTTAGGGGGGAGGCGAGCCGGGGGCGGGAAGAGGATATAGTCTGCTTCCGGGGGATGAAGAGCTCCTCCATCGGCGCTTATTATGATACTTTGATCCAGTTGCAGGCGGCGGCTTACTCTGGGGGGGATGGCGTTTTCCTTAACAACGTGGGCCTTGCCGGCAAGGACAACCATTTTTTCTAGGGGGTGTTCGCTTAGGTAATTGAAGATGGATTCTGCCATGGTCTCGTCCCAAATGGCCTGGGCCTGAAGGAAGTTGGCAAGTTGCGGTGTGCCGCCGTGCTGCGGGTGCATGGCAAAAACGGCATTTAGTCTTTCCCGGTAGTAGGGCATGGCAAGATCACGGTCAACGGGTATGGATGCCTTTTCTTCCGGGTCCAGGCTTGAAATACCACCTTCCTTGTAAACCTTGCTGACCTTTGCTTTTTCAATATTCAAGCCGACAACGCGGATCTTATTTTGCCTGGCGTAGTTTAATATTTCACGGTACAGGCGATAATCGTAACTCCAGACCTTGTAATATTCGGATCGTTTTAAAAATTCTTTTTCATCAATTTTACCATAGATAAATTGATCAAGAGATTCCTGGCCGGAGCGGGGAAACATTTCCATGCCAATTGCAAGTTTAGGATCTCGGTTGAATAGTTCTCTGATAACCCTGAGCTGCAATTTATGGTCTTCGTAACGTGTATGTGATTCCCCCACATAAATAACTTTTTTACTGGATATGTCGTTGATGATATCTTTAAAATCAAGGGACTTTTGCACTTGTATGCCGAGAGGTTGCTGGTCAAGGTAGTATTGCTGCCCGTTTATGGATGGCGCAGTTTCTTTACTGCTTGCCCGACCATTTACAAAGTGAAGAGAACTGTATTTCCCATAATGTCTCAATTTGGCAGCTGCCTTTTGGGTCTCCTCCCTTGCATCGACCGAGGCGAGAATGGCGACATGCTCATGGTTTAATGGATTTCTTCTGATATCGATTGTCAGACCCTTTTCGGCGTGTTCAACCTGGGCAAAAAAACCTCTGGGCAGGTCTCCCTTGCTACCTAGAAAAATAACGGAATTTTCCGCCAAGTCTTGATCTGTCACCTCATCGGCAGCAAGAATCTGGGTTCCGTCTGATTCTAGGGAATCAATCAAAGGCTTAAAAAGATCGATGTCAGTCGAACTGACAACGGCAAGACTATTCTCGGCTCCGGCAAAGCTATCCAAAACAGGGGGAGATTCAGAAGGTATGAGTTTTCTCATCAGATCATAATTTTGGTCGAGCACCATTTGGGTTGGGTATTCTGCTAATGGGATTTCAACCAGGGTCTCAAGCTCTTCTATTTTAATGGTTTTGTCAATTTGGCCGCTTGGGACTTCAATCTGCAGAGAAAGGTCAAGTTCATAAGGGAGTTCAGTGTCTTGCAGGATGTTAAAGGAGAGCAGCAGTTGACCGTCTTCTTCAAGAAGTTTTAATTTTTGCACATTAATGGCCGGGATGTCCATTCTGCTGAGCCATTGGCTGAAAAAGGCGTCAAGATCTCTTGAGGCGCTATTCTCAAAACTGATTTGAATATCTTGCCAGCTCGCGATTTTACCATTCATTCTGCTGTATAAATCACGCAGTGCCTGGTTGAACAAATCAGCTCCTAATTTTGTCTTGAGCATGTGGAAAATCATGCTGCTTTTGCCATAGCCTACGGCCCGGCTTGCTTTTTGCTCTTTGTTTGTGCCGAGACCAGCACCAATAAACTGATTCAGGGGGAGGGCGTTGTCGGTATTGACGTAACTCTGGTACTTGATCAGCTGACCTTTTCTGAAAATTCGGTCTTCGCCTTTGTCGGCGGCATAGGCCTGGTCTGCAAGGTAGGTTGTCAGGCCCTCACACCAGTTACCGCTGTTGCGGTCAACCCGGACAGCGTTGCCAAACCAGGAGTGCAGCACTTCATGACCCAGGGAGGTATTGACAATAAAGGGCAGGCGGACAACGCTTTGCCCAAGGAGGGTAAAGGTCGGCATGGCATATCCAGTTGGCAGTCTGTTTTCAACAATGGCGAATCTTTTGTACGGATATGGGCCGATGAGTTCAATGTATCTTTCCAGATACTCTTTTGCTTTCTGGCGATAGGAGGCGGCAAGGGCCTGGTCTTCCTTGAAAAAATAGGAGGCCAGGGTCTGCTCTGTGCCGAAGGGCTCTTCTTCCAAGGTGTATGGCCCGGCAACGAAATGAATAGATCTTGTGGGGTGGGGGAAGTGAAATTCTACCTGCTTGTTTGGGCCGTTTTGACTGACCAGGATAGTATCGGCTTCTGAAACGGCCTCAAAGTTGTCAGGGATATGGGCGGTCAGTTTGAACAGGGCGTCACGATTTGGTACAGGATGCCAGTTGCCGATCATCACAGCGGCGTTCTCATTTATCACGCAAGGGCTGTTTCCGCCGCTGAAGCAGGTCAGTTGGTACTCTATGTTTATTTTTCTTGCGGAATTTGATTCTTCAAGGATGAGGGTGTTTTCTCTCAGAAGTGCGGGGTCTGAACTGCTGCCGTCAATGCTTAAAGAGTTAATGGTCAGGCCGGATAGATCGAAATGGACGTCACCGGGAGTTGGAACCGTGATCTCAGCTGAGGCGTTCAGCTTGCTGTTTGCTGTATCAATGGAAATTGTGAGTTCCTGGCTGATCGGCTGGATTCCTGCTTGAACGGTTACGGCCATTGTCACAATTATAAGTAGGTTCAGTAAAGTGAGTTGTAACAAAAAAGAGGGGCTTTTTTGTTTATTGAGAAATCCCCTCGGCTTTAAACCATTGTTCAAGTGAGATGCTTGCCTTTTCTGCACGATGTTGTCCTCGGAATTTTTTTGGCATCTTTTTTTCAATGGGTGGAAACAGGCCAAAATTTATATTTGAAGGTTGAAAACGTTTCTTGTCTGCCCCTGTTAAGTGCTGCACCAGGGAGCCGTGGGCGGTGTCTGGGGGCGGCACAAGTAAGGGCTGGCCCAGAATAGAGCGGGCCGCATTTTGACCAGCTAAGATACCCATGGCGGTCGATTCGACGTAACCTTCAACCCCAGTCAGCTGGCCTGCCAGAAAAAGATCGGTTCTCTCTTTTAATTGCAGGGTGGGTGACAGCACTTCCGGGGCGCAGATAAAGGTGTTGCGGTGGATACTGCCAAGTCGAACAAACTCAACCTCTTCCATTCCCGGAATAAGTCTAAAAACCTCTTCCTGCCCAGCATAGGTCAGTTTTGTCTGGAAACCGACCATGTTGTAGGTGGTCCCTTCTATGTTTTCTTTGCGGAGCTGCACAATAGCGTAGGTGTCTTCGCCGGTCCTTGGGTCTGGCAGACCCACTGGTTTCATAGGGCCAAAGCGTAGGGTATCGTCGCCTCTTTCCAGCATAACCTCAACAGGTAGGCACCCTTCAAAATATTTTGTCTCTTCAAAGGATTTTAAGGGGACCTTTTTTGCTTTTTTTATCGCCTCAATAAATTGCAGGTACTCCTCTTTGTTCATGGGGCAATTCAGATAATCACCGGGGCCATCGTCATAGCGGGAGGCCTGAAAGATGATATCCCTGTTGAGGGATTCTTCGTAGACAATGGGGGCAATGGCATCATAGAAGGAAAGATGCTCCTTGCCGGTGATTTGCGCAAGGCTATCGGCTAGTTCCTTGGTTGTTAGGGGGCCGGTGGCTAAAATTGTCGGATGCTGATTGTCGTTTGTAAGAGGTAGTGACTGGATCTCCTCATTTGCAAGAGTGATGAGGGGGTGGTCGGTGAGCTTATCGGTAATGAATTTAGAAAATTTATCCCTATCGACTGCCAGAGCTTTTCCCGCAGGTACCTGGCAGTGGTCGGCAGCTTTAATGATTAAGGAGTCAAAACGCCGCATCTCTTCCTTGAGAAGACCGACCGCGGAAGTTGGGTCATTGGAACGGAAAGAATTACTACAGACCAGTTCTGCAAGACCTGCAGATTTATGGGCCGGGCTGTATTTTTTGGGCTTCATCTCAATCAGGGTGACTGAGCAGCCAAGGTTGGCGGCTTGCCAGGCAGCTTCACTGCCGGCAAGACCGCCGCCGATAATAGTTATGTTTTTATCAGACAAAGAATGTGCCTCGGGCAATGCCCATGGGATTTATAGGCTAAGTTTTTCTTTGATGGCATTAACCACATCATCACTGGAGGTACATGGAATGTTGATGAATTTCCCTTCTTTTTCGTAGTAGCCGATCAGCGGAGCCGTTTTTTCGCTGAAGGTTTCAAGGCGGTGGGTGATCGCCTCTTCTGTTTCATCATCTCGCTGGATAACTGGACTGCCGCATTTGTCGCAGATTCCTTCTGTCTTTGGTGGATTGCTTTTAACGTTGTAAATTTCCTGACAGTCACCGTTGTTGCAGGTTCTTCTGGTGCAGAGTCTGTCGAGAATAACGTCACGGGGAACGTCAATGTTGACGACCATATCAAGGTCGATGTTGATTTTTTCCATAAGGACTTTAAGTTGTTCGGCTTGGGGAATGGTGCGTGGAAAACCGTCAAGCAGGAAGCCTTTTTGACAATCTGGTTCCTGAAGGCGTTTTTCCATCATGCCCATGATGACTTCATCCGGTACCAGGTCACCCGCATTCATGAATTCCTGGGCTTTTTTGCCGAGGTCTGAGCCTGCCCGGACTTGAGCCCGAAGAATGTCGCCAGTTGAGATCTGTATAGATCCGTCCAGAGCGGTCAATAATTTTGCAACTGTTCCCTTACCGGCGCCAGGAGCGCCTAAAAGCATTATTTTCATGGTAAATCTCCTTTTTATAATTATAATTTCATGTCGATGTTATTTTTTGGACGTCCAAAAACCCTGAACTATACTCGATTTTTGGCTGGGGTGAAAGTCTTTTGGTAACTTCTCCAAAAGTGGTGGTGGAACTCCTGGATTCCCGCTAACTTCATGCGGGAATGACGATCGCGCCCTTGTAAACTGGTAATTCCGGGATGTTCTTAACCGGAGGTAAGCGTAGACTCCGATCCAGAAAGTCTGGATTATGTATTTGTCACCACTTTTGGAGAGAATGTTTGGGGGGGAATAAAACTGGATCGGTATGGTAAAGGGTCAACTCATTTTCTTGCTGAGTTGGTTCATAGGTTTTCAATTTTTGGAAATGAAAAGGAGGGGGAGATACGAAAATCGTATGCCACCTCGTAAAGGTGTTTTTATATGACATTTGCGTGCAAAAACTATGATTTAGGAAGTGATAAGTGCAACAAGCTGAACTCGGAGTGCATTCCCGGCAGGCCTGGGTGTGTCCTTGAGGGAAAGGTTAAAGTCAGCAAGGAACTTGCTGACAAAATAGAGAACCTAAAAATATGATGGCGTTGCAGATAGTGTAGACTACGAAAAGTACCCAAAGGGTATAGTAATCCGATATACGCCCTGAATGGAGTGCCCTTGGGGTACTGGGTTGTGGTGTTTTTACTGGATGCTATTTTTTATGCGGTTGTATCGACAACCTGACCGCCCAATTCTTGAATGCGCTCGTCAATCTTGGCAAGGGCTGCTTCCAATGTTTTGTAACTTATATCTGGAAGAGTTCCGCCCCAAATTTCCTCAGCTTCCTTAAAGCCGGAAAGTATACCTTCGCGGCCAGCCTTGAGCTTGTCTAAGTTGTCACCAGAACCGCTGATTACAAACTCTGAGAGTCGTTTGGCTGTGTTTTCGACCCCAAAATAGCCGGTATCACTGACCATTTCTGTCGCTTCTTCTTGGGAAAAATCGAGAATCGACCGGCCATTATATTGCATTTGGGAAAGGTCAACGTCGTCTGGGTTAGACTCAACCGCATTATCAACCAAGCTCATAATGCCACTTTGCTGGTCAAAATCTTCTAATGCTTTTTCCAGAAGTTCCAAGCGGAATTCGTTATGGAGAACTTCCTGCGTCTTTATGGTGCTGGTCTCTACTTCCTGGCCTTTTTCTGTTTGTTTAGTCTGCTGCGTGATTGTGCTTTTGAAGCTTTCGTAGACGCCATATGCTTTTATTACCATGTCAAAACCTCCATGTTTTGAAAAGGTGCGTTTAGTGCCTTAGCACTGAATTTCTGCCATAAAAAAAGACGAAATGCTAAAAAGTATTTTGAAATAAACATGTTACACTCTACTGTTAAGGCACTTATACCCCCTTGTGGGGTGTTGAAAGGAGTGTGGGCTATACATTATAGTATCGGTATAAAACAGAAAAAAATGAAGAAAAAAGGGGTGGGATCAAAAAATAAATTTTTAATCAGCAAGAAAGGGTGCCGATTCAGTCATAAGTTGGTAAAAGCTCTAATATTTTGAATACGCAGGTATGATCAAGAAAAAACAATTATGCCTGGACTTGATGGTTTAAGTTTTGCTGCTCATTGTTTGGGAGTTAAGGGAGGATTAGACTGTTTTTAGAACTTGCTTTCTTTACTTATCGTCTTTACTTTAACTTGAAACCGTTGCAGCTCAAATACCGACTAACCCCCATGCGGGGATAAGTGCCTTTACGATATTTTTTCTTGTTGTTGCAACAAGAAAAAATTTCTAAGGAACTAAATAATACAAGGAGTTAATGGATGAATTATTCACCGGAAATTGAAGGAATGGTCTGCGTAGCTAAAGGACCTAACAACGGACCTTCCCCCATCCCTGAGGAGGGACGATGGGTCCAGGCCAAAGAAGTGAAAGATATTTCAGGCCTCACCCACGGTGTTGGCTGGTGTGCGCCCCAGCAGGGAGCCTGCAAGCTGACATTGAATGTCAAGGAAGGGATTATTGAAGAGGCCTTGATTGAGACTGTTGGGTGCACCGGGATGACCCATTCTGCCGCCATGGCTGCAGAAATATTGAGTGGTAAAACCATTCTTGAAGCTTTGAATACAGATCTCGTTTGTGACGCTATAAATGTCGCCATGCGGGAACTTTTTCTGCAAATTGTTTACGGGCGCACCCAAACAGCTTTTTCTGAAGGTGGACTGCCAGTTGGAGCAGGACTTGAGGATCTTGGCAAAGGTTTGCGGACGGTAACCGGCACCATGTATTCCACCAAAGCAAAGGGGCCACGCTACCTGGAAATGGCTGAAGGGTATGTGAACAAACTAGCCCTTGATGCCAATGATGAGATTATCGGCTATGAATTTGTAAAACTTGGACCAATGATGGAGCTGATAAATGCCGGCACCGACCCCAAAGAGGCGTTGGAAAAAAGCACAGGCACCTATGGAAGATTTGCAGATGCTGTAAAAACAATTAACCCGAGACACGAATAGGAAGGGGAGCAAATAATCATGGCACTTTTTGAAAGTTACGAAAGAAGGATCGGGCAGATTACCCCTGTTCTTGAAAAACATGGAATTTCTTCATTGGAAGAGGCCGAAAAGATTTGTAAGGCGAAGGGGCTAGATATTGCCGGGCTGGTTAGAGAGATACAGCCGATATGCTTTGATAATGCCTGTTGGGCCTATATTACTGGGGCGGCAATTGCAATTACCAAGGGCCAAAAAGTCGGTTCAGAGATTGCGGAAACTCTAGGCGAGGGCCTACAGTCTTTTTGCATACCCGGGTCAGTTGCAGATGATCGTAAAGTTGGTCTTGGGCACGGGAATTTAGCCTCCATGCTGCTTAAAGAGGAGACGAAGTGTTTTGCCTTTGTGGCCGGGCATGAATCTTTTGCGGCGGCTGAGGGTGCCATTGGCTTGGCTCGTTCTGCGAATAAGGCAAGGAAAGATCCGCTTAGGGTTATCTTAAATGGGCTGGGAAAAGATGCGGCCCAGATCATCTCAAGGATCAACGGTTTTACCCATGTTCAGACCAAGTTTGACTATAAAACCGGAGAGCTTGAAATTGTTCAAAAAACACCATACTCAGATGGAGAAAGAGCCCTGGTGAATTGTTATGGAGCCGATGATGTGCGGGAGGGTGTTGCTATTAATCATCATGAGGGGGTCGATGTTTCAATTACAGGTAATTCGACAAATCCCACCAGGTTTCAGCATCCGGTTGTGGGCACTTATAAGAAAGAGTGTCAGCAGCTGGGTAAAAAATATTTTTCAGTGGCCTCCGGAGGCGGTACTGGTCGTACTCTGCACCCCGATAATATGGGAGCGGGACCTGCTTCATACGGTATGACCGACACCATGGGCCGGATGCATTCTGATGCCCAGTTTGCCGGCTCTTCTTCTGTGCCTGCCCATGTAGAAATGATGGGACTGATTGGTATGGGGAATAATCCTATGGTTGGTGCGTCCGTCGCGGTTGCGGTGGCAGTTGAGCAGGTGATGGGTTAAGGGAAGTTGAAAGGGGAAAGTTGCAAGTTGCAAGTTGCAAGGAAAAACGGGTACGAACCCCGGTCTGTTTATCCTCTTTCAGCTTTCATCTTTCATCTTGCAACTCTCGGCACGCTAAAGCGTGCCGAGATATAAAACCTCTACTTTTTTTCTTGCCCAAGGGGTTTTTCGCAGGAATTTTAGGCTGGATTTTACCGAGGGGTCGTTGTTGAAGCAGCGGATATTGATACGCTTGCCCAGCTCCTCCCAGCCGTAATGTTCTACCAGGCTGGTTACTATCTGCTCCAGAGTTACACCGTGCAGTTTTTCGTCGGCTTCTTTGTTACTTAAGCTCATGGGCCTGATTATCTCCTTTCAGTGCTTTTCTTGAAGCCCTATCCACAAGGGTGAAAAACCCGTCAATTTCATCTTTTTGGCTTGTCTTCTTATGGCCGTGGACCTTAACAAATTCACAACCTAGCCGATCAGTTATTTTATAAAACTCCTGGTACAACTTATAATTTTTAAGGCGATTGTTTTTCTTTGAAAAGTAGTCATTTTGTTCGAATCGCTCACGTCTTCCTGGTAGACCCATAATGTTTTGGGAATCCGTATAGACAGTCACTTTACTTCCTACGTCTTTGAGGTCGCCTAAGGCCCATAATAAAGTCTGCAATTCCAATTTTGTTGAAGATGTATTCTCAAATTTCCTCACTTTCACTTGCGCCTTCAGGCAATCCAACGAAAGATCACGATCAGAGATAATAAGGTAAGCCCCATAGCCAATCTCTGAACGAGGATTCACACTGGCATCCGTAAGCAGCATCAGCTCGTTCATAATTACCTGCACCAGGAGTTTAAGCCTGAATGAGCTTCCTGCTGCAGTGATTTTAGTATTTCGGCAGAGTTAAATAATTTTTCACATAGTTCGCATTTTCTGTACTGAATGATTTGACTCGCTTTAAAGCCTGCAAAAGAGGCTATATCTGTAATTCCTTTGGTGCGAATATGGTTGTAAAGCTGATTCGTTTCACTTTTCTTGAGTAGTTGCTCAACGCTTTCCTCATTTAAATTGCCAAGATGGAAGAAATTTGTCTTGCTAAAATGACTACCGGCATCGCAGCAGGCGTACATATCGAGATTTGGGGCCAGATAAGGATTCATGGCACAGCAATTTGCCTGGTAATCTGTACGTAAAGGTTGGTGGGGAAATGATTTGGCCCGGCCGGAATATATTACTGGTTCCGGGAAAAATTTGAGCTCATGATCTCTAAGATATTGTTCGAAGGCGTCATCTTGTCTAGAGAAATCGGTTACAAATGAAATGAAGTAATCCAGGCCGTTTTTCTTGCAGCTCTGAGCAGCATTTAATATGTTCTGGCGCTTGATGCTTTTTTGGTGCCAGCGGCTGTAGCTCAGACGCAGCTGTGACAAGCCGTTTTGTTTGAGTTGGACAATGCAACTGTCTGCAAGGGCTGCAGTTTTAGCCCAGAAGCCGTTGGTGACGACCCGGGTGTAAATTCCATATTTGTGACAGAGGCTGACCAGTTCGGCAATGTCATCCAGGTAGATGAGTGGTTCTCCCGCAGTGAAGCTTATGCCCTGTATTTGAGCCTCAGCCATTTCAGCAATGATCTCTTTTGCCTGGGCCAGTTCCATCTTTATATTTACGGGAATGGCGTCAGCTGCAACACAGTGTTCACATTTGATATTGCACCGTGTCGAGTATCCAAAAGCTATTTTTCTCATAATTTTGCTTGCCCAGGGGTGAAAGCATCAGCGTCAATGTAATGGGTCATTCGCATAGCTCTTTGACTCGCCCTACCTCGCCGCTGCTTAAACGGACTTTGATGCCATAGGGGTGTGAGGGAGATTTGGTCAGGATATCTTGGACTATCCCTTCGGTTAATTTGCCACTTCTTTGGTCTTGTTTTAGGACTATCTTGACCTTAAGACCCTTCTTTATAGTCGATCTTTTTTCCCCGTTCATGGGTATTTCCTTATGGTTTTAGGTGTGCGGTCTGAATATATGAATCCTACAGGGTAGGATCGCCTTTATTGTCTGGTGCTTAAATAGGCAAAATTGCCTTAAAAAAGTTGATCACTAATTTTCGCCAATAATACCTTTTTTTTTGCTGGATATCATGCTGTATTAAATGATAAAGAACAAGCGAGATGATATTGTATTTTCAAAATCCGGGTCAATCTTGTTCTGCGAAGTTGAAAGTGCGGTTATTTCTAGCAATGGACTAAAATAAGATATGCATGATTTTAAAATAGAAGAAAAAATTATCCTGCTTCAGGAGTTATATGACAGTGCAGATTGGCTACAGAAAAAAATATTTTTCTGCCAGAAAGGATGCTCAACCTGCTGCACCCAAAGTGTGACGATGTCATCTCTGGAAGGGGAGCTGATCTGCCAATATATGGAAAGAAGTGCTAATATGCAGAGGTTTACGGATCTCCTTATGCAGTCAGAGAACAAGCCGTTTCGTCCAGGGATGACGACTAATCAGTTTGCCCGGAGCTGTATCGAACAAAATGAGATTCCTGTTGCAGAGGGGAACTGGTCCTTTGAGCCATGTATCTTTTTAGAAAATGGAATTTGCGGGATATACGAGGTCCGGCCTTTCAGCTGCAGGGCTTTTGTTTCCTTGAGCGACTGCAGGCAGGAGGGGACAGCTTCTGTGCCTCCGGTTCTTATTACTCTGAATACTCTTATGCATCAGATAATTGAGCACTTGAGTGTTGGTGGATGGTGGGGCAATATGCTTGATGTTCTGCCGCAGCTTCTCATGCAAAGGCAGGCCGTTGCACAAAAGCGGTTGTCCAGGGAGTCTGTGCTGCTTGTTTCTGAAAAGATTCCAGGTTTGCTTGTCTCGGAAAAAGAGAGGCCGGTCGTGCAAAAAAATCTTGGCGGAATTGGACAAGTTTTACAAAAATTTTCCGAGGGAGAAATTCACGAGGAAGTGAGGGATCTACAGAAATGTCTGGCGGCAGATTTTAGTCAGACCTCGTGAAAAGCCGTTGTACTATAGATCGCATGGCCACTATCTACGAGAAACCGGACCATAGTCGGAGTCTACGCTTACCTGGACAATCGCTCTCGTTCACTCCGGCATGTAGGTAGCCGGAGATAGCGTAGACTTCGATTCAGCGCTATGAATAAAATTGCTGGATCCCGGTTAACAGCATGCCGGGATGACGAGAATAAACGTCCAAATTTTAGCGGTAAATTCTCTCCACTTTCACGAGGTTTCTAAGTACAATATAGGCTGTTTTTCGAACTAGAACATGTCGTTAGTCGGAAGAGATTTTCGGTTTGCGGCACACGCATTTGCGCTAATAATAAGAAGGAGAGGGACATATGAGACCAGATGATATGAGAGTAAAAGCGACTGATCTTTTTAAAAAGAGGTTTCATTGAAGCCAGGTCCTCCTTGCCGTGGGCCAGGAAAAATTGGGTGAAATTAATGAAGATGTTGTTAAGGCGCTTGGGGCATTCGGGGGTGGAATTGCCTCTACGGGGGGCACTTGTGGGATACTAATAGGTGGCGTTGCCTTGGTGTCGAGCATGTATAGCCGGGGCAGTCTTGAGGGCAAGGAAGATCCTCGAATGTGGTCTTTGGGGGCAAAGTTTACTAGAAAGTTTGAGGAGATTGCTAAACCGCATGGCGGCATAAATTGTCGAGAGATCGCAGGAGTGGATTGGCGGGATAGAGATGCCGTGAAAAAATACTACTCAGACCCGGATAGCAACAGAAAGATCTGTATTAATCTTGTGGGTGAGGCGGCCTATATTCTTGGCACTCTTCTGGAACAAGAGTCACAAAAATGATGGCGTTGCAGCTAAGCGAAGACTGCGAAAAGTACCCAAAGAGTATAGCAATCCGATCTACTGCGTTGTACCCACAAGGGGCATAAATGGATTTTTGACAGACCTTCGGTATACCATATGTATAACCGAAGCCCTGTCAAAAATACCATTTATGCCCCCTGAGGGTACGCCTCGGAGTCTCACTCCGTTCGCTTATCTGTACCCCAAGGGCATTTCCTGCGGGGCATATATCGAATTTTCGAAGTCTACGCTTAGCCATCTGGCTGGCTGCTCCGACTTTTTGCGAGAGTCTCAAAAATCATCTAAAAATAAGTAGTTATGCCAAAGCAGATGGGGCTTCGTCATGCCGGACCTGATCCGGTATCCAGTTAGTGGGGAATTTACTCTGGATTCCGGGTCAAGCCCGGAAAGACGTCTGGGTAAATTACTGATCCGGATAAACCGGAAATAAGTGCCTTAACAGTAGTCTGCAACATATTGGGAGCATTATGCTTTTTGAAATTCCTGTTTTTTGTCACGGGATT